>NZ_CP077717.1:715000-1436345 GCF_019175345.1 Saccharolobus shibatae B12 | reverse complement strand
TACGATAAGATTAGGAAAAAAGAGGGAATAAAAAGTTCCGTAATTATACTTGATGAGATAACATTTCCTAAGGAGTGGTTCAGGTCCATAAAGTATAGGATTGATGTGGGTAAATTCAGTAATGACGTTTTAATTTTATCTGGTTCTCTTTCGATGAAAGCGAAAGGTGAAATAGAGACATTCCCAGGGAGAAGGGGAAAAGGAGAAGTTTTAGTTATGTTTCCTTTACCGTTCTCAGAATACGTTAAACTCTTCGGGATTAATTTACCTACTGGGGACTTAAAATTCATCCTTGAGAACTATACAAAATACATTGGCTATCTTCCTAAATTGAAGGAGATTTTAGAATACTACTTAGTTACTGGAGGTTTCCCTAATGCGGTAAAGGATTTCTTAATTAAAGGAAAAGTAAGCCAATCTACAGAATACGATTTTATTTCGGGTATTATAAGCGATATTAACAAGTTAAGGAGAAGCGAGAGATTTTTCAAACTTACTGCCAGAGCAATTATCGAGAGGACGTCATCTGAATACAGTTTCCATACCATTTCAAAAGATTATGGAGTGGGAACTGTGAAGACCGCAATAAGCTATGTCAACTTAATGGAAAAGTTATACTTTATGAAAGTGATTGAAACAATGGATGCAAATACAGGATTGCCTATACCTAGGAAGCAGAAAAAGTTCTACTTTATTGATCCGTTCATTTACCATGCCTTCTCGAACTGGACGATGACTAAACCGCCCGACGAGTCAAAGTTAATTGAGGCTGTAATAGTATCTCATCTATCGAGGTTTTATGATATAAATTACGTTAAAAGTAATGAAGAAGTAGATGTAATTGTAAAGGTTAACGGGGAATATTGGGGAGTTGAAATAAAATATGGAAGGGTAAGGGAAAGAAGGAAGGTTTTAGGAAAGGTTAAGAAATTTATATATATAAGTAAGGAAGAGTTAGGAGATGACGTTATACCAGCCCCGCTTTTTTTAGCTATGCTCAAAATTCCAATAGTGGTTAAGAATAGTTGAAAATACATCAAATCTCCGACAGTGTTTAGGTAAATCACTAAGGTCTGTTAAAGACGTGATGTACACTCCATAAAAGCGTGTTATTTGCTGTCTCCAACAGTTTTTGATAAACAGTGTATATATACCAAGAATATCTTATTACTATGAATTAAAGCTAGAGAGCTAATAAAAGATGTTTATTTTGTGTTAATTATTATGATCGTTCAAGATAAGGTATAATCTTCAGTTAGCTATATGAAATTCCTACTACATTCTAACAATTATAGCTTTATACAAACATCTGTAAACTATTTTGTTAATTTATATAAATCTTTTAGTTAGCTATTGGCCTAAGCAAACTCATGCTAGCTACACTAATTATTGACGCAATAACTAATACAATCCCCAAAGAGACCTTTAATGGAAACGGTAATAAGGCTACAATGAGAGTACCAAATCCTCCACCTATTATCCTACCTATCAGTAAAGCGAAATTACTCCCAGTACCTCTGACTTGTACTGGATATAACTCACTTAACCAAACTCCGAAGAATGCGAAAAACGCTGAGGAGAAGTATATCATCAATGCTAAAATGTTGGAAAGCAAGAAAAGAGCTGAAGAAACTAGAGCTAAAATACCGAAGATCAAGGCAGAGAACCTCCTTCCTCTTATATCCGAAACATAACCGGAAAGGGAGAAGGATAAGGTAGCGATTATATCACCAATGGCTACTATTTCGTTGTTCTGAAGTATCGTAGGAAGTAGTTCGAAAGCTGAGATAATAAATAGAAAAGAGGCCAATGAAGCTACAGAACTTATAATTGTTAATCCTACCATTTTTTGAGAGAATATATCTATTAGCTTGCTCTTATTCTCATATTTCATCTTTTCTTCTGGAATAAAGGGATAAAATATGAATGACAAGAGAGAAATTATCCCTGCTACTAAGAATATCAACATAAATTTACTACCTATCAGGGTTGCAGTTATGGCCCCTAATAAAGCCCCTAAAGCATAAAAACCTTGCATCATTCCACCTAAAAAGCCCCTTAAATTAGTTAATCTTAGCTCAGCCACTATAACGTAACTAACTCCGTTCTCACCGTTTACGCCAAAACCTATTATGAACCATAATATGTAAAGTTCTAATAGGTTATTAACAAAATATAGCAATATGGCGGGAATGGAAAAAAGAAAGAATGAAATTAATAAGGCTTTTTTCCTTCCAATTAAATCAGAGAGTCTACCGAAAACTAACCCTCCTATCCCTCCACCAATCCACGATAATGTTATTGCGAGAACTACATTCGGAACACTTGTGGACAGATGATGAGCTAATGGTATTATTACAAAAGATATGGTATACATGACGTAAGCCGACAACAAGAACGGGATAAGGACTGAAACAGATGAAAGAAGCTTAGACATAATATAAGATTATCATTATTGATAAAAAGTTTGCTCCCTAATTGTTAAAAAAAGTAAAAATCGGTTAGAATTTCTTGCAAAAAAACTGATATAGTGCAGTAAATAAGGCTCTATATACTCATCTCTAGATATGAAGACTTGTTACCGTAAGAGATGTGAGCTACTCTCTCCTGAAGGAGGAAGCTTCCTACTTCATAGCTCCACCTTGCCAGTACGAGAGTACTGGTAGAGGGTGAAGCTCCACAGGCACTAAGGGCGTTCAGTAATAAATCTTTCGGTCAAATTCCAAGCATAGTGTTAACTAAGGTTGCCACGTGAGTCCTTTCAACTCACGTGGCGTTTAGGGGAGGGTCACTTAGGCTCATAAGGCTTATTATTATACTAAACGCTCCACACTACCTTAGCAAGCTTTCTCGCCAAAGCAGTGTACAATTTCTTACCGTGAAGTTTGTCCTTGTGGGACTCGTAAAACTTCAACAATGTCGGGTTCTTTGAATACTTCATCTGTGCCAGGAAGTAGAATAAGCTGTGCAAGTACTTGTTACCCCTCTTAGAAATCCCCTTACTTATAACAGCCTTCCCGCTCCTCTCTACCACAGGGTCTAGGCCACAGTAAACGAAGGACTCAGGCTCTGGGAAGCGTTTAATATCCCCAACAACGCCAATGATTATCCCTGCTAGTTTTCCTATCCCGGGTATTGTAAGTAGTACGTGGTCTTCGGGTACCTGCTCCTCTATCATTTTCTTGACTTCTTTCAACTTTTCTTGAGTCTCTAGGAGTGCATTTGCAAGGACTTTCACTTCTTCTAGCACTATGGGCGTGTATTCGAGTTGGTAGAGTTTTTCCTGTTTGAAGTCTCCTTTTGCTAGCCTTTCTAGCCTCTCCTTGTTTACCTTGTCGTCGTCGCTTATTAGAAATAGTGCCCTCTTTAGCCTGTTCTCGTATTTTACTTCCATGTCCTTGAAGAATAAGTAGAGTGTCACTATTTCCCTCAATGGGTTATAATCGTACTCCTTAGCCTTGTCTACCATGTTTTCTAATTTTTCGTCATAAAAATCTGTTTTCTTTCCCCTAAACTCCTTTTCTCTCGATAACACGTTTGGGCTTACTTGTAGTACTCTTATTCCTCTCTCCTTGAACGGTAGACCCAAAATCACCTCCTTAAAAATAAATCTATAGTATTAATAAGTGTTTTTAACAAATTAACTAGAGAATTTTCCAAATTTAGTAAATCTTCAGGGAACAAGAGGACAAGTAGTGATCTGAACTCTTCCCTTCCCACCACACTCTTAAATACGGTGTACAAGGAGTAAAAACCATGGCCAATACGAAGATCAACATGCGGAAGACGAACTTAGTGGAACTGGTGAAGGGAAGGAAAGCCTTGATGTTCCTGTAAGAGGTCTCTATGGGACTCCTTACCTTATTATACAACTTCAACACCTTAGGTAGGTTAAGATTAGTCGCCCTAGCGAAGTAAACAACCTTCTCCTTTTTCCTCTTGATTTTCTCCCTACTATAGACCAGAAGCCTGAACTTAACCTGCTCGTCCTTCTTATGCCTCTTACTATTTGTCATGTACTCCCCATCAAACTCCTCATAGACCTTCACGTCCCCAACGGGGACACCAATTATATAATTGAACTGCGAAATGAAGTTGAGCACATCAACTGTGTAGAAACCCGCATCAAGAACTATTAACCTTATCTTGAATCCCATTGCAACAACTTGCTCCACGAGGACCTTCACGATATCATCCTTAGTCATCCCGTTCACATGTGTGACGAAAGCCAGTAGGAGTACTTTCCCATCATGTTTAGTCGTTGCTGTTGCGTAGTTCCATGAGTTTCCCTTTTCCGAGCTTCCGAGTCCTTCCACCGGTTTCCCATACCAGGTTTTGGTGGTCCAGTCTATTGAAATGTCTATTTCCTTTTCTCCCTTCAGCGTATCCAAGGATATTTTCCTCACTTGTTCCAAGAGTTTCTCAACTACTTCTACACCTTGCTCCTCCGCGTAGTTCCTCACGGTTTGTGGTGATACGTTGTATGCGCTTGACTTGTTTTCTATGGAGTCGTTCCATAAACACGCGGAGACTAGCGTTTTTTCTACGTTCTCTGCCTTTTTCCCTTGGAAGTCTAACATGGAAAGTAATTTATATCCTATTTGTTGAATGTTATTTTGGTGGGGAAGACAAGGTGTTATCACCTTGGTTCACCTCGTGATAATACCGTCTTCCTCACCTTAAGCTTTTCTTCAATTTGTTGAACTCCTAATATAGTTATAAATTCCATTTATTTTCTATAAAATTAATAGTACCTTACCGGAATTATTTTTGTAAAATGATTTTGGGTCTACCGTTTACGGGGATAAGGGAAGGGTAAAGACCAAGGTTGAAGAGACCTTGCTTAAGGAGGAGAGAAAGGTCTTCGCGGCTCTGATGTTAGTCTATTCGGTTAAGGGAGGTAAGTTGAACGCCAAGCTCTGGATGCCTCAGATCGAAGCGAGCGGTGAGTTCAAGTATATAATAGTGGACGGGAAGTACGTGAAGCTCAAAGGGGGAAGGGGAGTCCTTCTCTCGGCGATTGGCGTGACAGAGGAAGGCAAGAGGGCCGTTCTGGACATAATCTTAAGCGTAGAGGAGGACGCCATGGCTTATTGGAGGCTCTTGGTTGAGGTCTGGAAGAAGCATAGCTTCATTCTTATAGTAGCTGATGGAACTAAGGCCTTAGACAAGGTGATTTCCCTCGCCGAACTTCATGTGGCGAGGCAGGGCTGTCTGGTTCACCTCAAACGACGCAAGACCAAGGAAGAAAGGGAGGCCCTAGACGCGATCATCTCCTCAGCTGAAAATGGAGAGATCAAACCCGAGTCATGCCCGACCCTCCTGAGCTACCTCAAAGCCAGCAAGAAGCTCTGGAAGTGGCTCAAATCCAACAACTTGATCAAGTCCTTCAACTCCCTCTTGGAGGGGAGGAGATTCGGTGCATTTCACTCTCCCTGGAGGATACTACAAATCGCCCGAGCCATAGCGATCTACTACAACCTATTGGCTTGTTTTCTCATAATTATAATATTACAGTGTACCTTATTTTTCTCATTTTATTAGAAATTTATACAATAATTTCTCCATAGAATTATCCTAATTCATACCAGGATATTTCAATTCTCAATGGAAACCTGAATCGCCCTTAGCTAAAGAAGCTTTGATAGTTCGTTAAAGAAATATTGAAGTTAAATATTACTCAATATGCATTGAATTATATGAATAGAAGAGATAGAGCGCTACTAAAAAAGATTGGTAAATATTATTTGCAATATAAAGGGATACTAGATATCGAGAAATTACTTCTAACGTTCGAAGGAACTAAAGAAATATCCATAGACGATTATACGCTAGCATATATTTACTATTATATAATGTATATTATAACTAGAAGCGTTGTTAAGGCTGCAGAAAGGGCAAAGGAGAGTAGACTAACATATAAGGAATTTGTGATAGACTACTCTGAAGAACTCTACGGCACACTAAATGTTGATACTACTATCCCGGTATATCACATGGGTTTGGTATCATTTCACACTTTTAAAGAAGGTCTTAATGCTCCAGAATACGCAATATTAGGTTATCTATTAAGGAAGATCTACTTAATAATTAGAGAAAAAAGAGATAAAATTCCAATTAGTTCTCCTCAACTTGCCTTCTTTGATTTCTTAAAGAATTTCGAAAAGGTCTTCTTAAGACTAGAAAAACTCAAAGAAGAATTTCCTAATGGCTTTTACAGAGATCCAACTTATACTGATCCAGATTGGCTATTGAGAACTTATAAGGCCTATTTTCTCGCAAGAAGATTAGAAGAGATTAGAGTAGGAACTAAATCCCCTGAGAAGAAAGTGAATGAAAAAGAATTGATAAAATTCGTCATGTGGAAGCTATACGAGTTGTATACATTCTATCTCGTCGCTAAATATTTAGAGTCAAAAGGTTATAGGATAGAGAAAAAAGGTGACGAATATATTGCAGTAAGAGGTGAAAAGAGGTTAAGACTAATATTTAATGCTCCTCTTCAACAATCTTCCCTTAAAAGAGTTGACGAAGAGAACGATATAGAGAGGTACAAGGGAAGGCCAGACATCTCAATTCTTCAGAATAGGCCGATAATCTTCGAATGCAAATATTCATCAAGGATAAGTTATATTACAACAGGTAGATTTAAGATTATGGCATACACTTACGAGTACGACCCATTAGTATCAGTATTGGTTTACCCAGGGTTGGAGGATCAGGGAATTAATTTTGATAGTGAGGATAGTGCAACAAGAAAATTAGACGAAACCGTTAAAAAGAGACATGGTATACTGGACTTCTGGTATAATAATCATCTCTTATATATGGCAATTATAGACCCGTTAGACGATGATAGTTTATCAGAAAACGGCAATTTATCCAAGATTGATAAGTTGCTAAGAGATTATGTATAATTTAATCTTCTATCCTTATCAGAAATGTAAGTTTCTGTTGTAAATTTATAATTAGGTTATGTTTAGTCTTTTTTATGTATGGAGATTGGCTAGTGGCCAGAGACAAATTTAAAGATTTATTAGACTTCTCAGATACTGCAGTAAAAACTTTCCTTAATTACGTTGAAAACGGGAAATTTGTTCCCTGCACATTTATAGGTCCCAAAGATCATTGGATAGAGTCTATAAAATATTCTTTTCAAGGAGAAATAGGATATACAATATGGGGTACTGCTGAAAAGACTTCAATTTCTGGTATTTTAAGTAGGTATCAAACGGTTTATTTTAAGAATACTGAAACGGGATATAGTCCCAATAGTGATAAAATATTGGTATCAATTCTAAGGATGATAGACTCTGGCGTAATTGGATTCGGAGTTGTGACTGACGTTAACGTTGACGCGTTGAGGAACTTTAAAGGATGGAGAGAGATTAATAGACTTTGGTTGCTAAGGTTCAGAATAAAAATATTCTGGGTTCATAAAAGTATAAGAGAAGGTTCTGATACTAGTAAATGGGTAGGAGAAGAATATGAGCTAAAGGGATTTCAACAAGGTAACATTTGTTATAAGGAAAGAGAAGATCCCAAGTATGACGAACTAGCTAATAATCTCAAAGATTTCATATTGTCAAAGAAAGATGAGATAAAACCTACGTTGGATTTCTACCTTAACCTATTTAAAGACAAACAGTTACCTTTTTCCCCACAGGGAATAGTCTGCAACAAAAATTCTCCAATAGCTGTAGACGACTTATATATTCCTCAAAACTCGTTAGATGTAATATTAAAAGCATTAAGTAAGACTAACGTACTTCTTGTGGGCCCACCTGGTACTGGAAAAACAGCTTTGGCTTTGAGAGTAGTTAGATCTCTAGCTGGAAGTAGTGATTGTTATGAAATTACAACGGCTAACTCGTTATGGTTTAGGAGAAATTTAATAGGCGGTGAAAGTATAAAGGAAGGCTCTGTAATATGGAAGAGTGGTCTTTTTATTCACGCTTATGTAAACGCTGCAAGGGTAAAAGAGGGTAATTACTATGTTATAATTGACGAGATAAATAGAGCGGATATTGACAAGGCGTTTGGAGAGTTGATAACAATATTTTCCAGCTCATCCCCCGAAGAATGGTCTATTCCCAATGCGCTGATAGAAGAGATCAAGAGCTATAAGAATAATATAGATGAGACTGCTAGGGAATTTATAGAAATTTACGAGAATTTAAGAAAACAAGGCAAAGAAAACGAACCCTTAAAGAAGATCAGAGTCATTGGGACAATGAATCTAGTAGATGCTAGAAATCTGTTTTACGTCGGTGACGCGTTAGCAAGAAGGTTTGTAGCAATCTATTTTGACTATCCGGAAAATACCGAAGATTTGGACAAATTCCTTTCCAGATACTCTCTTAGTGAAGTAGAAAAAGCTAAAGTTAGGGATCTTGTGAAATACCTTAGGGAGAAGTTCAATAGTGTAGAAAAAGATAGGCTGATAAAATTCAACATATCTCCAGCTAGTTTAAAGACGGCTTTAGATATTTACTCTTCCCTTAATAATAGAAGGATAGAGGATTTTATAGAAATCTTAAAATCTACCTTAGGAACGCTAAACCAAGATAATTTAAATAATTTTAATAAATTAATAAAAGAATGGAAAGAAAAAGATGCAACAGGTGAACCAGTATAATATCAATAAGAGATTTAGAAAAAATACGAATAGATAAAGACCTTTTACTTTATCTCCTGCCCTTCTTTCTTATTTTCTTCTTCTATATTCAGCTCATCTAGTATCTCTTTCATTATCTTCTCTGAAGGGAAAGAGACAACAACGCCCTTTATCTTTTTTACTATCATGATTTATATATAAAATAAAAACCTATGGAGGGATAAGTGAAAATATTGATGAACAATGAGTTGACGTATATCTTTCACGAGACTTGAGAAGAAATAATTTAATAAGGTTTTGGAATGTTTGCTATTATACCTACCCCTTAGTTTATCCTCAGTTCCCTTAGGATTACAATCAGCTAGAAGATTTTCCATATCTAGATTCTGCTTATATATTTCCTTAAAGAAAATTATAGAATGATGGGCTAGTATCAGCAAAATCACCATGTGAGCTACTCCCTCCTGAAGGAGGAAGCTTCCTGCTTCACAACTCCACCTTGCCAGTACATCAGTACTGGTAGAGGGTGAAGCTCCACAGGCACTAAGGGTGGCTCCCACCCCGACCTACGTAAGATATTTAGAGAAGCATTATAGTCACGGTCAGCTATCCAACCGCACTTAGGACAAGTAAAGACACGGTCAGCTAAAGTCAGATCTTCCTTCACATATCCGCACTTAGCACACGTCCTTGACGTGTTTGACGGATTAACTAACAAAAATTTCTTTCCATACTTCCCTATCTGATATTTGATTATATCCCTCAGCTCACCAAACGATACGTCATGTAACCTCATCCTAAGCTTTCTGAGAGACTTACCAACCAGTTGTTTAACATTAATATCCTCCATTACCACAACATCGTAATTCATCGATAGGTACTTCCCTATCTTCATGTACATATCCTTCCTCAAATTAGCAAGATGTTCATATGCCTTAGCTAACTTAACCTTGGCTTTAAACCAATTCTTGGAAAGGAACTTCTTCCTAGACAATTCCTTGTGCAAATGCTTAATCTTACGGAGTGCCTTCTCGTAAAACTTGAAGTTGGGTAAATACTCACCATCTGAAGTTGTTAGGAGCTTCTCTACACCAACATCTATTGCCACTACCTTGCTTGTTTCCGGGACTTGCTGGAACACATAGTCTTCTACTACAAATGATATGTATACTCTTTCAGACTTCGTTAGCTTAACTACAACCCTCTTCACCTTGTCCAAGGGAAAGTCCCTGTGAATAATGACCTTGAAGATGCCTAAGTGGGACAAACTTAGCACAAGCAGTTTCTTTTTATTCTTTCTACTTCCAGTCCTTATTTCTCTTGCGGAGAGTATTTTCCAACCACTTTGAGGATAGACAAGAGAATACCACTTGTGGATTTTCTTTTCCTTAGGAAAACGTGCTAATTCTTGGAAGAACCTCTGTCTTGCTTCATAAAAGCGGTCGGCTATTTGTTGTACCACTTGTGAATATAGTTGTTTGTACTCCTTGTCTTGCTTTCTCAAGTCCAGGGCTAATTGTCTTAACTCTGTTTGTGTTAGACCTTTTCCATCTCTTTGGTAGAAGTAGATGTCTGCCCATCGTAACGTGTTGTATATCTCACATGCTAACTTCAACCGGGCTTTTAACGCCCTCAAGGTTTGCTCGTCTGTTAAGGCACGAAAACGAAACGTTACGATGGACATTGAAAAAAGTTAACATTTCGCGTTAAAAAACTTAACTACAAAGGGGACTATCCATCTCCACCTCAAAAGGTGAGGTTTTCCGTCCCCTTTGAACCCCTTATTTTTATAAGTGTGATTCACTGGAGAAGGTAAAGGAATCTGAAATATCAGATGTTTGAATGCTACTATTTCTCCTCCAGAAATAGAATGAAATATCGGAAAAATTTTGCCTCCATAGGTAATCCGCAAGGGATTAAATAGAGAGCATAGCGTTGTTTTTATAGAAGGATACATATTTTACATCTTTATGCCACCTTAAAACCTTTGCCGTAATTTGAGGTAATATCGATAACGAAAGCTAACTTACAACACTGCTTTAAACTTGATTTAATTTCTTTCTAAGCCTAAAATTAAGTTTAAGAAACTAGTAAAATCGTATCCTTTTAGCTTATGGAAACTTAGTTTTTCTTAAACCGCCATGTATCTGCTAAACAATTTTATTAGTACTTTTGAGAGGAATCATTTCACACTCGAAGTCTGACCTACTAATAAGTAAAGCCTTTATACTTGCAAAGAGAAGGAAGTAACGATAAAACGTGAAATATATAATAGCTATCTTCAAGACAAGTATAAAACTATTTTTAAAAGGAAGTCAGATTAATGAAATAATTTTAGAGACTAAGCAAGAAATGAAACAACGAAGAGGTAAACATCAATGCCACTGCCCGTAATACTACAAGAAATCACTCAAAAGTCTTTTGACGACTTAGTTGGTTCATATAAAGAAACGTTTAAGGAAGATCCTTCAATTGAACAGAAAAACGCATGGAAAAAGCTCCTAGAGATTTTCAAGACTCTTAATACTCCTCATCCCATTATTATGGAATATCCGATATTTGCAGAAAGAGTTGATGCTATATTTGTAGATAAGAATAGAGCTTTAGTAATTGAGGCTAAGGGGTGGAAGCAAGTAAGACGTAAAGATGACCTCACTGTAGAGTCCGATGGGGAGCTTCGGTTGGATCCATGCTATCAATTGAATAACTACGTAACTAAGTTGAACACTTTCCACTCCTCTGGAATAAGATTTGAGGGGGCTCTCTTCCTTTATAATACTAAAGATTATTCCTCCTCAGAATGTGAAGTATTAAGAAACTCCAATGATTTGAAGGTTAAACTAAAAAACTACACACCAGGAAATAGACAAGATGTTGATAAAATAGTAAATGGAAAATTTGTATTAACGACAGATTTCGTTAAGTTTATTGCTCAAACTAAGAACTTTTTACAACAGAACGTAGCTAAGGCAATTCTACCTTATGGTTACGGCCTAACAGAGGAACAAGGGTTAATCTTAAGTAAAGTTTTGAATGTCCTTGAAGATAGAGCACCTAGTAAGAACTTCCTTGTGAGAGGTGGTAGTGGTTCAGGGAAAAGCCTATTGGCAATTACTCTCTTCCTTGAAGCCTTAAGTAGGGGCTATTTTGCAATTTTGTCGTACAAGAATCAAAGATTATTAAATTCTATAAAATTATCCTTAAGTGGGCTTTCATTAAATAGAACAAATGATAGATATAAAGCGCAAGCCTTATCCCAGTTTATTATGTTTTACTCAACGGGATATGGCTTTGGAGTAGGAGAAAGTGGGTTCTCAGACTGGTTCAAGAAAAAATTCGGAGATACGAAAATAGACTTAGTCATTTATGATGAGGCTCAGAGGATGACTAGTAATGTAATAAAAAATTCCCCTAGAGGAAGAATTAACGTATATTTCTACGATGACTTTCAGACGTTAATAGGGAATGAAGAAGGAACTGAGGAGAACTTCAAGAGATACTTAACCAATGTGGAGGAATATCAGTTGTCCTCGTCTATAAGAGTACCAAATGATTACCTAAATGCGGTAAAAAGTATACTTGACTGTAAGAAAGTTAAGATAAAGGATTATGATTTTAGGATATTTGATGATCTTATCTCTATGCTGAACGAATTGAGAAAGAGGAGAGAAGAGGGTAGGAAGATTGCGTTGATTTGTAGTTTTACAGAGTCTGAGGGAGACACTAATAATAAAACCGAATGGAACCTAAAAAACATAAGGATAGGTTACCCATTACAATCTGGATTTGACCTTTATAAGAACGTTAGTGTAAGGATTAAGTGGCTTATGGACGAGAAAGTCGAATATCCTAAGTACTGGAGAGGGGAATTAGATCCTCTAAGTTACTGTGCCTCAGTATATGGTGCACAAGGTTTTGAGGCAGATTACGTTGGAGTTGTATGGGGAAGGGATATGATTTGGAGGGATTCTTGGACTGTCAATCCAGATCCGATTACAGATTACGTAGGTGGAACAAATTCCTTAAGTAAAATAGCGAAAAGAGATAAAGATAGGGCATTAAAACTACTGAAGAACAGATATTACGTTATGTTAACTAGAGGTATAAGAGGAGTCTATATCTTCTTTGAGGATTACCAGACTGGTGAAAAAATAAAGGAATTGATTAACGTTTAGTTTCAGTTACATGAGTCCTTTTCAGAACGTTTTCTATGACTATGATAATACTGGAATATAAAGGTCTTAAAATATATCTTAAAGACGAAGAAAGCCTCAATACTTTCTTAATAAAATATGGTATTGGTAGAGATGAAGTAAAGATTGTTTATGACTAGAATATCAGAACAATGTAGAGCAAATAAGAAATCTTCTGCAGAGCTTTTACGTAAGATTTTAAACTTTAGTTCAAAAAATCTTTATTTGCGATTACTTAATTAACTTATTGTCGATAGTTTCTGATTACTTTCATCTAATGCAATCCTTTTTTAAGCCATATCTTCTTGAAATTTATGCTTGTATTAATGATCTTAGCATATCCGTACCGCAATTAGAATCCTACAATAAACCATTTTTAACGTTACTAATATTGTAATAGACTATCCTAACGTTTTAATAAGGCAAGTGAGATAAACCTTAAATTACTATTTAAGTCACTAAATAACTTGGAGAAGGGAAGCACAAGAGTTTATAAATTCATATTAATAACTAAGCAAATCTAATATATGATACTATAGATAGGAAAAGTTTTTAGTTATAAGATCATCAAATTAACTAGATGCTTGCGATAATATACTCTTGTATAGGTCCTCTCTATATTAAAATCGCCGAGGAGAAGTGTGAGGATATGGATGAAGTAAGGTCTAAATGGAAATATGCGTGTCTTATAGAATTTTTCGATGATAATAAAGAAAATTTGCTGGACTCAATAGATCCTAGATCATAGGCTAAGTTCCCAAGAAGGGGGATAGGCTTTACGACTACGTCCTTCTTTTCGTTAACATGATTAGGGAGCTTTTGAGTTCTCTAAACCTCAGTACAGAGGGGATTACTGAAGTTCGTTGGAGGGCGCTTAGATGGAGTAAAGAGATGAATGAAAACTTTTGAGTTACGTCAAAATTGCATAACTGCTGATGGTAGTTGATTGCACATTTGCTAGTATTGGACGAGTAGGAGGAGGTAGATCATTCAAGTTTACATTGTAAATTCGTTATATTTTAAAAACTATGATGAATTCAATTGAGTGAAGACGGTTTATAAGGAGAATAAATGCTTACCTGTGCTAACTCTTATATTTATACTGTCCATAAATTACAACCCCCAATGGATAACTGAATTGCCTTGTATAAATTAATTTTCCTTATAGAATAGCATTATAAAATAAATTTACACATATCTTAAAAACAAAGAGCAAACTTATAACTCAATAACCGCACTTTGATTCTAATTAAGATTGAAACAATCCACAAAACAGATACAGTAGAAAACAGTATATTGCCTTTAGTGAAGAAAATATGGGGTAGTAAGTGGTGTGGGGACTGAACTATATCAAATACCTTTGAAAGCAATTGGAAAAGAATTGCGGAGAAAGTGAAATTGACTGCTGAGAAGTTTGGAAAGGTAGTTAAAGTAATAGTATTCGGCTCTATAGTTAAGGGCAAGGTTACTGGAAGTAGCGACTTAGACGTAGCAATATTTTACAGTGAGGAGTTAACGGATAAGGAGAAAATAAGAAGGGTTCTGGAAATACTTAATGAGGTAGGTGAAGAAATAGCTGTAATAGATATTCAAGTGTTCATGAAAAGAGAAGATTTCTTCTTAAAGTTTATTGGAGAATACGTTGAAATATAATATAGATACTCCTACAGAGTCAGCTTCCATCGTAACTAGTAATCATTTTTAATCGCTACTAGTTGCTCAGCCTTATCACTCCCTTCTCCCTCTCAGTGCCTAGGTTAGGGAGCCTATCTCCCAGCCACGACACTGAGAACTTCATCGAGTACACTCCTCCTCGCAACTGCTCATCGAGTAGCATTTTGCGTAAAATTCTAGGGTTAAATAGTTTTTAAGGAAATTATGTTTAAGATCATAATATTTTTATATTAGAACTGTTAATCCATATTATTCATTTTAAAAATAAGAGCAAATATTAAGGTAAATGTTCATAGGAATTATAGAACTCAACGATTTTCCAAAAAATGCTATATGGAAATTTACGAAGACCATCCCAAATAGGATCTGATGCTTTATTTGGAGAAGTCCTCTATTTATAGTCGATTGTCGACATAATGTTCGTACTGATATCTTTTATACAAAACATTTAATAGTGTTAATAACTAGTTAAAACATGTTATGTATAAAAAAAGAAGTAGTATCGAAGTAATAGCTAGTATATTAGAAGCATGTAAGAAGGGTGACATTAAGAAGACAAGAATAATGTTTATTACGAATTTAAATCCTAGATCTTTCTATAGATATATAGAAATTCTAAAGAGTAAAGGATTTATATCTCTTAATACTGATAACAAATACGAGTTAACTCCAAAAGGATATGATTATTTAAATAGAGCTAATGAGTATCTAGAAATTAAACGTAAATTACAGATCCTAAAGAGAGAATTAGATTTCAATGGTCAAAATTAAGATATAGTAAGATTAACTGTATTTATAAGATTTAAATTGCATATAGTCTTTATTTTAAGCCTTCTTTTCGACAACATTTATAGTGTTTTTATTAAGGGGTACTAAGCGATAATGCTTTCAAGTGCTATGTACTCTAATTGAATCAAAAATACAAAGGGACTATCCATCTTAAAAGGTGAATTTTACACTCCTTTTGAACCATCTTTATAATTGTTTTATTTATACAGCTTTCCATGGTTCATCTTCTCTAAAGAATTTGTTGCTAATCAACGACTCCCACCACCATCTATTATTGACATACCATTCATACACTTTTCTGAGCCCATCTGCTAAAGTAGTGCTAGTATATCTAAGTTTAGTATTTATCATGCAATATCTTTTATCATGGCCAGGTCTATCGGAAACAAATCTAACTTCAATTTTCCTATTCACTATCTCTTCCAATAGTTTAATAACCTCTATATTGGTTACCCTTTGCCCTCCGGGTAAATTATAAACATCGCCTTTCCATTCAGCCTTAGATAGCATGTCTGCAATAATTTTTGCAGTGTCCTCAACGTAAATCCAATCTCTTTCTTGTTTTCCATCGCCATAGATTGGCACGTGAAGACCTAATAGGGTACGAATTATTGTCTTCGGGATAAATTTCTCTGGAAATTGTCTTGGACCGTAATTATTTGATGGCCTAACTATGATAGCTTCTACATCATAAGTTCTAACGTAAGATCTGACAAGAAGGTCTGCCGATGCCTTAGAAGCACTATAAGGCGAGGAAGGATTTAGAGGAGAATTCTCATCAGCACATTCTTCACCATAAACTTCATCCGTTGAAATGTGGACATATTTAAAATTATATAATCTCAATGCTTCAAGAATATTAATTGTACCTAAAATATTGGTTGTAACGAAATCTTGAGGTTTATAAATTGAGCGATCAACATGAGTCTCAGCTGCAAAATTCACTACAATTTCTGGTCTAAAACTCGCTATAACATCATGGAGTTTACTATCTCTGATATCTCCCTTAACGAAATCGTAGTCTGTACCACTTAAATTTTCTAATCGACCAGCATAGGTTAAGAGATCAAAGACTAATGGCTTAATTTTCCTTAAATTTAATTCTCTAACAAAGGCAGAGCCTATGAAACCAGCTCCTCCTAAGACCATTATTTTCATTATAACCCACTTCTAAAAGCTCTAAATCATAACTGAAGAATTCTCACCTATTATTAGTTTCTGCCATTTTCCTCCTTTCTCTACTGTCGAATTATTACCTATTAATGAATCCATTAAAGAAACGCCTCTCAATTTGACATTATCTAAAATTACACTATATTCTATCTCACTATTATCTATTGTACACTCGTTACCTATAGAGGTAAAAGGACCAATATAGGAATTTTTAATCTTACTACTACTTCCAATATATGCAGGACCTCTAATAGTTGAGTTTTCTATGACTGCACCTCTCTCTACTATTACTCTGCCATCAACTGCAGAATCCTTAATTTCACCTTCTATTTTTCTGATTGCATATCTGTCTAAAAGGAATGAGTTAGCTTCTAAAATATCCTTAGGAGTACCAGTATCCTTCCACCAGCCATCCACTATTTCATATTTAACCTCCTTACCTTTATCTATGAGAGATTGTATTGCATCTGTTATTTCTAATTCACCCCTCCAACTCGGTTTCAAATTTTCAATAACATCAAAAATATCTCTAGTGAAGGCATAAACACCAACTAAGGCTAAATCAGAGATGGGTTCTTTAGGCTTTTCAACTAATTTAATAACCTTACCATCTTTTATAACTGCAACTCCAAAACGATTAGGATTATTAACCTTAGCTAATAGGATTGAGGCTGAACCATCAAGTGTTGAAAATTTGGCTAAATTATAAGGCACTATATTGTCCCCTAGATAGACTATAAACTTATCAGAAACCATATCTTTAACGTGATATACGGCATCTGCTAACCCCCTAGCCTTACCTTGGTAAACATAATGTATATTGACATCTAAATGAGTACCATCTCCATAGTATTCTATAACTCTCATCGGATTATTGTCTCCTAATATAATTATTATATCTTTGATTCCAGCCTCTCTTATTTGCTCTAGAACCCATTGGGATACTGGCCTACCTGCAACTTTTATCAATTGTTTAGGCCCAGTATGTGTTAAAGGCCTAAGTCTTGTTCCTTGCCCTCCATGAAGAATTACGGCTTCCATTTAAATCACTACATGCTTTAAATTTTCATCAATAGAGTAAAAATCTATCGAAACAAGTTTTTTAGCCTTTGAAATATCTAAAGATGAATCAAAGGGTCTTTTAGCAATCCATCCCTCTACACTATCTACCTCAATTACCTTACCAGATAAATTATAGAGCTCCTTTATCTTTTGAGCTAAATCATAACGAGAAATCCTCTCTCCAGCAATATTTATAACGCCAGTTTTCTTATATATTATTAGTTCATTGATAACTTCTGCAAGCTTTTTAGCTGAAATAGGAGAGTAGAACCCCTTAAATGCTAAAACTTCCTTTCCCTCTTTTAAACTCTTATAAACGTAAACCGGAAAGCCCTTATTCCTAAAAATTCCAGAAGTTCTAACAATAACAGTATCATCATAAGATAATGCATATTTTTCTCCTAGAAGCTTAGTTAAACCATAGTAATTTATGGGATTTGGGAGATCATCTTCTTTATAAAGACCTTTATTTCCATCAAAGACATAATCAGTACTTATTTGAATTAGATAAGCCTCTACTACTCTAGAAGCTCTAACTATATGTCTCACTGCTTCAGCATTTATTTTAAATGCTTTTTCTCTTTCTACCTCACATCTGTCTACATCTGTAAATGCTGCAGTATTTATTATAACTTCCGGTTTTTTCTTAGTAATAAAGTCTTCTAAAGATAAATAATCCATTAGATTCAATCTTAAACCTTCCGATAATTCATGTAAAGTATACGTTTTAATTAAGTCATAATTTGAAAGCGTTCGAGATAATTCAAGCCCTAATTGCCCCGACGCTCCTATTATCATTATTCGCATTAGTAAAAAATAATACAGAACATATATAAAAGCATTTTCCTAATTAGTAAAGTATCAGTTAAATTAAGAATTTTTAGAGTTCTAATTACAAAATAACATTTATCATTTATTAAATATATTTAAATCAAGATTATATCTAATTCCTTTTCTCATATAACGTATAAATTGTATAATCGTTTGTGTTTGTTCTTCTTCTCATTACAAAACCCTTATCTCTTAAGATTCTATCGATTTCTTTAAAATTTATATCTTTAGTTTCAGCCAAAATGCTTCTGGTGTTATTAAGAGTTTTTAATCCTCCATTAATAACATTAAGTTCTGAACCTTCGACATCAATTTTAATCATATCAACAGTACTAACGTTTAAGCTGTCTAGTGTAATACTTTTTACCGTTAAAGAGTTTTTACACTCATTAAAAACTAAAGAGGAACCTACGTTGCCGATACATAATTTTACCTCTCCATTTTTATCAGATAAAGCTCCATTATATAATATAACCTTATCTTCTAAATTATTGGCTTTAATATTATTTTTTAGAATTTCGAAACTATATGGATTGGGTTCAAAGGCATAAACTTTGCCGTTTAGAGCAGCTCTAAGAGTATATGTACCTATATAAGCCCCAGCGTCTATGAAAGTTTCTATTTCATTGAAATTAACCCATTTAAGCACTTCCTTCTCATGGCTTCCAACGACTATACCTAAATCAAAATCAAACATAGAGTATCTCAAATTCCATACTAATCCATTATATTTAACTTTTATAAAATTTTTATCATCTTCTTTAATCTCTTTTTTATTTTTTATAAAAAATTTTAGAATTTTGTAGGTGTCACTAAATGATAAAGGTCTTACTTTTAAATATTCCTTAAGGTACATTTTATGACTACTTTAGAAGCTATCTTATTTAAGCTTTGTCATAATATAACTAAAGTATTTAACACTTCTTAAGCAATAAAGATTCTTAAATACCAGTTTTATAGAATATCTACTGTTTTTTAGTTAACATGTGTATTATCTAAAGAGTTAATGTTATCCTTGTCAAAAAAGTAATTGATATTATTACGTTTTTTAATGTCAACTAGAATAATACACATTTTTTAGTCAAATATCACCTTATCAAGAATGAATCAGTTAGAATATTTAGAAGACGGAGAGAAAGAGCTAAGTAGAAGTTAAAAGTGTACTCATTAAGCTACAAGTATCGTTTTTTCCAAGTTTAGACTCATGTCAAGTTTTTCCTTATAATTTAATAGGATATTATTGTTTGGTAAAAATTCTAGCAAAAACATATATTAAGTGGTTAAGAATTATACCTAAATATGAGGAAGAGTAGAGAAGTTATTAGAATACTATTATCAGTTTTTGCGGTTACTTTCATTATCCTGCAAATGATTGCCTCTTTACACTCTATCTCAATTGAGTCAGCAACTGCTACGCCTATAAAACACGTTGTAATTATTATCCTTGAGAATCATTCATTTGATAATCTTTTTGGGACTTATCCTTTCGGAAATCCTCCCATATATAATAATATAACAAGTTCACTGATGAGGCCAGTAGGGCTTAATCTTAGTGTTAAAATTCCCCTTAGTGATGGTAAATATATAGGCCCATATTACGTTGACTCAGTGATCTTATCGGATCCTACTGAAGGATTTACTGCGTATCATAAGGACTGGAATTTCGGTGCAATGAATGGTTTTGCTGAGGGATCTGGTACTCAATCTTTGGCTTATGTATCGTATAAGCAAGTTCCTCTCCTTTGGGATTACGCAGAAGAATATGTTCTAGCAGATGACTATTTCTCACCTTCTTTAGAGTCAACACAGCCTAACAGAGTAAATTATTTAACGGGATTTCCTACTAATATTACAAGTGATAGTTTTATTACTAATGCTATACCATTTAGTTATACAATTATGTATCAGTTGTCTCAGTATAATATTTCTTGGGCTTATTTTGATTATGGATATCAGCAAGGCCAAAAATTACCGCCGTTTCCATTAGAAGTATTTAGCGAAGCCAGCGAGTATAGCGATCATTTCTTTAATACTAGCGTTTTCCTTCAAGATCTTAATCAAGGTACCTTACCTTCTATTTCTTGGCTTATGTTTACTGGGGGTGGTGGAAGCGATTATCACTATGTGTATGACATGCATCCATCATTTAACCTTACTATAGGCCAAATTAATTTAACTTACTTTATTAATGCTATAATGGAAAGTAAGTATTGGAATTCTACTGTAATTTTCATAACTTTTGATGAAGGAGGAGGATTTTATGATCAGGTTCCTCCTCCAATAATTTCCACATATGGAATAGGATATGACAAATTTCTAAATAATTTAGGGATCTATAATTATACTATATTAGGGCAGAGGATTCCACTGCTTATAATTTCTCCCTATGCTAAAGAAGGCTGGATTGACAACTATACTATGTCCGGATATACTTTGTTAGCGTTTTTAGATTATAATTGGCATATACCATTTCTTAATAAAATAGTTGCAAATAGTGATGTTAGAGGTTTACTTCAAGCCTTCAATTTTTCTCAAATTCCTAGAAAACCTATAATTTTAACTCCTAACAACTGGACTTATCCTATACCTTTGCAATACCCAGTACATTACGGATACGTAGCTAATGTTCATAATAATTATACTGGTTACCTATTATTGTATAATAAAGGATTAATAAATAGCACAATTTTAAGCTATATAATGCAATTTTCTGAAAATAGTTCGTTTGAATACAGTACAGCTACATATAATTACACTCAAACAACTACTTATAATACCACACAATATTCGTCACGACCTTTATCCTCAACCAACTTAAGTTCAAACGAACTTATAGATATTTTCTTAGTTTTGCTCATAGCGATAATAGTAATAATAATTTATTATACTATTTCTAGGAAAAAGTTATAGATATTTTCGTTACTAATAAAAAATATTTAAATTTATTTCCATTTATCTAGTAATTTTCTATTTAAATATTTTCTAAATTCAATACTATCTTCTCCATACTTAACTAAATAATTAAAACATGACGAACAGACAGTTTTACCAGCATATTGATTTGTAGCAATTTCGCCACAATATATACAAGTCTGTACTTGTGGCTGCAATTGAGTTATTCTGGCTCTAGCTATTAAGTCATCTGCTATATTTTTATAACCGACTATTTTAGATGTTTTAGATTTTACCTCTTCTTCTATTTTAGGAGGTGTAACTGTAGGTTTTTCATTTGTTAATAAATAAACATGGAAAATGATTATTTTATCGTCTTCCATCTTTGTATATTTATAATGTGCATAGTTTTTGTTATCATTACTACTTGTAACTTCTACTTTTTTAGGTTCAATGTCTTCTTCCTTTCCATTATCATAAATTATTTTAACTTTCATCTATTATCACACTTTATCGTTATTAACTAATCCCTATATTAAATTGCGCAGTATAAGTCTGTGAAGACGGTATATACATTGGATTATTTTCATTCACGTTAAAATAGAAGAATAAATTCTGCACTGTTTTAACATTGGTAGTTAATTGCTGTAAACTGAAGAAGCCTATTGGTTTACCAGTACTATTATTATACAACCCATAGTTTTGCTGGAAATAGTTAAAGGCTATGTAGGCATAAACTATGCTTATTGCAACGTTAATGTATGCGAAGGCATGAATTCTATAATTATTTGCTAACTCATAACCATAAGCTGCGCCAGAAGTATGTGAGGAATTAATGAAAGTATTAAAAGCAGCGTAAAGCATTTTTACAGTGCCACTTAATTGCAATGTTTGACCTGGTGAAGGTGAGCCAGAAATGAATATAAAGGAATTATGTGTTGGAATTGAAGAGAACAGATTTCCTAATATAATTATGGAATCCACTACATAATTATCCCTTATTAGGATTACTAAATTCGACCCGTCATCAAAATTATTAAAGGCTACAAATACAGTATGACCCCTATATAAATCAGATATAACAACATTATAGTTAACAAATGAACATCCCACTATCCCGTAATTTATACCTTGTGTTAACTGTACACTGCCACCATTAAATGTAACATTTTGAAATTGTGTGGCAACTAATTTTAGATTATCTGCACCTTGGGTAACTATAGTTGCTCCATCAAATACACAGCCAACAACAGAACCATTATTGCCATCAGTTCCAGGATTTAAATAGGTTACATTAGTGCCTACAAATACACAGCCAACAATAGTCCAACCTCTGGGTGAGATTGCTAAATTACTGCCGTTTTCAAATCTACAGCCTATTGCCATTAATTCCCTTGATTGTGTATCAAATAATAATTCTGCATTATTAGCATAACAATTATGTAGTAACACAGTACCTGTTTGGTTTAACCATATATTAGCAAAGAACTGTACAGTATCGAAGTAAAACATAATTGAGTGCATATGATACGGCATTCCTGTAATAATAAGCCATCTCTGCGGAGTTAAATTAACTAGTCTCATGTTCTTAAATGCAATAATCCAGCCCCATGTAGAATAGCCAGCTTCTTGCTTATTTACTACTGCATTGTTGTTAGTTATATACTGCATTTCAACCGTACTTATTGTGCCTATTGCAACTAAAGGAGGAACGTTAGATAAGTTATTAGGATTCACATATATAATTTCTCCTAGTCCATCACCTTCAAATATATAATGAAGAGATTGATCTAGTGATAAAGTTACTTGAGATGAAGCATAAACATAAAGTCGTCCTCTAATTATAATATGAGCGACTCCATAAACTAAGGACAGTTGTAAAGCTTCTTGCAAAGCTTGTGTCGCATCACTACCTGGAGGAACGTAAAAGTCGACATCAGCATCCATATGATCTGAAATTATTATAGGCATTTTTAAGCCACCCCACCATAAAATAAAGCTCCCATTCTTTGGAAACCTATTCCAGTAATCAAATCGCCTAAATACATTAAATATCTATATAGGCTCCAGAAAGTCGGTGTAGTTACGGGATCTTGTGCTACGGACGAGGAAAGGGTCAAAATCTGAGATGATGATAGAACAATACTATAGAACTGTATATTCTCTATTATAGAATACCAGGATCCTACATTAAGTCCGCCTTGCTGACTACGAATAGGGAAATTATTTATCCATAAATATGCATGGTTAGGATAACTTACACTTATCGACCCAGATGCTACTTGATTGCCGTTAATATAAATTGATGCTTGGCCATTATTATATGTTATCACTAAATGAAAGGTAACATTCGATGGAAAAGGCGCAGCTATCGAACCGGTAGTACCTTCGAATATTATATCATTACTACTTGCTCTTATACCCCAAGCTTCTCCATCTTCTAGTGAACCATAAGACAATATATACCCAGTATATCCACTAGGTTTACCAAAAATCCATGCTGAAATAGTGAATTGTGAAGAATTACCTAAAGCTTGATTACCATTAGCAAATAGAAGCGACTGTGTTGTTCCAGTAAATAATACATAAGGTAGTAAAGAAAATGATCTTCTTTTGGATAAAATTTTATTGATAATACCAGTATTGGTATACCAAAATATTTTAATTTTATTGTCAATTACTGGTAAAAGAGAAATAAACATAGGAGCGCTTCCAGGATTTATATAAACCATTCCACTTCCAGTAATTTCTATGTTATTTGGTTGAGAAGTTATAGGTGATTTTATTGGATAAAATTTTCCAAGCAGAACTACTTCTCCTTGGCCATAATTATTTTGCAGATATTGAATAGCCTCATATATTCCGCATGTACCAGAACCGTCTGCACAGCTTCCGTTAAAGATTACACCAGAATCGGTTATAACATTATATCCATTACTAGGATCACCTTCTACGATTGCAATATAAGGATAGGTAGGAGACAATGAAGTTTGAGCTTTAGCGATTTCTTTCTTATCTTTAGCTGTAATTAATAAAACGGCAGGAGTGCTGAATAGAACTACTGAGGATGTTAGAGAAAGAAATTTCCTTCGGCCTAAATTAACTGATCTATTTTCTTTACTCACAGGAATCATTCGATAATATATACTTATAAATTTTTCTGTATATACTTTTATCGTGATGATAACTAGAAATTTTACCTTTATCTCTACTTAAAATATTATTGAGTATCGTAGAGTAAATGAATCTCGATTATATAAATCTATTCCATAGCACAGAAAATGTATCGTTAATAATTAGATCTAAATATTATTAATGTCATTACTGAGATTTTTCATGTCTCTAACTAATAATATAGATAAATTTAAATATTATATAAGATAATAGATAGACATAGTTGTAATCATGAATCATTTAATTGTTAATGTACTTATTAAAACTCTTATAAACTTTCTTTTTTCTATCATGAATATTTTGATACTTTATACAAAGTTGTTCTATATAATTTAATGTTAAATCAAGAGAGATACTTTCCGTAACCTTTTCTCAGCTAACTCTACACTATTTTTCTTCAATGATAACTTTATTATAGAAGGAATTGTAGTTTTAAAAATTATATGATCTTTTTTATAATATATTATTCTAAGATGCCAATCTCTATATTTAATATTCTTAATAATCTATTTTCCGATTTCACATAAGTTATTTTTGATGCTTTTTCAGCTATTATGGAAGCTACTATCAATGTTTGTATATATCCTATAATGGTATAAGCCTTATTAGGATCTGGATTACGAATCTTTACATTTACTGATTTCTGATCAGTAAAATTTACCTCTACACTGTCTCCAAAATTATACAATTCAACCAAAGCCTTCTTTAAAAGGAACTCCAAATCTTCAGAGAAATTGATTCCTTTCTTTCTTAGTTCTTTAACTATTATACTCCCTGGGGTTTCTAAAAAAATGCCTATACCATCATTAAATTTATTTACTAGCTCTTCTTTAATATTTTCTATTTGTACTGGAAATTTATCAAGTAACAACATTCCGTTGGAACCAATAGATGATGGAATAAATATTCTATAATAACTATCTCTGTTGTAATATCTAAAAATCAATTCGAGATTTCTATATAGACTATCCATTAATAATTCTACTTTGTCATTCTTTTTATGTCCTATATTCACACCATAAGCTGCAATACCAGTTGAAATTAAACCCAATGAAAAGATTGTAAATGGGGGATAAGAAATAACGAAGAGGTTAATTACCAATAAGCCTAGACCTAAAACTATTATATAAAACCATAGATAGTTCATCGTAATTACCCCCAATAAACCTTATCTAACAATCTAACTACATCATCCCAACTTACTACTTCTTTTCTTCCTTCTTTACCCATTTTTTCTGCTAACTTTTTATCATCAAGTAATTTATTAACCTCATTAGCTAATCTTATATGATCACCAGGAGGTACTAATACCCCATTTACTCCATTTGTTACTCTAAACTTTAAACTTCCTACGTTACTTCCCACTACGGCTTTTTCTCTACTCCAAGCTTCACTTAGCGTGATTGAAAATGCTTCAACGTAATCTGAGAGACTAGGAATTACTACTAATGATGAGGAATCTATGGCTTGTATTTTTGTTAGATCATTCACATAACCTAAAAATATACATTTTTTATCTACGCCTAGTTTTTGGGCCATTTTTCTATAAAAGCTAATGTCACCAGGTCCTATAAAAACTATTCTTGAATTTATTAGCTTTGAAGCTTTTATCAACACATCTACTCCTTTTAACTTGTGTAATCTTCCAATATACACTATATACTCATCACCTATTTTTTCGATAAATGTATTGGATCTTGGTACAGAGAAGAAAATTTCATTTACGCCCTCTGGTACTAGATATGCATCTCTCTTATATTTTTCTCGTAATATTTTTAAATCGCCAAAATTTTTCACTATTAATTTTTTTGAGTAATATAAAACTTTATTCATAGCAATAGTTAAATATAGAGGTGATAATAATTTTATTATTTTATTTGGATGATTATGTAATCCGTTTATAGCCATTAAAGTAAAAACGTTATTGCCGTTCTTATTAAGTAACATAACAGAAAATAAGGAATTCTGAGAGTGATAATGTACTATATCAGCATCGCTTAATATTTTACTACGCTGTATTGGAAATGTTAAATCTGGCATATTGAAAAATCTTATACTTTTTAATCTTTCAACTTTAAGTCCTAGCTCAGCTTTTGGAACTTTAGAAGACGTTATAATTGTAATATCGTATTTCTCTTTTTGCCTTAGAGCTATCTCATATATTGATTTTTCTATACCTCCAATTATTGGATAAAATGAGTGTATTACATGAACTATTTTTTCTCTTTTCTCCAAGCTAAAACTTCACCTCTTAGAGCAAAGAATTGTGAGAAAATTAGAAATACTTGATTAGGTATCCACGCCTTTAAAGCCTCTCTGAACTTCTTATTTAATAAACTTAATATAACGGAAACACTTATTAAACCAATAAATAAGTAGATATTAGAAATTGCTATAACTACTGATCCAATAAATAAAAACCATGGATTTAGCAAATGCAAGTAAAATTCTTGTAAAAATATCTTCCTAAACTTTTTATTATTGGATTTAACTACTTTAGGTAAAAATCTGATAAAATGTCTGACTAAATGAGACCCTCTTCTAGTTTTCCATGTAATGTAATCTACCCCTTTAGGCGCTATTTCAATAGCTCTCATTTTGTCAACACAAATAGCCCTATATCCCTTTAAACTAATTAGCGTGGCAATAGTACTATCATCCGCTCCCACATTAGGTAACTCATCTGGTGATAAAATATCTTTTCTAAATGCGGTTAATTCTCCGTGAAATATCGGTGTAGAAAAAATTGCAGATTCTCCTATTCGTATTGTATTGTAAAAATTTCTATATGAATTTTCAATACTAGTATTAGCGTATTTTATACAGCTTACTGCACCTATATTATCTTTCAAATAAGCTATTGCATTTATTAAAGGATCTTTCCATGTAGCATCAGCATCAGTAATAACTACAAGATTATTAGTAGCACTTTTTATGCCATCTTTTATAGCGAAAATCTTTCCTCTTCTTTGGCTCTCTTTTATTATTTTTAACTTAGGAATTTGCATTGACTTTATTATCTCTATTGTATTATCATTACTGGCATCTACTATTATTATTTCCATGTAATCTAAGGGGTAACTCCGAATTACATTAATTAATTTATCTCTAATTCTTTCCCCTTCATTATATGTAGGGATAATTATACTCAAGTTATAGAATTTACTATTAGGATGTTGTATTTCTAATTGTTTATTTCTTAATGGTAAGTAGTATATAATAGGTTCCACAAAATGAATTATGACTAACAGTACTCCTAACTCGAGTAATATAAGCATTTATATAGTATCTATCATGTTCGAATAAAAGTCTTTATGAGATAAACGGTTATAAGTGAGCTACTCCCTCCTGAAGGAGGAAGCTTCCTGCTTCATAACTCCACCTTGCCAGTACTGAAGTACTGGTAGAGGGTGAAGCTCCACAGGCACTAAGGGTGGCTCCCACCCCGACCTACGCAAGATATTTAGAGAAGCATTATAGTCACGGTCAGCTATCCAACCGCACTTAGGACAAGTAAAGATACGGTCAGCTAAAGTTAGATCTTCCCTCACATATCCGCATTTAGCACATGTCTTCGACGTGTTTGACGGATTAACTAACACAAATTTCTTTCCATACTTCCCTATCTGATATTTGATTATATCCCTTAGCTCACCAAACGATACGTCATGTAACCTCATCCTAAGCTTTCTGAGAGACTTACCAACCAGTTGTTTAACATTAATATCCTCCATTACCACAACATCGTAATTCATCGATAGGTACTTCCCTATCTTCATGTACATATCCCTCTTCAAATTAGCAAGATGTTCATATGCCTTAGCTAACTTAACCTTGGCTTTAAACCAATTCTTGGAAAGGAACTCCTTCCTACACAATTCCTTGTGCAAATGCTTAATCTTACGGAGTGCCTTCTCGTAGAACTTGAAGTTGGGTAAATACTCACCATCTGAAGTTGTTAGAAGCTTCTCTACACCAACATCTATTGCCACTACCTTGCTTGTTTCCGGGGCTTGCCGGAACACATAGTCTTCCACTACAAATGATATGTATACTCTTTCAGACTTCGTTAGCTTAACTACCACCCTCTTTACCTTGTCCAAGGGAAAGTCTCTATGGACAATGACCTTGAAGATGCCTAAGTGAGACAAACTTAGCACAAGCAGTTTCTTTTTATTCTTTCTACTTCCAGTCCTTATTTCTCTGACGGATAGTATTTTCCAACCACTTTGAGGATAGACAAGAGAATACCACTTGTGAACTTTCTTTTCCTTAGGAAAACGTGCTAATTCTTGGAAGAACCTCTGTCTTGCTTCATAAAAGCGGTCGGCTATTTGTTGTACCACTTGTGAATGGAGTTGTTTGTACTCCTTGTCTTGTTTTCTCAAGTCTAGGGCTAATTGTCTTAACTCTGTTTGTGTTAGACCCTTCCCATCTCTTTGGTAGAAATAGATGTCTGCCCATCGTAACGTGTTGTATATCTCACATGCTAACTTCAACTGGGTTTTTAACGCCCTCAAGGTTTGCTCGTCTGTAAAGGCACGAAAACGAAACGTTACGATGGGCATTGAAAAAAGTTAACATTTCGCGTTAAAAAACTTAACTACAAAGGGGACTATCCATCTCCACCTTAAACGGTAGACCCAAAATCACCTCCCTAAAAATAAATCTATTACATTAATAAGCATATTTATTAGTTTAAATAGAAAATTTTCCAGATTGAATAAATCACCAGGAAACAAAAGGATAAGCAATAATCTGAACTCTTCCCTCCTCACCACACCCTTAAATATGGTGTACAAGGAGTAGAAAACCATGGCCAGCACGAAGATCAACGTGCGGAAGACGAACTTAGTGGAACTGGTGAAGGGAAGGAAAGCCTTGATGTTCCTGTAAGAGGTCTCTATGGGACTCCTTACCTTATTGTACAACCTCAACACCTCCTTCTTCGGTAGGTCAAGATTAGTCGCCCTAGCGAAGTAAACAACCTTCTTCTTCCTCTTGATTTTCTCCCTGCGATACACGATCAGCCTAAACTTAACCTGTTCATCCCTCCTATGCCTCTTACTATTTGTCATATACTCCCCATCAAACTCCTCATAGACCTTCACGTCCCCAACGGGGACACCAATTATATAATTGAACTGCGAAATGAAGTTGAGCACATCAACTGTGTAGAAACCCGCATCAAGAACTATTAACCTTATCTTGAATCCCATTGCAACAACTTGCTCCACGAGGACCTTCACGATATCATCCTTAGTCATCCCGTTCACATGTGTGACGAAAGCCAGTAGGAGTACTTTCCCATCATGTTTAGTCGTCACAGTGTAGTTCCATGAGTTTCCCTTTTCCGAGTCCTTCCACCGGTTTCCCATACCAGGTTTTGGTGGTCCAGTCTATTGAAATGTCTATTTCCTTTTCTCCCTTCAGCGTATCCAAGGATATTTTCCTCACTTGTTCCAAGAGTTTCTCAACTACTTCTACACCTTGCTCCTCCGCGTAGTTCCTCACGGTTTGTGGTGATACGTTGTATGCGCTTGACTTGTTTTCTATGGAGTCGTTCCATAAACACGCGGAGACTAGCGTTTTTTCTACGTTCTCTGCCTTTTTCCCTTGGAAGTCTAACATGGAAAGTAATTTATATCCTATTTGTTGAATGTTATTTTAGTGGGGAAGACAAGGTGTTATCACCTTGGTTCACCTCGTGATAATACCGTCTTCCTCACCTTAAGCTTTTCTTCAATTTGTTGAACTCCTAATATAGTTATAAATTCCATTTATTTTCTATAAAATTAATAGTACCTTACCGGAATTATTTTTGTAAAATGATTTTGGGTCTATCGTAAAAGGTGAGGTTTTCCGTCCCCTTTGAACCCCTTATTTTTATAAATTTACGAGGGGCAATTCAGATCTCCTTTGCGAATTCATTTTACCTCTATAAAATGAGATTATGACAATTGATTATACATTTGGTAAAATGGGATGAGCAGTAGGTTATGCTATCAAGAGAATACAACTATTTCTTCATAGGATTATGTTGATTCAGAGAGAATATTACAGTTACCAGTGGATTCTTGAATCGCCCTTTACGAGATTATTGGCTATCTAATTTTAGTCATCAAATTATATTTAATAAATTAAAATCATATCCCATACTCTTAACATACAAATTTATTATATCGATATGTTAAATTATAATTGTGGAAGATTTAAGTGCATTGGTAATCATGCCTCCAATCTCGTTTAGCAGTGAGGCTAAAACTGCAATAGCGTTCTCTAATGTACTTAGCGAATATGGATTCGTAAATCAATATGGAATTTTTTTTGAGAAAGATAGTATTTCCAATATAATTAGATTAGCACCAGAGCTTTCTAACTCATTCAATATTGTAGATTCAAAATTAAACATGATAAAAGGCCCTATATTCTCTGGAATCATTGATTATATTATAGCAAATTTAGCTAAACTAATTAAGAAGGTTGATATAAGTGTTAACCTATATTATACTGAAATACCGTTAGGTCTTGATATTGCATATGTAATTTATCCACCATCTGTAATGTACTATAAAGGTCTCTTATATACAAAATATGGCAAATTAAGAAGAATTTATCTAGATACTAACATTTATTTTCTAAAAAAAGTAGCCAATTCAGAAAAACTGGTTTGTAGTTCCTATTATATACAATCAATAATGAAAGAAAATTTTGGATATAATTGTTCTGTTATCTACCCACCTATAATAAGTTACAAGAGATTTCCTGATTTAGAAAAGGAGAATTTAGTCATAGGAATTGGAAAATACGTTGAACCCAAACATTGGGATGAGTTTATTCAGATAGCTAAGAAGGTTAGAAGAGTTAACAATAAAATCAAATTTAAAATAATAGGTGGTCTAAATTATGTTAGATCTTCTATGAAGTATTTTGAATATCTAAAATCTATTGCAGGTGATGATGTTGAATTATTAACTGATATTACAGAAGAAGAAAAGTGGAAATTAATAAATAAGGCAAAGATAATACTGCATTGTATGAGAAACGATAACATAAGTTTAGGAGTTGAAGAAGCTATGGCAGCGGGAGTTGTTCCAGTGGTATTTAGAGCTACTGGATCTTGGACTGATATAACGAAAGAGGGAAAATATGGTTTTTCATATACGAGCATAGATGAAGCTGCCAATATAATTTTAGATTTATTTAATGATGAAAATCTATTTAATAAGATGAGTAAACTATCTATCGAAAGAGCTGAAGAGTTTTCTTATGATACTTTTAAATCTAGATTATTCGATATACTTAAAAGTATTACATAATTACTGTAAAATCTAACTTTTATTAGAAGATGCTTTAAGGTTTTCGAAAGCTAAGAATTATAACTTTTTAAATATTTTATCAGTAAAAAAGAACCTTTCTTCTAGCTGGAAATATATAAGAGAAATCCTTGTCTAATTTAGTTAAGAGAAATTATTAATTATGATTAATAAGAGGATCAGTATAAGGTGATCTAGATACCTTATATCTCGGTTATAATCACAGCTTATAATAGGAAACAGTTCTTATTAGATGCGATTAAATCGGTGCTTAATCAATCATTAAATAGGAATGAATATGAAATTCTCGTTGCTAAAAATTTTAAAGATGATAATATTGATAATTATTTATATAACAATAAAATAAAAATATTTCAATCTTTAGATCCGTTAATAATAGTTATATCGCTGAAGCGGTTAAGCTGTCATCAGGTGAAATAATCTCATTTTTAGATGATGACTTATTTTTACCTACTAAGCTAGAAAACGTGTAAAGAATATTCAGCAAATACGAAAATTTAGGCTATCTCAAAAACGCTACATATGGTTTCTTAAACGATAAGCTCCCTACTAAAATTCCAGAGAAAAAAGGTTATCAAGATATTTACATAAGACATGTAGAAAAGAAAAGGTTTTTAATAACATAATGAAACTTCAACTTGATGGAAACTCAAGCTCAATCAATATAAGAAAAGAAATTTTAACTAATAATAATATAGATTTCTTCTATAAGATTGATACGGCTCTCGATAGTCTCTATTTCTATCTTGCACTTATAAGTAAATTTGATATGTATATTTTATCTAAGATCTTAACACTTAGAAGACATCATCAATATAATCTTTCAGCAATTCAAGGTCGATCAATAGACGCTTGGATATCACGCAGAATTAAATTCTTAAATAACTATATAAATTCCTTATTAACAATAAGGAACAAGATAGCCTATGAACAGCCTTATTTAGAATATCTCGATCAGCTAATATCACTTAATCGTATATATTTAGCCATCTTGCCTAATTCTAACGTAAAGCCTAAAATAAGGGACTATTTATATTGGTATAAGGTATATAGAAGAAATCCTAAGGGTATACTATCGTCGCTTCTTACTTTAGCTCCGAATTTTTTAAAAATATTATATATTAAAAGAAATTACAGAAAAATAATTAATTTAAATAAAAATTCTATATAGTTTTAAATAAAATTATAAGAGATATTATAAATAAATTCGCCATAAATATCTTAATATACAATATAAGTGAATATTAACACGAATATATTAAATTATATAAGAGTGTAATGTATATAATATGCGAAAAGGTAGCATTGTCATCCTTATAGATTATTATGAACTTTTCAGCATTATGAGGAATACATTTCAATAGCAATATTTGTAGAAGTATATGTTTAATATTAAGTTTTACAAAATGATTATGTCAACTATTGAAGAAGTCCTTAAAGCAAAATTACATTATGGTTATCATGGAAAATTCCTAACATTAGTCAGAGTAGAGACTTTCTTAATTAAATCTTTATGCTTTATTATAAGGCCCTTTTTCATTAAATAATTTTCATTAAGTATAAAATTTCTTCTATTATTTATTCTAAAAATAATTATTTTATTGATTCTGGAGATAAACCAAATTAACGCCCTTATTCTAGCTAACGCCATGTGGCTTTTCTTTCTATATATAATGTCCATAAGTATACTTCCTAAAAAATAAAAAAATATTTTATGGATTCTAGGAATAAGAAAACTAGAATCAAAATTTTTAAAGATAAAATATAATCTTCTACTTTCTAGATAATATACAAGTCTTTTTTCCCTTTCTTTTGTGTATTTCGAGAAGGATCCATGCTCATGATGAAGTACTGTTGCAGAAGAAAGATACACTATACGTTTACCCCTCTTTATTGCTCTATAACATATATCTGTTTCATCATAACCATAAAAATACTCGTTATCAAAACCATTTAGCTCACTAAAGATTTCTCTACTCATTCCAATTGCAGCACCTTTAGCATAAAGTATATTATAATCTGTTTCGTCTACTTCCTTCACATCTTGACCTTTAAATAACTCAAATGGATATCCTAATTCATCTATTACGCCACCTGCAGCATCAATTCTTCCGTCGTCTCTTATCAGTTTTAATTGAACTATAGAATCAGGATTTTTTTCAATAAAACTAATAAATTTCTCTAATGCATCTTCAGTTAGCTCTGTATCATTATCTAAAAATAATAAAAACTTACCACTTGAAGCCTCTACGCCCTTATTTCTGCAATATGCTAAACCAAGATCTTTTGTAATCTTAATCAATTTTAAATTTCCAGATATTGAATTGCTATCATCTACTACTATAAGTTCAAAATCTTTATATGTAGATCTATTTAGAGAAGATATTAATCTAGGTAGATTTTCTTTTCCTTTAACATTTACAACTATAATGCTAAGCTTAACCATATACAGATTTACCTTCGTTATTCTTTAAAATATATTAGTTTTTAAATATCTTTTTATGATAGCTCGCCTTATTGAGGTAAATTCTTCATATCCAAATACTTGATCTCCTAACATTTGTAAAAATACGTTACCTTGTTTACTTATCTCCTTTACATATCTTCTCTTCGTAGCAACATATTTCACTTCTTTAAAAAGTGATAAAAGCGCTTTTATTTGCGCTAACCTATTAGGGCCTTTGAAAGATTGAACAAATCTAATAATATATAGAATTGGGAACATAGTTAATAACTGTGATAAATGATAGTATGTAAGTAAAAGTAACATTTGATTTCTTAATGTTAAATAAGACGTAAAAGGAGACGGCAATTTCTTAAAAGTACCGTGAGCCTCATGATATACCTTAGATTTAGGAACCATTAATATTTTATAACCTGCTCTGTATAATCTCCATGATAATTCTGCATCTTCCCAATAAAAGAAATAATGTTCATCAAACCCCCCTATTTTTAATATTTCTTCCCTTCTCACTAAAGCTGAAGCTGTAGAGAACCAAGGAATTAACCTAGGCTGTTCGCCATAAGGCCAATCTGTATATAAGCTTTGTACAGCTGCTATTTTATCGTCTAATATAATAGTTTCAACTAATGGATCTAACCAATCAGGCGGAGTCCTCACATCATTATCTAGAAACGCTATAAATTTACTTTTAAAAGTTTTTAACGCAATATTTCTTGCATAAGCAGGACCATAATTTTTATCCAAGGAAATTAGCCTTACACCTAAAGATTTTACATACTCCTTACTGCCATCATTTGATCCATTATCTACTATCACTACTTCTTTGTAAGGGTATCTAGTTTCCAAAATAGATGGTAAATATTTCTTTAACAGCTCAAGTCCATTATAGTTTAAAACAACTATAGGTATTTCTTCCATCATAATTATTACTATACAAAGACTTATAAACTAAAATAGTTAGTGATAAATCATATTGAGAATAGTACAAGTAGCGCCATTCTATCATCCAATAGTAGGTGGAGTCGAAAAGACTGTTAAAAAGATTTCTGAATTTTTAGTAAAAAAAGGTAACGAAGTTATAGTTGTAACATATAATAGAGATAGAAAACATAAAGCTAATTTTGCAGCTATTGAAGAGATAAATGGAGTAAAAGTAATCAGAGTTAAACCCTTAATAATATGGTCTCACGGTAGCTACTCTCCATCTATCTCAACAATTGTAAAATCATTAAACCCAGATATACTTCATGTTCACGTGTGGAGACATCCTCATATCTTTCAATTAAGAAATATTGATAGTATAAGGATTTTGCAGCCACATTCACCATTTTATATGAGAGAACAAGTAGGATATATTACTTTTATCTATTATAAATTAATAGATAAAATAGGGAAAAACGCTATTAAAAAATATAATATTATAAGCATGACTCCATTAGAACAAGAAATATTACATAGAAAATTTAGTATCAATTCAGAACTTATTCCTAATGGTGTAGATGATGAATTGTTTTCTGTAAATTCTAAAGGAGATAACTACTATCTCTATATAGGAAGAATAGGTAAAGAAAAAAATATTTTAACTATGCTTAGAGCATATAAACTTTCTAGAATTGCTCGACCATTAATTATTGCAGGGCCAGATAATGGATTTGTGAAGGAAATTATCAAATATAGTGAGACTAATAATATACATGCTAAATATTTAGGAGAGGTATCAGATAAAGATAAAATAGATTTGCTATCAAAATGCAGGGCTTTAATTAATCCTAGCCCATATGAAGGATTTGGTTTAACATTGTTAGAAGCTCAAGCAATGGGTAAACCGGTAATAATTGTAGGTCATGGAGGTCAAGAATTTGCAGCTCCACCTGGTAAATCAAGTATAAGAGCTGAAAACGATGTCGAGAGTTTAGCTAAAGCTTTTATACAAATGGAAGATGAAGTTTTGTATAAGAAATTGTCTGAAGGAGCTACAACCTGGGCTAAAAATTTTAGATATAGTATGATTCTTGATAAATATTTGAGATTTTACAAAATTTTATTAAATAAATACTATTCTTAAGAATATTGTTTGTATTCAAATTTTAAGTCATGATCTGACTTACAATTAAACAATAAAGCTTTTTAGATACTCTTCTAAAATATGTTGCAAATGTATAAATTGCTTTATATTAATGTGGGAAATCCTGCTGTTTCTGGAGCAACAACGATTGTAACGGAATTATTATCACGACTACCCATGAAAGGAGTTAAAGTTGATTTAATAGAGTTACTCTTTAAAGAAGACGAGGGCTTATTAGGAAGATATCCAGAGCTTAATGAAAAAGTAAATGTCATAGATATTATTAGGATTCCCTATTCTGGTAATTTGGCTGGTAGATTTATTAGATATATATACAAAAATATTATATTAAAGCGAAAAATTGGGAACTTAATAGATAATTATGATTTTATCATAGGAATAAACACGGCTAAGAGTATAAGGATGCTTTATTTAGAACCTTTTATTACATTTCCATTATATAAACATTATCTCAATTTAATACGAATTACAAATATAATAGATGGAACTGCTTGGTTCATAGATTCAGTTAAGGGACTCAGAGAATCAAAGAGAAACAAATTAAATATATGTTTAGGTAGTGTACTAAGTAAAATGGTTAAGACTAAATACGGAATAGAATGTGAAGCCTTAGATCCACCTGGTGGTGTAGATCCGAATTTAGTTAAAGATGTAACTCCTTTCCCAGAAAATTTTGATGCTATACATCTAGCTAGACAAGGTTTTATGAAAGGGACACCAGAGGTAATACAGATTATGAAAAATCTAAAAAAATATGGTTATAAAAAATTTGCAATTATAGGAGGCCAAGATTATGGATTTGATATTAACAAATACTTAGATGATAAAGATATAGTCTATTTTGGTGAAATATTAGATAAAAAACGAATTTATTCCATTTTAAAGTCATCTAAAATCTTTATTTATCCTACTCATGTAGACTCATTCGGAATAGTTATTGCAGAAGCATTAGCTTGTGGCGTTCCGGTAATAGCATACGACTTACCAGCGATCAGATATTACTATGGAGATTGTGAAGCTGTAAAACTAGTGAAAGAAGGTGATGTAGAAGGAATGATGTCGGAAGCATTGAAAATTATTAACAATAATGAATATTATAAATCATTAGCCTTTAAATGCATATCTAAGTATACATGGGATAAGGTAGCTGAATCGTTTGTTCAGATCTTGCACAAATTTAAGAAAGAATTTTCTTTAGAATACCAGCTATAGAATTGAGAGATGAATTTTGAACTACAGATAAAATTATATTTATTTCTTGCTGATTTATTACTTTGATTTTTACGTATATTTTATATGATATAACAACCAAAAATATATCGAGAACTATACTAAATATATTATTTACAAAAAGAACAGGAAGCAAAAATATACTTGTAACCAAATAAATCTTCATTACATCCTTTATCGGCAATTTGTAGTTATAATTCTTCTTAACAAATGAGAGAGATATTATATATCCTGGAATCCATCCCAGCCAATTGCTAATGAAGTATCCGATGTAACTAAAGTTGGGAAGCAAAAAGAAAAGCAGAAGAACATAAAATATTATGTTTATCAAATTTGTCCTAGCTACTAATTTGGAATAACCTTGAAATAAAAGTAAGGAGTTTATAATTGAAGCTCCAGCAGCAGTGGTAATTAAAGGATTTATTAATGATAACCTTAAAAACAACGGAGCTAAAGTATATTGAGTACCTGCAAGAATATAAATTATTTGATAAGCTAGATATTCAACTGATATAAGTATAGGCAATTGTAAAATAATATTTAATTTATATAATTCATTAGTTACTTTAGTTATATCATGTTTATTTTTATCTAATTTAGACAACGTAGGCTGTAATGCGTAAGATAATGGGTTAAGAATCGTATCAAACAATGTGCCTAACTTAGATGATGCTGTAAGATTGGAAATCTCGAAAATCGAAAGGAATCTATTTACTAGAGAAGTTGTGTATATTCCAGAAACTGAGCTTCCTAAAGAAGGCAAAACTAAGGGAAATCCGAAAACTACTAGTTCTTTTATGGTATTAATAGATGGTTTACCTAAAAGTGATTTTCTCTTGAGTATTACGATGCCATAAATAACTATTGCAGTATACCCTATTATATAACTTATAATAACCCCATAAACTCTTAAAAAGCTTAATGCTAAACCTACACTTAAAATCGTTTGGACAGAATAATGTATTATCCACATTTCACTATTATGCTTAGTAAGCTCTAATCCCAAAATTCCTGAAAATATAGAGCTTGAGGCCCAATAAGGAATTGTAAAAAAGCTAGCAAATTCGCTATAAGGAATTATCTCTGGTTTATTATAAATATATGTGACTATATATGGTGTCAGTAAATAACCTATAACTGATAATAAAAGACCATAGATTACGTCGAAAATTATTCCAGAAGCTATCATACTATAAGCTTTTTTCAAATCAATTTCTTTGTATTTGGCGACAAATCGAGTAACTGCTGTGTTAACTCCAAGATTACCAAATATACTCACGGTATATGGTAAAGACATAGCTATACTTAATATACCGTAGTCAGTTGGTTCAAGGATTCTAATTACTAAGATTGAGCCTATAAATCCAATAATGTGAGAAATAAATCTTCCTTGCAACAAATTAACATAATTTAATGTTAGATTTTTTCCAAGTTTTTCTAGGTCAGACACTTTTATGCCTCCTCGTATACTTTAAGTAGAGACTTAGCAATATTTATATAATTAAATTGAGATGCCTTATTTAGTCCTTTTCTTATCATATCTGCCTTTAAATTAGGATCCGAAAGCACTTTACATACTTTTTCTGCTATATCCTCTGGATCTTCTGGATCAGCTAAAAGTCCAATTCCTTCCGCTATTTCTTTCATTGCCCATCTATTTGAAGTTACTACCGGAGTGCCACATGCCATCGCTTCTACTATAGGCATTCCAAAACCTTCATAAATAGAAGGAAATAAAAAAACCTCACTTGCATTATAATATTTCACTAACTCGATATCAGGTAGGTGAGTATATGTAATAACATCATTAGTATTTCCTAGTTCAGACTTGATCATATTTATTCCGTAATTCCAATATTCTCCGATTATAACTAGCTTGATATCAAAACAGTTACGAATAATTTTAAATGACTTTATTAGCTTTAATGGATTTTTTAGCTTGTCATATCTAGATACATTAAGGATAAATCTTCCAATCTTCTGTCTTATTGGAGAAATTTCATGATCACTTAATTTCTTGAATACTGGATCAACTGGATTGTATACAACTGAAATCTTATCTTCATCTATGTCGAGATATTCCATTAATTGGATCTTAGTACTCTCAGAAATGGCAATCACTTTATTAGTACTTTTTATAACTGATTTGAGAATTAATATATTAATTTTTTCCTTTCTATTCATAAATTCTGGCAAGGCTAATGGTTTCAGATCGTGTATTGTTAGTAACTTTTTATATTTTGCTGGAAAATAAAGCATTACAGTAGCACTAACATAAGGATAGATAAAATGATATATATCAGGATTTAATTTTCTAACCGAAAAATAGTGTGAAAATATATCAGTTAATATGTCTTTCCCAAGTATTTTCGGAAAATTTTTTATTTTCACAGATCTAAATTCTCCGCTCAATGGATATTTTGATACTAAATACACATCTTCGCCTAATTCTTTTAGACCTTTATAAAAAAGAAATGTTAACCTACCTAAGCTCCATTCTCTGTTAGTGCCAGCAAATCCCATAAGAGCAATCTTCATTATAGGATCACTGATTAATTACTAGCTTATAAATTAAGTAGTAGCATTTTAGCTTATAGCTATAAGATCCTGTTTTCAGAGATAAAATTTCCTAATTAATTAAATCTGAATTCCTTTTTAATACCTAGCTTCAGATATTTTAGGGAGTTCAATTATCAGATTTTATAACGAGAATTTAGCATATAGAGTCTGAAGAGCTAGCGTTAAAAAGGCTCTTATTAGACCTTCTCTATTATCCTAAATTACAAATTCGATAAGAATTACTATAAATTTTAATACTCTTTTTGTTTTTGTCTAATATATTTTATGGAGAAGTTTAGTAAATTTAGTTAAACACCTTGCCTTACTAATCCCCAACATCCCCATTAACAATTTTCACTTAAACTAAAAGCCCATTTTTGACTTGGTTGAAACTATTATGGAAAAAGACTATAGATCCCCTTACGGAAAGGAGGATATCATTAAATAGCCAAATACAGGGAGTGTTCTCAAACAGTCATCTTATTCGATAATGAATAGTAAAATTATATTTGGTTAGAAGTTTTCTCAAACAATTATCTCGATCTAGGGATAATGGAATTAGAACGCACAATACGTTTCTTGAGAAAATTTATGTGCAAGGGTTACGAGATTTACGTGAGGGTTAGCGAGATGGATCTCGTAACCCTTGCACAATTAATACTTCTGATTCTAAGAAATTTAAACTTTAAGCCGAGAAAGCACAATCTAGAGGACCTTGCACTTGCAATATCAGCATACTTACTGGGAGTACAAATTACAAAACTCGGGATACCAGCATCAACACTCTACTACTACACCAAAAAATTGGGGGTAAAGAGAAGAAAAGAAGAAAGACCCACATGCCCATCATGTAACTCAAACAAGGTAATAAAGAACGGATCGTCCAGAGGAAAAACAAAATACAGGTGCAAAACGTGTAAAAGAACGTTTTACCAAACACCTAATCACAAGTTGGGAAGAGACCAAAAGGAGAGGATCTTGAAGGAGTATTTGAATAGGATGAGCATGAGGGGAATAGCTAAGGTTGAAGGAAAACCGTTAACCACAGTTTACAGTCTAATAAAGAGAAAAGGAGTAGAGGCATACGTTAATCTATTAGTATTACAAGAACAACTAAAGGGCTTTACTGCAAAGGTCACGATACTTGACGAGAGTTGGACTTACCTTAGGGTTAGGCACGGTCCCAAGAGGGAGGATATTTGGATTTGGAGTGCACTAGCTGATGGTACGCCCTTCTTCACTACCGGTGATAGGGATTACGGGAGTTTTCGTTTTCTCTTGAATTCTCTCCCTAAGAGTGAGGTTATTTACACGGATAATTACTCTGTTTATCAAGTCCTTGATAATCATATTGCGAGCAAGAAGTACACTTACACCGTGGAGAGTTATAACTCTTACTGTAGGGCCCATCTTGCTAGGTTAGCTAGGGATACTAGGGGTGGTAATAGGAGTAAGAGGATGGTTGATTATAGTCTTGCCTTGTTGAACGTCATGTACCCTGTAATATATTCAAGGGAGATTACTCCCTTGAATGAGGCTTACCGGAAGGGAGTAGAGAATATTAGAGAGAATCTGATATAATTTTACTAGTAGATATCGAATAAGATGACTGCATGAGAACACTCCCCAAATACAATATACACTAATATGGGAATCTAGTTTTTGTATTAATAACTTTGGTTAATATTAACCTAAAGGTTCCTAAAAAATGTATATTATATCTAGAACCTAACTCTTTATAAACTAGTATAGCTAATAAATAGTGTGGATGAACCATTAGTAAGTATAGTAATACCAACTTTAAACTCTGAGAAAACCGTTAAAGGTACTTTAGAATCGTTACAAATACTTGACTACAAGAACTTTGAGATAGTAGTAGTAGATGGATATTCAACTGATAGTACGTTAAATATAGTGAAACAGTTTGTAGAGAAATACGGAATAAGAATAGTATTAGAGGAAAGGAAAGGTAGAGGTGTAGCTTATAACAGAGGAGTTTTAGAAAGTAGGGGTAAATATGTAGCATTTTTGGATAGTGATGCAAGAATAGCTACTTCAACATGGATAAAAAATGCAGTTAGATTAATGGAAAATGATGATAGAATAGGAGTTGTTTTCACTAAAGTTTTTTCTCCTCCGGATTCTAAATTTTTGCAAAAATCCATAGACACATACCTTTGTAAAGGGTTTACAACTGCAAATGGAGCAATCTATAGAAAAGATGCAGTATTAAAAGTAGGGGGATTTAACGAAGAAATGAATTATATGCAAGAAGATGAATTACTTTATAAATTAACTAAGGCCGAATACAAATACGAAGTTAACTTTAATGACAAAATATACCATTATCACAGAGACTCAATAAGATCTTACATAAAGCAAAATATGGAGGCTGCATATGGTGCTAAAATTTTCCATAAATTAACCAAAGAGAAATGGGTTATTAGAGATGCATTAGCTAGACTAACAATATTTTTTGCATCAATTATTTTTGGGTTATCGTTGATTCTACTGAATATTAAGATATTTTTAATATTATCATTGCTAACATATATTATTTTATTGCTTAAAGTAAATTTCGAAACTTGTAAAAAGTATAGATGGTCAAAATATGTATATTTATCCCCTATTCTTATATATATCTCAATCATAGGTTATTCAATAGGTTTTTTAACCCAAAGAGATAAAAAGAGATAATGGTTGAGGTTTCGCAGTTAGTAACTCAGTACAAAATGACATACTCACACTATCTTTTAAGCTTGGAATTATATAGAATAGAAACTTATTTGTTATTAATTCTACCATTAATAATTTTTACTATTTATTATTTTTTTGCGGAAGAACTAAAACATTATTATTATCTAATATGGTATAGATTTAATAGAAAGAAAAAAATTGTATCATTAAAAAGTGGGAAAGATCCTATAAGTAATGGGATATTAGCTGGAACTATTATAATTTTACTAATATTTGCATTCGGAATGTATATACTAAATACTCAGTCTAAGGAAAACTTCTCAGAAATGGCTATCTTAAATTCTAATGGGATTATTGGAAATTATCCATCACATCTAGCCCCTGGAGAAAATGCACTAGTTTACGCTTTAGTCCAAAATCATGAAGGTATGCCAATGCTTTATCAAATTAAAGTGATTTTAGAAGATAACAATACCAATATAACACTATATACATCCTATAATATAGTTAATAATAATGGCGAATGGAAATTACCTATAGCTTTTGCGATAAATTCTACTGGAACTTTTAAATTGGAAGTAATGTTATATTACTATAACTTAACTTTACAGAGATTCGTATATGCGAATATTTTTGACCAGTTAGTAGTTAGTGTAAGTTAGGATGATGGTTATGCAACGAAGGGAAGTAGAAACGAGTAGAACCGTTGAGCAAATGGTAAATGAACTTATAAATAAAGGATATACTGAAATTGAAGCAATTAAGATAATACATGATAAATATGAGATAGATAATAAATTAGACTTCACTAGCATAATTATTCATATATCATCATTGATCTTGATACTATCTCTATTCAACTCTTCAATTTTCGTCATCTCATTAAAAATAATTTTAGGTATATTTTACTCAACATTTTTTATAGGATACACTGCATTGCGAATGTTTTACCCAAAAGAGTTAAAACAGCTATCTAGTTTACATACTTTAGGTATTTCACTAGGGACAAGTTTTGCTATAATAGCTATGATAGGATTGTTATTAAACTTTACTATAGGTATAACTTCATATACGGGAATATTAGGTATAGTAATCTTAACCGAAATATTTAATACAATATATAATTTAAGGGGATATAAATGAATTATAAGACATTTCCTATTATTTTAGGATTAGAATACACGATAATCTCAACAATATTATCTGCACTTAATTTAACCGATATTAAAGCATATATTATATTATTTACTATAGCCTCTGTAGTGGCAGAAATTATATATTATCCTTTACCTAAAAGAACAAATTATACTGCTTCTGCTATCACCGCATTCTGGATTATATTGACCATTTACTTTATTTTACAAATATTTGGTGTAATATAAGGTGGAACAGAATGAAAATGGAAAAAGTACAAATAATATTACTTTTAATTTCTATAGAATTAACTCTAGTAGATATAGTTAATATATCTATATCTAACTATAACTTGTCCAAATATCCTTTCGGGCTAACCCAAGAACTACCGCCTATATATTGGATAACAGAATTTATTACAGCAGTTGCTTTCATAATACCCTTAATTAGATTTAAAGATTTTGATAGGAATTTATATAATTATACTATGCCTATAATTTACCTGCTACTTCTGTTTGATACATTTTTTATATTTTATTTCATAAATCCTTTTTTTATATTATCGAGAGATGAGTTAGGTCATTCAGCAGAAGTGTTAGGGTTACTCTTTAAACATACCACCATGGACAATCCTGATACTTATCAAGCATATTATCCTTTAGGATTTATTTATGGAGGAATATCATTTCTAATTTCAGGGTTTACTCCTACGTCATATTTTATATTCTTCGGACCTATGTTCTTTACTATATTTCAGAATTTGGTAGTATATGCGTTACTTAGACTGTTTTTTGAGTCTCCTAAATCTGAGTTAGGAATACTAATTTATATGCTATCGTCAATGCCTTTTTATGTAGCTGAATGGTCACCTCAGTTAATGTCATATAATCTATTATTCCCAGTATTTCTGATACTGGGATTAGTGATAAAAAGAGGAGGAATAAGATTCGCACCACTACTAATTCTTTTGTCAGAATTAACTGGCTTAACCGACATAGGAACATTTGGGAGTGCTATTACAATAATTATCTCTGTTTTAGTATTTTCAAGGAAAATAGGTAAGCTAAATTTAAAGTTCATTGCTTATACAGCTGTATTAACAGCGTCAGTTTACATTTATTGGGTTTACTTTAACCCTTTGGCACAAGGAGCGCTAGGTGGTGTTCACGTACTTATAAACGATTTAGTTGAAGTTATAGAATCAATATTTGTTCCTCAAGCAACAAAAAATCTTGTACTTCCTACTAGTACACTAATATATACATTTATACCTTCTTCGCCATATCATCTTTATTCAGTCATAAGCAAATTATTGGATGGTGGTATATTTCTTTTAACCTCTATAATATCTTTCATTTACCTAGTTGTTTCGAAAAAAACAAATAACTACATTTGGCTAGCCTTTTCTTTAGGTAGTGGACTATTATTAATGCAATCTGCTATAGGATTAGCAGATAATATAAGTAATGTATTAACGAGAATGATTCCTCAAGCAATGACATTTTATACCATTATTATAATATATTTTCTATATAATAGAAAAATTTTAAAGACGACATTTACTATATTCCTAGTTGCACTAATTCCTATTTCAGTATTGGGATATTCAATGATAGCTACTTCAGAACATTCACCTGAAGCAGCGTTTTTAGGTGGAAAATTATTAGGTGAATATGGAATTATTACACCTTCGACTTACGGATTTTATGTAGCAGAATATTCATATGAAGGTAAAATTATGCAAAGCTATGGAACTAATTTACAAGGAATTAAATTTGCAGGACCATATATAGAAACATTAGAGCTATATTTTGGTGGTCCAACTGAGGTAAATGACTATCAAAACTATTATAATGGAATTGTACAAAACTATACAATATTCTTTAATTCAGGTGACTTAATTGCTGGAGTAAATTGTTTTGTATAATTCTATGATTTTATTTGACACTACATCCCACTCAAAATTTTTTGCAATGTATAATGAGTTTTTACCGAGTTCGCTTCCGTTTACTATAGACTTTAATATGGCATTTGCTACTTCATTATAGTCTGCTGGATTGACGGTATATCCGTTAAAATTATCTTTAACTACTAAATAGTTAGGACTATTCCTTGATACTACTATTGGTAATCCAGAACCCAACGCGTCAAGTACTGCAGAGCTTATTCCCCCATCGCCAAATGAATCACCTAACATTACAAAAACATCTGAAACACTATAAATATACTTTCTCTGATTGTATGGTAAAGGATTTATAAAAAATACCTTATCATCTAATCTAAGTTCGTTTACTAATGATTTCAAATAATCCTTAAGGTATCCCCAGGCCACTAATACTAACTTGGAATTGGGTATTTTATTTGATACAATTTGGAAAGCTCTAATTAATTCTGGTAATCTTTTTCCTTTAACTAGTTGCCCTAGATATAATACTATTATATCATCATCATTGAATCCAAATTTAGCTTTTATCTCAGTTTTCGATTCATTTATTTTTAATCCCTCAATATCTATGCCTAACGGAATAAGTACAGGGTTAATTTTTATGTATTTTTTTATTTCATTCATTATTATTTCATTTGGCACAATATATGCTGAAGCCATTTTATAAATGAAATACATATATAACCTTCTAAAATCTTGCTTAATTTTAGAAGTTTCTCTTAAACTACTTGCGCCTATGATAGTTACTACTTTTTTCTCTACTGGAAATAATTCTATACCAGCATAATATCCGCCTATTCCATGTATTATATCTGCATTTTTCATTATTTTCAATGTTTTTAATGACGAAATTAAAATCCTTAAAGCATATAATTTTCCTTGGAAATTAGGCGTTTTAATATCAATTAAGGTAAAGTTATTATTGATAGCTTTTACGTTATTTTTTATGCCAATTCTTATACCCACAACTTCTATCCCTTTTTTACTTAATCTTTTAGCTAATTCAAAGGAATATGCTTCTATTCCATCCCAAGGCTTATCAGTAGATGGGAAAAGTACTACTTTCATCATCTACTATCTTTAAACTAAATATTTAAAGATTAGCAGAAACTAACTTGAATATAATGTTAGTTTCGATAATCATTCCTACATCTAATGGCGAAAAAACATTACCGGAAGTTTTAAATAGTGTGTTGATGCAAGACTATAAAAATTTCGAAGTAATAATAATAGATAATGGTTCTAAAGATAATACTGAGAGAATAGTAGAAAAATTTTTAATAGAAAATGATTTGAGTTTAAAATATTTCAGATATGAAAATAAATTAGGTCATGCAGGAGCTATTAATGAAGGAATAAAGAAAGCTTCTGGAGATTTCATATTAATATTGCACGACGATATGAAATTGGGAGAGAAAAATTGGATATCGAGTATGTTAAAAGTCTTCGAGAAAAAAGAGGTAGGAGTTTCCTCTTCTCTTCTAATTACATCTCCTTTTAAGTTAAATGGCATAAATAAAGCATTTAGCTATATTTATATTTTAGGGTGGCATAAAATTGTTAATACTCCTGAACAAGAAGTGCTATTTACGGGTTTAAATAATGATATGATAAGAAGAGAAGTGATAGAAAAAATAGGAATGTTTGACAATACCTATCCTTACAGTATGCATGATATAGATTTTTCTGAAAAAGTTAGAAGATTAGGATATAAAATAGTTCTTAATCCTAAAGTTCACGTTGAACATTTATTATCTTCTTATCAAAGGTCTCTTAAATCACATCTTATTAAGGCTTGGCAATACGGCTTCCCCTCTACTCTAATTCTAAGGAGATATAAGTATTTACCTAATTTAGATAATTTTCTATTCTTTATCTTCATGATATTCTTTTTTATGTCTTTCTTTGTTAATATGCTGAACATGTTGCTATATATATCAATTGCTATTACACTTTTAACTTTACCCCTAGAGCAGCCTAATTTTTACGGCAAGAATAAGCTAAAAAGTAGAGGAAAAAAGCTAATTATTAGTTACATTTTATCTATTTTATTTTATCTATTAAATAGAAATATCTTCTTCTTATTTTTAGGAGGAAGCGTAGTCTTTTATAGAACACTTAAAAGCTCTATAGAATCCTTTAAGGAGCTAAAGGATATAAAGACTTCTCTTCAAATAATAATGTTCTATCCTATTTGGAGTTTTATAAATGGATTAGCGGTCTTCGCTGGAATATTCAAGTTTCTAATAGTTCATGATAAAGCGAAATTATTTGTTCAATAATTTTTTTATTATCATATTTTTTGATAATATTCTCTCTAGCTGTTTTTCCCATTTCCTCTATTTTACTTCTAGGAAGCTGAGAAATATTATACAAGGATAATGCAAAATCATTTAATTCATAAACATTAACATGAAAACCGTCTACACCATCAGTTACTTGTTCTACTAGGCCACCATTACCCTTAGTAACAATTACAGGCCTTCCAGCTAACATTGACTCAGTCACAACTCTAGCCCACGTATCGGGGACTAAAGTAGGCACTACTACAACATCTACATCTATGAGCATATCTCTTATTTTACTAACATATTCCGAGTAAGGAAATCTTCTAGTCATTATTACTTTGTCCTCTATTCTAAACAATTTTACCATCTCTATCACCCTAGGTTCTTCTAGTCCTCCTAGTATTTTCAATTTCATATTTTTATTATGTTTCAAAGCAATTGAAAATGCTTCAAGCAATTGAAAAATACCTTTCCCCTCGTCTGGATAACTAAGATATCCAAATGTAAAATTATCAGAAGGATGGTACTCCACATAATCAATTGGTGGAGTTATAGCATTTACATTTATAACTCGAATTTTATCTTCTGGAAATCCTCTAGATATAAGAATATCTCTCACAATATTACTTACTGCTAAAATTATTGAGGCTTTGGATATATACTCTTTTATTTTATTTAGCTTATTTATTGCGTAAATCGCTTCTATAGGTGATAATAATTTATTGAAATAATTATCTCTCTTATTATATATACACTGAGCTATCTTCGTAAAACTCTTGCAATCACAATACTGATTTTCCATAGAGTTAAAATAGCATGTGGGCCACCAATACTGAATATTTATTATACTTTTAGCATTATTTTTTTCAGCTATTGGTAACATTCCATACATGGCGTTGGCGATATGTATTATAGTGTCCTTAGATTCATAAACAGTCCTAAATACTTTTTCAGCATATTTTTCACTATTCACCATTTTCTCGTAACCAAAAATTCTACTCTTACTAGGAGACGGCAAAACATTATATTCTGAATTAAACGTGGTATATATTTTCGCATCTATCCCGATTTCAAGTAATTTTTTATATAATAGTAACATTGTTGCAAATGTTCCTCGTTGTTGCGTTTCAGTCAAAATTCTTACTTTCATTAGTTACGTATAACTAATTTAAGAGTTAAAAACTTTATAGAAGCCCACACACCAAACTAGCTATCTATATATGGTCTTTTTCCTCCCATAGTTGCAAACGTAGATGTGTTAGATACGAGCATATAGAGCCTAGTAAGTCCAACTTTACCGTTTAATTCAACTGATAATTAGACTCTTAACAAGCCTTATCTGATCTAATAGTATACGTTGCAATTATCATGAAAAAGGCTATATATCAAAATGATGGGATCATCGCCCCTCAAATAGATATTAAATCCTTTATACTATATTTAAAATAATTCTTTAGCATATATAAGATACGCTGAAAAATATATCATAATAACAGTTTTATCCCTAGCTTTAGCAAAAACAATTATATATAATATTATTAATGGAATAGATCTATGATGAAGGTAATAGTAATATATTAAATTGAGAATTATTAGCATAGACCGTGGAGCTTCAGGTATAAAACCTTTCCATAGAAAATTGGGCATAGTTTACACTACTTACGCAGGTAATGTCACGTTGCTATCTCGTCACTCGTTAGCGTTAAAGGGCTTATTACAATACAGCACAGCTCAAGTAATAAAAGCCTAGCACAATCAACATCTTAGCCTTCAACTTGCCCTTATGTTCCTCATAAAAACGCTTAATAACAAGATTAACCTTGATAGCCAAAGCTGCAAGATAGAATTCCTCAAAGCGGTACCTCTTGAAAATTCCCCTTAATATAATAATATGGTCTTTTTCTTCCAACAGTTGCAAACTTAGATTTGTTAGATACGACCATATAGAGCCTAGTAAGTGTGAAGAGAATATATCTTTCGCCGGTACAAAATATAGAAGAATATTTGAAGAAGTTTAAATAATCAATGAATTAAACTTGATAGAACTTAATAACAAATAATAAAAGAGAATTGATAAAAACGCTTCTATAACTTCCCATTCCTTAAGAGCAACAAATATGTCATGAAACTTATTAACCCAACACCTAATATAATCGTGCCTGAAAACTAAATCATAAAACTCTCCTTAATAGATTCAAGAGAGTATTCGAGGTTATAATAAGTGTTAATCCAACATTTTAATTCATTCAAACTCAATTGGGTTCAGGTCCAGAGAATAGGGAGGCAAGAATACCAGGGTAATGCCTAACAGAGAGGAAAGAGATGAAACGTTAACAGTCTTGTAATACAACGAATATTATGATAATTTAAGACAAGGAAAAATACCTTAAAAAATAGTACTTGGGAATCAATTGGGGCTACGAGTTTTGCAGGCCAGGTAGTTGAGGCTAAGCTTTAGGCTTGTGCGTGAATAGTTCACTTAGCGGATTCTGTAGTTGGTAGGTCCTCATGTATTAATATGTAAGCTTGAGAAATGTTGAAATAAACACTCTTTATGATTTATCATTCTTATCAAATAAGTCGAACGAAACAACAAAGCAAAAAAGGAATAAAAATTTTAATACAGCTAGATGAATAGATAAGCCGTGAATAGTGTAATAATATATCTAGGGATGATAGTCGCGGGCTCCTTAGTGGGCATGTTATCTAATATTATATTAAAAAGACATTCACTATTAAAATTATTTTATATAATATCTGTGGCAGTTATTAACTTGATTATATTATCACTAATTTTACTTACGTCATTATTCATGAAAGCCAATTTAAGTGATGCAATTATATTTCTATCACTCTTATTTCTCTCAATATTCTTTTCATTTTATTTATATAATTATAAAAATATATTACTTGATGTAAATGTTTCTATATCTGGATTAACTATAATAATCATTTTATTATTGGCTATATCTCCCTCTTATGTTTCTACGGAGAGGGATACATCATACTTACCATATTACATAGTTAATCCAAAAATCTCTACATCTCCTTTATTCCAGGATTATATTAAAATCTTAGCTAATCCTTGTTACTATAATGTAGCTCATCCAAATCCCATTTTACCGAAAAATTTAGAAATATATTCGAATATAGTATATAATTTATTAGGCAACTTTATTAATCAATCGCTAAGTATTAGCAATTTATCTAATCACATATACGTAGCATTACATTCCGGAAATGCTAGTGAAGCTATGCAATATTATTCCGAATTATTAGAGACGTTTGATAATCTTACAATTATAAAAAATAATATCACGTATTACGCAGGTATTTTAGGTAAGTACTCAGATAGTTCAACTTTTGGACAATTTTTACATATATTAAATAAAAACTACACAACGATTAAAAACACAATCAGTAATTATTATATGATAATGAGTTTTATTTATAAACTACCCAAAACCTCTCACGTTCCAGTAGAAATAAAGATTACCAAATTAATTATTCCATTTAATAAGACGATAAATATAACTGGATTTCTCGTCTCACGTTCTAACTATTCGATAAATGGTAGTTTATTTGTAGCATTTCTTAACACCCATAGGGTAGTTAATTTAACTAATAATAGATTCTCCTTCCCAATTCACTTAACTAATTACACTAATCCTGTTTATATAACTATGTTATTTACGGGAAACAATATTTTCTTACCAAATATAACAACATACATAGTATATACCAATGTGACGTTTACTAAGCTATTTGTTAGGGCAGTACCATACAATCCATATGTAGGAGGTGATGTGAATATAATAGGATATGTTTCTGGATATAATAGAACACTTATAATTTCTTTACTAAACTATACTAAAACGTACATAGTTGGTGGTAACTTTAGTATTAAGTTCCCTATACCTTATAATCTAACTAATACCACATATCTCTTAAATTTTACCGTCTTACCTAAGGGTTATTTATCTCCAACTGTTAAATATATAGTTATTACTCCTAAATTATATCATGAAAATCTTAGTGCTAATGTTACAAGTAAATGGATAATCCCTTTTCCATTAGAAATAACCGGAAAAATATACTATAATAATACACCTCTAAACAATGTGAAAATTTTCATTTTTATTGGAAACTCCAGATATGAAACTATTTCGCATAATGGATATTTTTCTATTGAGGCAAAGCCTAAGCTTAGCATCATATACGGAAATCAAGTAATATATGTGGAATCTGACCCTCAGTATACTTATTATAGAGAAATAGTTGAAGTTCATACTATTGTATATAATTTTATGATGTTGATTATATTGCCTTTAATTTTATTATTCATAATCATACTGCTTAGAAAAAGATCTAAAGCAAATAAGCTTAAACACTTCAAATTGAAGGAGATCCCAATACAAGGTGTAAAAAATGAAAAATAAGGCTTTAATAGTTTTGCCAATATTTATATTACTTTTACTTCCAGTATTTTTCCCAGATACTTATCCTTTCTCCCCTTTTAATACGGGGAGTCAGGGTACATCTTACTTTTATAATAGTTTTGAGAATATTACTTCATCTAACGTTACTATCTTAATATTAATGGAGAATATCAATAACATTACCCCTTATTTAATCTATCTACTTAAAGGAAACACAATTATTATAACTGGAAATTATAGTAGTGTAAATGACTTTCTGCATAAGTTAAATGCAAGTGTGATTATAGCCCCAGTAGTTTTGACTAGTAATCTGTATTATTATATGAATAATGAAATAATAATAGTAAATGAAAGCAGTTATACATTAATATTTCCTTACGCACATCCGATTATCGGAGGAATACCCTTAGTGAAAGTAGATAATAATAGTATAATAACTTATTATCAGTACGGATCGGGAAAAATTATAATTATATCTACTCCATATTTCTTCTTAAATAAATATTATAAATTGTTTAATAATTCTGAATATCTACATGAAATAACTGGCACAAATAAGATAAGGATCATCATATATGCTCAGGACTCTCGATTATCGGAATTTAAGGAATTTTTACTATCTTTTAAATCCTTACATTTATAAACGAAATTCTGAACTAAATTTTTAATAGGTTACTAAATGAAACAAAATATATCCTCCTTATGCAATTATGTAATTTACCTAATATAATAGCAGTTACGGAATTTTTCGTTGAGCATTGCCTTAAAATTAAGGCTAAATCTCTTATTGTTGTATATAATTTAGACATATAGAATTTTCTTGCTAATTATAATGAAGAAATTTCACAAAATGTATAAGAGATACTTTGTTAAATGCTTCACTTTCCTTAGATGTTAAGCTCATTAATTTCTCTTAAATTCTAAATCTAACGTTGAATTTAAAAGTGAGTTTAATGTTAAATTTAATAAAAGTTGAAGTAAGCTACAAGACATGGAAGAAAAATAATCTTTAAATATGCGAATGTAACTAAATCCATCTATGAAATTAATATTACTGAGTATATTGCTTGGATTAATTATACCGCTGTTTGTTCCAGTTTTTAACGGAGGCAGTCAATTTTATGTACTTGAAGTGTCGAGTACGTTCCCATTTGAGATAAATGGTATATCTTACTCTCCCGGTAGTTACTATCTAACTTATAGAGGAATAGTAAATATAACCTTCTTCAATTTATATTATCAATCAAATACATCAAGATTACATCTTATAGGAATAAACTTTAATGGTACCTTCCTCAATTCGTCATCAGAAATTCTAGGTATATTAAAAATTTATAGTAAATCTAATTTTACATCTGTAATAGTTAACACTAGTGAGATATTTTATACGCGTATTTCTTCTCTTTACGATAGAGAATTTTACGTTACAGTTAATGCTAAACATGGCTCTCCAATAAGCAGTGGTTGGTATGCTTCTGGAGAGTTACTTACAATATCTTTAGGTGATACTTATCAAAATGGTTCAATAAGGTACGTAATATCTCATGTATTCGTTAACGGTACGCAGAAAACCTCATTTAGTGTTAATTCGCCTTTGGTAGTCAATGTGACATATCTTGTACAATATTTGGTTAACTTTTCTAAACCTACTTATGCATATATAAATGACAGTTTAGAAATAATGAGCTCCCAATGGCTATCTAACAATACTCAACTAGCTATTCCGAAATATATTAATCTAACTAGAGATACTAGAATATTTACTACTGGAAATTTTACCGGAGTAGTATATATTAGTAAACCGATAATTATAAATGATACTCAAATTTTCCAATATTATGTTAACGTTAAGGAGCCAATAATAGCTAAAATTAATGGAAATTATACTAATCTTACTTCAAATTGGTATAACGCGGGGACGCAAATATATATCCCCCAATATTTTCCCTTAATTAATGATTATAGAATAACCATATATGGAAATCTTACTGGAATGTTTACTGTAGAGTCTCCACTTATAATAAATGATAGAGAGAACGTTCAATACTATTTACAATTTCCATTTCCTTTGCAAATAAGTCTATCTAATGGTACATCATACTATGGAACAAATATATGGATTAATAATGGTACTTATGCGGTAATATATTCTCAAATACGTTATATAAATAATGTAACTAGAGCAGTGGTAATACAACAAGTCTTTAATTCTCCAAACTTTGGGAAATTAAATTATATATTACAATATTTTGTTACTTCAAATTTACCATTACCCGTTTCCATAAATGGAACTAACACTACATTAACTAATGGCTGGTTTAATCGAAGTACAGTATTTTACGTCTACCCTGTGTATTATGTGAATTCTACTGAAAGAATAGTGATCTTATATATTAATTATAGAAATGTTACTTTACTCTCACCATTATCTTTTAATGTATATTATATTAGAGAATATCTAGTTAATATAGAGGGATATTACTCACATTCAGCTATATTAGACGAGAAATTCTGGGAACCTTATGGTTCTATTGTGCAAGTACCATTGCAATATAAATATGAAGGCATTTATTTTGAATCCAATTCAACTACTAATCAATATTATATATTTGCTCCTATAAACATTACGATTTATTATGAACCAATAGATATTACAACTTCAGTCTATGCTCCAGTGCTTGCAGGATTACCTATAGAAGCGTTCGTAATAACTGTGGTTATAATAATCATCTTAACGTTAGTTTTACTTGCATTTAACAGAAGTAAGGTTAATAAATAAATGATTTTATCAAAGAGTGTGCCTCATAATTAATGAATAAAATATTAATAATGTTATTCAAAGAGTTTTGAATCAGCTAATCATTTACTTTTAGTATAGTCTTTTCATAGTAGCAGCAAAGAGGGTTGCAAAAAGTTTTTTAATAAGGCCAATAAGAAAAGAACTCCCCACATACACTTATATAGTATGATAATAATTTTATACTGTGGTACTTTTAAGTATTACAATAACAGCTAAAAATGAAGCTCCAGTAATAGATAAGGTATTAAATAACTTGGTTGAACAGCTAAATGATCTAAATTATGAAATGATTTTAATAGATAATTGGAGTACTGATAATACTTTTCAGCTATTAAAGAAATATGAAAATGAATACATTAAAGTTTTTAGATACAAAGGGAGTAAAGGCTCTGCAAGAAATTTTGCTCTTAAAAATGCAGATGGAAAATATGTAATGGCATTAGATGCTGATCAGATTTATCTTAATTTGGATAAATTTCTTAAAGATTACTTTTCAACATATTCTTCATATGCGGTAAAAATTGGGAGAAGCTCATTTCCGATAATATCTCCCAAGGAATTATTAATGAATGTAGGAGGATGGAGAGATCTGCAGTTTGGAGAAGATTGGGATTTATGGTTTAGATTGGCGGAGGCATGTAAATACGTTTATCTTGCAGATTATGACTGGGTATTTGGAGAACATATTAGAGATCATAAAAATAATTATAGTTCAATAATATCAAGAATACGAAAATATATGATAAAATATAGAGATTTATATATAGTTGGATTACCAGTTTACTCACAAAATATTTATGATAAGTTTTTTTATCGGCTAGGAAGGGTGTTATCATTTTTCAATAGCGAAAAGAAAATAGTATATAATTGCACTAAATACTTAGAAATGCCTATTGATAAAATGGGAAGCGAAATTGATTGGGATTTGCAGTTTCATTATAATTTAATTAAATATCAACTTTTAACGTGCAAAAATAAGACTATATTTTTAGAAATATTATCTAAAATAGATAATTATTTGAAAAGAAATTACGGTATAATGTAACATATAAACCACATCATTTATTCTAATCTCCCTTTTTTTAGAATGCTAAATGTTTACTTTTGTATTTATAGAATCTAAAAGATCAACGAGAACTTGACGTATCGATATGTAAGATTCCATTATCTTCTCCAACAAAAAAGTATATTATAGAATGCTATTATGCACTTTTTCCCTGCTTAATCCTAACTAAAAAGGTATATTTTTCATCAATATTTTCAATTATTCAGAAATTTTTATTATATCTAAAGAATTCAAAGCAAAGTTTATCTTATACTTAACACATATATAATTAATGAAGTTTCTTATAAGCGGTGGTGCTGGGTTTCTAGGCTCACATCTAATAGAAAACTTGGCTAATGATCATGAAATAACAATAGTAGACGATTTATCAACTACAAAATATATACAACTACCAAAAAATGTGAAATTGATAGAAGAGAAAATAGAGAATTTTAAAACAGATGAAAAGTTTGACTACATACTACATTTAGCTGCAAGACCATCACCAGAAGATTATATGAATCATCCAATAGAAACATTGTTATCAAACTCTCTAGGAACATGGAATGCATTGGAAATAGCCAGAAAGAGCGACGCAATATTTATGTATACTTCTTCCTCAGAAGTTTACGGCAATGCAGAAATATTACCCATACCAGAAGAATATTGGGGAAAAGTAAATCCTATTGGAGTTAGAAGTTGTTACGATGAAGGAAAAAGGTTCTCAGAGGCATTAACAATGGCATATTATAGGGAATATGGATTAGACGTTAGAATACAAAGACCATTTAACGTTTATGGGCCTAGATTAAGAGAAGATGGAAGCTATGGAAGAGTAATATCACGTTTTATATATCAAGCCTTAAGAGGAGAAGACATTACAGTGTTTGGAGATGGGAAACAAACTAGGGCGTTCTTATACGTTACAGATTGGGTTGAAGCTACGAAAAAACTTTTATTTAACAAGGGATTAAAGGGTACGGTATTAAATATTGGCTCAGATAAAGAGGTTAAGATAATAGAATTAGCTAATATGATAATAAACTTAACTAATAGTAAATCTAATATAAAATTCCTTCCACCAAGACCGGATGATCCTCCAAGAAGGGCTGCAGATATAATAAAAGCTAAAAAGTTGCTAAACTGGGAGCCTAAGGTATCCTTAGAAGAAGGTTTAAGGAAAACAATAGATTGGTTTAGGGGTGTAGTTAAATGAAAATAGGCATAGTAGGGTTAGGCTATGTAGGATTAGTAACTGGTGCAGTTTTAGCTGATCAAGGACATTATATAATAGGTGTTGACATAGACGAGAATAAGGTAAATGGATTAAATTGTAATAAAATACCAATTTACGAACCTGGTTTAGACGAACTAATTATGAAAAATAGAGAAAAAATACAATTTACTACAAACTATTCTGCTCTATCTGATGCTAATGTAGTTTTTATAGCAGTTTCTACGCCGACAATAAATGGAAAAATTTTCCTAGATTACATTTACTCAGCAGCTAAAAATTTACAGAAAATCTTAAATAATGAATCAATAGTGGTAACAAAGAGTACAGTGATCCCAGGGACTTCAAGAAAAGTTAAGGAAATAACTAAGAGAGAAGTGATAGTAAATCCAGAATTTTTAAGGGAAGGAAGCGCTATTATTGATACTAAACACCCTGACAGGATAGTTATAGGTGGTGATGATGAAAATGCTATCGGCTTAGTTGAAGATTTGTGGTCATTTACTAATTCGCCGATAATAAAAACTTCAATGGAAGAGGCTGAGTTAATAAAATATGCTGCAAATTCTTTTCTTGCAATAAAGATTTCATTTATAAATGAAATCGCTAATTTATGTGAAAAAATCCCAAATTGTAATGTAGATAATATAGCAAAAGCAATCGGCATGGATAAGCGTATATCACCATATTTTTTAAACGCAGGACTAGGTTTTGGCGGATCATGTTTCCCCAAGGATACGTTAGCTATTACCTCTTTTGCTAAAGATTTAGGAGAGAAGTTACGTATCGTAGAGGCTGCAATTGAGGTCAATAATGAAAGACCTTTTAGAGCAGTCAAGATGATGGAAGATTTAATTGGAAAATTGGAGAACAAGACTATCTGCGTATTAGGAATAGCATTTAAGCCAAATACTGATGATACCAGAGAAAGTGTAGGTTTAAAAATAGCTAAACTGATTAGAGAAAAAGGTGGTAAAGTTATAGTATACGATCCAAAGGCTAAAGCTGATTTAGAGATGGTCTCACTTGAAGAGTGCATAAACAAAGCTGACGGAATAATAATTTCTACTGAATGGGATGAATTCAGAGGATTAGAGGATAGACTAAAGGGAAAATATGTAGTAGATGGAAGGAGAATCCTAAACTATAAAAATTTTGAGAAAGGTAAATTTAAAGCGATAGGTGTTAGTTAATGCATGCAGTAATAACTGCAGCTGGATTAGGCACTCGAATGTTGCCAGCTTCTAAAGAAATTCCTAAGGAGATGTTTCCAATTCCCTTTAATAACGGATTTAAGCCAGTTATACAAATAATCTTTGAGCAACTTTATGATAAGGGTATAAGGGATTTCGTTATAGTCGTTGGTAGGAGTAAGAGGGTAATTGAAGATCATTTTACACCAGATTATGATTTCATCTCATACCTTGAAAAAGTAGGTAAAGAAAAGCAGGCAAGGGAATTATTAACGTTTTACTCTAAAATAGAGAAAAGTAACATAGCATTTGTAAATCAGCCTGAGCCAAAAGGATTTGGAGATGCTGTACTTAGAGCAGAACCTTTTATTTATGATAAATTCATTGTAGTAGCAGCAGATACTCTATTGAGAGAGATTCCAGATTTAGTACCTAACTCTTTTCTAGTTACTGAAGTAGAAGATCCTAGATCGTATGGTGTAGTAGTATTAGAGGGGGATAGGGTTATAGATGTTGAGGAAAAACCTAAGAATCCAAAGTCCCATTTTATAATAGTTCCTTACTATATGTTTACATACGATATATTTCACGCCTTAAGAGAGATTAAGTGTAACGGAGAATTACAACTTACTGATGGGATAAAAGTATTGCTGAAAAAAGGTGTGGAATTTGTTGCAAAAAGAGTATATGATGCTTATGATCTGGGTAGTATAGAGAATTATATTGCGTCTATAAAGAAAATTATTGGAGAACATGCGGTTTAGATTATATTATCCTAAATTATAATAAAAATATTTGTATTACATTAAATTCAATTTTTATTTAATAATCTAAAATAATATTTTAAGATCAAGGCTGCATTAGCTCTTCTAATTTCTGTTTAACTTCGTTAAACCTACTATATATCTCCATATATTTATCTAACAATTCTAGTACTCGTTTTCCCTTATCTGTCAGAACACATTTTCCATCATTAAATTCTATTAAATTCATTTTTTCCATATCATAAATATATTTCATGAAAACTGAATAGTTCAACTTAGCAAGGTACATCAATCTAGTTTTCTTACTTCCTTCACTACAACCTCTTAAAATACTATAAATTATTTCAGTCTTAGTCCTTCTTCTATGATCAATCATAATCTATAATATTGATATTATTGTTAAAAAGTTTTCTCGAAATTTACGAGATTATCTTTAAATTTTTGAATCATTGAATTTTTTATTTATCTAATAAACTCTATAAAGATTTGATAGAAGGAGATCTAAATACTACATCTATTATGCTTTATTGTTATTTAAATTTTCCTATTTTATATGTAATTTTGAAAAACTGATTTTGAATTTTATTAATAATAGTAAAATCTAGTCTTTGAGTACAGCGTCTCTCTAACAGAAATCTCTTTCAACAGCTATAAAGGTTTAAGGTAAAGCCTAAAATTAGAATTGAAAAGCATAATATAGAAAGAATGAAAACGTTACATCATTAGATAATACGCACACTAGACTAGTCTGAGAGTGTTGTCATTATGTTATAAAGTATTGCACTGATGAATTTCCCCCTTACAGATTATAAATGTTAATTGAAGTAATGAATCTAATTTGCCAAAGCAGAATTTGTAACCTATTGACGACATTGTCATCTAGTGTCATGGTGTCACCATTAAGCTATAAATTCTCTTCCTAATATTTCAAACGTATATTAAGTATATCAGTTTAATGTCTTCTCTACATGAAGATTAGTTAACTTAATTAATTTGTAGCTCAGTGAGGGCACTATTTCTAGTCTTAACAAGATTGAAGGTCTTAAAGATACTACTAGGAATAAATATAAACTTTAAGAAGTATCATAGAAAAAATCTAGGTAATTACTTCATGTCTTTCCCCTTTTGCGTAAAGTTTAAAAAACCTACATTAATAAATTTTATATACCTTTAATTATTTTCTCAAGAATATCTCCAGCGACAGACGGAGTATGATTTTTCAATATTATATCTTTATTTTCAGCAAAGTTTAAGTCTATTTTACCGCTCAAGATTTCTAATATCCTATTAATAAATTCATCTTCTGTCTCAGCGTTAATATATTTTATATTATCTATACCCTCTACAGCTTTTTTTGTGGCTATTATTGGCTTTCCTGCTGCCATATATTCCAAAACTTTAAGCTTTACACCTCCACCTCGTTTTAGAGGGGCTATACAAATATCAGCTGATAATATAAATGGAATAGTGGACTCTACGTACCCTGTAGCGTAAACTGGTGGGCTAACTTTAGGTGGTGATGGCCCAACTAAGTAAAAATTTACATGTTTACCCATGTTCTTCAGCTTTTCAGAAATCCTTACTATAAACTCGGCTGCCTCTCTGTTAGGAGGATATCCCATACCTCCTACGAATACCACTGCAGGTCTTTTCAATTCTGTGGGTTTATGTAAATTAAATGCTTCCATATCAATAATGTTCGGCAATATTTTCACTTTACTACTTTTTAATACTCTCTCTTCAGTCTTTGAAGGGACCAATATAATATCACAGAAAATTGATAACCTTTCAAAGAAAGTTATTATGCCTTTTCCTAGTAAACTTAAACCGACGTCCTGCTTAGATTCAACAGAATGTAAATGTAAAATACATTTTTTATGAAAGATTTTACTAGACATTAGGGATGGTATAATAGGCCAAGCAGTCTCAGAAATAACTATATCATATTTAGATATTTTGGAAATAAAAGCAGGAGAGCTTTGTCTTAACCATAGAAGCCTTTTTCCTTTTTGATCTACATTTCTTTTCGAATATGCTACTATTTCTGCATCATAGCCACGTCTATGCAATTCTCCTAACAATAAATATACTTGTTCATGAATACCGCCTCTTTGAGGATAAATGCTCTCCATCATTACAAAGCCGATTTTCATCTGTATGAGTTATATAAAACTAAGGTATAAATGATTTATGTTTTATCGGAATAGAAATGTATATTAAATTAATTAAATATAGTAATTTTGTTCATAATATGACGTATAACTAGACTTATATTGAGAAGAAGTTCCACGTGGAATTAAGCTACGTAACAGCTTGGAGAATGTGAGGAAGAGATTGAGAATTCCCTACGTAAAGCCTTATAAGTTTAACAAGAAGAGACCTTTAGTGCTGATGATATTTTGAGAAATGGACTAAAGAATGTTATCAAGAACGGCTGTTTTCATGAATGAGTCCGATATTCATCACGACCCTTCTAAGGTTAGGAGAAGTTGAAGCGTTGGGTTAATACTTATTATAACGTTGAGTACGCTCTTGATTCAATGGAGGAGGAATTTTGTCATATAATTTTAACGCATTATTATTCTAGGTATTGGGTTAATAAGTTTTATGACGTGCTCAGGGACCTGGAGTAAGAAGTTAGTATGAAAAATTTATCAACACCACTTTATTATTTATTCTCAAGTGTTATCAAGCTTAATTCATTAATTATTCATACTTCTTCAATGTTATTCCATTTTTTGTATTGATAAAAGTTATTTTTTTCTCACTTCCTAAGAAAAAGACTATATAATTTATAAGGACTAATGGTCATCATAAAGGACATTTTAGTTTAACCTCTAATATAAACCACAATATATGTAAGAACTTGTATATTGATTCACGATAGCTGTATTTAATGTTAAGGTACAAACATATTTATTAGAGCTTTTCGAAAACTTATAACACTTCTATCAATTAGATATATATTACCGCAATTAAGCATATATTATTAAGATTGAATATGATATATGAATTCTCATTACAGACTATAATAATCGATTTTAATATAAGTTTTTACGTAGCATTATTAGTTTCTTAGTAACCGCGAGCCAAAGAATTATATAATTAGGCCAAACGCTAAGTACTAGTAGTATTTTAACGATAGTTAATAATTTCTACCTTCCATATGGTCTTACCTTTTTCTTATTGTACTACAAACATTTCTCTCCCTTCACCTCGAACTCAGTAATCTATCCATAAACCGTGCTTAAATACACTTGTAGTATTCTAGCTATTTCCCTAGCTTTTATCTCCTCTGAATAATATTCCCTTTGCCTCGTTCAACTCCTTATTCTTCTTTATCAGCTTCCCTTAACTTAAGAATATGATGGATTAATTTTACTTAACATTTCTCTTTATAAAAGTAATAAAGTAAATACTAAAGCGCTGCTGAAGTCTATATAAGCTTTATGTAGCTTTTAAAGAATTTCACTATATGATTCGGTGTTTTGATACATAAAATCTACTTATTTTTAAGCAAAATGCTTAAATGTAAAGGCTTATATTTATATCTGATGTCAAAAAAAGGAGCTAGTGACGAGAATGTAGATTTAGGTATATCTAAAGACTTAGTCACTGTTGTTTTATGTACTTTAAACGAAGAGGAAGGAATAGAGAAAGTTTTAGACGAACTTAACGCTAATGGATATAAAAATATTCTAGTAATAGACGGATATTCAACTGATGCTACTGTAAAAATAGCTAGAGAAAAAGGAGCCAGAGTAATTTATCAACATTGGTCTGGAAAAGCAGGTGCAGTAAAAACGGCTCTTGATTATGTCGATACCCCATATGTAGCATTCTTAGATGCAGATGCAACTTATCCTCCTAAAGAGTTAGATAAGCTGATTCTACACGTTCCAAAATACGTTGAAGTGATAGGTAGGAGATCTAAAGAAAATATTCCATTATTACATAGATTCGGAAACGCGTTAATTAATAAGTTATTCGTCTTGATATTTTCAGTTGATGTAGGAGATATTCTTTCTGGTATGTATGTTCTTCACACTAATCTAGCTAGAACACTTAATCTAAATTCTAAAGGATTCGAAATAGAACTCGAAATAGTATCTCAGATGATACAGAGAGGAAAAGTAACATATGTAGATATAAAATATGAGAAGAGAAGAGGAAAAGCAAAACTATCTAGTTTTAAAGACGGCATGAAGATAATATCTTATCTTATAAAGATGGCAAAAGATTATAACCCAATCTTATTCTTTTCTATAATTGCAAGTATATTCTTATTTCCAGGATTAATAGCTTTAGGATACACGTTCATAGGCTATTTACTCTATGGCATCTTTCATAGTGGGTATGCCCTTATAGGAACAGCACTAACATTAGTTGGAGTTCAAGGATTTTTAACTGCAGGAATAGCAACTGTATTAAAGCGAATAGAATATCATATTTTGCATAACAATAGTAGGGTACAATAATAAGATAACTCTGCTATTGAGTTAGAGCGTAAATATTATCTCATCTGTATTTTCATAAACTCTAAATCAACGAAAATCTATTTTAATTTAGAGGTGATAAATAATAATGCCTCTTGGTGTTATTATTCATGAAGTTAATTAGCATTACCTTTTTAACCCTTTAGATACTATGCAAGTTGATTAAGTGGATTTTGTATCATTATTATATAATAGTCTATTATAATGTTTGTATGCAAAATACATATAATTAGCGAAATTTCTAAAATTTCTAGATATTCCTCTATTATTTATACCCACTCCAAGACTTCTACCCTTATAAGAGCCTTTTCTATATCTTATTATTTTTACCGGCACTTTTTCTATCATAAGTTTAAAAGATAGATCATAATTTTCAACCCCATTTATAAAAGTTTCATCAAAATTTACGCCATTATTCCTGTTTAGAAAAGCTCTGCTAAATCCCCCAAAATCACCAAATTTTTTAATAGTAAATGAATTTATATACTCATTGAGCAATTTCTCAATTATGTCTCTTATTTTATATGTTAATGTCTTATCAACTACTCTTAAATCTACGTAAGGCAAGTTAAATCTCCTTAGCAATTTAGTATAGTAAATTTGAGCCCTAGCTAAAAGTAATATTAAAGACATATTATTACCCTTAACTGACTTCCTAAGTATCTCGTCATATATTAATGATAAAGAACCAAGTAAAAAACTCCTATAACCTTTTATAAATGTTGGTTTCAAAATTCTAAGTTCGCTGTAATGAAACTGATAATTTCTATCAGAAGGAAGAATTGCGGAAACGTCATTATAATCTAATTTTTTTAGTTGATTTCGTAAAATATAAGGTTCATCAATCTTGTATATATCATCATTTGAAAATATAACCCATTCTGGATTATATTTCATTGCTTCCTTAACACATATATTTACGCTATGAGCATAATTAAAATACCTTCCAGAGCTCTCACAGAAAATTACATGAAATCCTTTATATACGTCCAAATCAATTTTAACATAATCACTACTAACATTTGCGGTAGGAATTACAATTACTATATCAGTATCACCTTCCACTTCATGAATACTAACGTTTGCCTTAGGTCTTGCTCTCATCCAGTTTATTAGCTCTTCTGCTGAATCAAACGTTTCGTAAAAACGTAACACATTTCTAGGATCATTTGAGTAATATAACTCATCAGCTTCTAAATGAGTAGTACACATTTGCAATTAAATATCTTATAACAAGATAATAAGTATTATCCTAGATTTCGCTTTATAGGCTATTTTCCAACATCTTTTGAAAATCGTTAGTTTTTAAATAGTGCAGCTAATAGATTTTGGCTAAGGTGATAATTGACGAAAAATTCCGTGATTGCTATTCTAATATAATAAATTAATTATTGTATATCTAAGGCTAAAATTAACTATTCTATTAATATGAAATTATTCTAATTAAGACTAAAATAATAGATATGTTTTTAAGCTTGATTCAAAAGGAATAAATAATGGTAAAGCTTAAAAGAAGGGATTTTATAGGACTAGCCATAGCAGGAAGTACAATTGCCGGATTAGCAATCTTCTTAGGAAACAAGCCTAAAAGTAGTCTACTTCAAGTAACTAAAAACAGAACTTTATATGAATATTTTGCTATAGTCTATGGCAATCCCGAGATAGGTTACAAAGCCATTGATAATGATGGACAAATATTATTTGATGGGAAATGTAGTGACGGATCTGGAACTTGTGGCATATACGAAGCATTAGAGTACGTGGAATCAAAGTATGGATATGGAAAAATAGATATTTTTGGTAATTTCTATCCAGTTAATTCGCCTTCTATTTCGAGTAATGTAGAAATTGAAGGAAACGCAACTATTTACGTTAATTCCAATAGTCTCCCATTTATCTTATCCTTGCAACTACGAAATATAAGAGTACTATGGTATAAAACTATAGGTATAATAAACAATTTGTTAACTAAAAGAAATATATTTTCCTTGAATCCCTATGTACTCTTTACCAATACGTATGAAAGTCTCCTATTATGTAATGGAAAACAAACTATTGGTGAGCCTAGTTCATTTACTATTTCTGCATGGGTAAATGGAATGCAAAACCCTTATGGAGGATATATCTTATCGTATGGTTCTCTTGAGAGAGGAATAGTATGGACTCTGCAAAACACTCAAAACTCTATAATTTTTAGCGGAAGTTCAGGGAAAGTTTCCAGTATTGCTCCTCAATCTACGCCTTTTCATATAGGTATAACATGGAATAACGGATATACACAGTTATATATTAATGGAAAAATGGTTAGCTCAGCTGAAATCCAAATAGAATATAAAAGTCCTGCTTACATATGGATCAATAATTTTCCGATTCAGTCACAACAAGGTGGACTTAATCTATCTTCTTGGTTTTCGTATATAGAGAATATACAATTATATAATTCAGTATTATCAGAATCACAAATCTCACAATTAGCTTCATCACCACTCCAAGATCCAGTAGACCAATCAATTATTTTATGGGCCCTTTATAGATATATAATGTATTTAGGTGATCTTATAACCGGTAAAGGTTTTCAGAGAATAGGTAGTCTATTTTATAATGGTCCTATCTAGTAAAGAGCTAATGTCGTCCTTCATTATCAGCTTAGTATTATATACTTTTTAACGCTAGTTGTAAGATATTACATAAACTAATATGCTATATTAAAAGTGATTACATATAAATATCTATAAATTGCTTGATATCATGATATTTCTTATAACGGCATTTACTAAAGTTAGATCAGTTTTCTGTTTAATTTAAAGAGAATCAATATGCTAAAATTCCCAAATGCACACTAGGTTTAAAAATATTGGAAACACACATAAAATTAGTGAGAACGTGAATACAAAACTCATAGCTGCAATCTCTATGGCTGTAGCACTAGCGACTCTACTAGTCTATCAAGCATTTGTAGTAGGTTTCGTGGTAAGCAATCAAACTAGTGGATCAGTAGTTCAAATAGACAGTCAAAATGCTTTACTACAGATAGATCCAATAGAATTTTCTGCGGTTTCTGGCAATGGAGGCCTTAGTATAACATTACCGCCTATAGCACCAGGTACTGCAGACTATGCAGCAGAAATAGATCCACCGTCAGGTTCCCCTGTAAGCAATCCTACACCAATAATGTATTCTGCAGCCTACTTATTTGCAATAGCTGAAGTAGAATTTAACTACCCAGGTAATAGCAATGCGCAAGCACAACTGTTTGCAAGTTTAGAGAACGTCCAGACAAACAATTTACCAATAACAATTCTAGTATTAGCAACTCCAGGTACTACTCTAGTGCAAAAATTAACAAGCTTCCCTAATAATGAGATTCAAATTCAAGCAGGTAGTACTCCTGGCATGGTTACTATTAACGGCCAGTCATTTTGGGTATTAGCAACTTATGGTTTGCCAAGCAATATTGCAAGCCAGATAGGAACTACATCAGTTACTATTGGATCTGGAGGTAGTGCGGGTGCTAACATTTACTTCTTAGTATTGCTAGGAAGTACCGGTACACTAGGAAATAGCGGTGCAACATTTACTGCAGCTCTGAACTTATATGGCTATCAAAGCTAAATAAAAGGTTAAAGGTAGTTAAGAAAATAAGGTATGGTGTTTTTTTAATGTCATATTTTTTATATTACGCTTTAGCTAAGTCTTTTAAAATATTGATAAATATATTATTGATATTATTAGTTGTTTTCTCTATAATAATAACTTCCTCAAATTTGTTTGGAAGGCCTACTTTCCTAGCAATCACCTACGGATATAGCATGTTCCCTGTTCTTAAACCTGGAGATGTAGTATTAACTATTCCCGAACCCTTAGCTGGGCCTATAACTAACGGAAGCATTATCGTATTTAAAGATCCAGATTACGGCAAAATACCGGGATATCCTCCTTATATCATCCATCAAGTTATCAGTAGATTACCTAATGATACGTTTATTACAAAAGGCGTAAACAATAATTTTATTGATCAGATATACATGCCCCCTATAACGCCTTCTGAAGTATATGGGAAGGCAATTCTAATAAATGGAAGACCCCTTATATTTCCTTATTTAGGCCAAATTATCGTCTTTCTACGGTCTAATATCATTTTTACTATAGTATTATTTTCTATCTTGATCTTTTTGAATACTGGTATCTCGAAAAAGGGAAAGGACATTAAGTTCTCGAAAGTTGCCTTTACAATCAGTTTGGGAATAATCATTTTCTCCTTTTTGTTAATCCTTTCTACAATTTTTACTACTTATAATACAATAGTTTATTCAGTATCAAATCAACAAGGAATTTTGGCAGGAGGGGTTAATCAACCATCAGCAGTAAATTTAGGTGTAATTTTATATAACCAATCTAAACAATATTCCTATTCAATTTCAGACAAGCTTTTATTTCCAGTAGTGGTTACAATAAATGTATTAGGCAAAGGAAATTACAGTATAACTGATAACTATTTTATACTTTACCCTAAGCAATCACGTAATGTCACAATTACAATATTAGGAAGTGGCTACAGGGGTTTGCATCAATTAATCGTCAAGACTTATGTAATAGTAACTCTACTTCCTTTTTCTATAAATATGAATGCTCCTCTATTATCGTTACTATTATATACTTCTATCAATACATTAGCTTTATTATCTTTTATTATTATAGTAATTGTGGCTGGTAATAAGGTATGAGACTCTTTCTATTATATATTTCTATTATAGCATTTCTTATATCTATTATATCTCTTGCAATGTTTACTCCAGCCTTCGATCTTTCATTATATACTTCCAATATATACATAACTAATAATATTATAAATATTCAGGAGCAATATATTAATAATATATCTCTTATAAAAATAAATATTCAATCTAGTTATCTTAATACATATGTTAAATGTGTCTATATAATTGCGTATGGAAGTAGCAATTACTATAATTTGTCTGGAAATTATATAACAGCAACGAATGAACTTATAGAAGAAGGGAATCAACCTTTTTTCCAATTTGGAGTAAATAATTTAAATAATTTGAAATTACTGATAATCATTCTCTATTATGGAGGGGGTGAGGGAATATTAAGCTATTATATATGAAAATTATTATAGCTATAGTATTGATAAGCTCAGCAATATTTCTGATATACTCAGGGATAAAGTCTAATCATGAAATTACTATATCCAAGTCTATTCCTATTTCCTCATATTATACTAATATTTACTATATTACAGTATTTAATATAAATAAAACGATACTATTTAATAATCGAACCACAGTAAATACTAATTCAATGTTTTATATTTTAACTAAAAATTTCACAGTAAATGCTATAGTAAATACTACTGCAAATTCTATTAATGGAACTTACACTATTAACGAGAGTATCAAAACTGATTATTGGTCAAAAAGCTTAGGAAGTACAAGAGGAGTATTAAATAAAGAAATGACTATATTTATACCCAATTTTAGCTATTATGAAAATCTAATGAATATTATTGATAAACAATTACAAATTCAAACGGGAGGTTATACTATAATATTAAATATCAGTTTTAATGGTGTCATGAATTATCCTTATGGAAATATACCTTTTAATAATACAAATTCAATTCTAATATATATAGGATATCCCAATGTGACCGTTAACGTAGTTAATGATCCTGCGATATCGGGTAATTTCTATAAACAAGTATATGTTAATCTGGAAAGTGGATATAATTACGCTTATTTCTATTTTGGTGGATTTCTTTTACTTCTAAGTATTGCTATAATTTTTATTAGATTACCCAGTATTTACGATGTTATAAGGAGACAATCAGTAAGAGGACCTTCACCACCACCTACAAACATGTTAATAGAGATAAGCAATTTGGAAGATTTTCTCAGAGTGGTTAAGCAATATGGCAAGGTTCCAATAGCGTTTGATAACGGATTTTATATAATCGATAATGACGTTATTTATGTGTATTATAATAATAGAAAATCTAGTTAATATTAAAAAATAGTTTATTTACAAATAAGGATACTGTATCTTATTAATTTATCTTATAAACTGTTATAGGAAAGTTTGCTGCATGTTTTGCTCAGAATTTATATATATTGAATTATTAAGAAACTATTTATATTTAAATCCATATAGATCTAATAAGTGTTATACTCTAAAAAGGAATTCATGAATAAGAACGCTTATACCAATTTGTTAGTGGCAATAAGTAGTAACGCCTAATCTAAAGATTGGCGTTACCTTCAATAAATAGTTTAGCATTTTTAACGTTAAGATAGTTAACTTACCAATTAGTGGATATAGCGTCTCTTAGAATTGGTGTTAAAAGACTCTATATTAATCACTTTTTGAGAAGAAATACAAATTACAATTATACATTAATATATTATTGAAGTGAAAATAAATGTATAGTAGGCCTTATGTAAAGGGAATTTTTGCTCTTTATGTTATATAAATTCAATCAATATAAACTTTACTCTCCTCAGATATTTTTATATCATCTTAATTATTAGCTGGTCTAACCTGCTATATAATGGTAATATAGGAGCAGAAATCTATTTATGAAAATAAAGCGTTTTATAACATATGAGTAGAAAGAGAAACAGGATGGAGATAATAGCCAGTATTTTAGAAGAATGTAAAGGAGGAATTAAGAAAACTAGACTAATGTATAAAACTAACTTAAGCTATAGATTATTCTGCAAATATACGGGATTGCTAGAAAAAAAGGGTTTAATAACTTTTGTTAACAATGAATATAAACTAACCGCTAAGGGATATGAGCAGTTAAATAGAGTCATGGAATATATTAATCTCTTAAAAAAGCTTAAGGAAATAAGGGAATCTTTAGAAGACTTAAAGGATGAAAGGCAATTAATTAAAAGATGATATAGAGGAAAGAGGAAGAAAGTTTTGTTAAACATATTGTCTTTAAGTACTTTTTTGATTGCAATTATTTTTGGAATATCAGCAGAGGTAGCTATGAGAAAATATATAAGACAAATAGATAGGAAGCAAAAGGAAATCAGTATGAAAAAGACTTTAGATTTTCTCATTTTCTTAACAGAGTTAGTAAGTGATAGCAATGTTACTGATCTGCTCCAAGAAATAATGATATATATTACTAGTATGAAGGGAAAAGATTGGGATCAAATATACAATGCCACAATGAAAAAAATAAAACCAATTCAAGATCAACTAAACGTGGTTTTAAATAAAATTGAAGAACTAATGCGTATACAAAGAATAGCAAAAAACATAAAGCTTTATAGCAAATTATTTACGGAATTACTTATCTTATTAATATCAACTATGGCTATTTTAATACCCTTATCAATGATCACTAGTTTATTAAACTTTTATTTCTATGCAGTATTGTTAGCTATCGGTGAATTCGCAATTGTATTAATTATACTTATACTATTAATAATTAATTATAATAAATTAAATATAAATATAATTAAGGAAAATTCCAAGAAAAACACTACAATGATATATAGAAATAATGTTAGCCTTATCTATTATTAATCGAAGGACTTGTATGTTTTTCATAATAATTTCAATATATTGAAATTTTCATTTATATAAAAAAGCATTTGTTTTGTTTAGTCTTTTTCCTTAACTAATTTTTAGTCTTGTCCCTTGTCCTAAACTCGTTTATATTAACAACTTTACTGTTCGGACTATATTGTGAAAAACACTATATGTGAAGGGCTTAATTAAGTCTAATAACTTTACTGAAATGTTAGTGCTATAAAGTCTTAAAATGGAAGGTAGCTTTTATGCTCGGGAAAACAAAGTCAAAGGAATCGTAGTTCCGATATCCAAACATTTAATAGCTTTTTATCTGAATAGTTGCATGAATAATGAAAGCGTAAAAAATGTTAAAGGAGCGTATTCATTTTCCCATTTAATGGGCCAGTGTTAGTTCTAAATATGAAAAATTGAACTAATCCATAAAGTTAGACTTTTTACTAAGAAATTGTCGGTAATACTAACGTAAACTATCTTAACGGCAAGCCGCTTACGAAAAGCAACGTTGACTATTCAGCAATGAAATACGCATTAAAAATCTAATAAAACATGAACACAGAATCAATTATTTCCATCTAACAGAGTAATGTCCAGTATTAAAGGGAAAGACTAGACTTAACTTAACTGTATTGTTACTATTAAATGGACATTTTATTCTCATATCTTCCAAATTTGTTGAATAAAATATTCCATAGTCTTTGGGATTAAAATGAAATTTAACATTAAGATTGAAATTAAAAATATTTAGAAATAAATTATATTTTATAAATTTCCAATTATTATCTGATTCAATTAAATGAAAATATTTACTTTTAACCGATATTATATTCCACGACGGTAGATCATAATCAAGGTTAAAATTTTTACTATAATTAGAATAGCTTATAATAGATTCCTTGATTCTTATTTTCTCATAACCTATTACTCTTCCTAAGATCTCCTTCACTTCTACTAGATATAATTTACTTGTGGGTATTATATTTATTGTAATTTCAGATTCAGCCTCTTTATGATCGTTATTAATATTGGTTAATATTGAAATGTTATATATAAAGTACTTAGGAAAGTCACCTAGAAGTAATAAACGATTTCTTGTTCTTTTAACTATCTCATTCCTCGTCAAGAATTGGATAAATTTATGCACATTCTTATAATTTTTTTCTTTAAATTCAGAAATATCTAAATAGCCTTTCATCTTTAGTTCCTCAATCGTCAATGCGCAATCATAGAGATTTACCATAATTATATTTACCCCCGAAATATTTTAAGTAATATGGTAAAATTGTCCAAAAATGGTCGATACCAACTCTCAAAATCGTATATACAATCTATCATTATGTAATATATGATCTTTATTTATAATATATTCTTTTTTCCGGGTCTGTTCTCATGCAGTCATCTTATTCTAGAGCATGTAGTAAAATTATATCAGATCCTCCCTAATATTCTTGACTTCCTTCAAGTAGGCCTCATTCAAGGGAGCCATCTCTCTTGAATAGATTATAGTCTTTTTCATAAATAGGCTCTATACGCTCCGCCTCTTATATAAAACATATTATAGTCTTTTTCTTAATAGACGCGAAGGAGAAAATAATATTTCCCAATACAAAATATAGAAAAACATTCAAAGAAGTTTGAATAGTTGATGAATTAAACTTGATAGAACTTGAGAACAAATAATAAAGGAGAATTGATAAAAACCTTTTCATACTAGCTTCTTCCTTCAGTTTCTCGAGCACGTCGTGAAACCTATTAACCCAATAACTTGTGTAATCATGGGTCAAAAATAAATAATAGAACTCCTCCTCCATTGAATCAAGAGCGTATTCAAGATTATAATAAGTATTAACCCAACGCTTCAAGTCCTTCCAGACCAACTCAATCGGATTCAAATCCGGAGAATACGTAGGCAAGAAAAGCAAGATAATACCAAGCTGAGAAACGTAAAAAACGTAAGCATTCTCGTGAAACTTGGCATTATCAAGTATCAACACGATAGGACCGGAATTCCTAACCCTAAGCAAATGAAGAAACTCCACAAATACCCTAGAATTAACATTGGAATTAGTGGACATGAAAAAGGAACACCGTCAAACAAGGGAATAGAAGCGAGAACATTAAGCTTCTTACCGGGATAATCAACGCGAACATTATACACTCCCAACCTTAGAAGGGTCGTGATGAATATCGGACTCATTCATGAAAACCGCCGTTCTTGATAACATTCTTTAGTCCATTTCTCAAAATATCATCAGCATTAAATGCCTCTTCTTGTTAAACTTATAAGGCTTTACGTAGGAAATTCTCAATCTCTTCCTCACATTCCCCAAACTGTTACGTAGCTTGATTTAACGTGAAATTTCTCCTCTATGTAGGCTTTTGCTTCCCATATGGTTTTGCCTTGGAGTTCTTCTGCACTTATTTCCTTTTCGTCAACCTTCTTTTTCCTCCCCTTTCTCTCCTTGTAGAATAGGCATTTTTCTCCTTCTTTGTGGAATTGGTTGATCCATCTATAGACTGTGCTCAAGTGCACTTGTAGTATTTTGGCTATTTTTCTAGTTTTCATTCCTTCCAAGTATAGTAGTATTCCTCTTGCTTTGGTTTCGTTTAGGTTCTTGGGCTTCTTTTTGAGGAGTTTTCTGATCCTGCTTTTTAATCTTCTTGGCTAGTCCATTTCCTGGCATCTCTCCGCTAAATTTGATAATCCCTTCTAGTCCCCCCTTCGCAACTATTATGAAAAAGACTATGGGTTAGCTACATTTGTCACCGTAGGGGTAAGTCTAAACTTTGCTACATATTCTCGTCAACAATTCATCTAAATTGAGAGGAGGTACTTTATTCTAATAGTTAACGAAATTGTGTCTACACTCGTAACTAATAAAGTACAAATAATTAACTAAATCTATACCCTTAATTATGCTAAATTATATATGCTTAAGGGATTCTTTGAAATATATATTATAGGAGGAAATATGTAGACAATTGGTGGTTGAAATCTCTATTAATCAAACTACTGATTGCTGCTATTAGTCTAATAATCGAATCATAATAATGGTTATACCTAATTACTTTCAAATAAATTTTTAGGGTATGGTACCAGAATAGTACTCAGCAATTAATATTCAATCTAAAAAATTTCAACAATAAGACTAGTTGACTTAATGTATACTTTTATTTGAATACTTTTATCTTAGACATTTGTTAGTAATATATTCGAACCTCTATGTTTGAAATATATATTATTATAAATTGGGGTGTCCTCATGTAATCATCTTATTCGATATCTATTAGTAAAAAATATAACAGGTTAGGAGTTCTGACATTAAGAGAGACTAGAGATGTAGACATCGGGGAAAAGAAACTAAAGTCTAAATTCAATTTTATTTTTTAAAAAATTACATCAACAAATTACCAAATTATAGATCTGTTATATCTAAATATCATTTCCTAACCTTAATATCTATTAAGGATAAAGGATTGAATGTGATTTCATGAAAAGATGAAACCCAAATCCCTATTATATACCTTATAACATAGCCCATTATGTAACTGTGTTTGAATTTTTAGATGCTTTGTTGAATCCGTCAATTTTCTTAGGTGTTAAGTTCATCATTTTTTTAAATTAAAAATCAAGTGCTGATTTAAAGGTAAGTTTCGCGTTAGCCCTGATAAAACCGAAGCAATTCACAAGGAGTTTTCAGAATATTAAAAAAAAGAAACGAATACATGCATGTAACTAAAAATGATTCTTTTTTAATGAAGAGATTAACCAAGTACTATATGCGGAAGATCTGTTATCTTACCTTTTATTTCAATACTTTCTGTTTTGTCTCTACAAACTGTTCAGCTTCAGTGGAACCTTCCATCGCAGTAGTGGACGCTTCTCCCCCAGACGCTATTGTTAACACTAGGTCGAAGTAATCTGTTCCAACCTCTCTCTGATGACTTACAGCCGTATACCCTTCTGTTTGCGCTTGGAACTCTAACTCCTGTAGTCTTACATATGCTGGCATTCCTTCGTTTCTATACGCTCTCGCCAATTTGAATGTATGGTAGTTAATTAAGTGCCAACCTGCAAGGGTTATGAATTGGAATTTATAGCCCATTTCTCCTAATTCGTTCATGAACTTGCTAATTTTGGAATCATCCATAAATTTCTTCCAGTTAAATGAGGGGGATAGGTTATATGCTAACAACTTACCTGGGTAATGAGTGTGAATAGCCTCTGCAAATTGCCTAGCCTCTTCCAAATCTGGCTTAGAAGTCTCAAACCATAATAGATCCGCATAGGGTGCATAAGCTAATCCTCTGGCGATAGCGTATTCAATACCTCCCCTAATCTCATAATATCCCTCTGGTGTTCTTTTTCCAGTTAAGAATTGATTATCAGTCTCATCTACATCATTAGATAAGTATTTAGCATTCAGTGCATCTGTCCTTGCTATTAGTATTGTGGGTACTCCTAATACGTCAGATGCTAGTCTTGCAGCGTTTAGTACTCTTATAAATGCACTTATTGGAATTAGAACTTTTCCTCCCAAATGTCCACACTTTTTCTCCGCTGCCAATTGATCTTCAAAATGTACGCCCGCAGCCCCTGCCTCTATTAGGGCTTTCGTTAATTCGAAAACGTGAATTGGACCACCAAAACCAGCTTCAGCATCTGCAACAATAGGCAGTAAGTAATCAATATCCCGTTTACCCTCACTCCAGGATATTTGGTCAGCCCTTAAAAGAGCGTTGTTTAACCTCTTTACTAAGTTTGGAACACTGTTAGATGGGTATAAGCTCAAGTCTGGATAAGTTTGATTTGATAAATTGTTATCCGCAGCTACTTGCCATCCGCTTACGTAAATTGCCTTAAGGCCCGCTTTTGCCATTTCTACTGCCTGGGAACCCGTTAGTGCCCCAAATGTTGCCACATAGGGCTCAGTATTTAGCAAGTTCCAAAGTTTATGAGAGGCTAACTTAGCTATACTATACTCAATTCTGATAGATCCTCTTAGTTTTACCACATCCAAGGGCTTATAATTTCTCTTTATTCCTTTCCACCTTGGATCTTCGGACCACTCGTATTCAAGTCTTTTTTCCTCTTCACCCCATTTATCTCGGATGTTCATTTTTATATCCTAATCTATATACACACATTTTAATATATAAACTTTAACGTTAAAAGTATATATTCCCCGTGTTTTATTTAAATATATTTTATTAATTTCCTGGTATAAATTAAAAAGTTTCTATATTAAAAGGGATTCATAGTTGATGTTTCAATGTAATATTGTCAAAAAAGAGATGTTTTAGCACGTCTTAAAAACTGAAACTAACATGAGGTCTTTTGCGTGATTATTAGAATTTTCTTTATCTCTAAATGTTAAAATTAAACAGTTTTTAACTTACTTAAAGTCACGACGTATGTCAGCCTTAACTTATGAATTTACTTAACATAAAATTAGGGAAAATAAAAAGTATTCAAACAAGAAGTAATACATTAAGGTAGCCCTATTTAAATTTAAACTTTATTAAAAATTATATTTACTTTAAAAAGAAAGGGAAGAAAGAAAAGATAAACTGCTTACCAGTAATTGTCGTAAACGTAGTCATACAACTCCAATACCCACTTATCTAGTTCTCCTCTTCTTACCTTATCTTCAACCATTTTTCTAAACGAGAATATGCTATCCATGACCTTTGACCTCCTATCCGGATCTAACGGAGATAGTATAAAGAGAATCTTCCCACTATTCATAATGTACTTGGGATATAACAACTGTTTCATTAAAATTTCCATTATTACTGGAGCCATAGCTCTGTCAAACCTTGGGGCTAAATTAATAAGCTCTTCCTCGATCTCAGAGGCGTCAGCGTTAAGAATTTTTGCCAACTTCTGAGCAGCTTCTTTAGCTGACATTTCTCTAAACGGACCCGAACTATAAGCCTTAGAAATTATCTTATATACCTCTTCCACTGTGGTAGTATTATTTGTCTTTCCAAAGGTTTCCGCTATTTTCCTAGCTGCCCTCATATCTTGTTCTTTGTAAAACTCATATGTCCAATCTAAGTGTAACTCCCATAACTTCTCAAATATGTCCTTTATCTTAGTCCCCTTTGTAACCTTTAGAACATCTTCAGCTGGAATCACACCGTCCTTAGTTAGCTTTGGTCCCTTAATGTATCCATCCTTTGTGAAGCTAGCATCCCTATTTATCACACTCCATAGCCAAGAAGTAAATATTCTATAGGTAGCTAGATCATTCATGAATCTTTGCTTTAATTCATAATCATCTATTGCTGCAGCTAAGTTACCATTAAGCAATTGGAAACCATAATTTGCTGCCATATAGAATGCGTGTTGAACGTGCTCCGGTGTAATGTCTCCCTCCGGGATGTCATATAACGAATGCCATAGATCCTTTCCACCCCATAATTCCTTATTAAATAGTAACTTTTCGGGAGTGTTAATCATTTCCTTAGTTATAACCCAAGGTGTTATTTTTCCTCTTTCATCAATTAGGCCAAGTTTTTGGAATAATGCTCTTTCCTCTGGTGTTAATCCACTATCCACAGTAGGTAATTTGGTTCCCTCTACTTCAATATAGTTAACTGGTGCATCAATTATTTTCTGCAATTCCTCTAGGCTTGCCCTTAAGGGTTTACTTCCCGCCTCTACGTAAGCCTCTTCCTTGGTTGCAACCCAACTCTGTCTAAACATATCATAAAGTTTACCCTTTACTTTTCCGTTAATTACCTCCTCTAAAGTAACTTTACCTTCAACTTTATCCTCTGCTACAAATATAAGCCCTATTAGCCTCTCTCTTAACTTATCTAACTTTATTCCCCTTAATGCCTTTAAGTTGTATCTATTTCTCCCGAACGGATCAGTTTGAGGATAAAGCATTACTGCAGCCATACCGCCTACTGGAGCTGAATCGGCTTCACCATTCTTTGCCCCAGCTAATAGCATCATGAGTGCGTTGTATTTTTGATAAGCCATCATGTTTGGTGAGGTCATGGTAATGTTTTGGGGATCGGGAAGTACTTTCTCTTGTAACCACATCTCAATTAAACTTCCCAAGTAGTCCCATCTACCGTTATTTGATTTAATGAGCCTCTCACGAAATATCCACAGTATTATAGGGAAAAATCTTCCCGCATTAACCTCCTCGTAAAGGAGGGCAATCTTAAGCGTACCTATCTTAAGCCCTAGTTTAGACTCAATTCTTCTCAAGATCTTTTCTATTACCAATGCCTCATCTGGTGTCTGTGTTTTAGGCAGATAGAAATATACCCCAGAGCCTACGCTCTTTAGGCTATTGTAATTATTTAGGATATATATGACGGCAGAAACAATTATAGCCGGTACTGGTTTACCATTTAGCGTTATGTCAAAATCCAAGAGGTGCAATCCAGGAAGTCTGTGAAAAATCACGGGCCACTTATCTCTAGGTTTATTTAAGCTATACGTTTTCCCCTTCTCGTAGTAAGGATTTGGAGCCTTACCGGAGAGAAAGAGTTTTACGTTCTTTCTTCCCTCCCATACGTCAGCTGTTGTTTTACCAGAACCAAAGGGGACGTACCACGCAGGTGATGCATCTTCCTCATCTTCCATAACACATGCCACGTCTGAATTTATTTGATTATATGCCCTACTCAGAGGATACCAGGGTCCAGTGATTTCCAATCCTGGGTTATTAAGGGGATGTGCGTCTTTTGGTATCGGTACATTTTCATTTAACCTCCACCTCAGCTTAGACTGTACTCCTAGGAAATTGTCTATCATCCCTTGAATGATTTCCCTAAAGGTTCTCTTATTTCCATCAGCGTCTACAAAGACTTCGTCAAAGGATGGGAAAGCACCCTTAGAGGTCACGGGATCTTTTGATTCTAACCATTGTCTCCTTTTATTAATAACCCTCCTTATCTCATCCGAGAACTCAATTGCGAGCTCCTCAATGAGTTTTTCGACACTTACAATCCTATCGTTTATGGTCTTTTCTCCGAAGAGGTCACTATACTTTTGATATATCTCTCCAGGGATTTTTAAGCTAAAAGACATTTGATCCCCCAATTTTCAAAAGTTAGAGTATACTATTAAATTTTTCTAAAAAATTTTCAATTAGATATACGCAGTACTTTACGAAAGGATTTATCTCTTTTTTGAATACACTTTTTAAGTTTTCAAGGTCTCCTCAAACTGCAAGGATTTTCCTATAAATGTCACATTTTGATTATAAACCATGCAAATAATTTTATAACGTCTATATAATAATTTGTCTCTCCCAGTATCGACCATTAAGTAGTTGTACCATTTTATCGAAAAACGATAACAGTAAGAGATAACAGTAAGATAAGAGCTTATACTTTGCTATAGAGATAACGTTTTAGAGATAAGTTTAGCCCAAGTATTAAGGGAATTATAATTTTATTCTAAAAATTTAAACTTTTTAAAGATAATAAAGGATAAACCACTATGTAGTATAGTTTATATAGTAATAGTAATATGGTAAATGGTAAGTACTACTACCAATGGTGAAACTGTTATTGGAAAATGCCATGTAGATATAATAAGCATTATTAGAAGATGAGACAAGGGTGATTTCTGTAAATTCGACGGAGTCATAATTAGTGAATTGCACAATACTAACACTAGGAGATATTACAAGCGTTACCCACAATGGTATAAATATACCTAGTCTTGAAGCGAGTTTCGTAATTATTAATCCTGCAGGTATGGAACCACTAACGTATCCATATGAAGTTGTTGAAGTAGTGGAGAAGTTAAAGTACGTTCCTACTTGATGTGGCTCAATTACATATACTTTAGTTAGATTGTTAGTAAAACTGAAAAAGTCCGTTGGTGGGATTAATGGAGTATTAGTATCGTAAATTGCTGGTGAATAATTGTTGGTAGTACCGTTTACCTCTAAGCCAGTAACTAGAACTTCAATACAATATCCATTTGGAGGGAATATACCAACGCCAGCACCGGGGGGACAACCATAACCTATCCAATATGAGTAATTTGCAACAGCAATTTGTCCATAAGTATATATCTCAGCAAATTGAGAGTTCACACCATAATCACTACCTAAGTATACTTCCTTCTTTACAGAGAAGGAATTAGCGTTAGCAGTTATTGAAATACCTGCAACTTGCATGTTTATAAAACTCAGATATGTTATTCCAAATGAAATCTTGTAACCACTTTGAGTTGATGAACCAATACCTAGACCGAGATCTCCTGAATAATCGTTTGTGTTTGGATCTGTAACATAAGCTATAGATAATGGTACTGGCCCAAGACTGTTATTAGATGGGTAATACCATACTGAGTTCAAAACATAAACTATTTCACACGCAGTGCCAGCTGATGTAGATGTCGTAGGTACGGAAGTAGTTGTAGTGGTTATTGTATTAGCCTTTACCGAATTCCCATTCCTCCTCTTCACTATATGCTCTACTGGATTTATAAATTCCTTTACAACAGTCTTTCCAATTCCGTGAGTAACGTTATAAGGTGAAACGCTTATAGAAAATGGTTGCGAGTAAATTGTAATAGTACCGTTTGGGTTATTTATGTAGTAAGATGCGAAGCCAACTAACGATGGTGTTATATTATATCCATAATGTTTTATCCAGTGCCCAACATAGTCAGTTAAATTCGATAAAGGTATTGAAAAGTACTTAAGATTAAACCCTTGATAGATCTTCTTAAATACAGTACCATTTTTCGTGGGATAAAATGCAAATAGTGAGACAGAAACGTTAGTGAGCATTTTACTCCCCTTGAAGAAGAATACGTCAATTGAATGGGGGTCAAAGTACTTAGTGTACAAGAAGATTACAGTATTGAAGTTAAGCAATGCTAATAGGACAATCGTTACTGATATTACGGATGCTATAACGATATAGTACTTTTTATTCACTTTTCACTCATCCTTCATTATAACATTGTAAAAGTTATTTATAAAACATATTCCTTAAACCTCTTCATGTTTTCTGGATCATAAGCTGGAATAACAACATCGCATTCTCTCCTCATGTAATCATAGGCGCTTAAACATTCGTAAATGTCCTCAGCAATGCCAATTGGAATATTTTGCTCAAAATTAGCCATTATGAAGGCTGAATCGCTTATACACCACTTTCTCTTATCGTATTCAAACTTAACTAACATGGAACTCCTATGATGACAACCAGTCCACCTTACCTCCACGCCTTTAACGACTTCTTGATTCTCAACTAAGACAATCCTATTCCACGCCTCTTCAAACAGGTACTCCCGTATAAACCTAGGCAAGTAAATGTCTCTATTTAAAAAAGGTGAGGTGGAAGGCGTAACAACGTCCTCATACCATCCTCTTCTAGAAAAGTAGAACTTTGCCTTCTTAAATAAGTGAATCCTCCCAATACTGTAATCTTGAACTGGCGTAATAATGACGTGGGAAATTTCGTCAGTTTTCAAGTTTAATCTCGCAAGGGCATTCTCAATTTTCTCCACGTGTTGAAACTTGCATCTATCGCTTTTAGCCCAATCCCTTAAGAACTTATTCCTTAAGGCTAGATCATCTGGTAATCCAGTATTGACTAAAACGTACTCGTTATCCTCGGTTCTTAAAAGAAAAGAGTAGAATGATAATCTATACCACTTATCGAAATCCCTCATCCAAAAGGCTTCTGCTCCCGGTACTTCACCATGATCTCCGACCTGAATTATTTTAAATAGAGAAACCATGCTTTATCTATCTACTCTGGGAATATTAACTCAAAACCCAAACTAGTGTGGATTATAAGTGTTATTCACATGATGAATGGGTTCCCCTTAGGTGTGTATTAATGATTCTTACAACAAGGTTTGTAGTTGCTGAAAATAATGGTGCAACTGCGCCATACTTATATAATATTACTTATTTGTACCCAGGTGCTTCACCAAGTGCATTCTTCCCATCCAACAATCTTAAACTCGTAGCTGAAACTGTTAAAGGTGAAGCTCAATACAATCCAATTTCAATATGGAGATACATCTTATGGTAGGCTGAGCTTTCCAATACCATTAAGTCCCTTAGCCTACATGCTAGGAGCGTAAATAATAGCATAACTTATAATACCTTAACCTGCTCTAAGTATTGCAGTGTTTATCAGAAATAATGAAGTTTCTGATGCAGTTGCTAACTGTTTTCGATAAGGCGTAAAGTTTATATTATTTAACATCACTTATCATCCCTAGCCTTTTTAACGCTATTAAATAGGCTTATGCCATATGTCTATCCAAAATTTATAAACTTTAATGCTAACATTAGAACAGAGAGTACCACAATGAGCTCTATGAGCAATGTGAGGGGGGAGCAAGGTACTCCATGAAACTCCCCATGTCCTCGAAGGGAGTTAGTCCCGTACACGGCACGGGGAGAGCAATAAGGGGTATGAGGACTAGGGTTAATATCAAATATCATGAAACCTTATGAAAGTCCGACCCCCTATGTAACTATTGGTACTTATCCTTATCCCTTTTCATACACCTATTACATTTACATGATGGAGTCTAACATCACGTATAATATTGGAGGTTCCCATAAACATTTACCATACTACTACTTCTACATAAACTATACTACATAGTTGTTTGTCTTTTAAAGTCATTTTCCAAAAATTTTAAATTTTTAGTATGAGTAACTAACTATTAGTCTAGCCTTACAATGATCAGTAAATTTGATTAATACGGTGCCGTAATTTATATGGTTCCGTATAATTGCTATTTAACACGAGACCCAAGGAAGATGGGAAAGACCTATAGGATACGGTACTCCCAAAATCATTTAATTAAATATAATAATGAAAGATTAATAAATGCCCATTATCTTATATATGATAAAATGTATCAAAAGAGAATGATTCTATCTGAATTTCCATGAAATTAGAGTATTTCTTTCTCATTTTTCTAACATATATGAGAAAATGTGAGAAGAATAACATGAATTATAGTACTACTTCTTAAGTAATACATAAATATTGGAGCATTTTTGAGATTTTTACTTTAAATTTTAGTTAGTTGTCAGATAATTATAAACTTTAGTCACTTAATTTTTATGATATTTCGAAGTGGATTATTTCTGAAAATAGGTTTTGGGTCTACCGGATAGGGAGAAGGAAATTGAGATGATTAAGGAGAGCATTGCAAGAGGTGAGTGAATTGCCGTATTGGACATGAGAAGGATAGAAAAGACAAGCGTTGTTAACGTTGCAGTAAAGGAAAGTGAGGCAATAAAAGTCTCTATTAATCTTATGAGAATACATGATTCAAGAAAGAAGCATTACCCAAAAGACGTTTTAATAAGTTTACTAATTGAGGAGATAAATGAGGCTATAAAGAACTACACAATTTTAGGCAAGGTTGCAAAATTACTTTCAAATATTTTAGGCGTTGAGGAAATACAAGCTAATAAAGTTAGGGCTAAGTTAAAGAAGATTAGGGGTACAGACGTAACTTACGTTATAAGAGAAATGGACTCAATTGCTAGGGATAATAAGAAACAGCTTGCGATAATTTTAGATGAAGCTCAAGAGTTGGCATCTTATAGTATATAATAATCTTTATAACTTAGTTATATGAATATTTCTTATGGGTATTATAGATGAGGCGAAAAGGGGCCAAATAACAGATGAGATGAGGGCAATAAGTAAGCTAGAAGGTATACCAGTAGAGAAGGTCAAAAATAGGATAAGTGAGGGTAAAATAATTTTGATAAGAAATGCGAAGTACCCTAGTAGAAAACTTGTCCCAATAGGTAAGGGACTAAGTACTAAAGTTAACGTAAACATAGGCACTTCAAGTGAGGTTGTAGACTTAGACATGGAATTACAGAAGGTAAAGGTTGCAAACAAGTGGGGAGATACTTTAATGGATTTATCAACGGGAGGAGATTTAGATGCCATAAGGAGGGAGATAATAAAGGCATCAGATCTACCAGTTGGTACAGTCCCAGTTTACCAGGTTTTCATAGAGTCCTTTAAGAAGAAGTCTGGAGGAGCGTATTTTACTGAAGATGAATTACTAAACACAGTGGAAAAGCACTTAAAGGATGGGGTTGCCTTCATGACAATTCACGCTGGAATAACTAAGGATTTAGCTATTAGGGCGTTAAAGAGCGATAGGATTATTCCAATAGTCTCAAGGGGAGGGGACATGATAGCTGGTTGGATGATACACAATAACTCGGAGAACCCCTATAGAAAGAACTGGGATTACGTGTTAGAAATGTTTAAGGAATATGATGCTATAATCTCTTTGGGAGATGCCTTAAGACCTGGAGCTACTGGAGATGCTCATGACGAGTTCCAAATTGGAGAACTATTGGAAACCGCTAGGCTAGTTAAATGTGCGTTGCAAAAGGGTGTGCAAGTTATGGTTGAGGGACCGGGACACGTACCACTGAACGAAATAGCTTGGGACGTTAAGCTAATGAAGAAGTTAACTGGTGGTGTGCCATATTACGTTTTGGGTCCCTTGACTATCGACGTAGGTGCGCCCTATGATCACATAGCCTCTGCCATAGGTGCTGCAATATCATCAGCTGCTGGTGCGGATTTATTATGTTATCTAACCCCAGCTGAGCACTTAGGGTTACCAACTGTTAAGCAAGTTGAGGAGGGAGCTATTGCTTATAGGGTTGCAGCCCATGCTGGTGATGTGGTTAAGTTAGGGAAAAGGGCTAGTAAGTGGGATGACGAGGTTAGTTATTATAGGGGAAAACTGGATTGGGAGAACATGATTTCTAAGCTAATAGATCCTCAAAGAGCTTATCAAGTTTACACTCAGTTCGGTACTCCTAAAGTGAAAGCTTGTACCATGTGTGGTGGATATTGTCCAATGATGTGGGCTATGGATCAAGTTAGGAAGATAGGTTCTTCATCATCCCTATAAGTACGGATTCATATTTTTATTTTCAAACGGCAACACTTTTTTATGGATAAAACAGTTTTAGATGCGAGTTTAGAACCTTTAAAGGGAAAGACAATAGCTGTAATTGGTTACGGTAACCAAGGGAGAGTTCAAGCTAATATTATGAGGGAAAATGGTCTGAACGTTATTATAGGAAACGTTAAGGATAGATATTACGACTTGGCTATAAAGGAAGGGTTTGAAGTTTACGATATAGGTGAAGCTGTGAAGAGAGCTGATATTGCCTTTCTCCTAATTCCAGATGAAATAATGAAGGAAGTTTATGAAAAGAATATTGCCCCAATTTTAGAAGGCAAGAAAGAGTTCGTATTGGACTTCGCCAGTGGATACAACGTGGCCTTTGGACTTATCAGACCACCTAAAAACGTTGACACTGTAATGGTTGCTCCCAGAATGGTTGGGGAAGGGATTATGGATTTGCATAAGCAAGGGAAAGGTTATCCCGTATTATTGGGAGTTAAACAAGACGCATCTGGAAAGGCATGGGATTACGCTAAGGCAATAGCCAAAGGTATAGGTGCGATTCCAGGTGGGATTGCAGTTATTTCATCATTTGAGGAGGAAGCGTTATTGGACTTAATGAGTGAACACACCTGGGTGCCAATATTGTTTGGAGCAATAAAGGCTTGTTTTGACGTTGCTGTAAAGGAATATGGGATATCTCCAGAGGCAGCATTGTTGGAATTTTACGCATCTGGGGAATTGGCTGAGATTGCTAGACTTATTGCTGAAGAGGGTATATTCAATCAAATGGTTCACCATAGCACTACTAGCCAATACGGTACTTTAACCAGAATGTTCAAGTATTATGACTTGGTTAGGAAAATTGTTGAGGATGAGGCAAAGTATATATGGGATGGGAGTTTCGCTAAGGAGTGGACGTTAGAGCAACAGGCTGGATACCCTGTATTTTATAGATTGTGGGAGTTAGCTGTACAGAGCGAAATGGCTAAAGCTGAGAACGAGTTGTATAAGGTTCTGGGAAGAAAAACAAAGTAATTAAATTAACTTTTCTCTTTTTCAAAAATCTTAACTGCGGAGTAAAGCGTTAGGAGTTTAGCCTTGTTACGCTTTAGTATACTGGAGTAATCCTTATTTACATATAAGTCCTTGACTTGTGAACCTCTTAAGGGAATTTTAGGTACCTTTTGCCCGCTCATTCTTAAAATTTGACTAAATCTCTCCCAGCTCATACCCTTAAATTTCATCTTATTGTAAGGTAGCATTGCTTGAAGGTAATCTATTACAGCTAGACTACTCCATAGGGAGTTCAAATCGGAAACAGTACCAATTGAGTACTCAACTCCCTTCTGTGTTAAAATTGGTATATCAAAGCGTAATATGTTAAACCCAACCACGAATAGCCTTTCAAGAACTTTGCTCTTCCCACTGAAGAAGTTCAGGTTGTTTAACCCGACTTCACCAATTTTCCCCTTAATGTATTCATAAAATTTATTTATCACCTCTTTTTCGTTACCTAGATCCCACTCCGTGAAGAAGTGAAAGTACTTTTTCTTATTAGTCTGGTTAATTTCCATAACTCCTATTATTATTACTTTTTCGTTTTGGAAGGGTAAAGTTTGGCGAAATGTGTCAATAGTTAATAATAGCCTCATTTAATATGTTGTTTGAAGAGAGAGTATAAAAGTATAGCTAACCGTGCATAGGAAGATTACGGTATTGACGTTTAACAACGCCGAAACTAAAATTGTTGCTAATACTACAGATGCTATAGCAATATAATATCTTTATATTCACTTTTACTCATTACTGAATATAACATTGTTAAGATGGTTTAAAAAATTTCGTGTTCTTAACTCAATTATATAACTTTACAAAGCAGTAGTACATGCTTTAACATTCAACCATAAGATAATTGTTTAAATATGTATAAGTTAAGTATACAGTATGACCTTCTCAATAGTCATTTACGACCCAGAGGAAAAGGCTTGGGGAGTGGGAGTGGCAAGTAAATTCTTAGCCGTAGGAGCTTTCGTACCTTGGTTGAGACCGAATGTGGGTGCAATAGCTACTCAAGCCCTAGCCAATTTAACTTATGGTGTAAACGGCTTGTCATTACTAGAAAAGGGTTACAGTGCATCAGATACCATAAGAATTTTAACTGACTCAGATCCTTTAAGGGAAAAGAGGCAAATCGGTGTAGTTGACTCTAAGGGTAACGCTTCTGCCTTCACTGGAAAAGAGTGTTATTCATACGCTGGGCATATTATTGGAGATCACTTCAGTGTACAAGGCAACATACTAGCAGGAGAGGAAGTTCTAGAGGCAATGGCTAAGGAAGCGGAGGGTAGGGGTAGAATTTATGAGAAAATTCTCAGATCATTGAAAGCTGGGGAAAGTAAGGGTGGGGATAGGAGGGGAAAGCAGAGTGCTTCAATCATTGTCGTTAAAGCTGTTGATAAAAGTGAGAGGGAAATTGATCCCCTGACTGTAGGGAAATATGTTGATTTGAGAGTTGATGATAGTCAAGATCCCCTAAAGGATTTGGAAAGGCTTTTGGACCTATGGGTAGCGACGTTTATGGAAGAGGAGATGGTTAACGTTAAGGATTACGAGGACAAAATAAGAGATGCGTTAAGGAAATGGGGATATAACGATTTGAGAACTTGGGTTGAGATGAATAACTTCGAGGGGAAGTACACTGGGGACAGGATTGGCAAAAGCGTTTTGAAGATCTTGTTATCAAAAGAGTAGACAACTTATACTGCTTTAATATTTAAAAATATCGTCATTATTTTCTATCAAATCACTATCATATAATCTACTACGTAATGCGAGATTATCAACATCTTATTTTTACTTAAATCTAATATAACTCTTCTACTATCATATTTCATTCGTGAAAGGTTAGGGGTTTAAAAATAAATCTCTTATAAAATGGGGAGTAAAAAATTAAATAGTTAAACATTCATCTTTTAATTATGCAGTACAAATGGATTGCCTTAAGCAATACGACAATTGGAGTATTAATGGCTTCAATAAATGGTACAATAACGCTAATCTCGCTACCTGCAATATTTAGGGGTATTAACATTAACCCCTTCACCTCATTTCAATACCTATTATGGATATTAATGGGATATAATGTCGTCACTGCATCCTTCCTAGTATCATTTGGTAGATTATCCGATATATTCGGTAGGGTTAGATTGTACAATTTAGGTTTTCTGGTTTTCACAATTGGTTCAATTCTTCTCTTCCTAACTCCAAATACTGGTAGTCTAGGTGCATTAGAGTTAATAGTGTTTAGAATTGTACAAGGAATAGGTGGAGCCTTTCTCTTCGCAAACAGTGCTGCAATAATCACAGATGCATTTCCATACAACGAGAGAGGTAAGGCTTTAGGAATAAACCAGATTGCCGCTTTAGCTGGATCCCTTGTTGGGTTAATATTAGGTGGAATATTATCCATAATAAATTGGAGATACGTATTCTTGGTTAGCGTCCCAGTAGGTATACTAGGTACAATATGGAGTTACACTAAACTGAAGGAAATCTCAGCGCCAAGTAGGAGTGAAGGTATAGATTGGGCTGGTAACTTGACCTTTGGTTTAGGATTAATTTTGATCCTAATCGCAATAACTTATGGATTACTACCTTATGGTAACTCCCAGCTAGGCTGGGGAAACCCATTCGTAATCGCATCAATGATAGCTGGTTTAGGATTAATGGGGGCTTTCATCTATGTGGAGACTAAGGTAAAGTATCCCATGTTCAGATTGGAGTTGTTTAGGATTAGAATGTTTGCAGCTGGTAATTTAGCTAGTTTTCTAAGGTCAATAGCTTATGGTGGGCTAATGATAATGCTAATAATATTCTTACAAGGGATATGGCTTCCATTACACGGCTACAGTTATGAGGAAACTCCGTTCTGGGCGGGCATATATACTATACCGCTAATGATAGGATTTGTCACTATGGGGCCAATTAGTGGTTGGCTTTCAGATCGGTATGGGGCTAGACTTTTGGCAACGTTAGGCATGGTGATAGTGGGTATAGGATTTCTTCTCTTAACCTTATTACCTTATAATTTCAACTACGTGGAGTTCGCTGTTATAATATTCCTAATGGGGTTGGGAAATGGGATGTTCGCCTCTCCTAACACTGCCTCAATAATGAATTCTGTACCACCTAAATATAGGGGAGTTGCATCAGGAATGAGAGCTACAATACAAAATACCGGTCAAACGTTAAGCATGGCGTTATTCTTTACCATAGTCATTATCTCATTAGCCTCAACGTTACCTAGTGCGTTAGCTAATGCTGTCACTCAAGCCGGAGCTCCTCAGTTAGCGCCGTTAATGCAAAAGATACCGGTAACTGGTGCTTTATTTGCTGCATTTTTAGGATATGATCCAGTTAAGACAATTATCTCGTCACTACCTCCAGGGATTAGTGTACCAGCCCAAGCAGTTGCAGTAATGGAGCAACATGACTGGTTCCCAACGGCAATTGCACCATCCTTTATGATAGCCTTGAGAGACACTTTCTACATTAGTGCAGTCTTGACGTTTATTGCGGCTATTGCCTCAGCCCTAAGAGGTAGAAGAGTCATTGCAGAACAACAAGATGGAGGTGTGACAGATGCAAAAAGTAGATGAAAGGCTACAACTAGTTAGCACTATAGCCAAGATTTATAGAGGATTAATAAGGGAGTTCAACAATAGGTTAGGTAAGGTAATGGATTTATCCTATCTGGACTTCTCAATACTTAAGGCAACATCTGAGGAACCTAGATCCATGGTTTACTTAGCAAATAGGTATTTTGTGACGCAATCAGCAATAACTGCGGCAACTGATAAACTTGAGGCAAAAGGTTTGGTAAGAAGGGTAAGGGATAATAGGGATAGAAGAGTTGTGTTGGTTGAAATTACTCCTAAAGGTATGGAAGTGTTAGAGAATGCTAATGAGCTGCTTAGGAATTTGGTTAACGAAGTTTTAAGTGATGTGAATAATGTTTCAGAACTCTTGGAAGGGTTAAATAAAATACTTATTAAAGTGGAAAGGTCAAATGGGTAATATCATTCTCATAAGAGAAATCTACCTTTATCTAACTTGATTCTCTTTTTATACCATTTAAGACTAAAATATTTAAACCACTTTATACAACGTTATATTTAACAATGAGTAAAAGTGAATAAAAACTCTATATTGTCATTGTATCTGCAGTATTGGTAACGATTGTAGTTTTGGAGTTGTTGAACTTTAGTACTGTAATCTTCTTGTACGCTAAGTACTTTGACCCCCACTCCATTAACGTATTCTTCAAGGGAAAGCTTTTTCAAAAAACAAATAATAGATAAAACCGCATTTGACGTTATTCATTGGAAAAACGTATATCTTAGGGATTTAACTGGGAAAAGTGACCTTGCGAAAGGTAATAACTCAAAATATGAACTAAAAGAGTAAAAAAGTAATTTACCTTTTATATTTTGATCTTGTAAGATTTAATTACACCCTTAAGCGTGTAAATTATAATTACGGCAGCAGCGAAACCCGCAACTACATCGCCAATCATTCTAAGCCATACTATTAAATCTGGAATAGATAGCAGATAGAATAGTGTACCTTTTGCCGCCCAATAACCTACCCTTAAAACTGTAGCCAGTTGAACAGCCCCTAATGCCCATAAGTCTATTCCTTGCAGTATGAAACCAATGGCGTAAATCAGTATCATAATTCTCAACGTCTTTAGCTCGTTTTCTTTAATCCCATTTGATAAATACAATGCGGCAATCCACATTAAAATGGCAGTTAAACCCCACACTAATGGGAACGCTAAATGGGCATGAGCCATGGTAAATTGTAGTCCATGGACGTAATAGTTTATCATTGGAGCGTTCAATATTGAAGCCCCACCAATAATCCCACCTACAAATCCCCCTCCAATAGCTGAGATTAAGGTGGTAGTTACTAACGTCTTTTGAAATTCGGTCTTAGCTTCACCTCTTCTCCACAGCAAAATTGCGTAATAAGTTAAGAAGAGAATAGGGATAACCTCTAATATAGCTGCTGATGCTCCCAAGTACATCCAGAATAACGGTTCACCTCCAAAATAATAATGATGTGCAGTACCTATCATCCCAGAGAGTATTTCGCTAACGGAATCTATACTCGCTGCCATCGTAGCTAGGCTTGGCGGTACTAAATTGTTGACAACTAAAAGTATTAATACTACTGGTATTACTATAGAGGGCCAGAACCCCTCAACGAACGAGTGTATCATAATCCATAAGAAGAACTGGTCTTCGGTGAAGTTAGGCCATGGAGCAATTATTGGTAATGATCCGAAGATTGCACCTATTCCAGATCCCAAGAGACCTATTGCAGTAATCCTCGTTAGTGGTCTTAAAGGTTCCGCGGTTGACTTTGAAGCTTTGAAGAATAATGAGGAAGCTAAGAAGAATATTAGAGCAACTAGGAGCAACCAGAAGGTACCTTGATCAACGTCATTTGGCTTTCCTTGAGCACCGAAAATAAACCAATAGGGTGATGGGATTAATTGATTATAGGAGAACAATATTCCTAGAAGCAGACCCACTCCGGCAAATAACGTTAAGCCTAAGATTGCAAAGGAGAGCTTTCTGGATAAGGGAACACCCAGATATGGTAACGCAAAGATTGAAAAGGTAATCCATGTAAGTGCTATCCACACCACTGCCATGTTTAAGTGCAAGGCCCTAGTAACGTTAAAAGGTAGGAAGTTTATTAAACCTAATATTCCCTCTGGATCTACGTAATAATGCATGGCCAAATATCCTAACAAACCTTGTATACCCGCGAGGACTGAGGCGAAGAATACTCCTATCAAGCCTATCCTTTGTGATGCAGATGGTGGAGGAAGGGGGACAGATATTCTTGGATCTCTCCAATGGTCAAGTATTTTTAGACTAACGTAGCTCACCATTGAAACTAAGACTGCTAAAAGGACGATTACCATTATCCACGTTGATAGGCTAACGTTTACGGATGGTTGAGTTTGTTGAGGCATGTAAGGAAAACCGTTAGTATATCCTAGGAGAGAAACCATCGCACCCCATAAAATAAATGCCGTTATATTTCTCAAATCGTTGGGATTCACCAAGTTAGGCTTAAGTCCATAGTTGGAGGAATTGTTGTACAAGATATTGTAAAGCTCATTGTAAAGGGTGTTGTAAGCTTTTACGTAATCGTTGGACACTACCCATTTACTTGTCTCTGAATCAGTTATGGAGGAGTAAGCTTGACCATCTACCTTTATCGTAGGTGGATCTGCAGTTTGATTTATAACTTTTAAGGCTAGAGCAGTAAAATCAGTTCCGTAATAACCTCCGAAGCCCCAAAAGCTACCGTAATCGAATAATCCATATTTCTGCATTAGTACCTTTCCGCTTATAACTTCACCTCCCGTAAATAATACAGTACCGTTTTCGGTTTCAACTACTGATGGAATTGGAGGCAAATGCGTTAACGTATAACCAGCTAACGCAATGTAAACTACGTATACAAGGACTGTCGCTACTAACACTAAGTTTGACCAAACGTCACCCCTAATTCTTTTGGCCATATTTTACTCCTCAAAGATAATAAAAGGAAATTTATTGATATATCCTAAACCCCTAATAACTAAGGTGTACTAAGAAATAAAGTGCAACATAGTTTAAATAGGATCTTTTAAATCTTGTAAAAAGGTAAATAATCAAAGGTAAAAATTTATTATACATTTAAAAGAAAATAGAACTATCTATTGACTACAAAGATAGTTTGTATTGTGTAATCTAAGAATTGCTTAAGCGCTATGCCTAACAGTTTTGTATACTCCCCTTTACTGTTTGCTAGAATATCCTCAATTAATTTAGGAACCCAGCTTACTATGTGCTCTTTTATAAACTTTCTAGCTTCGTCTTCTTGTTCTACGAACAAGAGGAATGATACGAATTCCAACTCCGTAGATATATGATCAGCTAGTTGTTTCTTTGGATAAATACCATATTTGATGTACTCTTCTAATACTCTTTGTGCTGAAATGCCATACACAGTTCTCTCCCTATACCACGATTCGTAAGGTGGACATTTAACGTGTTTGTAATCATTTATAAAACATGAAGTGAATTCTGTAGCTACCTTATCATAGTTACTTTCTGCCAATTGAATTATTTGTTTTAATGTATTGTAATATGGCTTGTCCGTTATCTCCTCCACAAGCCCTTTAACTTCTTTAATATATCTAGGGCTTAAAAATAAAAAGGAAAAGATCTTGAAATCCGTAGACAGAGACTTCATCTTAGATCACCTCTAGGTTTAAATCTTGCATTAAATGAAAATTGTTTATGAAACGCGTACTCTGCCCTATGCTTTGGGCATCTCTCCAACCACTCATCTTCACAGGAAGCCCCCTTTTCAATCATTATTTTCTTAACGTGATTGAGACTTTTCCTCGAACCTATTGGTGCTCCACAAACTCTACATCTAACTAACTCATCGCCCACTAATTTCCTTACCTCTTTGTTAACGCTTTTACTCTTTTCCACCTTAATAACCTTAGTAAGAGCTGCTATATTTGGAGGAATCTCACTTGTTTTACCTTCTTCTAATTTGCACGATTCTGGGCAAACATTGACGCATACATTACAGCCTATGCATTTCATGGGATCAAAGTCTATTTCTTCCACTCCACTATCCCTTCTGAGCTTTAGTGCTGATGTGGGGCACCAATTAACGCAGCTTTCACATAAAGTACATCTGTTATTATCAATACTCACATCAAATAGTATGTATGGCAGTTCATCACTTATGTTTCTTCTAGCCTCAGCCCTATTGAAAAATGATTGTGGAGTAGTATTTAGTTCCTTTGTCTCTTTTGCCTCAATTTTTTTAGATGGGGAATAAAAGCTGATTCCTCCTATTCTCTCATTATATTCCTTGATCACTTCAATGAAATGCTTTAGATTATCTTGTAATTCACATCCTGGGCATTCAAAGGTTAAATTCCCACTGCTTCTCAATAATACTATATCTACCTCTGATAGCATTGCTAAGCAAGGTATCTTGACTCCTCTATTTTTAGTATTTTTATAGCATGTAATCCTCTTTTCCCCTTTTACCTTTGCCAATTCAAAAATCGAATTTTGGGAAAGTGATGGAAATTGTATGGCACTAACTGGGCATGAAGCTGAGCATAAACCACAAGATGTACATTTTGTGTAATCAATATTTACTCCAGTTTTCTTATCAACTTTAATAGCATTGTAAGGACATGAAAACTCACATACATTACATGCCTTATATAAGCCATTACAATATTCGCTAAGGTAAATTGGCTTATCAACCTTTTTAACCTTTTTTACTTCTCCACGTAAAAGACTTCGTCTATCAATGGATTTTATCTCTTCAACTGGAGCCAAATCTGCTAGCCAAGCGTTTTCTAGAACTACTTTGTTGTACTCTACCTCTTCCTTACTACTATCCTTGTCAACTATCCTTACCAGCAAGGGGTTTAGCCCTAGATCTTCTGAAATTTTTTCCCTATCAATTCCATCTCCTATAACGACTAAGGCCTTGACATTAACGTTTTCCTTTTTCAACTCAGATGAGGGCAAAACATCTACTCGGTATTTAATAAGGGGTGAATAAAAAAGGGATGTCATATGACTTCACTTGAATATAAGGTGTCTTGCCTTTTCATCTTCTTCTAACGGTAATAATATTACGCCCAATGTGTAAATCCCAAGTAATAGTAGTACTGAGCCAATGAAGAATACTATATCGTAGAACGATATATTGAATGGTAGGAATGTCCACGATGGACCGTTATTGAAAACACTGCGCAATTCGTAAACCCAGTTGGAATTTGATGGAGATATTGGTGAGACTGAATAATACCACGTTATTGATTGAGGTATAATATCAGCAATCGTAATTATCGAGAACATTCCAAGCAATGTGAATATCGAAGATGTTACTAACATATGGCCACTTCCCTTCTTATATGCAACCCCGTAAAGGATTATTGGAATTATCACACCAACTAGTACTCCACCTATTAGAAAGACTACACTATATGGCCCAGAAATCATAAGCTCTGCCCAAGGTGAAGTTTGCTGATTCGTTGCTGTTAACCATAACCACCACAGTAGTGAGAAACCTACTGCTATCGTAGCTAATACACCGTCTCTTCCTAGTATTTTATACACGTCATGTATACTCAAACCATTTGGATCTTCTTTAACTTTTCTAAATCTACTATATAATGGAGTCATAAATGATAGCATCGCAATACCTGAATAGAATGATAATATGACGAATAGCATCGACATGAATGGACCGAATTCGTAGACCCATGTTGATAAGTAACCGAACACTGAGCCTAAGTTCGCATCCAATATTAACTCCATTAGTATTGCATAACCAACTATTAATATCAATACTGATTTAGATGATAGCCAAGCCAAGAGTCTGCTAATAGGGTCCTTATATTCCCTTCTCTTCTCCCCTATTAGGGCTAGTATTTCTAGAATTATACCAATACCCACAAGTGCGTACAGTACACCGTTCCAAGCTATTCTTGAGGTATCTCTAAAGCTCGTGTAAATATAGATAGCTTCTCCAGGCTTATAAGTTGATGCAAAGACCATAATCCAACCCGGTATTAGTACAGCTAGTGCTATCCACTCATTTCTTAATGAGATATTCTTAAACGGATTCTTTTCTGGATGATTCTTATTAAATAGTTCATATAGCGAATTGTAAGTGCTAACGCCAGTACCTATAACTCCGAAAAACATATAGCCAATTACTAAAAGTCCCCAAGGTATTGGCTCGCCATTAGGCTCAGTAAATGTCACTAGGCCATTAGCCCATGACATGGGATTAAAGCTCATACCATAAAGTAATATCCCTCCTCCAATTATTATGAATATTATAGTCCAAGCTAATAGGAATTTATTCATGAGTTACCACCTCCTCCCCTACCTAACTGCCTATTAAATACGTAAAAAACTTTAGGTTGAACGTTTAATTCCGGATTCAATACTACTGCTTGCCCAGTATTAACTAATATACTAACCTCACTATTAGGATCATCAAGACATCCAAATACTCTGGCATGACCCGGACAAGTTCTTACACATGCAGGAGTATAAGTGCCTTCTGGTGCTGTACCGTAGCAGAAAGTACATTTATCTACGTGAGGAACCACGTGTATTGAATTCAATCCAAAATACTCCTTGGACTTCTCAATATCCTCGTAAGTGTAGAAGTATCTAGCACCGTATGGACATGCCTCAACACAGTAAAGACATCCCATACATTTATATTCGTCAACCACTACAATACCTCCAGGGACAATTTGGGTAGCGCCAGTTGGACATACATAATAACATGGCGGGTTTTCACATTGCATACACAATCTAGGTACGAAGACCCTCTGAGTGTTGGGATATTCTCCTAATTCTAGATCTTCAACATGAGTTCTAAATAGACCTTGCCAAAATGGCGTTTGATTCTCTATTGTACACGCAGCCACACAAGCATCACAGCCTAGACATTGATCTACCTTAACCACGAATCCCCAGTGTTTACAAGGTTGAGTATTCCCAAATTGCATATATGGGTTTGAAACTTGTGTGGACATAAGGGATCACCCTAATGTGGAAACATTACCGTATGAGACGTATTGTTGCCAATCACTTTGAGAAGCGGAATTGTTAGGAGTGGTAACTTTAGCTTGTTGTGAAGGTAATGTGTCTGGAGTTCGCACACTTGCCAATTGTGTTGCAGCTTGAATCTCATCAGGCGTCGCTTTCCTAACCCTAACAGTGAATTGCTCATTCATGTGATAACCACCTAAAGGATTTCTACCTGGTGTCCACATTACTGATACTGGCTGATTGCCAAACTCGTTTACAGCTTTGGTTGCAGTAGTTAATGCTGGGTTCCTCTGACCAAAAGGCTCTGGTACTCCTATTGTATCTGGTCTTATCCACTGAGTCAAATGGGCTCTAACAATTAGTTTAGGTATACTACCATCTGGGTTTGGTAATTTCCATCTTTCGATAGCGATCCAATCTCCTTCGTTAATTCCTAATTGTGATGCAGTAGTTGGATTTATCCAAGCCCTCATTAAGATATCCTTATGGTAACTGTCAGAAGCAATAGCCATTAGTAATGGATTGTCAGTGCTAGATGTGTAAGCGAATTGTGGGATCTTATACTCTATGAAGAATAGTTCTGGTGGTGCTGGTTTAAACGTTGGATTGTTATATGGTGTTGGTGGTGAGTGATAAACACCATCTTCAACTGCATAACCTCCATTCCAATTTGGTGGTATTTCAGCTATTATTGGATCCCATACTGGGTCATACCCATAATTCTGTATAACGTAATAGTATAATATAGTTGAATATATCTCAATTCTACCAGTTGGAGTGGCAGCTGGTAAGTCCCATGGTATTCTTTCATGGTTTGCAAAATAATCATCAACAGTCTTAATTACAATCACACCGTTATTTCTTAAGGTTTGTAATATTTGCTCTTTAGGCATGTTTACTTCCTCTGACAATGCGTTAAGTTGAGCCTCTCTCCACGCTTTTGCTGTAAAACTTCCCCATGGTGGATAACCGTTATTCTTCATTAAATATTGTTGATAATTGGGCATCTCTTGTTGTATAACTGATTTTAATGTATCTAAAGGTACCCCAGCGAACCTAGCCATCCATTGTATATAAGCGTCTCCAGCTTGGGGATTTAACATGTACGCAAACATTATGAATAAATCCAAACCGTTTGCGGTATTAGGCCATAACACTGGTATCGCTTGCCATCTGCCCCTAATTGCCCTATCCATGGCTGGGCCATCATCCCAGAAGAATTCATCTCTTTCTAGATAAGTTACATCCGGTAAAATCACATCTGCGTATAAACTAGCCTCTGTCGGTAGTATATCTATCATAATGTAGAATGTGTTCTCCAACACTTGTTTATACTCATCCCATTTGAAGTTAAATGGTGAACCTCCATAAGACATTGCAACTTTAGGTTTATAGGGTTGGCCATTCCAAGTAACTTGCCCCTTAATCGCGGCATATGATCCCGATTCTTCAAATAGTGTATAAGCTCCAGCTGGTTTCTTCCCTTGTTGCTTTAGAACTTGATTATAGGCATAGCTAAGTGCTGGAACACCAGTCATCCAGAATGAAGGGTTGTTATAAACGTATATGATAGGAAACATAGCGAAGAAAGCTCCTGGCAATTCATTGACTGGTAGTTGTTCCAATACCTCAGGCCTTTGTAATAATATACCAGGCTTCGTCTTCCCATTACTGACCATGCTATTATAAGCATTTACGACTTTCTCAATACCTTCTCTATATACTGCAGAGTACACCCAACCTCCTCTAATGTCTATGTTACCAGTTAACGCCATTATAATGGCGTAAGCTTTTCTAAATTGTACCGCTTGATCGTTGAAGAAACCTTTTAACCCGGTAATTATCGTCACTGGTTTCATTGTTGCGATTCTAAATGCTAACTCTTGAAGTTGTGATAGGGGAACGTCAGCAACTTGAGCCGCGTATTCAAGCGTGTAATTACTAACTTTTTGTGCAAGGAATTGGAATACTGTTTGTACTTGTTTACCATTATAAGTTAAACCTTGAGGGGTGTTCAATGCTGGCTTGATAAAATTACCATTAACGTCGTATTTATTGGTATTTGTAAACGGTGGTACCTTTACAATTTGCCCGCTTATCTCATCGTAAACGTAATATGCCTTTACAGTATCATCATCATAATCCTCCTCCAATAATTTCACAACTCCGTTCTCCTCATAGGCTAAGAAGGGAGCATTAGTGTAATATCTTACGAACTCGTCATCATAATAGTTGTTTTGGATTAAGTAGTTGATAATAGCCATAGCAATATACAGATCTGAACCAGGTTTTGCTGGAATCCATAGATTAGCCTTAGATGCTGCCTCACTCATCCTGGGATCGATTGCTATAACATACGCGCCGTTTTCTATGCCTTTTGCATACCTTATAGCCCTATTTACAAATATTCCTGCAGGAATTCCACTGGTACCCCATGCAACTATTAAAGAAGAATAGGCCATGTCATCCATCATATCAGTCGCGTGTAAATCGAATCCCCCTATTACGAATCCTATAGGCACTTGATCACTAAATAGACAAGTTTGCATTGGAGTGCCATTTATATTAGGTATTTGTGTACCTAGTGTGAACGGAATGAAATAGGGCTTGTAATTTGCGCATGGTATTCCACCTCCAATTAAAAGGAATTCGTATGGTTGTGGATTCAATTGTTTTATGCTCTGCATTATGTAATTAATTGCCTCCTCCCAGGTAGCCTCTCTAAAACTCCAAGTACCTTTTGGACCAGTTCTAATTAGTGGTGTCTTAAGCCTATCTATATTGTAAGTTCTGAAAATACCAGCTCTTCCTCTAGGGCAAACTTTACCCTCATTTAGAGGTGAGAGGGGATTACCATCAATTTCGAGAGCCCTCATATAACCATTTTTATATTCAGTTTCCACTAAAATATCACAAGTTGACGAACAAAACGCGCATATACTAGGTGCATAAGAATATTGCCAACCCGGTTGTAATTCTTCATTATCCACGGTATCCCGTGTGACGAATATGTTGAAATTGTATTTTGATGCGAAATAAGCAAGTCCCGCAACAACGCCAGCAGCGGCAGAAGCTTTCAAGAAGTCCCTTCTACTCAATCTAAAGCCTTTATTTTCTGCCATCATGTTATTACTCCATTTTCATACTTAAAAATTTTTGCAAAAAATGAGAAAAATGATAATTACAATAATTAAATAAGACCGTTAGATCGAAAATTCTTAAAAAATTGAATTATCCATATAAATTAAATTTCATATAAAAGATTAAAATTGATTCGACGTCATTAATGCAGGAAATTTGATTTATACATTAGATTTATTCAGTTGTAAAATTGCTTTAAGTTGGAAAATAGTCTACAATATTATTTTTCTAATGCTATTTCAAGTAAAATTTAAATTTTTGAAACTAGAATGGATCGTATGGAATATGAGACTATACTCAAGTTGTTCTCTCTTGTTTACATTATTATAATGATGGCACTTGATTTTTGGATATTTGATTTAATTTTAAGAAGGGAATACGTAAGGGTTAAGGGTTTGCTAATTCTTCTTTCGATAGTATTGATAATGGGGTTTGAGAGTTTGGCATTGGCTCAGCTTAATGTATTGCTTTTCATACTTGGATTACTTCTAGTGTTGATAACCTTATTCTCATCTTTTATAATAAAGGATTACACTATTAATGTTACTAGAAATTGGAAATATGGGTTATTATTATCGTTGGTCATAGTTTTCGATGAGTTAGCAATGGGTTATCTTTATGGTAGTTACTTCAATCCTTTACCTAATCCTTTACTTACCGCAGTTAACAATCCTGCCTATGGCGCAATGATGTTAGGTGATGCGATTTTCTTCCTCTATATATTGAGGAGAAGAAGCATTATGGAGTTCGCCATAACCACATTTGCAATATCCATGGCCTTCATGCCCTCTCTTTATTTAATGGACAGAATGCTTGAGTTCACAATGTCGCTTTTGACTTCATTTTTCATGATAGTAAACATAGTGTTATTGTATTTAACAGAGATGAAAATGTTGACATTTCAAGGACAATTGGTTGCAATCTCCCTATCCTTGTTCAACCTCCTAATGATGCTTGGTTTAACCTTTTTTGCTTCATTTAACGACTTACATTTCCTTACCCTATCTATGATTGCGTCAATGGTTTGGTATTTCTTTTTGATATTTTACAATGTTCCTGCTAAGAAAATCTCACCTAAACCTTTCCTCTTCCTCGTATTAGTAAACTTAACGGAATTGGTAATGGGTTTTGGAGAGAGTGTATTAGGGTTCAATCTGACTAACTCACTCTTCGTTAGTACGATGAACGGCGAGATGATGATGAGTTCACATATGATGAGATCGCCTTTCAGTAATCCGTTTTGGTGGCTATTCCCAATTAACCCTTTAACAATGATTATTATGACAACAATGAAGTACAATTTACTTGGTAAACTAGTAATGGTACCATTCATGACTGTAATGACAACTACCATGGCCCCATTTTACGTAATAATGATGGGCGCTGAGATGAGCTATTTAGTTTATGAGAGGTTCAAGAAGGTTAAGACAAGATATTTAAAAGCGTGGACTTTAGGTATTCTAACCGGGATACCAATATTCGTAGTTTTGATCCCTTACTATACAAACTATTACATTTTCGGAATGAGTGGTATGATATTTCCCGTGACTTTAACACCTTTCATTATTTCCTTGATCGTAATTGCATTATTTTCAACGCTATTTGGTAGGGGTGTTTATTGTAACATTGTTTGCATGTCAGCTCACATGTGGTCTAATGTGTTCTATGAGCAATTCTCAGCTAAGAAGAGCAGTAAGGTTTGGGATTACTTGAGGTGGATCTTTCTCGTGCCAATGATTGTTGCATTTTACCTTTACGTTATAAACCAACTAGGGAAGATTAATCTTTCTATTGATCCCTTGAACTTTTACGGCATGTTCACACTTAACTATATATGGTGGTTCTTCTACTTCTTGACACCAGTTTTTGGAATATATTCATGTGCTAGGCAAGGCTGGTGTGGTTTTGGTACACTTACTGGGATATTTAATAAGGTGTTGTTTAAGATAAGGGCGAAGGACGTTAATGCATGTAAGGGGTGTGTTAGCAAGGCGTGTGATGCTTCTTGCCCAGTCAAAATCCCTATAAGTAGTGATATCTCAGCAAAGGGTTATTCGAATAGGATAAGTTGTATTGGTTGTGCTAGATGTGTTGATGCTTGTGATAACCTAGAAATTGTTAATGTTCTAACTATTCTGAAAAATAGGGAAAGTAAAAGTTTTTAAATTAGTAATTAGAATATTTAATATGTCACAACAGAATACAGAATTGGAAGGAATCGGAAAATTAAGGGGTGGTTCTCTATTTATGATACTTTCTGTATTACTTGCGGCAATAGGAATTTTAGTAATTATATCCGCTGGCGTGTTAGGTGGAATGTTTTCAGTTGCGAGCGGAAACGTTGGTGGGGCAATTGCGGCTGGTATTGGCCTTTTGGCAGGGATTGCTATAGTAATACTAATTGGTGCTATCATAGGGCTAGTTGGCATATTGAGAATAAGGAGTGGTTTCAGTATTTTGAAGAGCTTAGGTAGGGATGTTGGTATAGGGGAAACTGGGACCACCCTCTATCTAGTAGGATTAATTATTATCATTATTGGAGCATTGCTTACATTTGTATTGATAGGAGTCCCAATATTGATTTTAGGTGAAATAATAGCACTGATTGGTGGGATACTAATTGGTATAGGGTTTTACAGGGTTGGTGAGCTATACAATGAGGGATTGGTCAAGATAGGTGGGATACTAATAATAATACCAATAGATATTCTTAATTTCGTAGGCTTTATTTTGGCATATGTAGGTCTAGGTAGAGTGAGACCATTGCCAACTCCTACACAACAGCCTTCAGTTCCCCAAGTCTATCAAGTTGGTCAAGGAACTATAAGGAATGATGGTTACGCTTATGTTACACTATACTCGTCAACCCCAGCTAACATTATCTCAGCGAAAATTGAGGGTGCGAACATTATGTCAAGTGCTATAAATCCTACTGTATTACAAATAGGTAATAACGAGGTAGCAATATTCTTTGGGAATATACAATCATTAGCTCCAAATACCACCTACATTATAACGTTAACCATAAACATTGGAGGAAATATAATTAACATATCTACAGCTGCAGTTTATCAACCATAATTTAGTAAATAATTATTTTTTAATCTTTATGTAATGGCTTTCCAATATAAATCTCTTCAAACAACTTTTTCAATACCATATTTGGATAAAACTTTTAAAATCGTACATGAAATTGATATGGCCATGAGACCTAAAATCTTACTCCTAATTACTATTCTCCTTTCCTTACCAACACTTGCTCTTGTTGCTAACGCATCTTCGCCCTCACTGTACGTAATGTATCAACAATATTCTTCAACACTCCAAATTACCCCATCTCATATAACTTACAAATACTCATCGAGTGCGTATAACACTACAATGTCCTCAACCAATAACGAGAGGACAATAATGTACAATAGTTACTCCTTCAATGTAAATGAAGGACCCTTAACCAATTATACTGGTCAAGTAAGCGTAAATGTGAACCCATTTGGTATAAGCGTTACGTCACAAATACCGCAATTAGCCAGGGTATTACTAGTTGAGCCCGGATTGATAGACGAGGTAGTATGGGCTGGTTTCACAAACAGCACGACTACGGTAAAAGGATTAGCCTATTTTAACAATACTGCAACGCTAGTATTGCAGTTCCTAAACGGTAGTAGTTTCGCCAATGTGACTTTTGCAATATCACATTCTCAAATAACGTATCAAAAGACGTTAACATTACTACTACATAAGGTTAACTTGACAATGACTGGTGAACTCCAACTTAGTGTGACCGTTCAAGGCACATATCCGCAAAGATATAGTAAGATGGAGTTCAATTATGAGGGGATAAGCGCTGAAGCACCTTATAACACGTCCATAGCCTATTACAATGGGACTTACGTTCCTGCAATGATATGGAGTAGTGAGGCCGGTGGTCTTCTATCCACTGAGGTTACGAACTTGCAAGGTAATGTGGACTTCACTGACATCGAATTCTTTGGAGTAAATGGTACTTTTGTGGGCTCTCTAGATAATACTTTCTCCTCAATCTACTTCAGTCATCAAGGTTTAATAATAAATCTGACGTACAATAGTGTGGATTCTAGGATTAGGATTGTAATTAATCCAACTGCAGAATACGCTAAACCATCAGTGTCCACAACAGTTTCCGTAAATGGAAGTCCCGCAGTAGTAGTTATTACTAATCAAGGCGTAGAGAGTACGGCAAATGTCAATTTGTATCACAAGGTTGAAGTATCTGGTCCGGCGACTTTAGTTTACGTTAATACTACAACCAATGGTGGATATGTTACCATATTTCCCAATGGATCTTATGAGTATGTTAGCCAAGTAGAGCCAAGTGTTACAGTATCAAATATATCCATGGGTGGAAAGACTTATACTGCACAGATTGTTAACGTTAGCAGCAGTTCAAAATACGTGATCTTTAACGTTAGTATGGCGAAGAATGAGACGTTTGCCGTTTTCAAAGAAAGTAGTAATGGAATGGTTGAATTGAACTCAAATAATTACTTTATCTATAACGGAAAAATTGTGGTATTTGATGATCCTTCAATGACTTACTACGTCGTATATGGATATCAACCATCATCACAATCATCTGTGTCTAGTAATTTACTTCCCATCATTATAGGGATAATAGTAGTAGCTATTATTGCAGTGATATTAGCTTTAAGGAGAAGAAGGTAAAGCATTTATTTTTGCTTTTATTATAATTACATGTTTGGAACATTACAAATCAAAACACTTTTCAAGTTCCGTTCAAAGCATGTGTTTTTCATTAGATTGCTACAAACTGAATAAATCTCTAAAGAAAAGAGGAAAGCTGGTCTGAAACTTAACTCCAAGGAAGTTACACGAATAATTCGTAAGTTTTGCACATTTCCAAATCTTTAAATACTTTAATTATATCAATAAAAAACATGGAACAAGAAAGAAAGCTTGGGATTGTTGTCCAATCTGGTGCAGCAAATAGGATATGCTGTGTCGTAGTTTACTCAGCCTCTGCATTAGCCTCTGGTTGGAAGGTTGCTTTACATTTGGTAAACGAGGGCTTAATTGCTTTTAGAAAAGATACAGCCAAGAAGGTCTGGGCTAGTTTAAACCCTAAGGACTTTAGTATCTATCCATCGTACTACGCACCGAATGTGGAAGTGTTTTTAAAGAACCTACAAGAGTTCATAAAGTCTGCTGACTTCCTCACCGCCCTAAAGGGCGATGGTTCCCCTCATCGGTTCGGGACTACATCCCTCATTTGAGGGGCAGTCGAGAGGGTCAGAGACCCCCTCCCATTGAGATTCACGATTGCAATGACGTCACGGTCGTTTTCATAACCACAAGACGGACAGCTGAAATACCTATATCCAACTTCTTTCATCTTCTGCCCACACCTAGGACACATGGTAGACGAATAACGAGGATTAACATACTCAACTAATAAGCCGTGCTTCTTAGCCTGCCACTCAATCCAGTACTGTACACGACGGTACTGCATCAAATACAGTTTGTCCCTAAACTCAAGTGGTAGTTTATTAACACGTTTAATCATGTCCTTAAGGTTCTCTAGCTTAACGACATTTACACCAAAATCCTTAGCTATATCAACAACCCATTCCCCAACCTTTCTGGCGAAGTCCTCCATAATCCTCTTAGCCTTCTGATGAAAAGAATGAATTCTATGAACAATCCTCCTATTCTCCCTCCATCTCTTAGAGTACTTCCTCTGCAGAGCTTCAGCCAAAGACTTGAAATGATGAGCCTCATGAAGACGAGTAGGTATCCTAACGTAATTAGAACCATCCTTACCCACTACAATCTCACTCATGTTTACATCAACAGCCACACTACCTTTAGGTTCCACTTTAACTTGCTCCTTCTCGAAAGTCACTTTGAGGAACGCTTTATCCTCCCTAATCACAAGCCTAGCTTCCCTCAACTCCCAATCCTTATAGAAGGAGAAGTTCCTAGGATAGCCTAGAATAGGTAACTCACCTACACTCCCTATCCTCACCATCATTTTCTCGAAGTCTATTGAATAACTTAGTTTTGGCGTTAACCACACTGTAGGTTTGTACACTCTCGGAAAACGTCCCTTCTTCGGATTGTTAAACCAACCCTTGTATACTGAGAGTGCGTCCCTATAACAGTCCTCAGCAACCTTAGACGGTAGAGAGAATTCTTCCCTTAACTTTTCATAAAGTTCTTGGTGGACTAACTGTAATACTCCATTCTCATTTGGGTTTACCTTATTTTCTTTTAACCAGAACAGGACGTACCTTAATGCTTTTACATAATGATTTGAGAAGGCTAGGAGGGAGTCTGATGAACCAATCTTCATTGAAACTGTAGCTCTGATTGGGTTCTTTTTCTTCCTCCTAGCCATCAATGACATTTTAGAAAAAGAAGTATTTAAATTGCCATCCCCGCCTTAAAAAGGCGAGGCTTTCAAACCTTTTGTAAGGAATTGAAAGGGTTGTATTACGTGAAAACGGTTCGCTAATTTTGGCAATTGCCAGCTTCATTATTAGCGTTGATATTTTACTTCTTCTGGCGTCAAGTGACCCTATTGCCGTTATTTCAGTTATGAAGAGGTTGAGACAAAGTGACAATACTTGATAAGTTATTAGAAATGATTATACCGTTAAGCTTGACGAGATCAAGAATATAAACGGCTGATAATCTATTACGCTACGTTGCATTTATTACAATTACAGTCTCAAGCATTCATTGATCTAACGAGAAGACTTCTCACTAACTTGGGTATAAGTGTTGAGGTGTATAAGGAGAGCTTAAGAAAGATTTCTGAGTTAAACTTGTTAAGAGTTCTTTCTTGAATAATATGATATCGTTTAGGAATATATTAGTACACGGATACGTTGCAATCAAGGCAGAAGTTGTGGAGAAGATAATTAGTGAGAGGAGTTACAGTAAAGTATTAGAGATAGCTTTGGAACTGAAAAGAAGGGCTAAGGATTATTGGGATCCTTGATATATCGCGTTCACATTTATTGGTATACTATTCCCTCCAACGTCCACAATCAACGTTATGATGCATGTTGAATTCTCCACAAGAGATGATATGTCGTCAAACTGAATCGTTATCTCATTATTACCGTGTTGCAAATTGACTGGATTCACCTTAAAGGTGAATAATTTGGTTCCCTCAATTTTGGCTGAAAATATTGTCGCTGTTGTAGATGAATATATAACTATTTTTGCACTTCCATCTCGCCTAATAACTCCTTGTCCTACTGGATATATCTGTACGTTTTGCCTTTCTGAGATTGGTTTCACTTGCCCTAGCCCTATGTAAGATAAAATGGCACCTATGAAGGCGAGAATTATTATCGCTATTAATATTCCGCCCACCTTTACGAGAGTATTATTATACTCCCTTCCCACCCTGTAGACTCCAATTCCTAAAAGTATTGAACCTATTAAGAGTAAGATGAGTTCAAGGAATGAAAACGGTAAACCAATGAAGATTGTGGAGAAGTTCAAGGACAGAAAGGAATAAAAAAGAATTACCTCACCTATGATACCTAAGGGAAAACTAATGATGTATAGTATACTTCCAGTACTCCCAATTCCAATATTGTCCGATACGACTTTGCTTAAAACGTTAAAACCACCTCTCAAAACGATCATCCCTATTATATTTACCACTCCTATAATTGAGGTTAAAATCAGTGCTTCTTCAATTTGCACAATTTCCCTTGAGGCTATTTGACTAAGCAATTGTTGTGGGTTGGTGTTATTTAAGGCTGTGACATTCGGGGAAACTGAGGGACTGGGCGTTACAAGTCCTCTAAATAAGCTCACGAGAGATAAAAGTGAGACTATTATTAAAACTAGGAAGCCTAATCTTAACCTCCTAATTCCCTCTTTTTCACTCTGGTTTGACATGTATTATATTTTGATCGTTAGATTATAAAATTTTTGTCTAAAATTAAGGCTAGAATTAAATAAAAGTGTCGATTTTTAAAAGCCTCTTTATTTAGAAGTTGGTTTTGCATTTTATATGGTAAAATAAAAATACTAAGTGAGATCGTATTGCTTACAATTATCGCCTTTAGCTTAAAAGGGCGCTCCTATTTTAGTATTACCTTGACGAACTCCACACTAACTGATTCGTCTTTAGTTTTTCATTCGATCACGGGTTTAACATACAATGCAACAATAATTTTCAGTATCTTCTCGTTACTCGATAGATCTTATGTTAAATACGACTTCCCACCTTGAGAAATGACGACAGACCCAATTATTTCAATTACTACCTAAGAGGAAACTATTACTTACTCTGAATAATATGCCATACGTATATGAGGAAATATTATCCCATTGAAGATAAAAATTATTAAGCTAACGCATATAAGGTCTCCATAAGATCCTCAATCTTAACCGAATATACTTCTATCTTACCTTGTCCTTTCGCGGAAATTATCATCGACAGTGCTTCAAACCCAGTCTTTACATTACTATCAGATCTGCAAATTGCCCTCTTCATCTCCGTATTTTGAACCACTATATTACAGCTTAACTTGTCAAAGTTCACTTTAATAAGACCTAAGTCTAGTTGAGAAATCATCTCGTTAATCTTACTCAATATACTTCCAGCATCTCCAGTGAACTCTAAGGATGGTGCTACAGATAAACCTTGTGTTGGCTTCCCTTTAGTATTGAAAATCTTGATAATGTCCCCATATAATGATGGGAAATATACTCTTGCATAAGTCACGAAATGGTCTTCTACTATATGTTTTGCGAAATCAACGGCGGACTTTCCTAACATTTTATCTAATAGCGAATCGTTGTACTTCACATTCGTCGCGACATATAGCCTTGTCTGAGTATCTCCTAAACTTTTCGGCATAAATTCTATTGTAAACTCCAATTTTCCATCATCAGACATACCAGAATATTTGATGCTTTGCATTTTAACTTCTGGCCCCTTGAAAATCCCCTCTGTGTATTTGAAGTCCTTGCTAGTTCTTAATAATATGTACAGAGCTATGAATTCGTCTGTGGGTGTTGATAATTCCCTAATTCTATCTCCCATGAGGTACTCGTTATTTTGTTTATCCTTAAATTTTAAAATGGAAATATGTCCACTAACTCCACTAATAAATAGAGGATCCATAAGGAATTTCCTCACAATCCAAATAGGGGAATTTAATGTCAATTCTGTGCTATACATTCATAGTCATCACACCTTCTTATTATGTCTATTTAAATCTTTTCCAGTCTAGTTTCGACTCATTTTTAATTTTTATAGAAAGTTTAGTTATGAGCTATAGAGTCTTTTTTGATAAATTGATATATATTGTTAGGTATTTATACACCTCTACCGATCTCAAATACTAAGATTTTTAAATTAATATAATATAAGAAATAATATAGCAATTATTGTGCTAATGGGTGTTAATATTAAGGTGGATTTCACTATGATTTCTGTACCAAAACCATAAACTCTAGCCCAAACCACGTTTGTTATTGCTGGAGCCATAATCGCTGTTACCATAACTTGCTCGATAACCATCTTGGAAGTCATACCTAGAGAAATTAAGATGAGAAATATTAGAATTGGGCTAATAAGAATTCTTGATATATAAATTATCATGTAAGGCTTTGACGTAACATCTTTAATCCTCATTTCACCAATTACTCTTCTTATTTGATAACCGAACTCATAAAGGACTATTAAGATGAGAATCAAATTTATTACATTAACGACGTCACCGTTTATAACTGAGCCTAAAACATAATGTAAACTACCACCTATTAGAAAAGTTATTACGGGAAGATATCTTGAAAGATTTGTTCTTATTATTGAATTATTTGTAGTATTCTGTACCACGCTTATACCCTTGTTCAAATAGGTAAAAATTATCATAGCTATCGGTAGCCTTAATGTAGCCATTGCCACTGCAACAGTTGCAGAGATTTCATAATTCCCCCTAAACGCTAGGAGTATTGAGAAAGGTAAATTAATTGTATTCATGAAAATTGAGTTTATTAAAACAGCCCCTCTAATGAGAGGTTCAATTTTTCTTGTCAAATATAATACTATTGCAAGCATTAGGAAGTTATAGAACACAGAGGTTAGGAAAATCTTAGCATCACTTATCTCGAAACCCCTCCGAAGGTATGTGACGAGAAATATTAAAGGTAAGTTTATCCAGGTGTTCACAAAGCTTACTATTTTCACTGATAACCTATTGTGAAGGAAATATCCTAAAATTGCTGATAGCACAAGGAAAAGACCTTGAAGCTGAAATATATCCACTTTATAGGTAGAACTGCATCAACTTTTATTTTTATCTTAAATATGTGTTCTTACGCAATAAGAATGCGGAACAACGTGAAAAAGAAAAGATGAATTTTTGGTATAACGTTAAACCGTTTGTGGTTCACCAATGGGAAGTTAAATAAGAGTGATCATAATGTACTACTATTAAACCATCCACGACTTTACTTATAATGAATCGAAAGTGTACATGAAAGGAAGAGTTAACGAAAAATAATTTTTAGTTAACTTTTAAACATCTCTGATATAGTTGTTATATGACAAATATAACAATTCGGATAGACCTCAACTCCAAAAAGCAGATTTACGAACAGATTGCTGATCAGATAATTGAGCTAATAGCTAAGGGGGTACTGAATCCTGGAGATCCTTTACCTTCAGTTAGGGAAATGGCTGCAATGTTAGATGTGAATATGTTAACCGTTGAGAAAGCGTATAAGTATCTTGAAGGTGAAGGATTTGTAACCGTTTATAAGAAGAGGTTTGTGGTCAAGACTGATATAAGAGACGAAAAGTGGAAGGATATGATGAAAGAAGCTGTTTATAGGGCTTTGGCTGGTGGTGCTAAAAGGGATGAGATTCTCCTCTTTATATCAAGTTTATTGGGGTAAAAGAGCATGACACTCCTAGATATAATCATTTACGTGGAGTTCACATTCATCTTCATCAATTTCTTATTACTACCAAACTTACAATCTCCTGATATCCTCCTTGGAGCTAGGGTAACTACTGAGTTTAAAAAAGGTAAGGGCAAAAACATAGTTAACAAGTATAGGTTATCCCTAATTGGTTTAACGTTGCTATCCCTTTCGCTTTACTATTTTGTAAGCTTTATTTCAGTTTTCATTTACGTTATCGCCCTCTTGTTTAACGTTGTTTATTGGAGAAGAGTTGTGATAAGAAATAGGGGAAGTCTACCGTTAGCTTCTTCCAGATATGCAGTAATTGACATTAATAAGGAGGAAAGTAGAAAGTGGGTAATTCCCTTCGTAGTGGCGTGGGGAATCTTGGTACTTACCTTGGTTTTCGGATCATTAATGTATTCCTCAGTACCGCAATTACTTCCAACTCACGTTGGTCCTAGTGGTACGACTTTTCTCGTTAAGACGCCTTTAAACTTTTACAAGGTAGATATACTCAACGCTGTCGTTTTAGGGTTATTAACAGTACTAGGAGTCTTCATTACAAGGACAACTAACCTGATTAATCCAGCATATCCAGAGAGAAGTTATTACGCATTTCTCAAGTTTAAGGAGGGAGTAGCAATCATTGCGGGGATTGTTGGGGTCTTTATAAGTTCGTTATACACTACAATCTCTCTCTTCATATGGACAATAATAGACTTAAGCGAACTTGAAGTTTTGATAACCCTTCTCATATCTATACTCTTAACAACCATAATAGTTTACGTGCTAAGAATAGGTATTGAAGGAGCTGGATATCTAAGGGATATAGTGGCTAACGATAACTTACTTAATGACGATAAATATTGGAAAGGAGGAATTATATACGTCAACCCTAAAGACCCTAGAATATGGGTTCCAAGGAGAAATGGTTTGGGTTACACATTAAATTTCGGTCATGGAGTTTCAATTTTGATTATCCTAGCTATAGTTTTTGGTGTAGTAACTACAATAATCCTTGTTAGGTGATGGATGTGGGCTTTGATCCAATATATTTCTTGTTTCCCATAATAGTAATGGTGTTATCTTTCGGAATCGTATATAAGTTAGTTAAGTCTGTCAAAGTATTGATGTTTTCCGCATTAGCCTATTACATAGCTATATTGTTGAAGGTTTTAGTACAACTTTTCACCTTAAATTATATAGAATCACTCAATAATTTACCAATTTTAGGCCTATATTATGGACTGCAAACTTCCATGTTTGAAGTAGGGTTAGCTTACGCTTTTGCCCTATTGGGAAAGATTAAGGATGGTTGGGGCTATGGAGTTTCTCTAGCAATGTGGGAAAATGGAGTATTAGTATCAATACCCACGCTTTTTACGTACATGGCCTATTATTTCTTTCCGTCAATACTATCTATTCCACCACAACTGGAATATCCAGTTATTCAAGCACTACCACTCATTGGACTTAGCACACTTGAGAGGGTTTCGTCACTTTTAGTACATTCATCATGGGGATATCTCTCAGTATTAAGTGTTATTACGGGAAGAAAAAGACTATTCCTAGTGGCTTTTCCAATGGGTCTTGTGGACTTTCTGGTACCTTTTGAGAAGCATCTAGGAATATTGACATTCGAATTTATTTTATTCAGTATCGGACTAATCTGCTTAGCCATAGCCTGGTCTTTGGGACAATATTATCGTTCAACCTCCTCTAAGGGGACGTAATTTATATCTATACCTTTAAAGTACCATACTATTGTTGCAATACCTCCAATTGACCATAAAATGGTGTTATACAGTATGGAGTCAGTTAAATTAAAGGATTGAGTAAAGTAAACTGATAACGCATATGCGGTAATTGGGACAAGCCTAATTAGGCCTATCATAAATGCCCTCAAATTCTTTGGCATTAACACCGGTTCGTATATCGTCCTAATTGCCCAACCAAATTCACTAAACATCATATTGACAATTAGTAATGAGTAAAACATTGCGAAGTTGAAGTTCATAGTTAAGTATAGAATTGGAATCATACTAAGAGTACCTCCCACATATGATATTAACGCGAAGATTCTAGTCCTCATCTTGTTTGCAATATATGCCGCTATAAAACCAGAAATTGAAGCCCCTAAGTTCGCTATGAAGATAATAAAGGGAGTTTGTGACGAGGAGAAGTAATAGTCAGCAACCACAAATGCCATTAAACCATATGTCAAATATTGAGAAAGTCCTATTATAGCTAGAAATGCGTATCTAGAGCCTAAACTTAGCTTTTTGTTCACATTAACTTCTTTTACTTCTGCTGTACCTTCTTTTGTAACCTTGCTCGCCTCAACCTTTGCCTTATTTATATCCCCTTTAGTTGCCAACCATCTTACAGATTCCGGTAATAACAGCCTTATTATCACTGCCGTAACAATGCCCAATATTGCGACAATGGAGAGAGCTAAAAGTTCTATAATGAAAGAGTTTGAAAGGCTATACGTTAAATACCCAACTAGAGCAGCTACCATTGCGCCAATATTGTCGAAATTTGGAGCCAACACTAACATCGTATCTCTGTATTTGAGAGGCATCATCTCTGCAGTGTAGGATAGCATTACTGGAACTTCTCCCTCAACGCCAAATACTCCTAAAACTATTCCTAAGATTATTAAAGCTAATGACGGGAATTTGGCTAGGTTATCAGTGCTGAAGCCAGCTAGGACTGCAGCTAAAACTAGCAATATGGTTCCAACAGAGTATAGTGTCATTGTAATGAAGAAAGTTGTCTTTCTACCTAATTTCTTATCTGAAAATAGTGAGAGTATTAAATCACCAGCCAATGTTGCGAATGTTGGGGTTAATAGGAATAATACGCTATTTATATTAGGGTAAATTAAGGGAGCAATAGAAGCGATTACTCCCCACATGAAGTAGCCTATTGCAAGTGAGGCAAACATTAGTGAATGTATTGAAGTCCACTTTGCTGTATCGATTAATTTCTCAATACTCTTCTCCATATGTAAAAATGATAATTAGCGACTTATAAAGTCACTTATTTTGAATTTTTAATAAACCATCACAGGTCAGCCCTAGGACCACTCTTCACCTCTCAAGTCCTGCCCACCATTCCTCCTCATAAAAATATAAAAACCTAATCATCCCCTTTGGATAACAATTCCACAATAGTGTTTCTAATATCATAGGCTATCTTTTTACCTAGTTCAGTACCCGGACCTATGAAATACTCGTTTCCAGGTAAAGAGCCAACTGCAATGGCATCACTCACAGTTCCCGTAAACTTATATCCCAAATCCCTTAAAGCTCCAGCCTTGGCCTCAGTAACTGTCCTTATTAAGTCAACTAGCCCATTAATGTTTAACCCTTTATCAACGAACACCCCAATATTGATAGTACAACCCGCATCCTCACCGCTTCTCCCAATTCCAGCACTAACGAAAAATTTACCCCAATCAGTTTCTTTAAAAGTGTAATTCTTTGCAGCAGTCATGAACATTATGGCAGATTTAGAGGGACACCAGTTAGTCACGTCCCCCCAAGGATCTCCACTACAATAACTTTTATCAACGAAAATACTACAAATTTCATTAACTCTAGCTATTCCTTCTGGATATAACGCGGAGGTTAAAATTATGTAGTCCTTTCCAAGGCTAAACCTAACAATTTTTGGCTCCATTGATCAAAAGGTTTATTACTTGTTCTTAAATTATTAAGTTAAAACAACTATAGCTGAAGTCTCAACTGTTTTTGATAAAATTAGAAATCGAATACACAAATATGATAGTTCGAAGTGAAGTTTTCTTGAAAACGAATTTATAATTTTTTAAACTCTTTAAACATTAGAATATTGATGTCTGCAGTTAAAAACGAATACGACGCAATTCATAGGGAATTGAGAGAACAAGGTTTTATTAGAACTGATTATCCACCAAATTCCTCTGAGACGTTGTGGAATAGGAAGATAATGGCAATGAAAAGAGAGGAGATCGATAAGTTAAAGACTTATAGGTTAAAGAGAATCGTAAAGTGGGCTTGGGAGAACATTGAGTTCTATAGAAGGTTTTGGAAGTCTAAAAACTTCGAACCAGACATGATAAAGGATTGGAGAGATATTACTAAAGTTCCTATTTTAAGAAAAGATGAAATTAGGAAAGACCTACAGCAAAATCCTCCATTTGGTACAATTTTCCATCCCGAATTGGCTAAGCATATAAGGTTTGTCGGAGCTACTTCTGGGTCAACTGGTTTACCAACTTTCCAAGGATGGGGGGCTTTGGAAATGGACTATTTCCAGGAAGGGCAAGCTAGATATTTGTGGACTTTTGCAGAGGTTAAACCAACTAAAGTTTACGCGAACTATTTAAACATGAGCGGATTTTACAGCTGGGGTCCTCCAGTTGTTGAGACTGCCATGTGGAGATGTGGGGCTACTGCAATAGCTGGAGGTGGTGAGACTTACTTCTCATGGAAGAATAGACATAACTTAATCTTCAAACTATGGAAAGTTGACGTATTCGCCACAACTCCTTGGTTACATAGATTAGTAGGAGAGGAAGCTAAAATTGAGGGCTGGGAAACTCCCTTCAAGGTTTTGCTACTTCATGGTGGTGCCGCTGCTGAAAACACTAAAAAGAAATTATTCAAGGTTCATCCAAATGCTGAATTGGCCATAAGTGTTTGGGGAACAACTGATGGGCACATGGCTATTGAAGTTCCAAGCTTAGAAGGACAATTAGTAGTGTGGGAGGACATGGAGATATTTGATATTGTCGACCCTAAGACTGATGAACCTGTATCTGAGGGAGAAAGAGGTGAACTGATAGCGACCTTGTTGAGTCACTATACCATGCCTTTAATACGCTATAGTTTAGGAGATTACGTTAAAAATGACTTCTTGACTGACCCAGATCCTAAGTATGGTATAACCCACATGAGATTTGCTGAGCCAATACCGGGTAGGGTTGAGTGGATGTTCTTCGTTAAAGGGAAATTATTATTGCCAATTTACGTTGAGGACGCCGTGAACGAAATTCCAGACACTACTGGAATGTTCAATATTTTCATTTACGATAATAGTATGGATAAATTGAAGATTAGAATAGAGACAAGGAGGGAACAGGCTGATTATAATTACGATAAGCAAGCCAGAGAGATATTAGCGAACAGGATTGGGATTCACCCAGATGATGTTGAGATAGAGTGGGTAAAGCCTGGAAATACAATATGGACAGGCTATAAGTTGCAAGTGTTTGTTGACCAGAGGAAGAAGAAATAATTTTTCTTTGTTATTTATTAATTTATTATATACTAAAATTCGAAAATAATAACAGAAAAGTTCTTATGCAAGATTTTTCAATTGAATGATTTAGGTGGGATAACTGATTATTAGCAGTTGTTCTACTTTAACGTAACTTAAAAGTTTTCATTAAACCTAGTGCATTTCCTAAACGTATTTCAACGAACCGGAAAAACTCCTCCACCTTTCTGCTCAATCCCTTCATCTCCAGTATTCTAACCAGGTAATTGAAGGATTTAATGAAATCACTCTAGCAATGTCCAGCTTCTTCTCGGACTTCACACTTTTCAATCAACCAGATACAGAATTAAAAAACTTCATCGCTAGTGCTGAAAATCCTGTATAACCGAGGGAAATTAGAATAACTGCTATTAAGGAAACTAATCAAATCCCTATATTAAGTTGGCTAGGTGGTTAGGGCTAAGTCCCTACACTTGATCATGATTAAAGATAAAATGAGTCAAATGGAAGTGTAGGGATAAACGGCCTCTTGAGAAAAGTTTCTCAGAAGAGGAAAAGCTTAACTACTTGATTACGTGAGAAGCTATAATTTCTACCCCTTCCTCCTCAAGTTTCTTCTTCACCTTCTCATCCACAAAGTTCGCCACAACAAATACCTTTATCTTCTTATCCTTATACCTTGCAGAGAACAACTTTTTCCTAACAATAACTTGATCATAAGTCCCCTTATCCGCAAAATTCTTTATCTCAAACACATAAACATACTCATTAGTCTCATAAAAGTCCACCTCAAACACCTTACCCTTCTCTATTACCCCCTCATCATCAACCATCTTCCCATGAACAACCCTCTTAGGATCAACACCATGAAGCTCCAAAGCCTTCCTATAAAGCTTCAACATCACCCTCTCCAAACCCCTCCCAGCCCTATTAGTAAAACCACCCACCTCTATCGAAAGCTTCTTAACCTCCCTACCCAACCTAAGCACAGCCCTCTGCAACGCCTCAATAGCCTCAGTATGCTTATTCACAGTCTCTTGAAGTGCTTGAATAGCCTCACCTTGCTTCTTAACTTCCTCTTGAAGTGCTTGAATAGCCTCAGTATGCTTATTCACAGTCTCTTGAAGTGACACTATAGCTTGAGTGTGTCTATTCACAGTCTCTTGTAAGGATTGAGTAGTTTGTTGAAGTGCTTGAATAGCCTCACCTTGCTTCTTAACTTCCTCTTGAAGTTCTTTAATTGCCTCAGTATGCTTATCTACAGTCTCTTGTAAGGATTGAGTAGTTTGTTGGAGCGCTTGAATTGCCTCAGTATGTTTTTTAATCTCCTCTTGTAGAGCCTTTATGCTCTCGCTGTTTTCTTCTAATTTCTTTATCACAATTTCGTCCTTAAGCTTGCCGTAAATTTTCTCAGCCAATACTGAAAGTAGCTGAGGATTATTAAGTATCTCATCAACAATTTTTTCACTCATATTTGATTACTTTAAAATTTGAGGATTATAAACCATTCGGAGCAATCTGAAAATTCTCTGCCAGACTTTAGAGGACAAGATACTCTCTTAAAGAGGCATTGGGGAGCTCGGGCGATTCATGTTTCTATTGCGAATTGTAATTTATGAACAATATAAATATAAAAGTGTTAACACGATTCTTAGTGTCGTCATTGAGCTATTTAATATGTCTATATCACAATAAGGCACGCAAAACGTTATTTTGCATTTACTATTTGTAGAGATTCCCTTGTTTAATAAATTATATACTAATGACGACACTATGACACGATTGAGCATGAATTCCCTTTATAAACCGTTTTTACTCAGTTAAATTCGTCATAGTTTTTGAAATATAGTGAATTTGCAATGAAAACCTGAATGGCCTGGGTGGGGAAGAAGTCAGCATATCTATATAAGCTCTGAGATGACGTACTTTTTCGCTATCTCGTGTTGCTTCCTATCCCCAGTTACTAATTTACTTCCTTTACGTTCAGCCAATGCGATATAAAGCGAATCATATATCGGGATTTTCTCTTTTATGGAAATCTCAATAGCTCTTTCAATTACGTCAATACTTTTATTCAATATCAGCAATTGTGGTAAATAGTATCTGATTATAGTAACTGCCTTAATTGCATCTTGTTCAGTTAACTCTCTGGTTAATACGGTTTTCTTCCACACTACGTTAGATACTTCCACTAACGCAAAGTCTGATGTCTCAGCGTCTTTTAAAATCTCTGTAATCTTCTCCCATCCTTTCTCCTTAGTTACAAATTTAGCCAAAACTGATGCGTCAACTATTATCCCTATCTTCCCTCACCAATTCTGCACTATTTGACTTAGTCTCGGGCATTGTTTGGAGGATTTCATTAATCTTCTTGAAGATTTCCTCTTTCTTTAACTCCTCAATCCTCCTCCTTATAAAGTTCTCAATCTCCTCATTCCACTTAACGTTGTATTTCTCCATCTCCTCACGTAATTCCTTATCTATCCTTAAACTGTATACGGTCTTCATATTATAATATACGTATACGGGAAATATAAACGTTTCTATCTTTAGTGCTTTGCGATTTACTTGTTTTTATAAAAATAAGGGGTTCAAAGGGGACGGAAAACTTCACCTTTTAAGGTGGAGATGGATAGTCCCCTTTGTAGTTAAGTTTTTAAATATAAAATGTTAACTTTTTTCAATGTCCATCGTAACGTTTCGTTTTCGTGCCTTTACAGACGTGGAAACCTTGAGGGCGTTAAAAGCCCGGTTGAAGTTAGCATGTGAGATATACAACACGTTACGATGGGCAGACATCTACTTCTACCAAAGAGATGGAAAAGGTCTAACACAAACAGAGTTAAGACAATTAGCCCTAGACTTGAGAAAACAAGACAAGGAGTACAAACAACTCCATTCACAAGTGGTACAAGAAATAGCAAATCGTTTTTATGAAGCAAGACAGAGGTTCTTCCAAGAATTAGCACGTTTTCCTAAGGAAAAGAAAATCCACAAGTGGTACTCATTAACATATCCACAATCGGGCTGGAAAATACTATCAGTCAGAGAAATAAGGACTGGAAGTAGAAAGAATAAAAAGAAACTGCTTGTGCTAAGCTTGTCTCACTTAGGCATCTTCAAGGTCATTGTCCATAGAGACTTTCCGTTGGACAAGGTGAAGAGGGTGGTAGTTAAGCTAACGAAGTCTGAAAGAGTATACATATCCTTTGTGGTGGAAGACCATGTGTTCCAGCAAGCTCCGAAGACTAACAATGTAGTGGCAATAGATGTTGGTGTAGAGAAGCTTCTAACAACTTCAGATGGTGAATATTTACCCAACTTCAAGTTCTACGAGAAGGCACTCCGTAAGATTAAGCATTTGCACAAGGAATTGTGTAGGAAGGAGTTCCTTTCCAAGAATTGGTTTAAAGCCAAGGTTAAGTTAGCTAAGGCATATGAACATCTTGCTAATTTGAAGAGGGATATGTACATGAAGATAGGGAAGTACCTATCGATGAATTACGATGTTGTGGTAATGGAGGATATTAATGTTAAACAACTGGTTGGTAAGTCTCTCAGAAAGCTTAGGATGAGGTTACATGACGTATCGTTTGGTGAGCTAAGGGATATAATCAAATATCAGATAGGGAAGTATGGAAAGAAATTTGTGTTAGTTAATCCGTCAAACACGTCAAGGACGTGTGCTAAATGCGGATATGTGAAGGAAGATCTAACTTTAGCTGACCGTATCTTTACTTGTCCTAAGTGCGGTTGGATAGCTGACCGTGACTATAATGCTTCTCTAAATATCTTGCGTAGGTCGGGGTGGGAGCTGCCCTTAGTGCCTGTGGAGCTTCACCCTCTACCAGTACTTCAGTACTGGCAAGGTGGGGTTGTGAAGCAGGAAGCTTCCTCCTTCAGGAGGGAGTAGCTCACAATTGCTGACATGGTTTTACGACTAAGTTTGGATGATATCTCGTTATAATCGGTCTGCTGAAATGCTTTACTGGATTCTTAAAAGATTTTACAGCTCTATCTAACTCCTTAACTACTTGAGGATTTGCCACAATTACTAGCTCAACATTGTTACTTGAGCTCATGTCTATTCTGCTTACGTTATCCCTAAAATACTCAAGAAAGCTCATACAATACTCAAACTTATTCAAATACGTATTAATATCTCTATCTTTATGCATTGATAGTTCATAAATGCTGATGCGGGAGTCCTCAACTATAATTGCATCACAATGCTGTGTAGTTTTTACCAGTTTATTTGGATCCTCATGAATCCTAGAATTTTTAAACAATTTTTCAAAGTCAAAAAATAAATGATGTTCTTTTCAAGGATAACGTATTTGCATTTTCCATTCTCGTCAACGAGTACACAATCATTAGCTACTAGCATCTTTACCACCTCTGGATAAGTATAGTTCAGAAAGCCAGCTTAATTCAATATCCATTACGTCCGTAATGCCAGGAATTCCTTTACTTACTTCCTCAGCGGATTTTTCTTCTACTTTTCCATCATGGAAATAGTAAAACTTTACCTTCTTATTGTTTGCCTCTTCTATAGCTTTAGCTAGTTCATCATTCTTAACTCCCAGCTTATCTAGCAATTTTTTAACCTCTTCAGCAGTAGGCTTAAGATAAGCTATAAATGAGAGCGTATATAATATCGTCTGGCTATGAGTAGTTATTGCAAACTTGTTAAATGAAGACATTGCATAAAGGATAAGCGCCATAAGTACTTGTAACCTCTCGTGGAGCTGAGTTTCGGGTTCTTCATAAAGTATTAACTGTCCTTCCCCTACTGAAAGTAGTAAACTTACAACTTCCATAATAGAAGCTGAGGTGTACTTCCAGGAGATAGGTTTATCTCCCTCTATATACGTTAGCTTGTCATTTAGGATTTTAATATCACCGGGTATTAATGGTTTTAAGAGTTTGTATATTCTCCCGCTAATCTCACTCCTTCCTTTTATTTTATCGAAATAGATTTCGAGCTCCTTTATGTCTCCTAAAATATTTTCCAAAGAGTAAAACTTTAATCCAAGGATAAATGCACTCGCTATGCTTTGTATAATATCTAATAGACTACTTGCTGTAGATGACGTCTTACCAGCAGTTAACTCTGCAAAAGTTAATGCTTCAAAAGTTACGAATGACCTTGAATAAGGTATAAGCACTACGTCACTAACCTTTTCCTCTTTTCTCAAATACTCGAGGAATTTTTCCATATATTTATTAATAATTCTTTTGCCTAGAGTAGGCATAATTATTTTACCTAACTCTGTATAAAGAGCCTCTTTGCATTTCGGAGTAAGCTCATTAGTGAGATGTAATATTACTTTTCCAGTTTTTCCAGAGATTTCAGCCTCATATGGTACCTCTCTTACTCCTTTGCATTCTGAGGGTAACATTATTGAAGTGTTTACTAAAGTATCCTTGAAGTTCTCAAAGAGAGAGTTCTCTTCTACAAACTTTACAAATAAAGGGTCTGCAGAGAATTCGCCTTCTGGAAGTAAGTCCTTAAGGTAATCAGTTGAAGGGTGAAACTTAAACTCGTATATATTATCTTTTGTCACGTATTCGAGCTTCAGACTTCCTAAATTAACAAATGTATCTTTCATCTCGTTACTAAGTAGAGGATGTAGTGAATAATATATTGCCTTTAAAGCAGTCGACTTCCCAGAATTAGGCGGACCGAAAAATACTGTCAGATCGCCAAGTTCAATTTCGCTCCTCTCCGTAATTGGTCCAAGAGATGTAATCTTGAGTCTCATACCTAATATTTAAAAACATAAAAATAAATATTCATTTGCTTGGGGAGCTCCCCAATGCCTCTTTACATTTTACTTTATTGTTGTTTTAAAATATTTTTCTCTAATTTTCTTTAAGTTTTTTGCTAAATCTTTTACGTATGTTTCATCAATACTGATTGGATTATTAATGAATTGCCATATTTCGACACTACTTACATATTTCTGAATTTTTAACAAGAATTCATCCACATTTTTTACGTTATTTCTCAAATATTCTGAGAACTCTTCCTTTTTAGGATATCTAAAAATACCGTTAAGCTGTCTTAGCATAAACCTTGAAATTATGAAATAGACCGACTCTGCAGCAACTTTTATTATTGCATCATACATATACCCCAGCCTAAGTGACTCTAAGAAATCAAGCAAAGAAGCATTAAAGTTAATCATGGAGGGTATTATTGAAGATATATTTAGATATTCGTTTTTCTTTAGCTGTTCATTTTTCATCTCTGCTTTTTCTATTTTCCATCTTCTAACGCATTTATCATGAATATACGATAGCATTTCTGCAAGAGTATATTCTATACTGGGATAACGCGATGGAGACTCCCCTCGAAAGATTTCCGTTTGTCTAAGATATGCGTTAAGAAAAGTCTTTGCTAATCTAAGATATTGCAAATCAGTTAATTCCTCCATAGGATTGAAATATAGACATATCAGTCCCTCTTCTCTTTCAAGAAATTTCATGAATGTTCTTTACCATTGTACGATTAATAATTTTTGTTTCTATAAGCTGTAATATCCCATGAAAAACTGTAATAAAGTATTACTTGATTTTAATATGAAGATTATTAAGGGTTATGAGAAAGAGTGCTTTGTGGACTAGTTCATTTTCCTTAGATGTTGAGCTCATCGATTTTCCTTAAATTCAAGCGTTGATTTAAAAGTAAGCTCCACGGTGGCTTTGATAAAAATTGAAGTAACCTACAAAGCAGAATTAAAGGAAAGTTTTAAAATAACGTTGCCTAATTATTTTCATAATATTCATATATGATAGTATGTAATACATCTATATACGTTCTAACAGATTATTCTAGTTAAACTTATTTTATTCTCACTAAATATATACTTGATGAAAAATGACCCGTGAGGATGTGGAAAAGCTTGATAAAAATGCCACTGTGTATATTAACGATTTACTAGAACTTCTTGAGGTTTATAACAAATACATGGAGAAAGTAAATCAGATCTATTCTTCTTTTAAAGAGGTTAAAATAGTTCCTTCTACCTCCTCAATAATTTAAGGTGTATTTTTTGCCCACATGGTCTGAAATTTTATCTGAAGTATCAAATTTAAGAAAAAGCGATCCTAACGCGTTAGATAATGTTAGAAGAAGGTATTTAAAAGAGCTGTCCAACTATTTACAAAAACCTGTCATTCTCTATGCTACGAGATGGATGGATAACCTATAGCAAGCCCTATTGACGTTCAAATTATTTGGGCTGACAAACAAGCATTTATGGAAACGGTCTACGGATTGAGGAGTAAAGAATTAATGTTTATAATCCATAGTCCCGGTGGTCAAATTGAGGCAACACAGAGTATTATAGAATATTTAAGACAGAAATTCGATAGAATTACTGTAGTTGTACCAGATGCAGCGATGTCTGCAGCGACATTATTTGCTTTAGCCTCAGATGAGGTAATAATGGGGAAACACTCTAATCTAGGTCCTATAGATCCTCAGTTTGTTGTTACTATGCCTTATGGTCAGGTGTCAATTTCAGCTCAGTCAATATTAGAGGAGTTTGAGAGAGCTAAGGAAGAAGTTAAAAAGGACAGAGACAGTTTACTAGTCTGGGCACCTAAAATCCAGCAATATCCTCCTGCTATACTTGAAGAGGCAAGAAACGCATTAGAATTAACTAAAAAGTTGGGAAGGGAATGGTTAGTAAAATATATGTTTAAGGGAGATGCCGATGCAGAGAAAAAGGCTGAAAGGATTGTAAATTATTTAAGCGATCATAAAGAGTTGAAATCACATGCAACTCCTATAAGTAGGGATAAGTTAAAGGAACTCGGCTTAAAGATAACTGATCTAGAGAATGACCAGAACTTACAAGATTTAATTCTGTCAGTTTATCATATTACTAGAATAACGTTTCAACTCACTACAGCTCATAAGATAGTTGAAAACTCTAACGGAAGGGCGTTCATAAAGCTTGTACTTGCGGGAACTCCAGAGAAAAAGGCGTGACGGAATTTTATATTACGATACGTTAAGTTTTACTTAAACTTTACTATTTTTCGTAAAAAGAGTGCATAGTGCCTTTATTTATAAATTGATAAGAATATCTATTAAGAACAAATATTAAGATTAAGCTTCTTAGATATAGAAAATTTAGCTAATAAACACTTTATTTATATTCGCTTTAAAATCGCTAGTATTAAATTTTACTTGGTCAGACATTAAAGGGCAAGATTTATATTTGATAATAGCAGTTGTTCTAATTTTCCTCGGTAATACAAAATTCCCGGCACTACCGATAAAGTTTTTAGTTTAGTGTTTAGTGAATTAAAAATATGAGGAGGAATTCCTCAAGTAAACTGATATATGTTTAGACGATTCACTAGGTTTAATGAAAATCTTTAAGCTACGTTAAAGTAGAACAACTGCTATTCTAATGTAATTTTATTTTTTTTAAATTGCAGAGAAACTTCAAGACTGCATATAGAAAGTAAGCTGTAAAAGGAGAAACCTTTATCATTAAATCTTTGATGATTTGAGGTTATTCACAGTTCCATTTGCTACCACTAGCCTATAAAATTTCAAGAAAAATACTGTCATTTGGCTATGAATCATGTCTTTAAAAGGTAAATTTTTATTTCATACTCTCTAAGAGATGGGCTCTTTCATATGATAATTTATAATTTAATAACTGCACTGTCAATAAAAATAACGATTTAGTCAATTTGAAATCTAATTTAAATTTCTCTGAAGTCAATCATCTTTAACGCTTTAATGTATACGAGTCTGGGACAAATTAGTCTAATGGGTTTCTAAATTTATATAGCATTTCAAGATTTTTAATCTAACGCTTTAGACCACAGTAGGTCGTGAATCGCGACCCTAGCTAAGACCGTCAAGTGAATCCTCTCTTCCCTAACCTTATTTATGATCCACCCTGTCCTCCTTTTGATGGAGGAGATCAGAGACTCCGCCCTCTCACGCTTAAAATACTCCTCCAAATACTCCAGCGGGTTCCTCATGAACCTCAATACCATCTCCCTCCACCTCTTCCCTCCCTTAATCGTGGCATTAGACTTAGGTATCAAGTAAACCTCGGAATCAGGGAAGTCATCCAGCGTAGACTTACCGTAGTACTTATCAGCCCTCAAGGAGTCCACTTCCACACCAAGATCCCTCAGAACTCCAAGGGCCATCTCATAAGCCTCCCTCTCACTCTTAAGCGAATAACCGTAAGCCACAATCAAGTTACTGCCTAAGTCAAAGATGAAGAAGGAGTACACGAAATCCTTCACCTCCTTCACCCCTTCCCCGGACTTCTCCCTTTCAGTCCTATAATGCTTGGTCACTACTAGGGAATAGCCCGTCTATGACCGCGTCCACCTTAAGGCCACCAACGATCTTTGAGAGCAGGTTGTAGAGGATGACGAAGACGTGAGGGTGGGAGTATAGTCTCTCTACGGTCTTGTAGCTTATCTCCTCCTTCGTTAGGTTCAGTAGTGATGCAAGTTCTGCGGTTTCCCTGTTGGATAATCCTAGGTATTCCTTGATTATCAGTATGTACGCCTTCTCTTGTGGGGTTAGCTTGCTCTTCCTCCCTTGTTCTTCCTTGATTTTCACGAACTTCGCTGCTTCATCTATGTCCTTTCTTAACTCTTGACCGAAGCTTCTTAATCTAACCTCTCCTCTTCGCTCTCCTTAGTGTTCTTCATCTTACTGAGCCTACTTTCCTTGTACAGCTTGATCAAGTCCTCTATTGACTCCTTGAAGTTGTCGAAATCCTTCTGAGTTAACTTCTTATTCATGTGTTCATAATACAAAACAAGGGGTATCTAAGGTTTTTTGTCCCAGAGTCAATGTATATTAAAATTTAAAAATTTAGATATATTTGGCCTTTCGCTTATTAAATTTTATAATAAAATAAATAAAAATTTTAATTTAATTATTTAATATAAATTCAATTCATTTATATCTATATTCGAAAATCGTATATATTCTTACTCATTATTTATGAGAACTATGAAATTATAATGATTTTCCGATAAGTACTTAACGTAGTTGGGTTCATCGCTAAGGGATAGCACATGATTGAAAAATACTAATCTTGTAATAAATCTGACCATCAAATTATTTATCCTATCATTTATCTTTTAAGAAAAATACGCTATGAATATTTCAATAAAAATGAAAATATTAAAGGTTTTAAATTTCCTTAAGTATTCTTTCGACTCTATGGATATAAGTATGCTTGTCTATACACTGCTGACGAAGACTATAACCAACTTCTTCTCTAACTTTATCATCATTAACATAATACTCTATCTTTTCATTAAGTTCATCTAAATCAGAATATGTTTCTATATTCTTAAAAATATTCCTTAGAATGCTCATTCTTTCCGTTAATATGAATCCCGATGAACCAGCCACTTCAAAAACCCTCATATTAGGCGCTTCTGCTTTCAAGTCGCTAGGATGATGAATATTAAGATTAATCTTTGTTTGATTTATAATTTTTATATAATCTTCTCCATACACTGGAGGATGATGATAACCAGCTTTTAGGTACCAAAAATTACCAAAAACATGTGGCTTTCTTTTAACTTTACTTAAAGTTAGCCATCTATTCGGATAGAACGTACCGACAAATGACACATCATATATCTTTTCCTCATTTAATTTTCTGTGTACTTCAGGATCACATGCCCACCAGATACTAATTACTCTCTTAGCACCTAATTTCTCGTAAAATATCTTATGGAGAGTCGTGACTATCACACCGTTAAAATATTGTAAACGATCTTTTAGAATTAATCCAAATCTGAAGGTATCTGGATAAAATAAATATACATTGTAATCTGAAAGAATTTTAAGACTACTTTCAGTTAAAAGTTCGCCTTTAAATACTAAGATTATATCAGAATTTCCAAGATCCATATTTCTAATGATTTTATTTATTCTTATATTGTTCAAAAATTTTCTGAAAATAGATAATCTAGTAGATAATAATCTTATTAAAGTCTTTCTCCTTATACCCTCATACTGATCTATGAAGTTAACTTCATAACCCAATCTTTTAAAGGCTTTAATAAAGAAATACTCAGCATTATATTTACCTTCAGCTCCTATTATCGTTATTTTCATTTTGTATACCTTCTTAGATAGTTGACATATCCTTCAAAATTACCCAGATCGTACGTATCCTTTACTCTTATGGCCTTGAAAACCACTCCTTCCCTTATTAAGTTTCTTATACCGTCAGTAAGTTGCAACTCCCTCTCAAAATGCACCCTTTTTAACGCTTGAAAAATTCTCTCATCAAACACATAATAAGGAATTATGATGAGATTAGACCTCGGAAATTGAGGCTTCTCCTCAACATCAATCACATTACCCTCACCATCAGTAATTACCACACCGTAAGGTCTAGGATCCTCAACCTCAGTAACCAGAAACGAATTAGTAGACATACGACCAATGTCAAGATCAAATACCAACGTATCCGCAGCCACAACAAGAAACGAACCCCCAACATAAGGCTCAGTCCTCAACACCGCCTCACCAAACCCCCTCTGCCTATATTGAGTCAAAAACACAATATTACTCCCCTCAACCCTCTCATAAAAACCCCTTAAACTACTAGCCTGTTTCAACTTACCCTCCCTCTCCAAATAATCCAAGAAATCGTAATCCGGAGTAAAATAATCCTCTATAACCCTCTTACTCCTACTAACCACCACGATGAACTCCCTTACCCCCTGATCGTAAAGCTGCTCAAATATAACTTGAATAATGGGCTTTAACTCCCCGTTAACCGGAACGGGCAACATCTCCTTAGGAATCTCCTTACTAATAGGCAACATCCTAGTCCCCAACCCACCGGCAGTTATTATAGCCTGCATCAATACCCCAACCCTATAGCCCTAAAATACCTCCCATCCATCAACTCCTTCCTCAAAACCCTCCTACCATCAACCACGTATTTATTCTTTAAAAGATCCTCAATACCGTAAAACTCACCCCACTCCGTAGCAACTACAACCCCCTCAGCCTCCCTTATACACTCCTCCTTTGATGGAAGCATATTAACAAGATCAGTCCTCGCCTTTGGATCATAAGCCATTACCACAGCACCCTCCTCCAGTAATTTCTTAATCACCTTTATCGCCATACTTTCTCTAGTATCATCAGTATTGGGCTTAAACGCTACACCCAAAACACACACCCTCCTCCCCATTAGCGAACCCATCAATCCCTTCAGCAAATTCACAGCCCTTACAGCCCTTTCACTATTAACCTCAATTGCAGCCTCCACCGTCCTCAACCTCTCCCCCATGTCCTTAGCAAATGATACAAAGGCTTGAGTATCCTTAGGGAAACAAGAACCACCCCATCCCAAACCTAGGTCAAGGAAATAGGGGGATATCCTCTTATCCATACCAATAACCTTTGCAACAACCTTAGCATCACAGCCCGGTAACTTCTCACAAAGGTTTGCAATCTCGTTTATAAACGAGATTTTAAGTGCCAAAAAGGAGTTCGCAGCATACTTTATCATTTCAGCCTCCTCCAGCGTCGTCCTAAAAATAGGAGAACCGGTAAATCTCCACAACTCTTCTACTAAATCACCTGCCTCTTTACTCTCACTCCCTATAACTATCCTATCCGGCTTTAACGTATCTTGGATTGCAGATCCTTCCTTCAAGAACTCGGGGTTCGAAACAACTTCCCTCTCGGATATCTCCCTAACTTTCCTTGAAGTACCGGGAACTACAGTGCTCTTAACGACTATTACGGAATCCTTAGGTATGATACGAAGAGATTTAGCTGCTAAAAATACGTAGTCCAGGTTAATTCTCCCGTTTATGGTGGGAGTGGAGACTGTTATGAAAGCGAGCTCAACCTCAGATACTTCATCGTATCTGTTAGTGAAGTGTAGGCGATCTCTATTTTTAGCTATTAACTCATCGAGTCCAGGCTCGTATATGGGAAGTCTGTTGCAGTTCAACCCCTTTACCTTATTCTCATCTATGTCTACCCCTGCCACGTAATGTCCTTGATCCGCAAGAACTGCTGCTGTTACTAATCCAACGTAACCCAGACCTACTATGCCGATTTTCATTTCATCACGCTCTTGAACCAGTCGATGGTCTTCTTTAAGCCTTCTTCCAGTGATGTTTTGGGTTCCCAGTTTAACAATTTCTTTGCCTTGCTTATATCTGCTGCTCTTCTTGGTGGGTCGTCTTGTCTGGGTGGTAAGAGTTTGATTTTGGATTTACTATTTGTAAGTTGTATGATGAGGTTTGCGAGGTCTATTATTCTAGTTTCTTTATCGGAACCTATATTGATTACCTCGCCTTTTAATCCATTCATGAATAGGATTTTTAGAGTTGCTTCAATCCAATCATCCACGTAAAGGAATGCTCTAGTCTGATTCCCGTCTCCGAAAATTGTCAAATCTTCTCCCTTTAATGCTTGGTAAATAAAGCGTGAAATTACTCTACCATAACTTCCGTCTTCTCTTAGTCTTGGCCCATATACGTTAAAGGGTCTCTGTATTCTTGTATCTAAACCGTATTCTCTGTAGTATGCCATGATTAGTGCTTCGGAGAATCTTTTACTCTCGTCGTAACAGCTTCTAACTCCTATGGGGTTTACTTTTCCCCAATAATCCTCTGGTGTTGGAATGATTTCTGCATTACCGTAAATTTCTGAAGAGGATGTGTATAAAAATACGGCATCGCTTTTCCTAGCTATTTCTAAGGCATTATATGTTCCGAGTGAATTCGATAATATGGTTTCAACGGGATGTTGAGTGTAATCTTCCGGTGAGGGTCTTGCAGCTAAATGAATTACATAGTCGAACTTCTCGTCAGTATGAAAATTTTCTATTTTCTGTCTGATGAATTTGACTTTCTTCGGCAATTCGTATTTTGCTGTAGATAAATCATCAACTAGCGTAATTTCTCCATCTAAATGTTCAATTAGATGAGAGCCGAGGAATCCTGCTCCTCCCGTTATAAGAAATTTCATTAATTAGATGAATGTAAAAGTGGATATAAGCATTTCTTGTTATTTTTAGGATGATTCAAGAATGCTATATAGGGGATCAGACCCCGTGTAGGAGGTTGTAACCAAGTTATTCTAGGGGCTGAAGGTAGTTAATATTATACAAGAAAAACAAGGTATTATGATAAAGAATATATAGGAACACAGGGTTAAAGCCTGCAAATTCTCGATTCCCCACCTTTGTTAGAGGCGAAGCATGTAGTGCCTACCCTCAACCGGAAGTCTAGCACTACCAACACCCTTAACCTATATAGGCACTACATGCTACGCCTCTAACAAACCTACTGGGACAACGAGTCCAGCGCATCACCCACATCAACATCTTGAACGTTAACGTCCTTCCCCCTAGGGGCCCTAAAACTCTTCTTAACATCGCCCTTGTAAACACCATCCTTTATAACGTGATAACAAATACAAGCAAGCTTCCCACCAAGAGCACAAGTTTAGTAGCACTCTTCCACTTAGAGACAAGCCTATCGTAAAACTCCTTGAAACGCTCAGACTTCCTACCCTAGCAACCAGGAAAAAAGCCCTACGCAAATACTTATTACCCCTAATCATACCCGAGTGAGACTCGCTCTCACCACTCTGCTTAGTCCTAGGAGCAAAACCCGCATAAGCCCTAGCAGCCTTGGAGTTGAGAAAACGAGAAACATCACCGAACTCAGCGTAAATCGTTACACTAATCAAACCAACTCCCGGGCTCAACTCGACCACAGGCTGAGGAATCTTAGAAACTATCATGTCCTCAACCTCCTTAACCATAGCCTCCAAGCTCTTTAGTAAGTCTACCAGCTGCTTCAAAGCCAACTTCTCATCATTCAAATTTCTCCCTAACTTCTCCTTCAACTCGTCCTTTTCCTCCTCACTCAGCCCTTCTCCCCTACTTAACTTCTCCAACAACATTCCCCTCTTATCAAAGGGCTCTATCTTGTATCCTATCTCCAAGAACTTCCTTATCTTGTTCTTTACTTGCGTTATCTTTCTCATCAAGCTCTCCCTATACCTCGTTAACCCCCTCAATTCCCTTATTTCCCCGGTCGGTATGTATGACCCCTTAACTACTCCCAGTATGAAGGCTTTTGCCAGTCTTTGTGCATCTAACTTGTCGGTCTTCTTTCCGAATACTTCCTTCAAGTGTAAGGGATTTATTACTATTACCTTGAATCCCTTTTTTGTTAGTTCTTCGTGTAGGTAGAAGAAGTACGGTCCGGTTGCCTCCATTATCCCTTCCTTGTATTCGCCAAGGAATTAGCTCTTCTATTCCCTCGTTGTCGTACTTGAATTCCCTCACCTCGTTAACCTCTACTCCCCCTTTCTCTTGCGTTGTTACAAGTTCAGCTTTCACTACCGTCAACTTATCCCTTGAAACGTCTATTGCGAAACCCCTTGTTTTAATCTCACTTTCCATGATAGAATATTGCTCGTGTATGCGAGATATTCTTTATCATCATAATACCTCGTTTTTCTTGCATAATATTAACTGCCTTCAGCCCCTAGAAAAATTTATTTGCACACTCCTACTCGGGGTTTTGTCCCCTCTTGTTTTCTAGGGGCTTCACAGCCAGCCTATATCATGGGGTTTTTATCCCCTTGGAGGACATGGGCTTATGTTGTTTTTCTCCTTCCTTGCTTATTTCTTTTTCTCTTGTAATACTTGTTTTTACTCGTTCTCTAGTTTTGCGTGAATTCCCCGTAGGAGGAGGACTGGGTGGATCATAAATAAGGTTAGGGAAGAGAGGATTCACTTGACGGTCTTAGCTAGGGTCGCGATTCACGACCTACTGTGGTCTAAAGCGTTAGATTAAAAATCTTGAAATGTTATATAAATTTAGAGCCCATTAGACTAATTTGTCCCAGACTCTCTCGTAACATTATCTTTAAAATTTTTAGTAACGACTATTAAGCGTCAGTATAATTAGCCTTGTTTTTGGTCAATAAAAGTAAAAGAATTTATTTTACTTTAACTTGTATGTTGTAAGTCATGAGGGTTTTAATCATAGGTGATGTTTACCCAGAATATTATCAAGGCAAAGACATTTCTGGAGGTTCTACGAGAAGCACTGTGTTTGTATCAAAGGTTAGTTCATATTTTGATAAAGCATATTATATCCCCAGCATTTTAGGAAGTTCTTTTCATATAGAAAATGATGATAAATATATAGATAAATTATACAATTTTGCATCTCAGCATAACCTAGAAATACCCATAAATATATCATTATATAAGAGCCTTAATATTAAATCTATTCTCCATTTAGATGCAATAAACAGAATCGCTAAAGAATTGGAAAGACATGAATTCGATTTAATTTACGTAACTAGTGAAATACCTACAGATCTAGATTTAGCAACTAAAATAAAAGCGAAAATTAGAGGCTTTCTTATTCATGGATCTTGGTTAGAAGGGAGTTACTTTGATGAAATTAAATATGTATTGTCTACCCATAATTGCTTGAATCCCTTATATGTTAGAAAAAAACTTCTTGAAAGATTATTTATAAGTAACTATCTTAGACGGATTCTTTCTAGAAAGAAGTTTAAATTTGCTATATATATAAATCCTAATTCCCTAAAGCGTTATAATATTGTTAAATATGATATCTACACAAAAAGATTATATCCAGGTATAGCTATAAAATTGCCTAAAGATAACAAAAATGCCGCTAGAGATGGTATAGTGTCTATATCTACAGCATTCACACCCTTTAAGGGAGTTTGTAGGCTTGTAAGATTTTTGAAACTACTAAAAAAGGAAAATATTAATATAAATATCAAATTAATAGGAGAAATGACTAAAGAGTTTCGTAGCAAAATTAATAATATAGTTAAAAATAATGATTTAATCAAAATTCAAATATTTGGTAAAATTAATAATGATGAAGTAATAAATTACATTAGAACCAGTAAAATTGGTATTAATTTTTCATATAGAGAGACCTATAGCTTTACCACCTTAGAATTAATTGCTAATAAGGTGCCGGTAATAATGTTTAGACATAACGATTTAGAAGAAATATATAGAGATGTAAAGCCTATAATTTTCATTAATAATGAAAAAGAACTATTAGATACTATAAAAAAATTAAAGGAAGGAGATTTAGAATATCTATTTGATGACAAAACTAAAAAATTTTTGGAAGATCACAGCAATTGGGATAAAGTTGTTTCAAATGAAATAGATATTATTAAGACCTTTCTTTAATCTTATCCTCTAGTATGATTATAAAAACAATTATGCTGATTATAATATAAATAGTGATAGAAGTATAATTAAGATATTTATATGTATCTGCTCCATTAAAATACAAAGTAACGTTCAAGCTATTACAATCTGATACATTAAATGCTTGAAGACCAAAAGGGCCTCGTATACCGTCAATTACTTTGTTTCCACAGATTAATTTCCAGTTCTTGTTATACATAAAATCCATAACAATATAATATGTTTTTTTCTCTTTGGGACTTGATATATTTATATGTATGTAATCATCGTGAGTAATAATGGAAGCATCTAGGTTGTTTGTATAATTTATAGCATTTATAATTTCTTCTAAAGATATATTACTTGGATTAGATAGTTCAAAAGGAATTATAGTGAAAGGATATTTGGAATTTATATTATTATAAATAGTCACATTAGGAATCTGAAAGATTTCTTTGAACGACAAAGAATTATTAAGTAAGTTATTAACAATAGCGGGAGAACCTGTTATAAAATAGTTATATCCCCAGTTAGATAGATATGGTTCTCCATAAGCATGAGGCCATGTAGTATTATAAATATAATTGGTTACAACTATATATTTTATTCCGGAAAAAGCCAGCAAATAAGATAATAAAGTTGTGTTATGTTCTAAAAGATAAACAGCTTCTTCTGCGTAATTTTGTGAGGGCATATATGACGTCAGTATGGGAATCTCTTTTCTCGCGTAAAAAATGAGATGAACGAAATACAAAAAAGTCTAGTAGACGCTAATTTTTTGTAGAAAAGATTGTATAAGCGAGGGCGGACCTAAACATATGAAATGCAATAACAAACCAAAACTGGCGAAGCCCAATAGAGACTTCGCCAGGTCCGCCCTCAAGATAATCTATTCAGTCCTCCCTATAATACTTTTCCCCAAAGAACTCCTCAAGTCCCTACTTGAGGCAAGAGGAAGTTACTTGAGCAGACTGGGAAACGAGGGGAGGAGAGCCTTGAGGACCTTGAACCGTATCGACATTGAGGACGTGAGAACGATCTTGAAGAAACTGGGAAAGAAAGTATTGAGGGAGACGAGGGATAGAAGAGTATAGACTTTCACGCCATACCCCAGTACCACAAGGATAAACGATTGTTGAGTAGGATAAAGCCGACTAAGGGGACCAGCTGGGGACTCGTTCAAGCAGTACTCTTTCTTTTGGGGAGGAAGGGTGTCTTTCTGGATTAGCAGTTGTTCTACTTTAACGCAGTTTAAAGATTTTCATCAAACCTAGTGTACTTCATAAACGTATTTCAACGAACCGGAGAAGTTCCTCCACACTCTTCCGGTTAAGGGAACTGACCAAGTCTCTGGCCGCGTTGACCACCATCACAAAGAGGAACAGATAACCTTGAAGCCTTCTCCTTTTGAGAAAAGAGGTATCTTGCACGCTCAAGGTCTTGACGTTCCTGTGTAACTTCTCTATCTCCCACCTAATCTTCCAAGTCATCTCTATCTCCTCATCGCTCAAGTTAAGGTCAGTGGCGTACAAGTTCAGCCTGTTACCTTTATATACCAGTATTAACAATTTTACTGTAATAACTCGATCTCCTAGGGTCAAGTCGGCCAAGTAAGACCCTGGAGGGAGATCTCCGACGTGGGGGTGACCCTCCACCCCCAACGTCTTCTCTCCCTTCAAAGACCTAACCCTTAGAAGCCTCCTATTAGACTTCAACTCAGAAACCACACTACCCTTCACCAGCTTCTCCGACCAATACCAAGAGTCGAAAACGATTCTGCATACAGAGAAGCGCCTTTTGAGGATCTCGATAATTTCCGCAGACATTTCAATCTTGGTCTTGAACTCGTTCACCATCCCGCTCTCCCACATCTTTCTCGTGGCGTAGGGGAACGCGCCGACCAGATAGCTCTTCCCTGTAGCTAAGTCGTATAAGGCTATTGTGAGGACTTGTATGCCAGGCTCGAACCTCTTATGCACGGAACACCACGCGAAGTAGTTCCCGTATCTGCTGGCTACTCCCTCTACTCTGGAATAGAGTTTGTGGTCAAATGTGTCGTCAACTATCACCACTACGGGTCCAACTATTACTTTGCTTAACGCCTCAAGGTAGTCCCTCCAAGCGTTCTCCAAGTTCTCCAGTGCTTTTAACAAGTTGGCGTAGTTCAACCCGAGCGTGATGGATGCGTTTCTGATGCTGGCTCCCCCTCCTATCAAGGCCATGAGTGATAAACTTACTGCGACCTTTCTGCTCAACCCGTTCATCCTCATTATTCCAACCAGGTAATTGAAGGACTTAATGAACTCGTTCCTTGCAATGTCCAGCTTTTTCTCGGACTTCACACTTTTCAATCAACCAAACGCTAGACTAAAAACTTTATCGGTAGTACTGAAAATCTTGTATTACCGAGGAAAAGTAGAACAACTGCTAATTCGTAAGAAATCTAAACACTTTATTTCTATCACATTATATTTATTCAATTATTTGTGCTTGAACCATTCTCTTTGGTAAATACTAGATATCACCTTTTACAAAAAGGTCAAGGATTTTGCACTTATGCCTAAAAGTATCTAAGTAATCTAAGCCTAATTTTACTGCCTATTAGTTTTCCTATCTTGCTTCTGACTATTACCGCTAAAATAAACGGTAAAACTAGTTCTAAACCTACACTTTTTACTCCTATCGGTATAGATTCAATAACCTCAGAATTTATGAGATGCATTGTTTTATTTTCTGTTTCTATCTTAAATAGATTATATCCATAATAATTTGAATGAGAAATTACCTTAGCTCCAGTTATATTCCATCCTTCGGAATAAGGTATCATAAGATAAAGATATAACGTTGAGTTGGTTATATTCTCTAATTTAAGAATATATTCTGCAGGTGATATATATATTACTTGAATAGGTATGAGCAATCTGGTTATGTTACTTGAATTCAGTATATATGTTATGGAATAATTTTCAAATGATATAAGCCCTAAAGACGAATTAATGTCAGTAGAATACACGAAATACAGTGAGTTGTTGTAAGAAAGTTTTAGTACATTTAATTTAGTAAAGTTCTGAATACCTTCTTTCAAGCTACTATATGAGTATGAGCCATACGGAGAAAATATAACTAAAGGCCCGAATTTAACTGCTGTTTTTTCCACTATTATATATCTAACGTTAAATAAATAAAAGAAATTCTTTACGTAGTTCATAGATTTAGAGGAAGTATTTTCTTCATAAATATGATAATATACACCGTTTATAGTGTTGAACATTTCACTTGATACGCTATAGTAATAGCCGCCAAGTATAGGTAAAGGTTTTAGAAAGAGAGGGAATAAGCTGGGTCCGTGATACCAACTTTGGCTATCTTCCGTCCCAAATATAGGTAAGATTAAAACAGTTAAGTTATAAGACGAATGACTATTTATAAAATTAACTGTATTTAAAAATTCTTGTGGGACATGAACAATACCACTGGGACCATAAGCTAGAATGCTAAATGAAACTCCTATTATTGAAATAAATACCAAAATAAGAGATACAATTTTTCCTATTTTCTTGTAACTTAAACTCTTAATAAATCCATAAGAACCCAGACCAAAGGCTATGGACATTAATAATCCTTGGAAAGGAGTTATTAAAACATACTGAGTTCTTAAATCAGTCATTATAGGAAATTCGAAAAATAATTTCTCCCAAAATGAAGAAAAGGGAACGTTAGGCATAGAGTATAAAAATGTGAATAAAAGAAACTCTGACAGCATGAAGAGAGCTTCTCCTCTTTTTCTTGTTTCTCTATTTATAGGTATGAATAAGTAAATTATTGCTAAAATTAAACTAAAATAATATATGTTAGCAGGTGGAATACCAAAGTTGGCATTTAGACCTCTTAACGTTAGAGATAGGCTTTCTGCTTGCGCATTAGTAACCCAATAGTAGTATGAAATTTTAATAAATCCGGGATTAGTAAAGCTTTGATAGATGGATATCATTTCTCCGATTTTTAGATATAAATATCCTCCAATAAGGGATAACAATAAAATGACTCTAAAGTAATGATGAGATAAGAGAGATTTTATTCCATAGAAGACGAAGAAAGTGAAAAGAAGAATAGCTAATGGTAAAGTATATACTGGAATTGAGTAATAATATTCCATAAAGAATATTGGGATCATAATTAATAACCAGAATACAGATTGTGAAAAATTATCAGATAGGAAGAATTTTCTAATAGAATATAATAAAAGTGGTAGAAAAGCATAAGTATAAACTGAAGTTAACATTGAGCTGTTTAATCCTCCTGCGCCTTGAGGATTTAGAGCAAAAAATAACACACTTGCATAACCTGCTAATATGGTAATGAGGGTATTATCATGGGGTAGCATTTCCCTTGTCAACTTATATAATGGGAGGGATCCTAATAGTAATAAAGAAAAATCGAAAAAAGTTCCAGAAAGAGGTAGATTTGAGAATATAAAAATAGGAAAATTTACTAAAAAAGTTCCTAAATAGAATTGCGATATGGTACCTAACCATGGATTGTACCCATATAGCGATAAAAGCAAATATTTATAAGCTGTTATAGGATTTAAATATGGAAATATAGGGTTATCTATATTATAAATATTCCCTAATCTGGTGAAATCAATAGCTAGCAATAAATCAAGAATTATTAAAATTAAAATATCAATATGTTTAAATAGTAAACGTGTCTCTGCCTTGTCTACCATTATATTATGAATCTTGTAGAGTCTTTTAAAAATCTTCTAATTTATAAACAAGGGCGATGTTAAGAAGAGTTTTAGGGCCCCTAGGGGGAAGGACGTTAACATTGAGGACGTTGATATGGGTGATGTGCTGGACTCGTTATCCCAGTAGGTTTGTTAGAGGCGTAGCATGTAGTGTCTATATCCGTGAATAATATCACAATGTTCAGTCCGACGGTAGGGGTTTGTCACGCCCTCACTCGAAGACTTAGCTTCAGTTCCCTTCTCGACCATGTTTCCCCAGCCATGGAGAGTATTACTCTCCTTGGCTAATAAAACCTATATAGATGTCCTCTACTTGGTTGATAGGTTTTCCTAGTTTTAGGCGTTATGTGGAGTTCTTCGGGATTTTCTTGAAAAGGTATTGGAGGCCTTATGCAGCAGACAAGGAGATGGTGGAGCTTTTCGTTTACGTCATTGCGTTGATCTATAACTCCTCGATCTATGCCTCAGTGCTGTCGCGGGTTCCCGAGAGTCAGTTAGCCCACTAACTTTGTACCGCGCGAGTTGATCGAGGTAGTGTGGATTATGTGGAAAATTCTGTTTTTCTCTACTACTGGTTATTTTCTCTTACAGTATAAGTTTAATCTCACGTTATATTGAAAGATAAAATTGCATTTCATTCCTCATAGTTCGTAATACAATATTTCTCTTTTTATATTTTTATTCAATTATTTGCGTTCGGGACAGTCTCTCGACTAAGGATGTACCACTAAATCATAGTCTAAGAACTTTTCCAAAATACTAGTGTTTAAGGGTGTGGTGAGGAGGGAAGAGTTTAGATTATTGCTTATTCTTTTGTTTCTTAATGATTTATTCAATCTAGAAAATTCTCTATTTAAACTTGTATAAATGCTTATTAATACTATAGATTTATTGTTAAGGAGGTGATTTTTGGGTCTACCAATATGGATAAGAGAGTTTTAGTTTTGGATTGAAAATTAATTATTTATCAATTTATTATATATCTCAAAAAGTTTTTCTATCATTCTATCTAATGAGAAATTCTTTGCATATTCTCTAATTGTATAAGTGTCGATATTTAGTTCTCTTAAATTAGGTAGCTCATCTTCAATTCTTATGCAATATTTACAAACCTCTTGAGGAATTTTCGCATCGTTGAATACAATAACTGGAACTCCCCTAGCGTAAGCCTCTACTATGGGAAATCCGAACCCTTCTTTTTTCGTAGGTAAAAATAGAAAATCGAATGAATCGTAAATTTCCATTAATTTGTCATCCGGCGCAGGCCCCATAATCTTAATCCTACTATCATTTTTACTTTCTCTTAATATCTGTTTAAAAATGTCACTTTTCATATTATAATCTCCCCATAATTCAAATATTATATTCTTATCTTTAATCTTCTTGAAAACTCTTATTCCTCTTATTACATTTTTCCTCTCATGATCGAGCCTTCCTATATAACCTAGTTTGATGAAATTGTTGTTTTTCTCTCTCTTAGGCATGATAAAAAATCTTTCATCAATGCCTGGATTCACAACGAAAATTTTCCCTTCATAATCTGTTCTTTCTATTTCTTCTTTTACAAGGCTGGAAACTGCTACAATAACGTCAGAGTTCAGTAAACTCCTCATATAAAACCTTGCCGTTAATAAGTTTCCTCTAGATTCTTTGTAACGTAAAAAGAAGAGATCATGAGCAGTAGTTATCCATACTGCTTTACCTTTTCTCAATGGAATAAACGGTTTAGGTGATAGGAAATGAATTATATCGTAATTTGAATAGTTATAAAAAAATCCGTTGATAGTAGAAATTAAAAAGGAGGATACTGATGAATAATCAAAGAATGAATAAGTATGTACATCAATTCCTTTTCTTTTTAAACCTTGGTAAACCATTCTAGCATATCTTCCTATTCCAGTTACTTTACTGATGTCATCAAAGTCATATTTGGCAGATATTAGTGCTATTTTCATAAAGCTTAATACTTATATTAACGGATAAATTTATCTGTGTGAATATAAGTAAAGATTTTTGTGGACTTTTAGACATATCGTTGTCATTTAAACTACAAGGAGGTAATAATTGCAGCATACATTTTTAGGAGTTGATACGCATGCCAGTACTATAGCAATAATGTTTCACCAATTTTATGGACGATTCACGGATCCTATATAGGATCCTATATTAGGTTCTATTAACCGGGGAGTGTGATACTCCTACGGGGGATTCACGCAAAACTAGAGAACGAGTAAAAACAAGTATTACAAGAGAAAAAGAAATAAGCAAGGAAGGAGAAAAACAACATAAGCCCACAGCGTATAAGGGGATTAAACCTCATTCAAGGAGGCTGGCTGTGAAGCCCATAGAAAACAAGAGGGGACAAAAACCCCGAGTAGGAGGTTGTAACCAAATACTCTAGGGGCTGAACATAGTTGATATTATGCAAGGAAATCACGGTATTACAATCACAAGATTCATATAGAGGATACACGGTTGACACCCACAGATTCTCGGTTCCCACAGGGATGTTAGAGGCGAAGCATGTGGGGCCTCTTGAGATTATTATGATAAAGACTGTATCTTATCCTACCTCAAATAAGTATTGAGATATTTCCCTCAGCAACCTTATCCCAACTGCTATGCATTTCAAGAAACTTATCTAACTTTTTATTATATATTAGATTAAAGTAATCCTCGTCTTTCATAGAGATCAATTTTAAAATTTCTCTTGCCATTCCTTTCACGTCAAATTCTTTTATGAATTTAACAGCTTCTAGTCCATTATAAATGCTTCTAGGGCCTACCAAATCATATGAGATTATTGGTGTTCCTAAGGCCAAGGATTCGAGAATAACTATGGGAAATAAGTCAGAATGTGTTGGATAAACTAAAGCTTTGGCCTTGCTTACTAGCTTATACTTTTCCTCCTCAGGAAGAAACCCCATATATTCAATGCTTTTTTCGAGGCGCAATTTCTTAATCAATTCAAAGAATCTCTCTTTTTCAATATTGCTCCAGAATTGGCCAGATAATTTCAGTTTTACATCATATATCCTAACTATCTCTTTCATGATATAAGGTATTTCAAGAATACCCTTTAAACTATACAATCGGGCCCAGAATACTAAATAATCTTCTTTATTGTTCGTCCTAAATTTCAAGATTTCTGGATTAAATGCATTTCCTATCTTTAGAATTTTCACTTTACTGCTATTTAAGTTTAAATATCGCATTTCAGGAGTGATCATTAAAAGATATTTTATTATAGGATCTTCTACAATTTTATTTATTTTAACTATATTAAAATTGGTAAAAGTAATCTTTAGAGCGTACAAGGGTGATTCAAAGTGGTATTTTAAACCATTATAAAATATTCTAATGCCATCAATGTAACTTCTAATATCTGTTTGCATGGTTGTTACTAATTTTTTACCACATATTTTAGCAATACAGTATGCATCAAAAGATAGTGAATTCTCGCAGTAAATTGATTTTCTTAAAGCTCTTAAGGCTAAATTCATCTTATCTATCGTTGAAGGTATATTAGCATTTATGTGCATATTTGGCTCATAAATAAGGCTAACATTTTTTGTCGGGCGATTCACGGATCCATTGCGAATTCAATTTGTTTCTCTAAAACTAGATAAGAATAATTGATTCTACATTTTCGGTAACACTAATAAGGGACGAGCATGAGGTAATACCATGGAACTCATAACTATCGACGAGAAAGCCCTCTACGGCACTCCACTAAGTGAGGCCGTGAAGGAGGAGCTCGGACAAAACCTCACACTCGCCCCCAATATACTATCTGAAGACGCATTATTAAACAAATCGGTCAAGGAGATCGAGAAAATGGCCTTGGAGGAGGCTGAGAAGACTAGCCCAAAGCACCAAAGAGGTAAGGAGGTGAAAAGGAAAGGTTACGCGAGATGCAAGTTCCTCAAGGGCTTTCGTATAGTGATGGTTGGGAGGGAGGTTAAGTACAAGTTGGAGTGGATCTCGGTGAAGCAACCTGTACTTTACGGGGATAAGGGAATGGTGAAGACCAAGGTTGAAGAGACCCTGCTTAAGGAGGAGAGGAAGGTCTTCACGGCTCTGATGTTAGTCTATTCGGTTAAGGGAGGTAAGTTGAACGCCAAGCTCTGGATGCCTCAGATCGAAGCGAGCGGTGAGTTCAAGTATATAATAGTTGATGGGAAGTACGTGAAGCTCAAAGGGGGGAAGGGGAGTCATTCTCTCGGCGATTGGCGTGACAGAGGAAGGCAAGAGGGCCGTTCTGGACATAATCTTAAGCGTAGAGGAGGACGCCATGGCTTATTGGAGGCTCTTGGTTGAGGTCTGGAAGAAGTCGAGCTTCATTCTTATAGTAGCTGATGGGATCAAGGCCTTGGATAGGGCGATCTCCCTTGCTGAGCTTCATGTGGCGAGGCAGGGCTGTCTGGTCCACCTCAAACGACGCAAGATCAAGGAGGAAAGGGAGGCCTTGAACGCGATCATCTCCTCAGCTGAAAACGGAGAGCTTAAGTCCGAATCCTGCCCAACGCTTCTGAGCTACCTCAAAGCCAGCAAGAAGCTCTGGAAGTGGCTCAAATCCAACAACTTGATCGAGTCTTTCAACTCCCTCTTGGAGAGGAGGAGGTTCGGTAAGTTTCACTCCCCTTGGAGGATACTCCAGATCGCGCGTGTCATAGCCCTCTACTACAACCTATTAACCTATTTTCTCATTACTGTAATAATATTATAGTGTACCTTATTCTTCTCATTTTATCAGAAATTTATACAATAATTTCTCCATAGAATTATCCTAATTCATATAAGGATATTTCAATTCGCAATGGAAACTTGAATCGCCCAAGTTATAGGGTATAAGATCCCAAACGCGGAGTATCTTGAGGAGGTCTCAGACGAAGAATTAAGGGATCTGTACTCTTCCGCTTTAGCTACGCTTTACCCTGTAGATTTTGAATATTATGGTTACATTCCAGTAGAGTCTATGGCTTCTGGAACTCCAGTCATAGCATTTAAGTATTCGGGAGGCCCTTCAGAGACAATTATAGACGGGCAGACTGGATGGCTTGCCTCAGATGAGGAGGAATTCTATAAATTAACAACGAGGGTATATAATGAAGGTTACTCAGAAGAGATAATTTTAAATTGTAGGAAAAGAGCTGAACTCTTTTCGATACGAAATCAGACTAAATTACTACTCTCCTACATAATATAATATGTTCTTCTCGTGACCCCTATCCTCTAGTATGCTTCTTAAAACCCTCTTTTATGAGGATACTATCTATCTCGCTTTCATACTGATTTCTTACTTCTATTACGATTTTCTTAACCTTATGAAGCTGACTAATACCAGATTTTATAACATCTAGTTCTGCTCCTTCTACATCTATTTTAATGAGGTCTATCAAATCATAGGACGATAAAAGTTCGTCCAAAGTTATTGTTTCTACTTCTACGTATCTGTTCGAGTTAAAGACGATACTGGAATTATAAGGATTATCTGCTAAGTAAAGCTTGACACGTCCTTTACTCTCATCCCGTTCCTCACATCTTTTATAGCGCTAATTCTCCTCTCTTCCTCTTGTTTCTTGTTGAGCCTTATACTGTGCATTCTGGATTTCGGCATAACGATTTAATATTGCTCATGAAATATAAATCTTGCCCTTTAGAGCTTAACGAAGTATAACTATAACTAAAAATATATTTAGATAATCAAGTAATAGCTAATTATTTCAAATATGCATTATCTTATATAACAATAGAAATAATGATCGCTTATAGTGAAACCCGATAGACTGAAAATTAACTTTAATAGCTTCCCTTAGGCCTATGTAGCTTATTAATCTATACATATAATCTGATATTATCTTAAGATTGTTTACCTTAGTCGAAATATCAAGTAGACCAAACCTTGCAATTCTAGTGGGCAAATAATAGTATAATCTTAGTATATCGCGACTAGTTTGTTGTGTGAGCATACTTTCTATATCCTTAAATTCTCTTAATAACTCTTCATCAGTTCTAATGGACTCAAGTATGAGTTGATACTTATTATCTTTAGGTAGATGAGGAGATAATTGCTTTTTATGAACTCGGTAGTATGTCAGTTTTAAGTCTGAGAAATATAATCTTGTTTTAGACTCTATTGCCATAAGAAAAAGTAAAACATCTACTGTTCTTCTTCCCCTAAACTTTTCCAACCAGTCAACCCTAATAATGTCCCTTTTCATACAGATTGAACTGCTGTTAAATTGGGGAGATTTAGCTTCGTAAAGCTTTTTAAACTGATCCTTAAAATTTTCAGAATTTATACCTTCTATAATGACACTCTTTTGTCTGTTTATAAAAGATTTATGTAATATGTATCCTTGCTCATCCATTATAAAATGATCGTTATGGAAATATCCTAAATTTTCTATTTCGTTGAATTTCTGAGTTACGATGTTTGACTTTTCTGTTGCGAATGCATCATCGTCCTCCAAAAAACAAATAATATCACCCTGACTTAGTTCTATGCCCTCTTTCATTTTAGATGCCAAGGGATCACTTTTGGTTTCGTAATCTACGAAATTATTCAGCAAATTAGCTCTCTCCATTAAATTTTTAATTTTATTATTGTAAGGAAATTTATGGACTAAAACTACTTCTATTTTTTTCTTATTAAATTCTTGTCTTAAAATACTTTGAAACGCTTTGTCTATATACATGTCTCGCATGTGAGCCGTAATTATAACGCTTATTTTAGGTTTGCTCATAAACTATAGGTAATGTTTTATTTTCCCTATAATAACACTATCTCCTCTAGCCTTAGCATAATTCAAATCTTTGGCCCTCTTCCTTAGCAGCTCTTTGATCTTTTCTCTAATCTTCTTTTGTCTAATATATTTTGGGGAGATGCTGGGAAATGGGTATGTTTAGGGCAGTACTCGTTCAACCCAGCATCTCTCCGCTAAATTTGATAATCCCTTTTAGTCCCCTTTGCAACTCCTACGGCGGATTCTCGTAAATCAAGTGGAGGGATAAAACCAAGTATTACGAGAGTAAAATAAATAAGCAAGTAAGGAGAAAAACAAGATAAACCCTTTCTCACAAGGGGCGTTCAGTAATAAATCTTTCGGTCAAATTCCAAGCATAGCGCCAGCTAATATTACCATGTGACGTTTTCCGATTTAAGTAAAATTAAAAACTATTATAATTACAACGTTTCAGATTATACCACTCTTCATTATATTCAAATATAAAGAATAATATAATATATATTAACAAGATATTATACAAATAATTGTACAATTTTACAATTAGCAGTTGTTCTACTTTAACGCAGCTTAAAGATTTTCATCAAACCTAGTGTACTTCATAAACGTATTTCTACGAACCGGGCGATTCATGTTTCCATTGCGAATTGTAATATTCTCTATTAATTAGGATAATTCAATGAAGAAATTATTGTGTATATTTCTGGTAAAGCGAGAAGAATGAGGAGTATTGTAATATTATTACAGTAACGAGAAAACAAGTTAATAGGTTATAGTTGTTAGCTATGGTTCGAGCGATCTGGAGTATCCTCCAAGGGGAGTGAAACTTACCGAACCTCCGCCTTTCCAAGAGAGAGTTGAAGGACTCGATCAAGTTATTGGATTTGAGCCACCTCCAGAGCTCCTTGGGAGCGGAGAGGTAACTCAAGAGCCTCGGACAAGTCTCCGGCTTAATCTCTCCACTCTCGGCAGATGAGATGATAACATTCAACGCCTCCCTCTCCTCCTTAGTCGCGTTACGCTTAAGGTGAACCAAGCATCCTTGCCTTCTTACTTGAAGTTCAGCGAGGGAGATCGCCCTGTCCAACGCCTTAGTTCCATCAGCCACTATAAGAATGAAGCTGTGCTTCTTCCAGACCTCAACCAAGAGTTTCCAATAACCCACTGCATCTTCCTCCACGCTTAAGATTATATCCAGAACGGCCCTCTTGCCTTCCTTTGTCATACCAATCGCCGAGAGGAGGACTCCCTTTCCTCCCTTGAGCTTCACGCACTTCCCATCAACTATTATATACTTGAACTCACCGCTCGCTTCGATCTGAGGCATCCAGAGCTTGGCGTTCAACTTACCTCCCAGCACAGAATAGACCAACATCAAGGCCGTGAAGACCTTCCTCTCCTCCCTCAGCAAAGTCTCCTCCACCTGAGTCTTCACCCTCCCCTTAATTCCGTAAAGTACGGGCAATTTCACCGAGATCCACTCTAACTTGTAAATGACTTCTCTCCCTTCTAACATGATCTTAAACCCCTTGAGGAACCTGTACCTCGCGTAACCCTTCCTTTTCACCTCCTTACCTCTCTGGTAGTTAGGACTCTTCTTCTCAGCCTCCTCCAAGGCCATCTTCTCGATCTCCTTGACCGATTTGTTTAATAAGGCGTCATCGGATAATATCTTGGGGGCGAGTGTGAGGGTTAAGCTCTGTCCAGATCCCTCTACGAGTTCCTTTAGCTGAATGTCGTAGAGGGTTACCTCGTTCGTAGCTAAGAGGTCCACGATATTACCTCATACTCGTCCCCTATCAGTGTTACTCAAAATGTAGAATCAATTATTCTTATCTGTTTTTATAGAAATAAATTGAAATCGCAATGGAGCCGTGAATCGCCCTACGAACCGGAGAAGTTCCTCCAGAGACTGTCCCAAGTGCAAATAATTGAATAAATCTATGTACAAGTTTATGGAGAATTATTCAAAAGAAAAGATGAACAACTGAGAAATTTTGAATTTTCACTTCACGTTAAAAGTGGAGTAATACTTAAAGGGAACCGGGAAAATGTAGTACGAGGACCTATGAAACCATGGGTTCAATATTACAACGGCCCCCTATGAACACTTATCATCAAGGCATAAAATACTCGTGAAAATGAATTACGTGCTTATCACGTCTGAAATTCTGTCTCATCTCTCTGACTTGTTCATATTGAGGGCGTTAATAGTGATGGTCGTGTGGACGTGTTCTTACAGGGACGTGCGGAGCTATTACGAGACGGACGTGGTAGTAAGGTGGTTCCTGGGCGAGTGCAAGTCAAAGTCTGAAATACACAGGAGGACAAAGAAATTTAGGAAAGAGCTCAAGACCGCGTTCAAGGAGTACGCTAAGGAGCTTGAAGATAAGTTGAGCAAGTTTGCTGGCTACTTGCCGAGTAGCGCGTTGTTCGGTAAGGTCTGGAAGCTGTGGTGCGTGGACTCCTTCCTGCTTGAAGTACCGTTCGGGAAGAGGAATAAGGAGACTTTGAAGAAGAAGTTTGAGCTGGAGCTGAGGCTGGGTAGGTACAAGGAGGCAGTAAGTATGCTCTACCGGTACATGAAGTGCAAAATGAGGAGGAGGTTTAAGGGTGAGTTTACTAAGAAGAGGGGTAGAAGCTACTTTGGCTTCAAGGTCTTTGACCTCATGTCGCCTACAATGATAATCCACGAGATTCAGGTGGAGTTGGCCAATTTCCCAGATAATAAGGTTCGTTTCTTCCGTAGCGGTTATAAGGTAGTGGATAGGGGATTCGTCGGGAAAGCTTCAACTTGGTTTTCCTAGTTTTAGGCGTTATGTGGAGTTCTTCGGGATTTTCTTGAAAAGGTATTGGAGGCCTTATGCAGCAGACAAGGAGATGGTGGAGCTTTTCGTCTACGTCATTGCGTTGATCTACAACTCCTCGATCTATGCCTCAGTGTTGTCGCGGGTTCACGAGAGTCAGTTAGCCCACTAACTTTGTACCGTGCTAGTTGATCGAGGTAGTGTGGATTATGTGGAAAATTCTGTTTTTCTCTACTACTGGTTATTTTCTCTTACAATATAAGTGTAATCTCACGTTATACTGAAAGATAAAATTGTATTTCATTCCTTATGGTTCATAATACAATCTTTCTCTCTAGTTATCTTTATTCAATTATTTTGCGTTCGGGACAGTCTCTTGAGAGGTCCATGATATTACCTCATGCTCGTCCCTTATTAGTATTATCGAAAATGTAGAATCAATTTCTCTTATCTACTTCTATAGAAATAAATTGAAATCGCAATTGACCCCTGAGGCGCCCAATTGCGTGGATTCCTCGTAGGAGTGTCCAATGCGTAATTAATGTGAATAACTATATAAAGTAAAAAGTTATAAAACATGTTTGTTCGGAATTAAATTCACTTAATTACTAAGATGAGATAATATAAAATCAGTTTATTAAATGTAATTGCAAATAATCTCGTAATTTTCGATAATCTAGGCTAAGAAAGCTTTTCTAGTTTATTTTTCTACCGATCTAGTGTGAAATTCGGCGTTTTCTAAGTGTCCTAAACTGCTGAATATTATAAGCTAGGCCTACGAGGTACTCTCCTTGTACAGCTTGATCGGATCCCCCATGGACTCCTTGAAGTTATCGAAATCCCTCTGAGTTAACTTCTTATTCATAGATTCATAATGCAAAATAAAAGATAGCTAAGTTTTTTATCTCACTCTCTTTATATTCATAAGTAATAAAGTTTATTAATAAGATTGTGCTGTTTAAAGATTCTATATGGTATCCTTGAATCGACTCAGAATCATCAAAGCTTTTATAAACTAATTAACAAGTAATTATTACCGAAAAGCACATGAAATTAACTGAGGGAGACATAAGTGAAGAAAATGTTGGTGAACTGCATGATGTATATAAGCAAGGAGTGGTTAAACACTCCTATTTAAATCCTATTAATCTTTATCTGCGAAAATCATTTTTAGGCTGGAAAATTAAAATATTGAAAATAAGGGATCAAGGATATATTGCCTTTATAAATCAAAGAAGCTTCTTTAATACTTTTTTGTTTCCAGGAATCTTTAATAATTTAGATTTATATGATAAACTATATTTAATTGTTAAAAATAAAAAATTTTCATATATGTATATATCGAATATCATACATTTTTACATCGATTCACAAAAGGTATTAAATGTATATAATCAAATATTTAATGGTTTAAGTAGAGAAAGTTTTATAGATGTTATTTATGACAATAACGTAAAGCGGAATAAGCAAACTAGGCATAGAATTAATATTAACCTAAAGAAGGCAAAGGAAAAGAACGTCAGAATTTATTTATTACAACAGTTAAATGCAGACTTATTTAAAGAATGGTATAATAATTGTTACCTATATACGTATGATAATAAGCCTCCATTTCCATATTCTAAACTATATAGTTATACTGAAGGTTTATTAAGAAATAATCTACAAAAGTTTATTATAGCTAAAGTTGACGATAAGGTCGTAGGCGGTATTGCAATTTTAATGGATGAATATAGTAATATAGCATGGTATAACCTGGGTGCAATATGTAAAGAAGGTAGGGAAAGTGGAGCAGGTTACCTTTTAACTGACACAGCAATTAAATTAGTTAGTGAACAGAATAAAATCCTAGAATTATATGGAAAAAGTGTCTCTGATCACGATCCAAAACACGAAAATATTTTTAACTTTAAAAAAGTTTTTGGAAGAGAAATTGAAATTCCATATTTTTCTTATATAAATCCATTACTAAATTCTATTATAAAATTAATTAGAAAGATACGGTGATAATATTAAAATGAAGGATAAATACTTTATATATAAAAAGAAAAAATTCATATATAATGACGAACTTGACGGAGGCGCTTCTTATCATGCCAATTTGTTTATTCCGGTATTAAAAAAGTTAAATGGAAAATTTTATAAATGCATGGAAATGTTCGCAGGAGTTGGAATTACTGGCCTCTCATTAGTTCTAGATAATATTTGTGATCATATAGATTTAGTTGACATAAACCAAGGTGTAAGCGATTATGTATTTTATAACATAAAAAGTGCCTCTTTAGAGTCTAAAGCAAGATTTATAATTTCTGATCTTTTTAAGAATGTAGATGATCATAAATATGATCTAATAATAGGTAATCCTCCTCGTATACCAGATCCTTCAAATGTTGAACCATCTAAGTATTTAAAAGCTGTAGATGTAGACTATCATATTCATAAAGAATTTCTTAAACATCTATATGCGTATCTTAATCCAGCTGGCTTTGCGTTATTATTAGAGGACTATAACAATATGCCTTTAAGTAAATTGTATGGCATTATAAATAGTTATGAGACTTATTATTATGAAGTTATCAAGCCAAGTTTCTTAGAATCATTTAAAGCTGTAAATATAGCTTTTTCAGGCCGAAGTATTTCTGTGCATAAACCTAAAAACTTCATGTTTATGATTTATGAAACAATAAGATGGAAAAACATTTTTTACTTTATTAGGATAAAAATTAAGTAAATATCGCAAAAATAGTAGTATTATAATTCAGCCTTAGAATACCATTTTATTCTTATCTAATATTGTATTTCTTATATTTTGTAAAATTTAATTTAGAATCTTATAGATAATTTAGTTATTAAGCTATAAATTCTGGGACTAGTTTTCTATATCATAAAATTAGCACTATAGAGTTCACTAAGTTAAGACTCCCATTAACAGTTTTGTTGTTCTTTACTACACTCTAATGATTCGTTGAGATTAATTAGTGAGCAACAATGTGATTCTTAACCAGAAGTACAAGTTCGCAACAATCAATCACACTATCCGGTAACTATATTTTAATCTCATGCAGTCTGGCGTTCAGTAATAAATCTTTCGGCCATGTTGACCTTGGGACGAGTCTGGGACAAATTAGTCTAATGGGTTCTAAATTTATATAGCATTTCAAGATTTTTAATCTAACGCTTTAGACCACAGTAGGTCGTGAATCGCGACCCTCGCTAAGACCGTCAAGTGAATCCTCTCTTCCCTAACCTTATTTATGATCCACCCAGTCCTCCTCCTACGGGGAATTCACGCAAAACTAGAGAACGAGTAAAACCAAGTATTACAAGAGAAAAACAAATAATCAAGGAAGGAGAAAAACAACATAAGCCCACAAGGTCTAAGGGGATAAAAACCCCATGATATAGGCTGGCTGTGAAGCCCCTAGAAAACAAGAGGGGACAAAACCCCGAGTAGGAGTGTGCAAATAAATTTTTCTAGGGGCTGAAGGCAGTTAATATTATGCAAGAAAAACGAGGTATTATGATGATAAAGAATATCTCGCATACACGAGCAATATTCTATCATGGAAAGTGAGATTAAAACAAGGGGTTTCGCAATAGACGTTTCAAGGGATAAGTTGACGGTAGTGAAAGCTGAACTTGTAACAACGCAAGAGAAAAGGGGAGTAGAGGTTAATGAGGTGAGGGAATTCAAGTACGACAACGAGGGAATAGAAGAGCTAATTCCTTGGCGAATACAAGGAAGGGATAATGGAGGCAACCGGACCGTACTTCTTCTACCTACACGAAGAACTAACAAAAAAGGGATTCAAGGTAATAGTAATAAATCCCTTACACTTGAAGGAAGTATTCGGAAAGAAGACCGACAAGTTAGATGCACAAAGACTGGCAAAAGCCTTCATACTGGGAGTAGTTAAGGGGTCATACATACCGACCGGGGAAATAAGGGAGTTAACGAGGTATAGGGAGAGCTTGATGAGAAAGATAACGCAAGTAAAGAACAAGATAAGGAAGTTCTTGGAGATAGGATACAAGATAGAGCCCTTTGATAAGAGGGGAATGTTGTTGGAGAAGTTAAGTAGGGGAGAAGGGCTGAGTGAGGAGGAAAAGGACGAGTTGAAGGAGAAGTTAGGGAGAAATTTGAATGATGAGAAGTTGGCTTTGAAGCAGCTGGTAGACTTACTAAAGAGCTTGGAGGCTATGGTTAAGGAGGTTGAGGACATGATAGTTTCTAAGATTCCTCAGCCTGTGGTCGAGTTGAGCCCGGGAGTTGGTTTGATTAGTGTAACGATTTACGCTGAGTTCGGTGATGTTTCTCGTTTTCTCAACTCCAAGGCTGCTAGGGCTTATGCGGGTTTTGCTCCTAGGACTAAGCAGAGTGGTGAGAGCGAGTCTCACTCGGGTATGATTAGGGGTAATAAGTATTTGCGTAGGGCTTTTTTCCTGGTTGCTAGGGTAGGAAGTCTGAGCGTTTCAAGGAGTTTTACGATAGGCTTGTCTCTAAGTGGAAGAGTGCTACTAAACTTGTGCTCTTGGTGGGAAGCTTGCTTGTATTTGTTATCACGTTATAAAGGATGGTGTTTACAAGGGCGATGTTAAGAAGAGTTTTAGGGCCCCTAGGGGGAAGGACGTTAACGTTCAAGATGTTGATGTGGGTGATGCGCTGGACTCGTTGTCCCAGTAGGGCTGTTAGAGGCGAAGCATGTAGTGCCTATATCCGTGAATAATATCACAATGTTCAGTCCGACGGTAGGGGTTTGTCAAGCCCTTAGTCGAAGACTTAGCTTCAGACGTCAAGTCGACCATGTTTCCCCAGCCCTGGGGATATAGAGTAATACTCCTCGACTAATAAAACCTATATAGGACGTCAAGACCTTGGGCGTGCAGGATACCTCTTTTCTCAAAAGGAGAAGGCTTCAAGGTTATCTGTTCCTCTTCGTGATGGTGGTCAACGCGGCCAGAGACTTGGTCAGTTCCCTTAACCTGAAGAGCGTGGAGGAACTTCTCCGGTTCGTTGAAATACGTTTAGGGGGTGCACTAGGTTTGATGAAAATCTTTAAGCTGCGTTAAAGTAGAACAACTACTATCATTAGAAAGTATTTTATATTGATTGCGAACTTAAATAAGCAAGTTACGAAAAATAATCCTTTATTATTTGGACATTCTCTGGATTAAAACTTCGTGACGATTCTATTACTTCGTCCTTGTCCATATTATAAGTCAAATATTGATCATTATTAGATATTCTAATTATATGATTATATCTCTTTTTTATTTCTGAATTATTTAAGTTAAAATATGCTTGTATAGTATTTAATGAATGTTGAGGTCCATAAGATTCGGATATTGCGAAATTACCATTAATAATATGAACCTCGTTATATATAATCGATTTAATAACTGAGTATATTAAAGTCAATGAAACGTTATTCCCTTTTAATTTTAAGTCTGATTGAATGTCTTTAGGATATCTTATATATAATGGTACTCTTAATAATTCGTCACTTAAATAGAAACCATGATAAACTCTACCATATTCTCCAATATGATTCCCATGATCTGCTGTCACTATAATTAATGCGTCATCCATATTAATTCTCTTGCTTAGATCTAATATAATATTTAATACACAATTAACTGAGTTCTCTGCATAGATACCATAATATTTTCTGTAATGTGCTATCATAGAGTTTTCTGCTGATCCTAAGAAAACGGATCTCAAGAAGTTATAATCATATTTCCCATAAACGTCTTTTCCTATTACATCAGTAGAATATGGCTCATGAGCTTCCATAACATTTATAAAGAGGAAAAACTTATCATTAAATTTAATCTGTTGTATTTTTCTCCTTATTAAATTACAACCTTTATGTAAAATTTTTGATTTATAATAGAAATAAGATGTAAGTGAATTTTTATATAACTTATATCTAGTTAATATTTTAAAATCTTTAAAATCTTTATTCCTGATTAAGTTAATTAACAATTTTAGTTTAGATTTATAATTAGCACCATATTTATTTAAAGCTTCTAAAGTATCATTCTCTAATGTGTAGAGCGGCGGATAATCAATAAGGTAATAAGAATCAAAATTAAAACCAAAGATTGGTGAAATGAAAGCGTTGGCCGATATTCCTATGGTTTTGTATCCTTCATCCTTAAGTAATGATATAAGGTTATCAAATTTAGTCATAGCATGAATGCCTAGTTTTCCATAGCCTTCTACGAAATCATTAATTCCATAATATTCATGAACTCCGTGAAAATACGGGTAAAGTCCAGTAAACATACTTACATGAGATGGTAACGTCCAAGGAGAGGCCGAAAACGCATTATCAATCTTTTGGAATCCTATTTCAAGGAGTTTATCAAGTTTTGAAGAGTGATCTTCTCTTAAAGTATCCGCAACTATCAGTATAACGTTAGATTTCATTGATTTTTGTCTTTATGTTCACAAGTAATAAAGTTTTGCGGCTAAGAGCAGCTTACGCAGATTACTAATATCAGTATTTTTAGAGAAATTTATAGTACAATATAAGCATTATTTTATAAATTTTGTTAAAGATTTTATCTTTCTATAAGTACAATAACTCGTTATATTATAGTTGATATAGTGATAATATACTTATTAAGCTACAAATTCTGAGATTAGCGTTCTCCCCCATACGACTATAGCTATGGAGCGCATCATCATTTGTATGTCCCTATTTACTGCCTTCGCAGCTCTCTTGGACCTTACGAGTCTGTCTCTCAGTGAGGAATACAAGGACTTGTTGGGATTTACGGGAGAGACGATAGTGCGATTTTTACCAGAAGTGTACGTTGTAATCATCGCTTACCCATCCGTCTCATTCGGCAAATACTTTTTGACCTCTTGGAAGGTATTCTCGTCTATATCACATTCAGAGTAGATAATGTATAGCCCTAGTTCCGTGCGGCAAGTGAATACCCACTTCAGTTGAGAAGATCGAGAAAATGATCCTAAACGAAGCAGTAAAAACAAGCCCAAGATACACCAGAGGAAAGGAAATAAAAAGAAGAGGTTACGCTAAGTACAAATCTGCAAAAGAATCCAACATAGTAAAGCAAGGGAGGAGGATAATTTATAAAAAGTACAACACCTTATTACGGTAAAGCTCACTATCCTCTATAAGGACGGGAAGAGAGCAAAGAAGGATACTGAAGAAGAACTTGAAAGGGAGAGCGAATCGGTTGAAAGGGAATTACTAGCAATCTATTCCGTACTTGAAGAAAAATTGGACATCAAATTGAGTTAGCCTAATAAAGTTTAAGGAGATTTCAGGTGCATTATAGTTGACGGTAAGTACGTCAAGCTCGTTAACGGCGAGAGGAGCGTTTTACTTGTAGCCATCAGTGTAACTCAAGAGACTGTCCCGAACGCAAAATAATTGAATAAAGATAACTAGAGAGAAAGATTGTATTATGAACCATAAGGAATGAAATACAATTTTATCTTTCAGTATAACGTGAGATTACACTTATATTGTAAGAGAAAATAACCAGTAGTAGAGAAAAACAGAATTTTCCACATAATCCACACTACCTCGATCAACTCTCGCGGTACAAAGTTAATGGGCGAGCTGACTCTCGTGAACCCGCGACAACACTGAGGCATAGATCGAGGAGTTGTAGATCAACGCAATGACGTAGACGAAAAGCTCCACCATCTCCTTGTCTACTGCATAAGGCCTCCAATACCTTTTCAAGAAAATCCCGAAGAACTCCACATAACGCCTAAAACTAGGAAAACCAAGTTGAAGCTTTCCCGACGAATCCCCTATCCACTACCTTATAACCGCTACGGAAGAAGCCGACCTTGTTGTCGGGGAAATTGGCCAACTCCACCTGAATCTCGTGGATTATCATTGTAGGCGACATGAGGTCAAAGACCTTGAAGCCAAAGTAGCTTCTACCCCTCTTCTTAGTAAACTCACCCTTAAACCTCCTCCTCATTTTGCACTTCATGTACCGGTAGAGCATACTTACTGCCTCCTTGTACCTACCCAGCCTCAGCTCCAGCTCAAACTTCTTCTTCAAAGTCTCCTTATTCCTCTTCCCGAACGGTACTTCAAGCAGGAAGGAGTCCACGCACCACAGCTTCCAGACCTTACCGAACAACGCGCTACTCGGCAAGTAGCCAGCAAACTTGCTCAACTTATCTTCAAGCTCCTTAGCGTACTCCTTGAACGCGGTCTTGAGCTCTTTCCTAAATTTCTTTGTCCTCCTGTGTATTTCAGACTTTGACTTGCACTCGCCCAGGAACCACCTTACTACCACGTCCGTCTCGTAATAGCTCCGCACGTCCCTGTAAGAACACGTCCACACGACCATCACTATTAACGCCCTCAATATGAACAAGTCAGAGAGATGAGACAGAATTTCAGACGTGATAAGCACGTAATTCATTTTCACGAGTATTTTATGCCTTGATGATAAGTGTTCATAGGGGGCCGTTGTAATATTGAACCCATGGTTTCATAGGTCCTCGTACTACATTTTCCCGGTTCCCTTTAAGTATTACTCCACTTTTAACGTGAAGTGAAAATTCAAAATTTCTCAGTTGTTCATCTTTTCTTTTGAATAATTCTCCATAAACTTGTACATAGATTTATTCAATTATTTGCACTCGGGACAGTCTCTCAAGTGGAGGAGGCATTGCTGAGGGAGGAGAGGAAAGTCTTCGCGGCTCTAATGTTAGTCTACTCGGTTAAGGGAGGTAAGTTGAACGCTAAGCTCTGGATGCCCCAGATTGAAACGGGCAGCGACTTCAAGTACGTGATAGTTGACGGGAAATACGTGAAGCTCAAGAGGCGAAAGGCGGTCCTCCTCGTGGCCATTGGCGTGACCCAGGAAGGAAAGAGGGCGGTTCTCGAGGTCATCATAAGATGGGAGGAGGATACCATGGCCTATTGGAAACTCTTGGTTGAGGTCTGGAAGAGGTCGAGCTTCGTCCTGGTCGTAGCTGACGGGATCAAGGCCTTGGATAAGGCGATCTCCCTCGCCGAACTTCACGTGGGAAGGCAGGGCCGCTTGGTCCACCTCAAGCGTCGTGCTACCAAGGAGGAAAGGGAGGCCTTGAACGCGATCATCTCCTCAGCTGAAAACGGAGAGATCAAACCCGAGTCCTGCCCGACCCTCCTGAGCTACCTCAAAGCCAGCAAGAAGCTCTGGAAGTGGCTCAAATCCAACAACTTGATCGAGTCTTTCAACTCCCTCTTGGAGAGGAGGAGGTTCGGGTTGTATCACTCTCCCTGGAGGATACTACAAATCGCGCGGGCCATAGCCCTCTACTACAACCTATTTACCTATTTTCTCATCACTATAATAATATTGTAGTTTCCTTCATTACTCTCACATCAACAGAGATATACCTAATAATTTTTACATTGAATAAGCCTAATTCAGAGCACAAAAATACAATTCACAATTGACTCCTGAGCCGCCCTTAGTTAGTGCAATAATTCACGAATATCTATCTTATAATTCTCTATTATTCCAATTCGCAACAGATTCATGAATCACCCATAGTATCATATGTTGCAATTTAGAACTAATAATTATAAATTAAATTTTTTATTCTAAAATAAATTTTTACTATTCCATTAAAGAGTCTGTTCTTATGGATATATTGTATCAAATCTTTAGGTATTCTCTTTGATTCATAATATTTAATTTGGTTTTCAATTTTAGAAGTACAAATTAAGAGACCTCTTGCGGACGATACAAAAGAACAATTAAAATTTTTACTTAGAAAGTTCCATATTTCTACAAGTTTTTGAATATCCTCATAGTTGCCAGTAACAACTATTAGAGATCTTGAAGATAGTTTATTCAGAAATTGTTTGGAAATATTCAATTTATCTGTTAAATATGAATTAAATATAAAACAGTCTATAGGCTGATTTATATTTGCTATTTCTTCATATTTTTGTATCTGTGTTATAGGACTTTCATCCGACTTACTGGGAACTGTATCAGATAAAATTATTAAGTTACCAAAATTATTATTTTCTAGTGCTTGCTTAATAATATCTATCGTAAAATCCTTAGCCCATGATAGTACCATACACGTAGCTGGTTTAAACGCTCGCAAAAGTGAATATATTAATTCTAAATTCTCAATTTCTGGTGTTATTGCATCTGTGCAACTCCATGCCTGACTATCTAATATTTTCCCTTCTTCAGTAAATATAGGTTTGAAAATATTAGACAATTCTGGTTGGATAACAGAATTAATGTGTAAAATACTTTTTCGTGGAGGTTTAACTTTCTTTTCATAATAGTCAATTCTTTTCAGCAATCCTTGATATCCTAACCCTTTTTTAGACTCGTAATTTTCCCTGTAATATTCTACTCTCTTCAAGATCTCATTATATGAATGACCCAAGTTTCTAACTAGATAATATGGTGCCCATGCCACTACATAGCCTAGCCTTAATATATCCTCAGATAATCTTACATCATCTGGAAAGAGAAATTCATTGGTTTTTATATTATGGATTCGTACTCCCTTATCCCATATTTCTTTCCTAATAATACTTGTAGTACCTACGTTACCTAACGCTTCGTATATAATTTCTCCCTCTTTATATAATATTCTTTTAATTGGATGAGGAACCCAAACTTCTTCATCAGTAGGAACTGGTGAGAAAAGTGATAATTGACCTAATTCGTTGAATATACTAAATAATTTAACAACTTTTTCTGACCAGCCAGGCAAATATTCAATATCATTTTCACCTATATGCAATAATTTACCCTTAGCTTCGCTTAAGCCTAAATTTATTGCCTCTCCTCCTATGTTTTTATCCAAAAATATGATTTTATTAATCTTATTACTGAATCTATTTTTTAGTTCTTCTAGTACTTTTCTTGAATCGTCCGTCGAACCGTTATCCACAATTATTAGTTCATACGGCACGTTAACAGTATTCAAATAACTTGATATCGTAATTTTTAGTAAATCTGATCTATTCCAGTTTAACACTACTGTTGATATAATTATATCATTGTTATCTGTCATGCTTTTTTCACCTTTTATACTATATGCGCTTAAAATAAAAGCATTCATAATCCTTAGCTGTAAGTTCTTTCACTTTTTTACTCATATACCATACCTGGCTTTCGTGAAATTCTAGCGCCTCTACCTTAAGCCTAGGATTGTCAACTTTTAAACATACATATTTCCAGTTTAGCATTATTTTTAACTGAAGAAATAAGCTACGAAGTACTGTTGGTAAATTTCTAACATCGACTATTGAATGTCTATGTATAGTATACATATATAAACTCATCCTCCTCTCGCTCATTTCTTTAATCGTGGAAAGAACAATTTTCCCTATAGCAGAATGATCTGGATGGATATCGAAAGGAGAAGGAAAGTAAATCTCAGTTATTCTACTTTCTTGTAATAAATTCAATAATTGGTTGCGTATTTTATTAAAATTCCTGCTAACAGAACCATCTTCATTTCCAAGAAATATAATATTATCTTTATTTTTTATTCCTAGCTTACTTAATGCATTATAAGCTTCTCTCATTCTTCTTAGAGCTAATTCTTTTCCCCATTCTTCATGTCTTGGTGAGCCTTTGCTACCGTCAGTTATATATATTACTTTCACATTATAAGCATTGCGAGAAATTATACCACCACAACATATTATATCGTCATCAGGATGAGGAGCTATTATAAGTATCACAGCATAGTCTTTCTTTTTAACCTTATATTTTTATTGTTTATTCTGAACATTGACTAATATAGTTCATCTAAAGCTAATTAATATTTTAGCATAAATCAATTATAAGTAATAAAATCTTTGTATTAATCTATTATTTATTTCGCTATGAAATAAATAGAGATAATGGATAAAATTATTATGAAATTCTAAACGATTTCCTTTCATATTAATTTTAACCTTATTATTTATTACAAATCAAATATTAGAATTATATTAATTTGGTAGAAATTCAAAGATTATTATAAGACTCATATTAATATTCTCTTCTAGCTAGTATCATACCATAATACTTTCCTTGTTCTTCACAGGTCCGTAATATACTTTTACCTCATAATCGTCCTTCAATTTATTTATTAATACCTTATGTGAAATTCCAGTTTCTTTCTCATGATATTCTAAGTTTATAATTTCAAATTTTTTAAAAGTATTATAATCTTTTAATACAATGTTATATTCACAACCCTTGCAATCCATTTTTAAGATATACGGATCGTCAGGGAGTATTTCAGGCAATGTAAATGTAGTAACCTCTTCCTCTCCTTTATATTCTTGTTTAACTAAAGAAAAAGTTCCTGACTCATAAAGCATGTAACAACTAGGGACTTTTACACTTTCTTTCTTATCTATTACTAGTACTCCCCTTATAAAATTAACATGACCTACATTATTTAACTCTAAATGTCTTTTTGCCAGATTATAGGGTAACTTTAATGGTTCCAAACTTATAACATTTCTTGCTCCATTTATTTTATTATAATATATTGCAGCATCTCCTATACTTCCACCAATATCTACCACATTTCTATCTTTAATTCCATCCAATATAATATATATTATAATTAAATGTTTCTATTATTAATCCTAGCATTATAAGAAATTTTACTTTTCCGTTTATCCATAATCCATTTTCAAATTTCCAACCTAACTTCTTTGCTCTCTCAGAAATATCTAATGCTAAAAGTAAATTATCATCGAAATAAGGTTCATCTGTACAGCTAAACATTCTAATTTCTTTATTTATTAGCATATGACCATCTAAAATTTCTATTTGCGATATCCTATCTCTCAAGATAGAGTAAACTAGCTGTTCAAAAAATCTCCTGCTCACCTTTATTGAATATCCTTACTATTTTTAAACTTAGTATTCTCCTCCCTTCTAAATATTGCAATATTGCAGAATAGGTATTATCTAAAAAATTATTCAATTTTCCAATATTTTTAAGTTCTTTTAAATGCAATAATCTCATTACATATACCCATGTCTCCTTAGTATCTCCATTATGTTCTCTTTATCTTGTGCTCTGCCAGCTCTTTCTGGCGTGTTCTCTAGATCTTGTTCCCATGCCGGCTTATCACCGGTAGGTTTTGTTTCATATTTATCATCAATGCTTCTGAAGCCTCTATAATAAAGGGGATGAATAGGTAATTTATTTGAGAGTGTGAAGTTCCACACATCTCTCTCGGTAAAGAGCAAAATTGGGTGTACTCTAAAGTGTTTTGGATCTTCTCTAATTGAGAAGAAAGTTTCCACTGAACGAGCCGGGTTTTCATCCCACCTATCTCCGACTATTAAGGCGTCTATACTATACTCATTGATTGCCTCTTTAAGCGGAACAGTCTTTAAGAGGTGATTTGCAGCAATGTTGTTTAATGCGTAAGGGAAAGAGTCCTTAAAATAGCCTATAGTCTCTAACTCTTTCCTATCCTTTTCTGATAGTTCTGGTACTTTTATAATCTCTCCGTATTTATGCCCTTTTAGCTTCTCATTACCTTTGACTATCAGCTTAACGTTCCAAGCCTTCTTTACTTCTTCAACGAAACTCCATGTTTCATCAAAATGCATATAATGGTCAATTATTATTGCCTCTAATTGCTTACCTAACCTCTCTGCGACTTTCTTAGCAAAATATAAGGATAAGGTACTATCTTTTCCTCCGCTCCAAACTACTACAACTTTCTTGAAAGTGTTATATGCCGCTTCAATAACTAGTTCTGCAATCTTTGCCTTATAATCAAGGGGTAAGTATTCTACTCTTTTTTTACTTTTACCTTGCAGTAGCGACGTAATGTAACTTTCAGGAGTTAGTCCAGTAGAAGAAGCAATTTCATATAGTTGCTCTGCTAGTTTTCCTCGTAGGGTTATGCTTGACATTTACATATAACTCATAAACTTATTAATTTAAGCTTTTCCACAAATTATTTCATTGTGCCGTCATTAGTATATAAATTAGTATATAAATTTATTAAACAAGGGAAATCTCTACAAATAGTAGGTGCAAAATAACGTTTTGTATGCCCTATTCTAATATAGAAATATAAATAGCTCAATGACGACACTAAGAATTATTTCATGAAAATATCTAATTTTATAATATTTATACTAAATTAAATATATGAAACGCAACAGTCTAGTCAACTAAGTGAAGAAAAAGCTTTAATATTTTACTTCTGAAGACCTAAACTGAATGAATCCAATAAAGAACGCGTTAAAGAGCCTCAGCGTGACTACTACTAATGTCATAGTTGCTTTAATATTCTTCATTATTACTGCTAAAATTTCTAACCCTGCATTCTTCGGAAAAGTTGCAATAATCCAACTCCTCGAAGTAGTTACGTCGGCCTTCTTTTACTTCATTCCTGGTGCAATAATAACAAGGGAAATATCATACCTTTACGCAAGAAAAGAAGTAAATAAGAGCATAATAGGAAAATTTCTCTCATTTCCCTTTCTGGCTATTCCATTTTTCCTCATTCTTCTCATCTTCCTAAACTACGTTAAGTTAACAATACCTTATCTCTTCCTTTATCTTCTTAGTAACGTATTGACGGCAATAATGATAGGAATGGACATGTTCACTGAGTCGGCAATAACAGGAAATCTCTTTCTAATCATAAGATGGGGGATATCGATAATAGCCGTCCTCTTACATAATATCTATCTCTTCATAGAGATCTGGACTTTGGGAGGGCTCCTTTCAGTCTCTATGAATTATGTATTTCTGAGCAGAAAAGTCGGATTAGTCTTTCCTTCTCTAGACTTTGCCTTCCTCTTTAAGCACTTCAGGGAAGGTCTACCTCTTTATCTCTCTTCTTTATCTAGCTTCTTTTCTTCTCAAGGAGATAGAGTAACTACAGCTTACTTGTTAGGTTCTTATTATTTAGGTATTTACCAATTTTCTGCATTAGTAGCCGGAGTACCTTCGATGATTTTAGGAGCTTTAGGAAACGTTCTTCTACCAACAGCATCTTTTTATAAAGCTTTGGGAAAAGATGAAAAGAGGATGTCTTCTCTTTCCTTTAGACTTCTATCGCTCTTAACTTTTCTAGCTGTAATAATCTCTATTCCAATAGGTGAGATTGTAATTAATCGTTTCTTTCCGGCATATAGAGCAGGACTTGAAGTATTTATAATACTTTTAATCTCATCTACTCTTCCCTTTTCCATAAGTTCCTTAACTAATTTCATTATTGCGGCTAAGAAGGATTTGAGACCTTTTCTTGTCCTCTCAGTTTTAAACGGTAGCCTAGTAGTGCTCACTTCCTATTTGTTGATTCCTAGGATAGGGATAATGGGAGGGGCTATATCTCAGATTATCGTAGCCACTATTTCTTCTCTCTTTGTTCTGTTTTATGCAATTAGGACCTCAGTTTTCATCCCGGCTAAGAAAGAACTTATCCTCCTTTCAATTACTCCACTTATCGGCGCTTATGAGATAATTGTTGACCCAGTTTTTATGGATTTCCTATTAGTACTCGTTATTATTTCTATCTTCAAATTATTTAAGATAATTAGTGAGGACGAGATTAGAATCATAGAAGGCTTCTTACCGCGTGGCTTAAGGTTTATAGCAACTATTTTAAGAATTATAAGCTAGATACTTTGTTGGATACTTCGATTTCCTTAGATGTTAATTTCTCTTAAATTCAAAATCATGCGTTGATTTAAAAGTAAGTTCCATATTAGCTTTAGATAAAAATTGAAGTAACCCACAAATCACTTACCCTTAGCCTTACTTTCCGTCAAATATAACAAGGTGATCTTTTCACTTTTCTTCTCGTTTAGCGTTTTTACCTTTCGCAACGGATTACATCATATTCATCTTATTATTAATCTCCCTTCTTTTGGACTACAAGGTGAGTGTAATTTTCGGTATTGTTCTTCTTATCCTTTCAGCGTTGGAACCTAATTTTGCATTAATAGCTTATTTTTATTTGGTGTTTGGTGTAATATCTTCTGTAATACAGAATAGGTTTACCGTGAGAAAGGAGTATTACCTATCCCTAATCTCTCTACTTCTGCCTCTGCTTCATAACTACACGATCCCTTCAATTATTCTATCTTTAGAATTCGGAATGTTCTTTCCATAGTTCTCTCGGCAATTATTTGGAAGGTGTTCATTACGGTTTATATATGATACCTTTCGTTGTTCTCCCTTACGTGGTGAAAAGGTGGAGGAAGATTATAATTCTATCTACGTTATCGTCGGGGATAAGCTGGCTTTCGGCGATTTTCCCTCCCTTGTTGTTTCTCTTTCCAATATGGAGAATAGAGAGGAGGAGCTTACTTATCTCCTCTCTTCTATTGGCTATAGCCTCATTGCTTTTCTCTCGGATTCTACACCATTTATCCCGTAATCGGATCGATAATATCTTCTTTAGTTTTGATGTCTTCTAAATTGGTGATGAGAATTATAAACTACACGCGTGAGATAATATTATTCGCGGTTGTGGGTGTGTTTATTACGTTTACTCTATTAGCTTTTCTCTATAACTATTTCTTCATCTATTCGACTTTTCTACTTTCCGCCTTATACTTCTCTTATTCAATGTACAATAGGAAATTTATGCAGTTTCTTCTTTTAGTACTCTTGTCTGCTTTAACAAAGGATGCATTTCTACCGTTAAGCGGTTACAGGCTTAAGGATAGATTTAACGTTGTTGTGGTTTCACTGGCTGTAATTTTAGGGATAATTTTCTTGAAAACTGATTACTTTTCATTCATAGCCCTTTCTTCCGCATTGGCTTATTTTGCTCAGGGTTATAGATTGCCTAAGTTTGTGATGTATTTACCACCCGTAGTGCTATTCCCGTTTAGGTTGATTTTAATTCCCCTAATCGTATTAACTGTAGTTTCAGGGTATTTGATAGGTAGGAAGTGGGAGTTTATAGGACTGCTTTACGAGATCAGTTTGGCTTTTTCCATTCTTCACCTACTGAATTTACTGAATATTCATGTATTATGAGAGTGTGGTCATAGTGTTGTCGTTAGTATATAAATTTATTAAACAAGGGAAATCTCTACATATAGTAGATGCAAAATAACGTTTTGTATACCTTTTCTAAGGTAGAAATATAATAGCTCAATGACAACACTAAGAATCATGTTAACACTTTTATATTTATATTGCTCATAAATTACAATTCGCAATGGAGCCGTGAATCGCCCTCAGTAAAGCCGAATGTGGACATATTTAGCAGTTAAGTTATAAATTCTCTATATTCTAAATGTATATCAACTTAACGCCTTCTCCTTATGAAGAATAATTAACTTAATTAATCTGTAGCTCAGCGATAACACTATGATTCTCTTATCACGAATAAGAGGAATTACTCATAAATAACAATGTAACTATGTTGAACGGGTAACTTTTTTAGAAAATTGTAGTCAGCTAAGAAAATTCTAATAATGTCATAGGCCTTTATAAGTCTAAATGTAAGGCCTTATCTCTTTTTAGTAAAAGCCAGTTGTACATTCACAAATTTTTGTAAAATTTTACATCAATCCTTAATTCCTCTATGGATATCTTTTCACGGTAGTATTTGTGATCCAATAGCCCTTATCACTTCATCGTCATTCAAGTAAGGGTTTCCCATTTTTATATAGTTACTTGAGATCATGTTATTGTATCGATCAAATAATTCAACTTTTACATAATTTTGTTTACCGTAAACTACACCGTAAAAATGGGGGTTTAAGAGCTGTTTATATGTTCTAACTTGTGTAATTGCAGACGGGTCATATTGCGATTTAAATTCCAGTACTAGGTGTGGCGTACTCTGCTCTTCTAGCACTACTAGGTCTGCCCTTAGCGATATATTCCCGTAATTGATCGGATATTCTGATTCTACTGCGTAACCGTTTTTTGCTAGGACTCTGAAAAATTCCGATCGTAAAAATTTCTCGTAAGTAGGTGATTGAAATATCTTATTCATTATAAAAATAAGGGGTTCAAAGGGGACGGAAAACCTCACCTTTTAAGGTGGAGATGGATAGTCCCCTTTGTAGTTAAGTTTTTTAACGCGAAATGTTAACTTTTTTCAATGTCCATCGTAACGTTTCGTTTTCGTGCCTTCACTGACAAGCAAACCTTGAGGGCGTTAAAAGCCCGGTTGAAGTTAGCATGTGAGATATACAACACGTTACGATGGGCAGACATCTACTTCTACCAAAGAGATGGAAAAGGTCTAACACAAACAGAGTTAAGACAATTAGCCCTAGACTTGAGAAAACAAGACAAGGAGTACAAACAACTCCATTCACAAGTGGTACAAGAAATAGCAAATCGTTTTTATGAAGCAAGACAGAGGTTCTTCCAAGAATTAGCACGTTTTCCTAAGGAAAAGAAAATCCACAAGTGGTATTCTCTTGTCTATCCTCAAAGTGGTTGGAAAATACTATCCGTTAGAGAAATAAGGACTGGAAGTAGAAAGAATAAAAAGAAACTGCTTGTGCTAAGTTTGTCCCACTTAGGCATCTTCAAGGTCATTGTCCATAGAGACTTTCCCTTGGACAAGGTAAAGAGGGTGGTAGTTAAGCTAACGAAGTCTGAAAGAGTATACATATCATTTGTAGTAGAAGACCATGTGTTCCGGCAAGCCCCGGAAACGAGCAAGGTAGTGGCAATAGATGTTGGTGTTGGAAAGCTTCTAACAACTTCAGATGGTGAATATTTACCCAACTTCAAGTTTTACGAGAAGGCACTCCGTAAGATTAAGCATTTGCACAAGGAATTGTGTAGGAAGGAGTTCCTTTCCAAGAATTGGTTTAAAGCCAAGGTTAAGTTAGCTAAGGCATATGAACATCTTGCTAATTTGAAGAGGGATTTGTACATGAAGATAGGGAAGTACCTATCGATGAATTACGATGTTGTGGTAATGGAGGATATTAATGTTAAACAACTGGTTGGTAAGTCTCTCAGAAAGCTTAGGATGAGGTTACATGACGTATCGTTTGGTGAGCTAAGGGATATAATCAAATATCAGATAGGGAAGTATGGAAAGAAATTTGTGTTAGTTAATCCGTTAAACACGTCAAGGACGTGTGCTAGATGTGGATATGTGAAGGAAGATCTGACTTTAGCTGACCGTATCTTTACTTGTCCTAAGTGCGGTTGGGTAGCTGACCGTGACTATAATGCTTCTTTAAATATCTTGCGTAGGTCGGGGTGGGAGCTACCCTTAGTGCCTGTGGAGCTTCACCCTCTACCAGTACTTCAGTACTGGCAAGGTGGGGTTGTGAAGCAGGAAGCTTCCTCCTTCAGGAGGGAGTAGCTCACTTCAGATCTAGGGTGGTTTTCATATGATAAAGGATCAAAAGTTGAAATGGCCTTCTCATAGAATTCCCCGAAGCAATCTATGAAATCATTACACTTAGATAGATCTAGAGCAAGATTCTTAAAATTATTAGGTGTAGTAAAGTTTGTAGATGATAAAATCATTTTAAAAACACTTTCATTACTAACATTGTCAGTTATGTGCAGTACGATAAAAAAACTACCCAAGAAAATGGTTATGGTGTATCTAGGATTTATAGTTTTAGAATATCTTGAAGCTTGATAAATTGCTCTACCAATTCTACCAGAATTCGACTTTTTAAATTCTATTATTAGAAATGGACTGCATCGGTTATTTCTACAAATATAGTTTACTAAATCGGGCCTTTGATTAGTAGGCAACACCGTTTCTGGGATTGTTATATTGTCAATGTTTTCCTCTTTTAGATACTCAACTATATCAGCATAAAAGGCGTCTCTTAGTGTAGACTCGGTAGGGCGGGGTAGCTCACATAAGGATTCATATGAGGAATATGGATTCTAACATGAAAAAAATTAAATATAATAAATAACTGAAATTTTTGTTTAATTTGTTAAAATTTATACATTTAAGATGTTAAGCAATAAATTATGGAAGTTGAATTCTAACCAAGTTTTATTCTTTTTTCATTATTATTCTCCCTTGTCTTATCTCCCTCTTTAAGGGGTCTAGGATTAACCCAAAAATTTCGAGAGTTACCACTCCTAATAAATTCTCATCCTCACTCTCACCTAAGATTACTGGTGAGTGTCTTTCACCATGAGGTGGTAATTCTATTATGGCTTCAGAAACTCCCCTTTCTATAGTTGTCCCATCAGCTAAGATTAATGATATGCGAGAAATCTCCTTTAGGCCCAATTTTTGCCATACTTCCTTCTTTAAAACAGTATAATAAGCGCCAGAATCAATCAAGAATCTAACTTTCTCACTTTCTCCTAGCTCATTTTTCACTATCCCATCAATGTAAATTAAACCCATAATCATAATTTTAGCATGATTATTTAAAAAACCTTTGACATAGAATATTATGGTGTTTACCCGTGGTAATCTTTCCTTACTTTTAGTTGCTTCTAATTCCACGGGCACACCTCTTAAGGGATCACACACTCTCATCCTGGGCGATTCACGGATCCATAGCGATTTCAATTTGTTTCTCTAAAACTAGATAAGAATAATTGATTCTACATTTTCGGTAACACTAATAAGGGACGAGCGTGAGGCAATATCATGGAACTCATAACTATCGACGAGAAAGCCCTCTACGGTACTCCACTAAGTGAGGCCGTGAAGGAGCTCGGACAAAACCTCACACTAGTCCCCAATATACTTCCGGAAAACGCACTATTAAACAAATCGGTCAAGGAGATCGAGAGAATGGCCTTGGAGGAGGCTGAGAAGACTAGCCCAAAGCACCAAAGAGGTAAGGAGATAAGGAGGAAGGGTTACGCGAGATGCAAGTTCCTCAAGGGCTTTCGTACAGTGATGGTTGGGAGGGAGGTTAAGTACGAGTTGGAGTGGATCTCGGTGAAGCTACTTGTACTTTACGGGGATAAGGGAAGGGTGAAGACCAAGGTTGAAGAGACCCTGCTTAAGGAGGGGAGAAAGGTCTTCGCGGCTCTGATGTTAGTCTATTCGGTTAAGGGAGGTAAGTTGAACGCCAAGCTCTGGATGCCTCAGATCGAAGCGAGCGGTGAGTTCAAGTATATAATAGTTGACGGGAAGTACGTGAAGCTCAAAGGGGGAAGGGGAGTCATTCTCTCGGCGATTGACGTGACAGAGGAAGGCAAGAGGGCCGTTCTGGACATAATCTTAAGCGTAGAGGAGGACGCCATGGCTTATTGGAGGCTCTTGGTTGAGGTCTGGAAGAAGTCGAGCTTCATTCTTATAGTAGCTGATGGGATTAAGGCCTTGGACAGGGTGATCTCCCTTGCTGAGCTTCATGTGGCGAGGCAGGGCTGCTTGGTCCACCTCAAACGATGCAAGACTAAGGAGGAAAGGGAGGCCTTGAACGCGATCATCTCCTCAGCTGAAAACGGAGAGATCAGACCCGAGTCCTGCCCAACGCTTCTGAGCTACCTCAAAGCCAGCAAGAAGCTCTGGAAGTGGCTCAAATCCAACAACTTGATCGAATCCTTCAACTCTCTCTTGGAAAGGAGGAGGTTCGGTAAGTTTCACTCCCCTTGGAGGATACTACAGATCGCCCGAACCATAGCTAACAACTATAATCTATTAACTTGTTTTCTCATCACTGTAATAATATTACGGTATCCCTTATTCTTCTCGCTTTACCAGAAATATACACAATAATTTCTTCATTGAATTATCCTAATTCGTAGAGAATATTACAATTCGCAATGGAAACATGAATCGCACAACATCTACGAGAAAATATGAGGAGAATAATATGAATTATAGTACTTCTTCTTAAGTAATACATAAATATTGGAGTATCTAGTGAGATTTTTACTTTAAATTTTAGCTAATTGTGGGACAGTTATAAACTTTAATTGCTTAATTTTTATGATATCTCGAAATGGATCATTTCTGAAAATAGGTTTTGCGTCTACCGCTAGGGGGAAGGACGTTAATGTTGAGGACGTTGATGTGGGTGATGTGCTGGACTCGTTATCCCAGTAGGTTTGTTAGAGGCGGAACATGTAGCGCCTCCTTTGCGAAAAAGTTTATGAGAGCCTCTTTAGATGTTCAATTATTAATTTCAGAAATAATTTTAAGAATTCAATGTTTCGAAAGTTTTTCTTATTAACGGCTCTGACGGACAATAAACGTCATCGTTTTTAACTGTCCATGAGGAATCGAGTAAGTGTTTTAGGTAATTATATATTACGGAATCACTTATGGTAATTCCCTCCATCGCTTCCAATTCACGCTTAATTTTACTCCAAGATGAGCAACTCACACTTACAGTTCTCATGATATTTAAGTACCTTTTTCTAGCCTCACCCTTATCTGCTAAAAAGTTCTCAAATTCATGTATTATTAAGCGTTTAGCAAAACTGAAGGTCTCATCTAGACTTTTCCTTAAATCTCTAGTTCGAGAATATGTATAGCCGAAATACGTTAACCATCCTGGAATTCCTCCTATTTCTTCATAAACTTTGTCATATTCCGTGAAATTTATGTTAATTTGTGAGAAACCTCTCTTTAAGAACTCTATAGCCTCTTCTCTACTAAATGGTTTTAACTCTATCTTTAAGAAAGCTCTCCCAAAGAGGGGAGAACTAGGATCTTCAATTCTTAAGAAACGATATAATAATCCCATCTCCGAACCACTTAGTACGATTTTGATTTTTAAATTATCAAATGCATAAGCTAAAGGTGGTAGTAGATCTATTCCCCTTAGTTTTATGAGTTCTTGGGCTTCATCTATTACGAATATTAAATCCTTATTGAAATCGTTTAATGCTTCAAGTAAACTTGTGAATGAAAGTCTATCATTTCCCTGCCATTTAAATCTTATCTGATTACCCATAATACTTACTCCTTCTATTCTCTTAAGGAACTCTATAAGTTGGGAGAATTTCGATGATAATTTATTTATCTCTCTTTCCATCTCTATCAAGAGCTCCCTATAATTAATACTCCTTTTCTCTTCGAATTTCCTCATATCGAGGTAGATGAAAGGTCTATTTAATTCATTGAGTGCTATTTTAATTAATGATGATTTTCCAGTCCTTCTCAAACCTAAAATTAACGTTATAGGAGATGAGAGTAATTTAAGTTCCTCTATTTCTTCTTCTCTATCAAAGAAGTCCTCTCTTTTATCCTTTGGTGCTGGATCGAAAAGCACTTCTGCCCCCAGAAGTTACTTTTACCCCCAGAAGTTTAAAACCTATTTACTAGATTAAGCCTTATCTTGTTTTAGTCAGTGTTATTTATGGTATTATTTCGCTAATAGGAGTTATAAAAATAAGGGGTTCAAAGGGGACGGAAAACCTCACCTTTTAAGGTGGAGATGGATAGTCCCCTTTGTAGTTAAGTTTTTTAACGCGAAATGTTAACTTTTTTCAATGTCCATCGTAACGTTTCGTTTTAGGGCTTACACTGACGAGCAAACCTTGAGGGCGTTAAAAGCCCGGTTGAAGTTAGCATGTGAGATATACAACACGTTACGATGGGCAGACATCTACTTCTACCAAAGAGATGGAAAAGGTCTAACACAAACAGAGTTAAGACAATTAGCCCTAGACTTGAGAAAACAAGACAAGGAGTACAAACAACTCCATTCACAAGTGGTACAAGAAATAGCAAATCGTTTTTATGAAGCAAGACAGAGGTTCTTCCAAGAATTAGCACGTTTTCCTAAGGAAAAGAAAATCCACAAGTGGTATTCTCTTGTCTATCCTCAAAGTGGTTGGAAAATACTATCCGTTAGAGAAATAAGGACTGGAAGTAGAAAGAATAAAAAGAAACTGCTTGTGCTAAGTTTGTCCCACTTAGGCATCTTCAAGGTCATTGTCCATAGAGACTTTCCCTTGGACAAGGTAAAGAGGGTGGTAGTTAAGCTAACGAAGTCTGAAAGAGTATACATATCATTTGTAGTAGAAGACCATGTGTTCCGGCAAGCCCCGGAAACGAGCAAGGTAGTGGCAATAGATGTTGGTGTTGGAAAGCTTCTAACAACTTCAGATGGTGAATATTTACCCAACTTCAAGTTTTACGAGAAGGCACTCCGTAAGATTAAGCATTTGCACAAGGAATTGTCTAGGAAGGAGTTCCTTTCCAAGAATTGGTTTAAAGCCAAGGTTAAGTTAGCTAAGGCATATGAACATCTTGCTAATTTGAAGAGGGATATGTACATGAAGATAGGGAAGTATCTATCGATGAATTACGATGTTGTGGTAATGGAGGATATTAATGTTAAACAACTGGTTGGTAAGTCTCTCAGAAAGCTTAGGATGAGGTTACATGACGTATCGTTTGGTGAGCTAAGGGATATAATCAAATATCAGATAGGGAAGTATGGAAAGAAATTTGTGTTAGTTAATCCGTCAAACACGTCAAGGACGTGTGCTAGATGTGGATATGTGAAGGAAGATCTGACTTTAGCTGACCGTGTCTTTACTTGTCCTAAGTGCGGTTGGATAGCTGACCGTGACTATAATGCTTCTCTAAATATCTTACGTAGGTCGGGGTGGGAGCTGCCCTTAGTGCCTGTGGAGCTTCACCCTCTACCAGTACTCTCGTACTGGCAAGGTGGAGTTGTGAAGCAGGAAGCTTCCTCCTTCAGGAGGGAGTAGCTCACATATAGTGTTATGTCTTCTTAGCCAACATTAAAATCAATTCCCTTAAATCGTCAATTCTCTTGTTTAGATCATCAAATCTCTTATCAATTGCCTCAAATCTCTTATCCACTGACTCAAACCGCTTATCCACATAATCCAACATTTCTTTCTTAGTCTTATCTACGTAATCTATTATCTCCTTCTTATTTTTCTCAGCATACTCCATGGCCTCCTTTCTGCTCTTATCAGCGTAATCCATGGCCTCTTTAGATTTCCTATCTATAATTTCCATAATTCCTCTCAACTCGTTCCTAATATTTCTCAACTCTGTAAATACGTAATCCATGTTCTTACTATTATAATAATTCATTAAAATCAAGTACTCCTGCTCACTCAACCTCTTTCCTTGACCACTCTTCTCTAGTAAAGTTTTAACGTAATTGCTTAATAACTCCCCTAAAGTCCTATACACTATATCATCTGCCATATATTAAGACCTCGCATTCCGCAATTTAAACTTTCATCCGAAAAACCTCATAGTCTCCAGTGAATCTATACAATTGGAGATCACCAATTTTGCTTTTATACTCATTTATAGCCTAATCTTGAGCTCCCTATACTTTCTAATATCAAACCTAACCTCTCTCCAATTAGTTTGCATAGAACCCCATATTAAGTAAAAGTAAGTCATTGGATACAACTTCTCTGTTACCTATTTTTGGCGTGATCTGGGTGACTATCAAATGATATTGGGGAGAAGACTACGTCTCCATCATGCAAAAACTCGACTAATGCTTTTTCAACTTCCTTTTCAATAACCTTAGAGTCCTCAAGATTCAAGAATACAGTCTTTTTCTTAATAGCTTCCGGTATAGGGAACCTTTCCATTAAAATTGAGTATAGTCTCCATTACTTATGTAAATGGTGCGTCTCTTCACTCATTAGTATCTAATGGTTTAGTTATACAGATGAATGGGTCTCCAAATATACCCTTATGTTTTATTCGGGCTTCAAGCCCAACTTCCGGTTTGGAGGCGGGCCAAGCTGACAGCCGAACTTTGAGCCAAAGAGGCGTAAAGGCCTCACCCAGTCAGATCTGTATTACGCAGATCTGATTAATATGTTTTATATAAGAGGCGTTAGCATGTAGTGCCTATTATGAAAAAGCTATATTAATATCTCTTTCATTTTCACTTATAACTGCGACTAAAACATAATATTGGCCTACATTTCCCAAATAGCCAGAGTCGTCTATGAATTTATATTCCTCAATCATAAAGCTATATAATTTTGAAATATCAAATTATCTGATAATGAGTTCGGATAGGATTACGTTAATAAGGCTATTAGAGGAGAGACCTAGATATAGGAAAAATAAAATGGGGGATAACGCACTTAAGAGGTTAGCTAAATTATCTGAGGAAAATATAATGTTATTAGAGGAATTAGACTGCCTTAAGTTTGAAGGTGAGGTAATATATTACAAGACTGGCTGCTTAGGGAGTTATATTCGAGAATAAGCGAATTAAAGGGTAGTGAGACGGATCGATTTCTTAAATTTCTAGCGATCTTAAATACGCTTTTAGAACAGAGAAATTTAGGCAGATTAATAATAGTAGGTGGTTTCGCAGCAGAATTCTATTCTGGGAGGGGATATAGGACGGGGGATGTTGACATAATCGTTGAGGGACAAGGAGCTGAAATAGTTAGGCTAGTTCTTTCTGAGATCTCAGATAAAGGACTTAGGATATTTTTGCCTAAAATAAGAGAGATCTCAGATAAGGGCATTGACATTGTTGGGACTGTATATTCTTTAAAGAAACAGCCTCTGTCGATTTATATAGACGGCTATAAAATATATATTATCCCACCAGAGGAGGTAATTTTAACGTATCTAGAAGCGTGGAAGTTTTGGGAAAGTAGCGAAGATAAAATAAAGGCTGTATTAGTATATTGTGCACAACATAGCAAATTAGATTTTAATTATTTGAAAGAGGAAGCAGAGAGGAGAGGAGTAAGTGATTATTTAGGAAAATTAAATGATTATTGTTAAATTAAAAAGAGTATGGGGACAGTGTCGCCATTAAGCTATATATGACTAATTACGTCTGGAAAACGTGAGATAGCATTTACTTTTTAGCTGAATAATTTTAGTAGCATAATTAGTAGTTCAGTAGCTACACTATCCTCTATTTCACCAAATTATTTCTTATAAGAGATACAATATCTATTCTTTCAATGTTCTATAAATAATCTATAATTTTTTTAATTTTATCTTTTACCAATCTTAATCTTTCCTCTGTTAACTTCATTTCGTGAAATCCGTCAATGTGGAGCTCCCAAGCTATGTACCAGATCTCCTTAATTTCATTCACTCCTAATTCATACACTGCATCAAATAGAAGTTCAGAGGACCATCTTCCATATCGTAATCTTTTTAAGACGCTTAGATTAGATCTTCTTGAGAGGCTCTTTATTGCTTCTTCTACTGCTTTGTAGTATTTCTCTGATGTTTGTACTATATCCCCCTTTTCTAAGAGCTCATCAGCTTCTCTAATCCATTCCCTTATTTGTTGAGGAGAGGCTGACAAGATCCTTCACATACTTTGCAATATCTCTTATTGAATCGGGGTTTAAATTTGTAGTAACTAAACTTACAGAAGCTGACCAGTCAATGATAATCCTTTCACCGTATATTTTTGCCAGTTCATTAACGGCCTTGTTTAGTGTCTCTAAATCCCAACTTCCCTTAGCCTTAGCCTCATCTAATGTACTAATCTTGTTTTCTATGGCCAATATCTTTATTGCTTCTTCTACTGCTTTGTAGTATTTCTCTGATGCTTGTACTATATCCCCCTTTTCTAAGAGCTCATCAGCCTCTTGTAAATAAGCCTCAGCAGACGTTAAAGGTCTTAACATATGTTACTATTTCGCAAAGTACTATATAAAGATATACCAGCTGAGATTTATGGGCTACAAATTTGATAAAAACATAGGAAAAATGAAACAAACTATTTAGAAAAAGGGGTTTTGGCTTCATTTAATTTTCATGAATTTGTATCCACTTTTAGTCCTTGGACCTCACCGAAGTCATAGCACAACACTTCATCCTAGACTGTAGATCTAAAATTGCATCCCTAAAAATAAATCTATAGTATCAATAAATGTTTCTTCTAACTTAAATAGAGAATTTTCCAGATTGAATAAATCATTAAGAAACAAAAGAATAAGCAATAATCTAAACTCTTCCCTTCTCACCACACCCTTAAATATAGTGTACAAGGAGTAAAAACCATCAAAACAAAGATCAACATGCGGAAGACGAACTTAGTAAAACTAGTGAAGGGAAGGTAAATAAACTTTAACTAGCGATAGTAAAAGCGATTCACCTTAAGGCGAGTAACTATCGATCAGTTTAGATACATAAAATGAATAAAAGTCATATCAGGAAAACCGTGTTAATCCTCTTAGTATTTAAAGATAGAATAGTTTTATGACGAGAGCCTTATAACGTAATTCTTCTTTATTGACATAAGGTTTCAGAATTCTCCTAGAGATGCTATGGTATAGTTTTTAAATATAAGCGTAAAGTTAATAAATATGGTGATAAGAAAAGTAGACATCAATGGCTTCAGAGAACTTGAAGTGAAGATTGAGCTCAAAAAGGTTAATATAGTAGTAGGGGAAAATGGTACTGGGAAAACTTCCTTTCTTGAAGCGATATTTTTTATCAACTCTTTTCCAATCAGATATGAATGATACCGACATTGGTACTTCATTTACATATACAATGAGTAGTAGGGGTGACATACTTTCAGCTTTTTCTACACTTTCAGATAGTGAAATAATTCTTGATAATAACATGGTTAATTTTAAGAAAAAAAGATCCGTATAACTTAGAAGTATACGTAAACAAAGAGAAAGTTGCGGAAATAGATGTTAATACTTTGAAAATCCATTTCGGTTCTCCGGCGAAAAGGACTTTTAGATCAACGTTAGACAAATCGTATTGTGTTCCCGCATGTCTGTAAACTACTAATGTGCTTTTCATATTTCTCGCTTCTTCAACGGCAACTCTCGTAACTCCTCCTTTCCAAAGAATTCTGAGCACTATGTTTATCTTCTCATCTCTCATTACGCTTAAAACTTTGCTTAGATTTAGTTATTATTTTTTCCTCTCCTTGTTTGTTGGATGCTTCAATTTCCTTAGAGATTAAGCTCATTGATTTTCCTTAAATTCAAGTATTGATATAAAGGTTAAACGCTAGCTTTGATAAAAAACTGAAGTAACTCATTGAGCATTCCCCTCCTTAACACTAGCGTTTTCAAAAATTCTTAATCTATGAGTAGAGAATAGAATGGAAATATATACTATAAGGACCTTTCCGGAAGAATTAACGTAAAAACAGTAATATTAGGGAAACTCACGTTTTCCATTGTGAATAATATATTGGAAAGTGTAGACACTATTAAGTATGAAATAACTCCGTCAATCATTTTTTTATATTTAAAAATACTTCTTTATTTTTAGTATATCTTAGTTATGTTAATGACGCTCCTCCCCAACGCTGCGTAGCTGAGGGGCATTTAGCATCTTTCTTTAAGGGACTGAGTGTGGCGTTCTATATAGATGATAGTGTCGTCACTATGTTATAAATTCTGGGATTAATTTTCTCTCCCATAAGATTAAAGCTATAGAGTACTTAATCACGTTTACGCTTCTGTTAACAGCCTTTGTAGACCTCTTAACAAGCCTATCCCTCAGTGACTCGTTGAGGCGGTGAGACAACCGTGCGATTCTCCAACTTGTTGTAGTCATCACTGGCCCATCTATATGGGAAGTACTTTTTGATCTCATTCTCATCCCTATAACGGAGTAAATTAGGTAAACCTCCAAGGCTTTGTATACACGTAATTGAAAATCCACTTATACAATTAAGTCAATATCAACAACCTTAGTAATAACATTAACTAAATCCTTAGCCTTCTCCCACAAGCTTCCTGTACCTCTGCTTACCATAACGCTTAATCCAAGTGAACATTCAAAACAAAGCCCTTATCCCTAAGCTTTTTATGATAATGATGCCTAGAAATATCACTCAAGAAACGCTTACCACAATCCCTACATTAGTAAGGCTGTCTACCTAACCACACTTAACAACGTGATGACTACCACAAGAGGGACAAGAAATAGTCTAATAACAAGCTTCCTGCCCATAAGTAATACTCATAATACAAGTATAATAACATAATGGCGACGCTATGGCTATGGCTATGGCTTTCAAACTTTGTAACAACGTCAGAAAATCATATTCGTTTCGTAAAGCTTTTTAACATAGTATACAAAGTATACATATGCTTATACTACAATAAAGGTTACTGATGAAGTAAAAAGGAAGCTAATTAAGCTAGCGGGTGAAATTCAAGCTGAGAAAGGTGAAGAGGTTAGCTTAAATGATGTAATGGAGCTCCTAATAGACTTCTATGAAAGCAAAAGAAAGGTTAAAAAGGGGTTAAAAATGGAAGACTTTAATGACTTAATCATAGAAATGGATTATTCTTCAGAAAAAGTGGATGAGGTAGTTTATGGAAAAGTTAATTCTTGACACTTCATATTTTATAGCGTACTTAAATAAGAGTGGCAAACATCATAGTGAGGCTTTATCACTTTCTAAAAAGGTTGAGGAGTTTGAATCAGTTGTAACAGATTACAAAAAATGGGAGTTAAGGGGGCGGAAAGCCTCGCCTCTCTCGGTAGACCCAAAATCATTTTACAAAAATAATTCCGGTAAGGTACTATTAATTTTATAGAAAATAAATGGAATTTATAACTATATTAAGAGTTCAACAAATTGAAGAAAAGCTTAAGGTGAGGAAGACGGTATTATCACGAGGTGAACCAAGGTGATAACACCTTGTCTTCCCCACCAAAATAACATTCAACAAATAGGATATAAATTACTTTCCATGTTAGACTTCCAAGGGAAAAAGGCAGAGAACGTAGAAAAAACGCTAGTCTCCGCGTGTTTATGGAACGACTCCATAGAAAACAAGTCAAGCGCATACAACGTATCACCACAAACCGTGAGGAACTACGCGGAGGAGCAAGGTGTAGAAGTAGTTGAGAAACTCTTGGAACAAGTGAGGAAAATATCCTTGGAGACGCTAAAGGGAGAGAAGGAAATAGACATTTCAATAGACTGGACCACCAAAACTTGGTACGGGAAACCGGTGGAAGGACTCGGAAGCTCGGAAAAGGGAAACTCATGGAACTACGCCACTGTGACGACTAAACATGATGGGAAAGTACTCCTACTGGCTTTCGTCACACATGTGAACGGGATGACCAAGGATGATATCGTGAAGATCCTCGTGGAGCAAGTTGTTGCAATGGGATTCAAGATAAGGTTAATAGTTCTTGATGCGGGTTTCTACACAGTTGATGTGCTCAACTTCATTTCGCAGTTCAATTATATAATTGGTGTCCCCGTTGGGGACGTGAAGGTCTATGAGGAGTTTGATGGGGAGTACATGACAAATAGTAAGAGGCATAAGAAGGACGAGCAGGTTAAGTTCAGGCTGATCGTGTATCGCAGGGAGAAAATCAAGAGGAAAAAGGAGAAGGTTGTTTACTTCGCTAGGGCGACTAATCTTGACCTACCGAAGAAGGAGGTGTTGAAGTTGTATAATAAGGTAAGGAGTCCCATAGAGACCTCTTACAGGAACATCAAGGCTTTCCTTCCCTTCACTAGTTCCGCTAAGTTCGTCTTCCGCATGTTGATCTTCGTATTGATGGCCTTTTACTCCTTGTACACCGTATTTAAGAGTGTGGTGGGAAGGGAAGAGTTCAGATCACTACTTGTCCTCTTGTTCCCTGAAGATTTACTAAATTTGGAAAATTCTCTAGTTAATTTGTTAAAAACACTTATTAATACTATAGATTTATTTTTAAGGAGGTGATTTTGGGTCTACCGCTCTGAGGCGGGGATGGATAGCCCCCTTATAAAGTTTAAATACCTCTTTGGTGGAATTTTTCTTAGTGGCGTTAATGATCCTCCTCTCCAGCTCGATCGAGGGTTTAATGAGACTGAGGGAGGAGCAACTATCATCTCCATTTTCTATTTCACGGGATCCAGACAGTGTGGATGATGGATCCCCACTTTCCAAATGGGAGTGGATCTCTGATCCACTCGACTGCCCACCAAATGAGAGATGTAAACCCGAATCAATGGTGGGAACGATGAACCCTCTGGGAGGGAACCCTCGTCCCTTCCAGGGCGGGGAGCAAGTCAGATACTTGGCGAATTATTAACTTTCCTAACATATCACGTAAATAGAAATTACACAATAAATGTTGCTAAAACAATCTTAAGCAAAATAGATAATGGAGAACTTACGTTATATATGATAGATCTCAAAACATTTACTGATGGTTTAAATTATCTAATTAAATATGATAAAAAGCTTAGCTTTACCGATTGTACCACTCTATCCTTAATGGACAAGTTGAAAACACAATTCATATTAAGCTTTGATAGTGATTTCGATGGCATAACCTTAATCGAGTTTAAGAAGCCGATAATTAATATAAAGTATTTGTGAGCGAGTTTTTTTAAATATCTTCTCTTTAGATTTATGTGACCTTAATTATTAACGTCGCGTCAAAAATCTTTAAATCATTAACGTTACTTTTCCGATTACACTGAATCTACTGTGTAATAAACATTTTGGATTTTTTATATGTTAATTTCAAGATATTCGGTGGGGAGGAACTGGGGACTACTTTCGTATGTTATTTCTTATTTTTTAATAATATGGAGCCTATTACCGTTTAGTGAAAAATTGTTAGGATTACTTTACCTATCCTATCAACGCGGATAATATCTACTACAAAAACTCTAATAAATTACGGTTTAGAACAAGTAATTTTCAACACCACCAGATTATTTCTTAGTATTACACTTTTATTTAAGTGGAATCTTCATAGCTTTACAAAAAAGTGTTCAGTAATAAATCTTTTGATCAAATTTTATAAAAATAAGGGGTTCAAAGGGGACGGAAAACCTCACCTTTTAAGGTGGAGATGGATAGTCCCCTTTGTAGTTAAGTTTTTTAACGCGAAATGTTAACTTTTTTCAATGTCCATCGTAACGTTTCGTTTTCGTGCCTTCACTGACAAGCAAACCTTGAGGGCGTTAAAAGCCCGGTTGAAGTTAGCATGTGAGATATACAACACGTTACGATGGGCAGACATCTACTTCTACCAAAGAGATGGAAAAGGTCTAACACAAACGGAGTTAAGACAATTAGCCCTAGACTTGAGAAAACAAGACAAGGAGTACAAACAACTCCATTCACAAGTGGTACAAGAAATAGCAAATCGTTTTTATGAAGCAAGACAGAGGTTCTTCCAAGAATTAGCACGTTTTCCTAAGGAAAAGAAAATCCACAAGTGGTATTCTCTTGTCTATCCTCAAAGTGGTTGGAAAATACTATCCGTTAGAGAAATAAGGACTGGAAGTAGAAAGAATAAAAAGAAACTGCTTGTGCTAAGTTTGTCCCACTTAGGCACCTTCAAGGTCATTGTCCATAGAGACTTTCCCTTGGACAAGGTGAAGAGGGTGGTAGTTAAGCTAACGAAGTCTGAAAGAGTATACATATCATTTGTAGTGGAAGACTATGTGTTCCAGCAAGTCCCGGAAACAAGCAAGGTAGTGGCAATAGATGTTGGTGTTGGAAAGCTTCTAACAACTTCACATGGCGAATATTTACCCAACTTCAAGTTCTACGAGAAGGCACTCCGTAAGATTAAGCATTTGCACAAGGAATTGTCTAGGAAGGAGTTCCTTTCCAAGAATTGGTTTAAAGCCAAGGTTAAGTTAGCTAAGGCATATGAACATCTTGCTAATTTGAAGAGGGATATGTACATGAAGATAGGGAAGTACCTATCGATGAATTACGATGTTGTGGTAATGGAGGATATTAATGTTAAACAACTGGTTGGTAAGTCTCTCAGAAAGCTTAGGATGAGGTTACATGACGTATCGTTCGGTGAGCTAAGGGATATAATCAAATATCAGATAGGGAAGTATGGAAAGAAATTGGTGTTAGTTAATCCGTCAAACACGTCAAGGACGTGTGCTAAATGCGGATATGTGAAGGAAGATCTAACTTTAGCTGACCGTGTCTTTACTTGTCCTAAGTGCGGTTGGATAGCTGACCGTGACTATAATGCTTCTCTAAATATCTTACGTAGGTCGGGGTGGGAGCTGCCCTTAGTGCCTGTGGAGCTTCACCCTCTGCCAGTACGAGAGTACTGGCAAGGTGGGGTTGTGAAGCAGGAAGCTTCCTCCTTCAGGAGGGAGTAGCTCACAACATATTTATATACCTTAGACCTAGACATGGGGAAGGAGGAGGAGTGAGGAGGCTGAGTGATTAGTAGTAGTGAAAAGTCACTACTGGTTGCGACAAAGGCTGAACTTTCTCTAAGCTAGTATGAGACCTTAAGAAGCGTGCTGTGTTCTATAAAGTCTGGCAGAGAATTTTCAGATTGCTCCGAATGGTTTATAATCCTCAAATTTTAAAGTAATCAGATATGAGTGAAAAAATTATTGATGAAATACTTAATAATCCTCAGCTGCTTTCAGTATTGGCTGAGAAAATTTACGGTAAGCTTAAGGACGAAATTGTGATAAAGAAATTAGAAGAAAACAGCGAGAGTATAAAGGCTCTACAAGAGGAGATTAAAAAACACACTGAGGCTATTCAAGCGCTCCAACAAACTACTCAATCCTTGCAAGAGACTGTAGCTTCACTTCAAGAGGAAGTTAAGAAACAAGGTGAGGCTATAGCTTCACTTCAAGAGAGTGTAAGGAAGCAAGGGGAAATAATTCAGTCTTTGCAAGAGACTGTAGATAAGCATACTGAGGCAATTCAAGCGCTCCAACAAACTACTCAATCCTTGCAAGAGACTGTAGATAAGCATACTGAGGCAATTCAAGCACTTCAAGAGGCAGTCAAGAAGCAAGGTGAGGCTATTCAGTCTTTGCAAGAGACTGTAGCTTCACTTCAAGAGGAAGTTAAGAAACAAGGTGAGGCTATTGAGGCGTTGCAGAGGGCTGTGCTTAGGTTGGGTAGGGAGGTTAAGAAGCTTTCGATAGAGGTGGGTGGTTTTACTAATAGGGCTGGGAGGGGTTTGGAGAGGGTGATGTTGAAGCTTTATAGGAAGGCTTTGGAGCTTCATGGTGTTGATCCTAAGAGGGTTGTTCATGGGAAGATGGTTGATGATGAGGGGGTAATAGAGAAGGGTAAGGTGTTTGAGGTGGACTTTTATGAGACTAATGAGTATGTTTATGTGTTTGAGATAAAGAATTTTGCGGATAAGGGGACTTATGATCAAGTTATTGTTAGGAAAAAGTTGTTCTCTGCAAGGTATAAGGATAAGAAGATAAAGGTATTTGTTGTGGCGAACTTTGTGGATGAGAAGGTGAAGAAGAAACTTGAGGAGGAAGGGGTAGAAATTATAGCTTCTCACGTAATCAAGTAGTTAAGCTTTTCCTCTTCTGAGAAACTTTTCTCGAGAAAAGAGGAATAAACTGCATAATCAAGTGTAAACAGGGCTGAATCCTTTTTCACGTTAAGAGACTGTCCCGAGTGCAACTAATTCAATAAATCTATGTACAAGTTTATGGAGAATTATTCAAAAGAAAAGATAAACAACTGAGAAATTTTGAATTTTCACTTCACGTTAAAAGTGGAGTAACACTTAAAGGGAACCGGGACGATGTAGTACCGATATTCATGGAACCGTGGATTAAATGTTACAACGGCCCGGTTCCCTATGAAGAATTATCATCAAGACATAAAATTCTTGTGAAAATGGACTACGTGCTGACCACGTCCCAAGTATTGTCATGTATAGACGATCTCTTCATATTGAGAGCTTTAATAGTCATGGTAGTGTGGACGTGTTCCTACAGAGATGTTTGGAGCTACTACCGAACCGACATGGTGGTCAGATGGTTCCTAGGGGAATGGAAGTCTAAGTCGGAGATCCACAGAAGAGCAAAGAAATTTGGGGAAAAATCGGTACAGTTTTCAAGGAGTTCACCAAGGAGCTGGAGCGGAAGTTGAGCGGACTTGTTGACTACTTACCAAGTAGTGCCTTGTTCGGCAAGGTCGGGAAGCTCTAGGGCTGACTCCTTTCTGATCGAAGTCCCCTTCGGGAAGAGGAATAAAGAGACCTTGTGGAAGAAGTTCCAACTGAGCCTAAGGCAGGGGAAGTACAAGGAGGCAAACTACTCTACCAATATATGAACTGCAAAGTTAGGAGAAGGTTCAAGGGAGAGTTCGCCAAGAAGAGGAATAGGAGTTACTTCGGCTTCAAGGTCTTCACTCTCATGTCGCCCACAATGTTAATACACGAGATTCAAGTGAAACTTGCCAATTTCCCCGACAACAAGGTCGGCTTCTTCCACAGCGGTTATAAGGTTGTTGATAGGGGTTTCGTGGGGAAAACATCGACTTGGTTTCCCAAGTTTTAGGAGGTACGTTGAGTTCTTTGGGATTTTCTTGGAAAGGTATTGGAGGCCTTATGCAGTAGACAAGGAGATGGTGGAGCTTTTCGTCTACGTTATTGCGTTGATCTACAACTCCTCGATCTACACCTCAGTGCTGTCGCGGGTTCCCGAGAGTCAGTTAGCCCACTAACTTTGTACCGCGAGAGTTGATCGAGGTAGTGTGGATTATGTGGAAAATTCTGTTTTTCTCTACATTTGATTATTTCCCCTTACAGTATAAGTTTAGTCTCACGTTATACTGAAAGATAAAATTGTATTTCATTCCTCATGGTTCGTAATACAATATTTCTCTTTCTATATTTTTATTCAATTATTTGCGTTTGGGACAGTCTCTCGAGCTCTAAGCTCAAGGAAGTCAACGGCCTCAACTCCAGTCAGATCTGTATTACGCAGATCTGACTAATATGTTTTATATAAGGAAGTCAGAGCGATCACAAAATTGGTATCAACTACTACTGTTTCTTCCAATTTCCTCTCCGGCCTCGGCTATGATTTTGTTAATATCCTCATCGGTAAACTTCCTACCTAACCTAAGGTTTAACGATGCGATATTTCCGCTTTTCTTTTCTATAATTATTTTATTATTTTCAACATAAACTAACAGTTTGTCACCAATTCGAATATCTAGTTTAGCTCTAATCGTGGAGGGGATAGTTATCTGATAGTTTCTCGTAACTTTAACTTCTTCCATATGTAGTAACTTTATATAGTAATATATAGTCTTTTTCATAATAGGCACTACATGCTCGCCTCTAACAGACCTAAGTTTGCAACCGTAGGAGTTGCAAAGGAGTAAAAGGGCTATTAAATGGGAGAATGTCGGGAATGAGTGAGTTAAGAGGCTAACTGGTTATATTTTGTATAGATAAAAGCTATTTCTCTTCGCACTTACTAAGAAATAGACTATAAAGTTGGCTATAATTACTCAGAGTGTGGACATAGTGTAGTTATTAAGCTACAAACCCTGGGATTAGTTTTCTCTCCCATAAGACTAGGGTATGGAGTACATCATGATGCGAACGCTCCTATTTACTGCCTTCGTTGCTCTCTTGAAGCTAGCCTAAGTAATGCTCGTCATAAAAATATAAATAGCTTAATGACGACACTATAACGATACTCTAGATTGATATATCTGGATTTTTTAGTTTTTCTAAGTATTAAGAATATTATACATTTTATAGTATCTTTCCATTTTTAAGCTTTATACCATTGTTCTAGCTTTTTGAGATCTATAAACTCAGCCTCTTCATTAGTTTTTGAAAAGCTTTTTGCAAATATTATGTATTTTTTAACGTCTAGTCCTAAATCTTCAACTTTTCTTTTTAATTCGTAAAGTACTTTCTCCCCATTTATTCCTTCACTCCACTTACATTCACCAGCTATTCCATTTCCATATATATCTATTTCCACATCCTTAAACCAGAGCCTTTCTATCTTAACCTTATATACGTCCTTCACGTACTCTCTAGCTATTTTCTCAAAAATTCTCCCTAAGTATACGTTATACTCGTCCTCTTTTATCTCAAAAATTCCTTCCTCTATTAAGCTTAAGTTTGGATAAATGAATGTGAACCAGAACAGTGTAAAATTATCCTTAATATAATACCTAGCACCCTTCTTCATCTTATAGGGGAACTCCTTTCCTATTATTCCTATTTTCTCAAGTTTATTTAAATATGAAGAAACGTCTCCACTTACTCTAACAAAGTCCTTTATTTCCCCTAACGTATTTTTGCCAAAAGAAATTGCGTGCAATATTTCCTTATACGTACCAATCTCAGAAAACTCGTATCTTAACATAAAGTCTATCTCATCTTTTATAAAAGAGTCAACTTCTTTTAATTCTGCATTGATCCACTTTAAGAAAGGAGTTTTAACCTTTGTGAGATAAAAAGGTACTCCACCGGCAAAGCCGTAAACGTGTATTGCATCAATTAGGGATAAATTAAACCCTTTCAGATCTTTAAATTTGAGCTCTTTTAATTCGATAGACGCAGCTCTCCTACCGTAAAGAGGGCTTTTATAGGATATTGCGTCTTCCATCATGGAAACGGAAGAGCCAAGTAAAATTAGCTTAGTTTTACTACCTTTTAGAGTCTCATCAACAATTTTTTGGAAGGTTGATAATACGCTCTCATCCTCTTTTATCATATACGGAAACTCATCTATTATGATAATCTTATCTCTCAAATAGTGAAAAATTGCCTCCCAATCTTCCTTTACGTATTTTATTTCTTCGTATTTACTTTCCGCCAATTCCTTGAATTTTATTAAATTGTTTTTTTCTGTAGCTAAATAATATATGAAATCATAACCATTAACAGCGTTTAGGATAAGGAAAGTCTTTCCTATTCTTCTCCTTCCGTAAATTATTATAAGCTCTAAATCATTTGATGAAAGCCTTTTCTTCAAGGCTTGTAACTCTCTTTCTCTATCTACCATATTCATAAATATCATATTCTAAAATATGATATTTAAAATTAGGCTTAACGTCTAAGAATAGTAAATGAACAGTAGTTTAAGGAAATTTCCTTACCATAAAAAATTATAATATTCGCTCATGAGATAATAAATACTTTAAATTTACTCCCTTATTTTTATTACTTATCATATAGTTTTTTCAGTAAGTAGGAGGATCTTTCTTATATGTTTTTAATGTAAAGATGTAACGATTTTCCTACAACTGCTATTAATGAACATTTACTTGATTGGGAGAGCTTCGTGTTATTAAGTTTCATCTCCCACTGCTGACTTGCTTATATAAAACATATTAGTCAGATCTGCGTAATACAGATCTGACTGGGGTTGAGGCCGTTGACTTCCTTGGGCTTAAAGCTCGACGGGGAGCTTGGCCCGCCTCCAAATTCGTACCGGAAGTTGGGCTTGAAGCCCGAATAAAACATAAGGGTGAGTATATATGGAGGCCCCAGTTGCAGGAATAGATGTATCAAAAGATAAATTAGTAGTGTATTTCCAAGGTAAGTTTTACGAGTTTCCTAATAATAAGCAAGGGTTTGAGGGAGTAAAGCAAATCTTGCCTAAGGGTTGCAAGATAGGTATTGAAAGTACTGGAGTTTACCACATTAACTTGGTTAAGTATTTGGGTAATGAGTATGATGTTAGGATTATTAACCCCTTGGTGCTCAAGAAGTTTAAGGATTTTAGGGGTAAGAAGAGCGACAAGAATGATAAAAAGCTTGCTGAACTAGTTGTTAATATGGGTAGTGAGTTTATAACGAGTGAGGCTAGGGAGTTAACAAGCCAATGGGATTTTGTGACAAGGAGTATTGTTAGGGTTAAGAACAGGTTGAGGAGGGATTTAGTACTTCTAGGATATAGGGATAGTTTGTCCAGGGAGAACTTGAATGAGGTATTGAGAGGGGAGGATAATGCAGTGTTGTCTGAGGTTAGGTTTCTTTTAGGCGAACTGGAGAGGCTTGAGGGTAGGAAGAGGGAGATTGAGGAAGAGCTTGAGAATTTTGTTCCCAAGGATAGTTTGATTTTCACTATTCCGGGTATTGGTAGGACGCTGGGTTGTATTATTTTGGCTAGGGTTGGTGATGTTAGGCGCTTTTCTGATAAGAAGAGGTTTGTTGCTTATTGTGGTCTTGATCCGGTTGTTGAGTCTAGTGGGAAGGGTGTTGTTTCAAGGGGTATTTCTAAGAAAGGTGATGCTGTTTTGAGGAGGGCTTTTTACCTTGCAGCTTTAACTGCTATTAGGGTTAACCCTGTTATCAAGCGTTTTTATGAGGAGCACAAGGGTAGGTTGAAGGGTAAGGAGTTGATTATTGCTTGTGCTAGGAAGCTTGCTGTTATTACTTGGGCTGTACTGTACTATAATAAGCCCTTTGAGGCTGACGAGTGATAAGGAGAGTCTTGTTTTTCATAAGTAGTGTGGACTGTGCTTGATTTTTGATGGAAAGGTTTTTATACCGGAAGCTCCCCGCCCTGGAAGGGTGAGGGTTCCCTCCCAGAGGGCTCATCGTTCCCACCATTGATTCGGGTTTACATCTCTCATTTGGTGGGCAGTCGAGTGGATCAGAGATCCACTCCCATTTGGAAATTGGGGATCCATCATTCACACTGTCTGGATCCCGTGAAATAGAAAATGGAGATGATAGTTGCTCCTCCCTCAGTCTCATTAAACCCTCGATCGAGCTGGAGAGGAGGATCATTAACGCCACTAAGAAAAATTCCACCAAAGAGGTATTTAAACTTTATAAGGGGGCTATCCATCCCCGCCTCAGAGAGGCGAGGCTTTCCGCCCCCTTAACCCCATTTTTTGTAATACCAGCTTTCCCAACCTTAAATTTTTCCTATTAATTTCTAATTTTTCTATCTCGAATATTGATACAATTAGCATTCTTCTACTGACGAAATCTCACCTTTAATTAGTTTAGTTGAGCATCTAACCCTCTCTGAATTAATTGATAAGTAGTAGACCCTCTAGTAGGGTGTAACGTCAGTAGTCCTCTTTTGATTAATTCTTTAATGCATCTCCTTGCATCTCCTCTTAAATGCCCTGGAAACCTCCTCAATATTGCTTCTAAAGGAACGTGAGCAGATAACGAACCGTTGGTAGTGTCATAAACTGCTACCAATATTGCGTTAAGTGTCTCGATACCGCATTTAGCCATTTTCTGCCAGGATTGTTTTATTCATAACAAGATTTATAACTTTTTATCAGAAAGTGATAATCATGGAAAGTAAACAAGTAGAAAAGGAGGTAGTTTTCGTAGGCAAGGTTTCCGTAACTAAGAGCAAGAAAAACGGGAAAGAATACATTACTTATAGGATAACAATTCCTATGGAGAAGGCTAAGGAGCTTGGATTAAATGATGGAGACTATTTGTTGGTAAAGGCTAAGAAGGCTAAATGGTACCACCTCTTAAATTGGGAGGAAATGAAAAACGTTTATAAAATGCTACCGGAGGAAGTAAAGAAGGAAGTTGATGAACTGAATTACAAATAGGGTTTCAAAATTTCCTTAGTCAGATATGTGAGCTACTCCCTCCTGAACGGTAGACCCAAAATCACCTCCCTAAAAATAAATCTATTACATTAATAAGCATATTTATTAGTTTAAATAGAAAATTTTCCAGATTGAATAAATCACCAGGAAACAAAAGGATAAGCAATAATCTGAACTCTTCCCTCCTCACCACACCCTTAAATATGGTGTACAAGGAGTAGAAAACCATGGCCAGCACGAAGATCAACGTGCGGAAGACGAACTTAGTGGAACTGGTGAAGGGAAGGAAAGCCTTGATGTTCCTGTAAGAGGTCTCTATGGGACTCCTTACCTTATTGTACAACCTCAACACCTCCTTCTTCGGTAGGTCAAGATTAGTCGCCCTAGCGAAGTAAACAACCTTCTTCTTCCTCTTGATTTTCTCCCTGCGATACACGATCAGCCTAAACTTAACCTGTTCATCCCTCCTATGCCTCTTACTATTTGTCATGTACTCTCCATCAAACTCCTCATAGACCTTCACGTCCCCAACGGGGACACCAATTATATAATTGAACTGCGAAATGAAGTTAAGCACATTAACTGTGTAGAAACCCGCATCAAGAGCTATTAACCTTATCTTGAACCCCATTGCAACAACTTGCTCCACGAGGACCTTCACGATATCATCCTTAGTCATCCCGTTCACTTGTGTGACGAAAGCCAGTAGGAGTACTTTCCCATCATGTTTAGTCGTCACAGTGGCGTAGTTCCATGAGTTTCCCTTTTCCGAGCTTCCGAGTCCTTCCACCGGTTTCCCGTACCAAGTTTTGGTGGTCCAGTCTATTGAAATGTCTATTTCCTTCTCTCCCTTTAGCGTCTCCAAGGATATTTTCCTCACTTGTTCCAAGAGTTTCTCAACTACTTCCACACCTTGCTCCTCCGCGTAATTCCTCACGGTTTGTGGTGATACGTTGTATGCGCTTGACTTGTTTTCTATGGAGTCGTTCCATAAACACGCGGAGACTAGCGTTTTTTCTACGTTCTCTGCCTTTTTCCCTTGGAAGTCTAACATGGAAAGTAATTTATATCCTATTTGTTGAATGTTATTTTGGTGGGGAAGACAAGGTGTTATCACCTTGGTTCACCTCGTGATAATACCGTCTTCCTCACCTTAAGCTTTTCTTCAATTTGTTGAACTCTTAATATAGTTATAAATTCCATTTATTTTCTATAAAATTAATAGTACCTTACCGGAATTATTTTTGTAAAATGATTTTGGGTCTATCGTGAAGGAGGAAGCTTCCTGCTTCACAACCCCACCTTGCCAGTACGAGAGTACTGGTAGAGGGTGAAGCTCCACAGGCACTAAGGGCAGCTCCCACCCCGACCTACGTAAGATATTTAGAGAAGCATTATAGTCACGGTCAGCTATCCAACCGCACTTAGGACAAGTAAAGATACGGCCAGCTAAAGTTAGATCTTCCCTCACATATCCGCACTTAGCACACGTCCTTGACGTGTTTGACGGATTAACTAACACCAATTTCTTTCCATACTTCCCTATCTGATATTTGATTATATCCATTAGCTCACCGAACGATACGTCATGTAACCTCATCCTAAGCTTTCTGAGAGACTTACCAACCAGTTGTTTAACATTAATATCCTCCATTACCACAACATCGTAATTCATCGATAGGTACTTCCCTATCTTCATGTACAAATCCCTCTTCAAATTAGCAAGATGTTCATATGCCTTAGCTAACTTAACCTTGGCTTTAAACCAATTCTTGGAAAGGAACTCCTTCCTAGACAATTCCTTGTGCAAATGCTTAATCTTACGGAGTGCCTTCTCGTAGAACTTGAAGTTGGGTAAATATTCGCCATGTGAAGTTGTTAGAAGCTTCTCTACACCAACATCTATTGCCACTACCTTGCTTGTTTTCGGAGCTTGCTGGAACACATAGTCTTCCACTACAAATGATATGTATACTCTTTCAGACTTCGTTAGCTTAACTACCACCCTCTTTACCTTGTCCAAGGGAAAGTCCCTATGGACAATGACCTTGAAGATGCCTAAGTGGGACAAACTTAGCACAAGCAGTTTCTTTTTATTCTTTCTACTTCCAGTCCTTATTTCTCTGGCGGATAGTATTTTCCAACCACTTTGAGGATAGACAAGAGAATACCACTTGTGGATTTTCTTTTCCTTAGGAAAACGTGCTAATTCTTGGAAGAACCTCTGTCTTGCTTCATAAAAACGATTTGCTATTTCTTGTACCACTTGTGAATATAGTTGTTTGTACTCCTCGTCTTGCTTTCTCAAGTCTAGGGCTAATTGTCTTAACTCCGTTTGTGTTAGACCTTTTCCATCTCTTTGGTAGAAGTAGATGTCTGCCCATCGTAACGTGTTGTATATCTCACATGCTAACTTCAACCGGGCTTTTAACGCCCTCAAGGTTTGCTCGTCAGTGTAAGCCCTAAAACGAAACGTTACGATGGACATTGAAAAAAGTTAACATTTCGCGTTAAAAAACTTAACTACAAAGGGGACTATCCATCTCCACCTTAAAAGGTGAGGTTTTTCGTCCCCTTTAAACCCCTTATCTTTATAAACCCCTTCTTCAATTTTGTCTAAAACTTTATTAAAGTCGGAATCAAAGGAAGCTAAATAAGAGATTCTGTTCTTTAGCATAGAAAATATAATAGCACAGTCAGTAAAACTTAAAAAACATGTTTTGTCCTCGTTTAACTTCTTAAATAACTTAATTGTATCATAGAGTGCATCTCTCCCATCTAATGTGATGAGTAGAAAAATACCTTGTTCAATATTCAGCGAAATAAAATCTACAACACGCTTTACGTAGGCAAAAGGATGTTTGTTCCCTATAATCGTTAAAAACTCATCTAACACGTACTCGAAGATGACAGGTTTTCCGAATTTATTCTGGTTAACGATCTCGTCGAAAAGTTTTTCAGCGATGACATGATTAGTGTCTCTTTTATTCAGTAATGAGTAGAGGAAGGACGTATCGAGAATAATCATTATTAAGTCTTCTCAGTTTCTCAGTATATAACTTTAGCTTAACACGCTTTTCCCTCCTTTTTTGCCATAATCCCTGGGTCCCACTTATTGGTTAAGGGTTCGGCAATTTTAGCGTTATCTAAAGGGGATAAAGAGCCAAACTGGCCGAGAAGTATTTGAAGACGACTATTAAAAGAAAGGTGACCCAGTTCAAGGCTCTGAGGAGGTTACTGAGGAAGCAGTTAATGCATTGGCTGATTAACTTACTGAATTAGTTAGAGAGGTGAGAGAGGAGGCTTTGAGAGTGTATGCTAATGGCATGAGGGCAATGCTTGAACGCTCTTGTCTCCTTCATCTTCCCAACTCTCCTATTGCTCTCCTTCCTTCATTTCCCAATCTGCTCAAGTAGGTTCCCCCTAGCCTTAAGCCTTGAGGAGTTCTTTGGGGAAAAGTATTATGGGGGGATTGAGTAGATTATTTTGAGGGTAGAACTGGTTAAGTCTCTATTGGGCTTCGCCAGTTTTGGTCTGTTATTGCATTTCATATGTTTAGGTCCGCCCTCGCTTATACAAACTTTTCTACAAAAAATTAGCGTCTACTAGACTTTTTTTGTATTTCGTTCATCTCATTTTTACGCGAGAAAAGAGATTCCCATACTGACTTGGGAGAATCGTTGGGACGTTGAGGTCTTGATTAGGGAGCTTAAAGCCTTGGGTTTGGAGAAGAGCTCCTTCCTAACTTGGCTTAGGAACAAGGGTTTTATAGTGTTGAAGGCCTTTTCCTTGTTGGTTGTTCTTTTGTTCAAGTATTTCACGGGTTTGAACCTCGGGGCTAAGAGGATAGCAAGGTTGATAAAAAGTATTTATCAGTCTTTGGGTGGGATTAAGAAACTGTTCAAGAGAATGAAAAATACGTAAAATGCTAAAGGAAGTCAGTTATAACCCTTAATGGCCTATTTATCTTTGCATTAAAGCAATATGATCCCTTTAACGTCTATTCCTTTTTCTTTCAAGAAATTATAAAAGGATTTATCCATCGTAATTAGTGGAATTTTAGTACTTTCATACGCAGTGTATAATGTCGCATCAAAAATATCGCTCCAGCCTTTATTTAGGATTTCATATATCATCTCGATTTCAAGTTCTTCAATAGGAATTAGTTTAACGTTACTTAAAACATAAATTAACCCTTTCATAGCCTCTTCCGGTACTTTGCCTAATTTTAACTTCTTAGCCTCCTTAAATATTACTGCTAGAAGTTCTGTTAGCATTAGGCTAGGATAGTATATTGCCTTTCCTTCCAGCAATTCATCCTTTATACCTTTTACTTTTATCCCTACTAAAGGTAATAAAAAACTAGTATCAACTATTAATTCCGAGAGATTTGCTAATCTTTTCTCCAATTTCCTCTACCTCCTCTGGGCTTGTTTCAGCCCAATACTTTGAAGGTTTCCTAACCGGTATTAGCTCAATCTTATCATCCTCTACAACTATAACTAATCTATCACCTTCTTTTAAGTTAAGTCTATTGGCAATCTCTTTAGGAATGTAAATTGCATTTCTTTTACCTATCCTTATTACCCTCTCCATAATATTTGTCTGATTAATCAGAATAATAAGACTTTCTATTATACTTTGGACGATTCAGGTTTCCATTGTGAATTGTAATTATAGCAAAAATAGATTAAAAAAGGAAATTGTTAAGCGTGAATCCTTACCAGTCCATAGGAGAGTGTTCAATTAAATTCATTCCATTTCAATACATAAACTGAATTCGCAAAGGAGACGTGAATCGCCCGACCAAGGACTTATACCATGGACTTAATGAAGATGATGACATATAAACAATTATTCCTTTATAGAATTATTATAATTCCAAGAGAAAATTACAATTCGCAAAGAAGACGTGAAAGACCCATGATTTACGAGTTTTAGTACTTTGTACAGTATTTATTATATTTAGTTTTTGAATTATTTGCACTCAATACACTCTCACATCATAATGATAGCCCTTAACGAAATTGCGTTTTGGTTAAACTATTAGCTTATGTAAAGTTAAACATTTATATTCATTCATAATATAATATTTACCCATGGAAAGACGTAGAGTAAAGGTTTATAAGAAAGGAATAATAGTTATTCCTAAAGAAATTAGGGAAAAACTTGGAATAAAAGAGGGAGATATAATAGAATTAGTTGTTAATGGAGATAAGATAAGCATAGAGAAGCCTGCAACTCTTTTAGATCTTTTTGGCGTAGACGGAGATGAAGCTGTGGAAATTGCTAAGGAGATAATTAAGGAAAGGAGGAAAGAAGTTGAAAGAGAAATACGTTTTTGATGCAGGACCTCTATCCTTATTATTCGCCGGAAGAAAAGAAGTTAAAAAGTATTTTGAAGAAATGTATAGGGGTAATGCAATAATTTATATGAGTGAAGTAAATTTAGCTGAATTTCTCTACATTTATATTTCAAAGAAGGGAAAAGATATTGGAATAGCTAGACATAGATACATTAGAAATTCTCCAATCAAAATAATATCTCCTAATGAAAGAATAACTGAAAGTGCCACACTATTAAAGAGCAAATATTCCTATTTATCTTTATCTCTAGCTGATGCATTTCTAATAGCTACGGCAAAGGAAGTTAAAGGAAAAGCTATTACTACTGATGAAGACATAGAAAAGACTAAAGAGGTTGAAACGATAACAATTCCTTTAGATTAACTGGTCAGAATAATTACTATAATTTTAACTAGCGAATATCACGTAATGTTAAGAAAATGTGGCAGATCTCATGATTTAGCATATCAAAACTATTAAGATATCCGACGTCTTATATAAAACATATTACTCAGATCTGAGTATACTCGCTCAAGTTATAAAGGGAAAGGTAAAATTGGATAATGATCAAGTTTGAACTCATAACTTATGAGTTGACTTATGCTGGCCTTAACCTTTAAAGTCTAACTAAGTATAATACAGATCTGACTGGGATGTAGGCCGTTGACGTCCTTGAGCGTAAAGCCCGTCGGGGAGCTTGGACTCCTCCAAACCGGAAGTTGGGCAAAAAGCCCGAATAAGGGTACACACGGAGGCCCCAGTCGCGGGAATAGATGTGTTAAAGGATAAACTAGTAGTGTATTTTCAAGACAAACTCTACCAGTTTCCTAATGATAGGTGAGGGTTTGAGGAGATAAGGAAGATCTTGCCTAAGGGTTGTAAGATAGGTATTGAGATTACTGGAATTTACCACATTAACCTAGCAAAGTTCTTTATACTATATTTTTTAACATTTTCAGCAATTTTACTCTTACTTTTAATTAGTTCTCTCACTTCTTTAGGTATAGTGATTCTACCTCTATCATCAATTTTTAATATAAACTCCTTGCCCACATCTACCCATTCAATAACTCATAAATATAAATTTACTTTTAACGTACTTGTGGACTGGTTCGATTTTCCTAGATGTTAAGCTCGTTAAGTTTTCTTAAATTCTAAAAATCACGTGTTGATTTGAAAGTAAGTTCCACGTTAACTCGAATAAAAATTGAAGAAACCCACAAAGCAGCCGATATATGATCACTAATATAGCCTTTTTAACTTATCATAAATAATAGTACCAATGCCTTTCGATTTTGAGGAATTAGGCTTAGGGATTCTGTTAATAAAACCTAAAGTATTTCCAGATAATAGAGGTTACTTTAAAGAGATATTCAAGGGATCAGAATTTAAGAAAGCAGGAATTCCTATTCCCCTTCAAGCTAACGTTTCATATTCTAAACGCGGAGTAATTAGGGGTCTCCATTATCAACTACCGCCTAAGGAACAAGGTAAGATAATTACGGTTTTGGAGGGTAAAATAATCGATGTCGCTATTGACGTTAGGAAGAGTTCCCCGAATTTGGGAAAATACGTCTATGCAGAGCTCAGTAAGGAAAACCATTTCATGTTGTGGATCCCTCCAGGTTTTGCACACGGCTTTCAAGCACTCGAGGATTCGATAGTCCTTTACTTCATTACACATAACGAGTATTCCCCCCAGCATGAGAGGTGTATTAATTACTCCTTTATTAAGGAGTGGAATAAGGACGAGGCAATATTGAGTGATAAAGACGCGAAATGTCCGCCATTAGATAAGGCTGAGGTTTTTGAATAAATTGCTTCGCTAATGCTTCAATTTTTCTCAAAGACACTTTAAACTAACGTTTAATTTAAAAAAAAGTAGATTTACGATTAATCTTGTCTATGAAGAAAATTCAACAGTTCAGTACTAAAATTGTGAAATTATCACATAGTGTAGTTATCAGGCTACAAATAAATAAGTGAGTTTATATGGATATAAATAAATAATATTATACTCCATAACGAATTACTTTGTGACATAATTTATGGCTTAATAACGACACTATCAATTATCTAACTAATTATGAAACTGCATATATAAAATATAGTTGTTTAACGTAGATCTAAAAGCATATAAGGTGAGTGAATTCATAACTTAGCCATGAGATTACGTTTACAATGCTCTAAAAAATAAAAATTTATTTTTGCTATCATTATCTATATTGATGCGGATATTAATAACGGGTGCTTCTGGGCAGTTAGGCTTAGAGCTTTCTTCAGTTTTAAAGGGAGAGTTAATAAAGACCTTTAATACTAGAGAAGTACAGGGAGGTTATAGGCTAGATCTTGAGAACTTCTCCCAACTAGAAGACTTTATAATAAAGAAGAGGCCAGACGTTATAATAAACACTGCCTCAATGACTGATGTAGACAAATGCGATGTGGAAAGGGAAAGGGCTTACAGGGTTAACGCTGAGGCCGTTAAACACATAGTTAGGGCTTCTCGCGTTATTGAGGCTTATCTAATTCACATAAGCACTGATTACGTCTTTGACGGTCAGAAAGGGCTTTATAAGGAGGAAGACTTACCTAACCCCGTTAATTATTACGGCCTAACAAAGTTATTAGGGGAAACTTACGCACTCTCTTACGACGATAGCTTAGTAATTAGAACTTCTGGAGTCTTTAGACATAAGGGCTTTCCCTTATACGTTTACAAAACGTTAAGGGAGGGCAAAGAGGTTAATGCTTTTAAGGGTTATTACTCTCCCATCTCTGCAAGAAAGTTAGCTGAAACAGTAGCGGAACTAATAGGCTTCAGAAAAACCGGTATAATTCACATAGCAGGTGAGAGGATTTCGCGTTTCGAATTAGCCATTAAGATTAAGGAGATGTTTAACTTACCCAGCGAGGTTAGGGAAGTTGATGAGGTTAAGGGTTGGATAGCTAAAAGACCATTCGATTCCTCTTTAGACATTTCAAAATCTAAAAAACTCCTTTCAACAGACTTTTATTCTATAGAAGAGAATTTAAAATACATGGTGATATGAATGGAAGCGGTTATATTACATGGTGGGCAGGGGACTAGGTTAAGGCCTTTGACGCACACTGGCCCTAAACAGTTGATTAAGGTTGCAGGAAAGCCCGTTTCACAATGGGTTTTAGAACAGATAAGGGATGCAGGAATTAAAGATGTAATAACGATCCTCGGCGATAACAACCCTACGAGAGTTGTGGAATATTACGGCGATGGTAGCCGATTTAACGTAAGTATACGTTATGTTTATCAAGGCAAGGCTAGGGGATTAGCGGATGCTATTTACCGAGTTAAAGATTTAGTCTCAGATCGTTTTATAGTTTACTTAGGGGACAACATAGTACCTTACGATTTATCGAAGTTCTCTAATTTTCACGGCTCAGCATCGATCCTTTTAGCAAAAGTGGATAACCCCCAGAGGTTCGGGGTTGCAATTATAAAGGACGAGAAAGTGGTTAAGTTAATAGAGAAGCCTAAGGAGAGGATTTCAGACTTGGCACTTGTAGGAGTTTACGGTTTTACAAGGGAGATCTTTGAGGTGATAGAGAACCTAAAGCCGTCTTGGAGGGGCGAGTTAGAAATAACTGATGCAATACAAGGCCTTATAGACAAGGGGAGAGAGGTAGAATATCAAATAGTTGACGGCTGGTGGAAGGATACGGGAACCCCTAAGGACATACTAGAAGCTAATTACTTCCTCTTAGATAAACACACTGTTAGGAGGATTGAAGGAGAAGTGAAGGATTCTACAATTGACGGTAGAGTTGTTATTGAAAGGGGAGCTTCCATAATTAACTCGATAATTAGGGGGCCAGTTTATATAGGGGTTGGAAGTAAAGTGGTCAATTCTTATATTGGCCCCTTCACGTCAATAGGGGATAATTGCATTATAGAAAATAGTGAAATAGAGAACAGTGTTCTGTTAGATAACGTTACGGTTAAAGGGGTTTCCCTTATGGACTCCCTCATAGGGAATAATTCGAGAGTGGAAAAAGGTAATAAGTGGCAGAAGTTGATAGTAGGTGAGAATTCTACGGTGATAATATGAGGGTAATGGTATTAGGAGGGGCGGGTTTTATAGGTTCTGCGTTTGTAAGGGAGTTAAATAAGAGGGGAATTAGGCCATTAGTTTACGACTTGCTTACTTACGCCGGTAGGTTAGAGAATTTGAAGGATACGGATCACGAATTCGTTAAAGGTGACATTAGGGATGAAAAGCTTCATGAAGCAATAGCTAAGTATAGGCCAGAAGTAGTAGTAAATTTCGCTGCTGAAACTCATGTTGACCGTTCAATTTATAAGCCCCAGGATTTCTTGACTACTAACATTTTGGGGACTGTGAACGTTTTAGATGCATCACGCCATTATAACTTCAAATACATTCACATTTCTACTGACGAAGTTTACGGTGAAGAATGTGGTAATGAGAACTCTCCTCTTAATCCCTCTTCACCTTACAGTGCATCTAAGGCTTCTGCAGATTTATTCGTAAGGGCTTACGTTAGGACTTATAAAGTAGAGGCAATAATTATTAGGCCTTCAAATAATTATGGACCCAGACAATTTCCAGAAAAGTTTATTCCTAAAGCTATAATTAGGACTTTGTTAGGTCTTCACGTTCCTATTTACGGTGACGGTAAGGCTGAGAGGGATTGGATATTCGTTGAAGACACTGGTAGGATAATTGCAGATTTAATAGAAAAGGCTGAATGGAGTGGAGAAGTTTACAATATTCCGGGAGGGCAGAGATATAGTGTACTAGATGTGGTTAAGATGATAGGTGAGGTAATGGGGAGAGAGGTTGAAGTTAGGTTTGTTAATGATAGGCCGGGACATGATAGGAGGTATTGTATGACTACCGGGCTTAGATATGAGGTTACTCCTTTAAGGGAGGGGCTGAGGAAAACTGTTGAGTGGTATTTGAATAATAGGTGGTGGTGGAAGCCACTGATAAAGGATAGGTTTTTCGTTGAGGATGAGCCTTGGAGTAAGGGAGGCGTAAATACATAGGAAAGTCTAGTGTAATTTTTTAGAAGTACAACTCAAAATATCGAATAAAAAAGAAAAGGATAAGGTGTTCAGAACTTGTTAAAATATTTTAAAGAGACTTTATATAATGATTAATATGGTATCACGGAAAATGTATGCTGTGTAAGAGCGAGTAGGGAATTTGACTTTGGGCCACGTTTATTATCAGCTAAAAAGAAACTTTCGACTGTTTTATCAAAGGGTTTAAAATTTAATTATATATACGACTTCGGCAGTAGTACAGAACTTATATTAACAGTAGTCGATAACGTGAAATTAAAGGATGATGATCATATATACGTCTTAGGAAGAGACAATAAGCCTAATTATAAGTGTGTTAACTGTGATAACCCAGCAGAATACATTTGTTACGAATGTTTAGGTGAAATGGGTGAATTAACAGATGCAGTTTATTGTAGAGAATGTTTAATGAAACATGATCACGCTGATGATGATGCTGGATTCATTCCTAACTCTCCAAGAGCTGGTGTTTGTGGTTACACTGGAGATGAGAAAATGGAAAAATTAAAGATATGGCCTATAGAATCCAATAAATCACTTCGTATATCTAAGCCATGAGGTTTAGATTTTTTTTAGTACTAATATCAATACTATATAATTGAATTATGTTAAGCTCTAGTATATCTCAAGTGATATTGCATTGATTATTAATTTTATCATTTGTATATAAAATTTATCAGTTGTTCATCTTTTCTTTTGAATAATTCTCCATAAACTTGTACATAGATTTATTCAATTATTTGCACTTGGGACAGTCTCTCAACGAGGATTAGGACGAAGGTACTCGTTAATTAGCAAGGTTTGTTTACGTGTTTACTTGTTGTTATGGTAAGTTTTATTGCAAAATTGTACAATTATCTGTATAATATCTCATTAATATATATTATATTATTCTTTATAGTTGAATATAATGAAGAATAGTATAATATGAAATATTATAATTATGATAATTTTTCAATTTTACTCAAGTCGGACAACGTCTCGTCATTAAGTCCAGAAAAATACATGTGGAAAAACAGGTATCAAACAGAATTTTCTTTCTCAACTTCTTCTTTCCTCAGCTTTTCCAACTCCTTTACAGCTGAATTCCCCATCTCTTTATCTATACCATATGCGTCCAAGAGGGTCATTTTACGTTTTAAAATAATCTTATCGCCCTCAACCTCTAACTCTATAACAGAACCCTCTTTAATATTAAGCCTCCTTCTAACCTCAACTGGGATAACTATAATCCCTTTCTTGTGAACTTTTACCTCCATAAAGCATATTCGTTTAACGATTACTAAAATTTAACTTACCATAGAGTTAACCATAAGGAAAGTTTAACTTAAGAGGACTATAACGTACTATTCATTTAATTTCTTCCAAAGACATTACACTTACAAATCCATTAGCTTTTTTCCTTAGTTTCTCATCTTCAGTGATTAACGGTAAACTTAAATTTCTTGCAAGCCAAACGTAAGATGCATCGTAGAACGAGATTCTATTCTTAATAGCAATCTTTTCAACTTCATCATATTTTACGTCTTCTAAATTCATAGTTTCAAGGACTTTAAGTAAAAACTGATATAATTTCTCACCCTCACCTTCAGTAATCCTTTTAAATATTGTGACCTCTTTCCATATAACATTTCCTAACTCGAATTTCGATAGAATTACAGTATAGTTTCCTCCTAGAATATTTAATTTATTAAATGAAAATGCTTTATAAATTGATGAGGAGTCAAATACGTAACTCATCTACTTTCCCTATCTTCTCTAATGCTCTTTACTACATCCTCAAACGGTATTTTCTTTAATATATCCGCAACTTCATTTATTCTTTCCTCTAATTCCTTAGCCTTAGCCTTCTTAACTTCATTTATTAAAGCCTTTCTAATTACTTCAACTTCATTTATACCATACTTTTTTAATTCCCTTTCTAACTCCTCTGGAATTCGAACGGAAATTACTACGGTCTTTCCCATAATTTAAACTATATCTTTATTAGTAAAAAGTTTACGGTATGTATACTTACTATAAACTTAGGCCAATATAAGTCCAAGACTGTAGCATTTTTGCATAGCTTTTAATTACTTTTTTAATCATTTCTCAATATCATCTTTATATTATGATTATGTTCATGTAGTATTACCTCAATACCATATATTGATGAACTCCCTACTGATGATGGGCTTTGCTCACGAGGTTTTAGGAGTGATAAGTGTGGATGGGAGGATAATGGTGTTTCCCTCGACTAGCCCCAATGAGTTAAGGGTGACTGTGTATGATCCCTTAAGAAGGGTGCCCGTGGAATTAGAAGTAATTAAAAGTAAGCGTGAGTTACGCCATGGGTAAACACTCATCAAAAACCTAGCATCAAACTTCTTAATAGTACTTGTTCTAATTTCCCTCGGTGATACAAGGTTTTCAGTACTACCGATGAAGTTTTTAATTTTGCATTTGGTTGATTGAAAGCTGTGAAGTCCGAGAAGAAGCTGAGCATTGATAGAGTGATTTCATTAAGTCTTTCAATTCCTTAGTTGGAATATTGAAGATGAAGGGATTGAGCAGAAAGGTGGAGGAGTTTCTCCGGTTCGTTAAAATTCATTTAGGAGGTGCTATAGGTTTGATGAGAATTTTTAAGTTACGTTAAAGCAGAATAACTGCTATTTGGTAATCCCTTCTAGTCCCCCTTTGCAACTCCCACGATTGCAAAACTTAGGTTTGTTAGAGACGGAGCATATAGAGCCTATTATGAAAAAGACTATATTATTCCATTATGCACTTCCTTATAGTCCTACCAACTGTAAATTTACCATAAGGCAGGATTAACACGACGTTATAAGGCTTAATTTCATCACAGTATTTCTCCAATAGTTCCTTAGCCCCCATCTTATCAAAGACTATACAATATGCTATGCTAACACCCATCATTACTGTGCCTAAAGTTAAGTTCTCCTTGAACTCCTCCTCGTCAAAAACTGTTGTGTCTAGCCTTACACTCGTCTCCTTAAGGAATGAAAGTCTCTCCTTAGAAAAGTCCTTATTACCGCCTTTTTTAACTACGATTATTACATCAACGTCGGAATCTTTTCTGTACTTACCTATTACCCTACTACCGAAGAATATTATTGCTAAAACATCATCTCGTATTAACTTCTCTCTTGCTAACTTAAATAATTCCATATTTTCTAAGGAAAGATTCAGCAATTTTCAACACCTTCTCTGAGTACTCTATCCCTTGTTTACACATCTCCTCAGTGATTATTTCTTCCGGTGTTTTTATGTCTTGTCCGTTGATTACGGGATACCTAGATATACTCCAACCACCCGATAAATAGTCCAACGCGTCGAGAACTGTATCCAAATCTTTCCCTAATTCTTGTAAATAATTAGAGGCATCAGCCACTAAATCGTGTTCTTTTTTAAACACCAGCTTAACCTCAAGCATAGCTTTAACACTCTTCTCTACCGATTGTTGCGAATAAAAGAAACACTCTGGGTAATCTTTCAACGAAAGAGCTTGTTTAGCCCTCTGGATGTCCCTCACAGCAATTGTGAAATAGGCCTTAGCGAACTCCCTGTACTTTCTCGGTATCATCTAATTTAATTTACGAATTAAGATTAAAAGTTATGCCCAAGTGCGTAAGTATGTCCTTGATGTCGTCATTGAGATATTTATATTTCTATATTAGAAGAAGGTATACAAAACGTTATTTTTACATCCATTGTTTGTAGAGATTTACCTTTTATTAATAAATTTATATACTAATGACAACACTACGAGATAGAGATTATTGATTTCTATCAACTATATAAAATTTTTACAATCTTATATATAAATGTTTATTCAATAATCAATATCTTATATATTACATACTTTTCGAAAATAAGCTAATTTTATGAGAAGACACTCTCATCATCTAAGTATTTTTAAAGTTTTTACCTAATTTAACTCTGGTTCCCTCAATTATTATTCCCTTATTTTTCATCGTTCTTAAGTATGCAGCGTATTCTTCTCCTAAATCTTCTCTAACCTTATCTAATGTTGTTTCTCCTCCCGCCGCTGTTAAATAATCTATCAATTCAGCCTCAATTTTATCTGGAGTTAAATTCCTTTTTTCTTCTATCTTTTCAATTTCTTCTTCATCTTCTTCATCTTTTACAACTTCCTTACTTCTCTTATATTGTTCATATGAAAGCTCGTCCAGTTTAGTGAAAATCCTAACATGCCTCCTATAAGCCTCTATTATCCTATATGCTATATCTAAAGCCTCTTGGTCAGATAATCTAATTATTTTATCACTTTTATCGTCACCGATTCTTATAAAAAACCCACCATCAATTACATTTCCATCTTTTATTACTGGGGGTGATTCTCCTACTCTTATCCAAATAGTGCTACCATCAGCCTTTTTATGAACCTTCCTAACTATAATTGGCATATTTATAATATTGAGTTTGTACTTTAAAAATCATTTTAGCAGATATTAAGTATTACTTGTATTACTGAACTATCCTGTCCTTACGTATGAGATATTACCACTTAACTATAATTATGGTTTCTTTTAGAAAACTAATTGTTTCCTCTAGATATATTTCCCTTTTTTCCCGCCTTTTCAACCTAAAAAAAGGGATCTCTGGATCAATATACATTGACGTAATCCTATAACCTTTTTCTTCCCACTGTTGCAAACTTAGATCTGTTAAAGGCATAGGATGTAGTGCCTCTTTACCTCCTCAAAATCTTGCTTGTAATTAGGAAACTCATAAATCTTGAAAGCACAAGACCAGTTTGTCCTTTGATACATCTGTTCTTGAAACCGAAGCCTCCATGTATACCCTTATGTTTTATTCGGGCTTCAAGCCAACTGCAGGTTTGTAGGCGGCCCAAGCTACCGTCTTAGCTTTACACTAAAGGAAGTCAACGATCCGCATACCCCAGCCCGATATCTATGCTCAGACCTAGCTAAAATATGTTTTATATAATGAAGTCAGCTTGGAAGAACATTGACACCATTCTTTTCAGCTAATTTCCTCAGTTTTACATCGAATGTTGCTAAGGAACTCTTTGTATAGAGAGAGAAAGAGAGAATTATAAAATCATTAATGTTTTTTAGAGAGAGTTTTGTATTTTTAATAAGATTAATAGCTTGTAATATTATATTCATATCCTCACACACTATATTAAACTCTGTTAATTCCTCAGTCTTTGTTTTTACAAAGTTCAAATCCGGAACCAGCTCACTTAACACTTTTAGATACTCATAAACGACTATTTGTGGAATTATCACGTCTTCCCTTTGTATAATATTAACACTTTCCTTATGATATTTAGAGTCCTCGAATGTAGCGTAAACTAAAACGTTAGTATCAACTACTATCATTTTCAAATGCACTGTTAGCGATTTCTTCAATTTCTTCAACACTTACTTGTTTACGCAGTTTCACAGTACTCCACTTCTTTCTAAGGGGTTTAATTACAACCTTCCCATCATCAATCTCAAACTCAACATATTCACCTTCTTTTATACCGAGAAACTCCCTAATCTCAAGAGGTATAGTTAATTGATAATTCCTAGTAACTTTCGACACGTTCCTTTTCATAGTAGAAATGAAGAATTAGTAATATATAAATTTTATGACTAGGACTGAAAGAGGTTAAGTTCTATGAAGGCATAAAAACTAGGATAAAAATTTGAAATATTTAAAATTTATCATTATCCATTCTTATTTATCAAAAATAGTTGAGCGTAAAAAAGCCATGAACCGAAGAAGGTTAAGAGTTAAATGGTTATCCAAAATTTATTAGAATTCCAGGGGAGCAAAAGTTTATTGAATAAAGATAATCCTTTAAAGTCCTAAAGAAAGCCCTTACTGGAAATAGTCCCTTTCGTCAAAATTTACTGTTTTGAGTTCTGCACTAAACTAGTCAAAGACATCATAAACTTCTGACTTGCTTATATAAAACATATTAGTCAGATCTGCGTAATACAGATCTGACTGGGGTTGAGGCCGTTGACTTCCTTGGGCTTAGAGCTCGACGGGGAGCTTGGCCCGCCTCCAAATTCGTACCGGAAGTTGGGCTTGAAGCCCGAATAAAACATAAGGGTGAGTATATATGGAGGCCCCAGTTGCAGGAATAGATGTATCAAAAGATAAATTAGTAGTGTATTTCCAAGGTAAGTTTTACGAGTTTCCTAATAATAAGCAAGGGTTTGAGGGAGTAAAGCAAATCTTGCCTAAGGGTTGCAAGATAGGTATTGAAAGTACTGGAGTTTACCACATTAACTTGGTTAAGTATTTGGGTAATGAGTATGATGTTAGGATTATTAACCCCTTGGTGCTCAAGAAGTTTAAGGATTTTAGGGGTAAGAAGAGTGATAAGAATGATGCTAAAAAGCTTGCGGAATTAGTTGTTAATATGGGTAGTGAGTTTATAACGAGTGAGGCTAGGGAGTTAACAAGCCAATGGGATTTTGTGACAAGGAGTATTGTTAGGGTTAAGAACAGGTTGAGGAGGGATTTAGTACTTCTAGGATATAGGGATAGTTTGTCCAGGGAGAACTTGAATGAGGTATTGAGAGGGGAGGATAATGCAGTGTTGTCTGAGGTTAGGTTTCTTTTAGGCGAACTGGAGAGGCTTGAGGGTAGGAAGAGGGAGATTGAGGAAGAGCTTGAGAATTTTGTTCCCAAGGATAGTTTGATTTTCACTATTCCGGGTATTGGTAGGACGCTGGGTTGTATTATTTTGGCTAGGGTTGGTGATGTTAGGCGCTTTTCTGATAAGAAGAGGTTTGTTGCTTATTGTGGTCTTGATCCGGTTGTTGAGTCTAGTGGGAAGGGTGTTGTTTCAAGGGGTATTTCTAAGAAAGGTGATGCTGTTTTGAGGAGGGCTTTTTACCTTGCAGCTTTAACTGCTATTAGGGTTAACCCTGTTATCAAGCGTTTTTATGAGGAGCACAAGGGTAGGTTGAAGGGTAAGGAGTTGATTATTGCTTGTGCAAGGAAGCTTGCTGTTATTACTTGGGCTGTACTGTACTATAATAAGCCCTTTGAGGCTGACGAGTGATAAGGAGAGTCTTGTTTTTCATAAGTAGTGTGGACTGTGCTTGATTTTTGATGGAAAGGTTTTTATACCGGAAGCTCCCCGCCCTGGAAGGGACGAGGGTTCCCATCCAGAGTGGCTCATCGTTCCCACCATTGATTCGGGTTTACATCTCTCATTTGGTGGGCAGTCGAGTGGATCAGAGATCCACTCCCATTTGGAAATTGGGGATCCATCATCCACACTGTCTGGATCCCGTGAAATAGAAAATGGAGATGATAGTTGCTCCTCCCTCAGTCTCATTAAACCCTCGATCGAGCTGGAGAGGAGGATCATTAACGCCACTAAGAAAAATTCCACCAAAGAGGTATTTAAACTTTATAAGGGGGCTATCCATCCCCGCCTCAGAGAGGCGAGGCTTTCCGCCCCCTTAACCCCATTTTTTGTAAGTTAATATCTTATCAATCCTCTTAAAGTACTTCCAAGTTCCTCAACCTTCCCTAATTCACCTTGACAGTGCTAATTTCTCTTTATAAACATTATGACTACACTTGATAGGAAAGAGAATAGTTCCATTATATAGAGACTCCATTATAATAGATAGAGTTAGTAGCATTTTAACACAAAAAGAATAAAATTAATGGGAATTATATCCTAATACTAAAGCCTGGACCACCCTGCTGACCTTGAGGTAAATACGGTCTTAATGAGGCTACTAATTGTTCAACAGTCAATGTATGTAGCCATATTTTTCCGGGCCCTTCAACATTTACAAAGAATAGACCCTCTCCAGAGAACAACAATGACTTTATTCCTCCTACGGGTTGAATACCATATCTCATACCTTCCTCAAATGCCATTAAATGTGACGCCTCAACTTGCAACTTCTCTCCAGGATTAAGGTATTTCTCAATTAAACCTCCGTAAGCATGCAAGAATACGTTACCATAACCCCTAAACCTCGCTAAAAATATACCTTCTCCACCTAACCATCCTACACTTAGCTTATTTAAAGTAGCATCGTAATTCACACTGTTTTCTGCACATAAGAAAGAATGGGATTCTGCTAGAATTCCATTGCCTTGTAGTTGTATTTGAACTATTGGGCCAGGAAAGACGCCGGATAAGTATGCTTCCCCTGGACCTAAAAATTCAGTTACAAAAAATGATCCGCCTGTTATTTCCCTTTTTAAAGCACCGAAAAATCCACCCCTCATTGTAGTCTTCATTGTCACTGAACTTTGTTTTGCAACCATATGCCCTGCATCAGCGTAAATTGCTTCTCCTTCACCTAACATTACTTTTAAGTACTGTAAATCTTTTCCAAGAATTTCATACTGAGGCATGGTCTCTCTTTATAGCCATAATATATAAATCTTGATGCTTAAATGGACTTTCTAGCTCTTCTGGGTACGGTAATCAAGTACACACCACTCTTGATTATGTTATGCTTAACAAAACGAACGACAAGCCTTCGCTTCTCTGTGACGGGCTGAATCCTTTTTCACGTTAACAGAAACCTTTTTGTATTTGATCATGTTAGAATTTTGCGATAAAGATGATCCTTGATGCCGATTTGGGCTATGCCCAAAAGGATGAGGGTGAGAAGTACACAGACGTGAGTCCCGTGCCGTTGGGCTCTAAGGAGTCCCATGACCCACCTACCGTGAAGCTGGGTAGTTGGTTGAGGGCTAAGTCCCTACACTCAATCATGATTGAAGATAAAAAGAGTGAAATGAAAGTATATGGATAAACGGTACTATATAGGACAACAATTTTGTTAGTGCAGTATAAATCATATAAAGTATAAATTTAGTTTCAATTCATCATAAGACTTGTCTATTAATAAAGTGATAGTATTGTAAGTTTAACCCAATGTAAAAATTTTATTGTTACACAGAGAGTTTAAAGGAAAAGATTTTAAGTAAATTTCAAATGAATAAAATCATCTGTCTGAATTCCGCAGTATGAAAGATTAATCAACTTATATGTAGAAAAGAGATGAAAATTCCATTTAACTTTTTATCACAAGATAAACTATTCTTTTAAAGAATGAACCTATTTTTTGTACATATTTCCATTCGTTAGGGTATTCAAGACAGTACCTTAAATCCTCCGGTAGTTTCTCTATCGGTATCTCATATATTGGAGGGTCGAAGATATCCTCTAGCTTCTTCTTAACATTTTGAAGGTCTTCCTTTTGCTTAAGTGTTAAGCTCATACAACATCACTAATGTATAAGTAGTATTTCTAATTTTTAAATCTTATGGCCCTATATTTATATTAGACATGAAATGTTTAAACCTAAATCTGGATAATTCCGTAAAAATTAAAAAAAGTTGAATGATAAAAAGCATAAAGATTATAGCTTCAGCATAATTCTCAGCTAAGTAAGAGATTTATAGCTTATAAAAGAAGAGGTATCATTTGATGACGGGTTATTAAATGATTGATTATAACTTGTTAAAAGGAAAGCATTTATACTCTTAAATACTATAAATAAAACATGAAGGTTAGTTTAGATTTTTTAAATGATTTAGTTCATGGAGATGCATTAAAAAAATTAGAATCTCTAAATAATTATCGATTAATTGAATTTTTAAGTAACGTCGTTAAGTTATGCGAACCGGATAGTGTACATCTTATAACTGGAAGCAATGGGGAGAAAGAGTATATAAGGAAAAAGGCTCTGGAAAGCGGGGAAGAGAGTAAACTAAAGACTAGTGGACATACTATACATTTTGATCACCCTTTAGATCAAGCTAGGGCTAGAGAGGATACATTCATACTTACTGATACTAAGATCCCCTATGTTAATACTAAACCTAGAAATGAGGGTTTAAATGAGATCCTAGCTTTACTTAAGGGATCAATGAGGGGTAGAGAAATGTATGTGGGATTTTATTCTCTTGGTCCTAGAAATTCTCCCTTCCAAATTTTAGCAGTTCAAGTGACTGATTCTCCGTACGTTATTCATAGTGAAAATATATTATATAGAAATGCATTTGAAGATTTTAATAATAATAAGCAGTTTTTGAGATTTGTCCACTCAAAGGGAGAACTAGATATAAGAAAAAGGAGAATAATGATTGACCTAGCGGATAATACTGTTTATAGTGTTAACACCACTTACGCCGGTAACAGTGTGGGCTTAAAGAAATTAGCTTTAAGGTTAACAATAATGAAAGCTGTAGAGGAGGGCTGGCTCTCCGAGCACATGGCTATAGTGGGGTTCAATGGAGATAAGGGTACACACTACTTCACAGCTTCATTTCCTTCAGGAAGTGGAAAGACCTCTACTTCCATGATTGGGAGTCTAATAAGCGATGATTTAGCGTTTATAAGGGAATTTGACGGCTTTCCTAAAGCAGTAAATCCAGAAATTGGAGTTTTCGGCATTATACAAGGTATAAATGCTAGGGACGATCCAATAATATGGGAAGTCCTCCACAAACCTGGAGAAGTAATATTCTCTAACGTATTAATGACTGAAGATGGTGATGTGTACTGGGAGGGAAGTGAATTACCAAAACCAGAAAAGGGGTATAACTATGAGGGAAGATGGAGTAGGGATAGCGGCAAGCCAGCCTCCCATCCAAACGCTAGGTTTACTGTTCCTTTAACTTCATTCCAGAATTTAGATGGAAATTGGGATAATCCAAATGGTGTCGTTATAGATGGCATAATATTTGGTGTAAGAGACTACAGTACTCTTATTCCAGTTGTTGAGGCCTTCTCATGGTCTCATGGAGTTGTGACTATTGGAGCTTCAATGGAGTCTGCTAGAACCTCAGCTGTAATCGGGAAATCCGATGAGTTAGAGTTTAATCCAATGGCGATTTTAGACTTTATGCCCATCTCGCTCAGTAGGTATTTAAGAAACTATTTGAATTTCGGTAAAAGATTAAGGAGAAGTCCTAAAATATTTGGGTTTAATTATTTTCTAAAAGATGAAAATAATAAATTCTTGAATTCAAAGGAGGACAAGAGAATATGGGTTAGCTGGGCTGCAAAGAGAGTGGAGGAAACTACTGATGCAATCTATACGCCTATTGGCTTCATACCATTTTATGAAGATCTAAAAGCTCTATACAAAAGAGTTTTAGGAAAGGAGTATAGTAAGGAAGATTATGAGAAGCAATTTACAATAAAATTGAGAAGATACTTAGAGAAAACAGAGCGCATAATTGGGATTTACCTTAAATTTGAGGATATTCCCTCTGAGGTTATTGATGAATTAGAAATGCAAAGAAAGAGAATTATTGATTATATTAGCAAGTATGGTGATTCAGTATCTCCATTTAAATTGGAAAAAGCTTGAATAGCTTTTATCTTATTTAAGATCCGGTTTCATAAAATAAGTTAAGTTTTTTTATGGTATGAGCACTTGCCTTCCGACAGCCTTGAAATTCTCCAAGTTATCAATTGCCTCATTTGCCTCCTCTAATTTCATGGTTTTAGTTACCATTGGTTTAACTTTACCAGCCTCCGCTAATCTCATTATCCCCAAAAAGTCTGATTGGTTCCCAACTAAACTGCCTACAAACTGTATTTCCGACAAGGTTATTAAAGGTGCGTGGAAGTGCAAATCGGCACCAAATAATCCTACCATTACGTATTTGCCTTGTTTTGCCAAAGCCCTAGGGTAAACCGAAAGCGTTTTCTCGGAGTTATTTAGGTCTATTACAGCATCAACACCCTTCCCTTCAGTTATCCTCCTTATCTCCACCAAGACATCTTGGATTGACGCATTTATTACGTAGTCAGCTCCAGCTCTCTTAGCAGCCTCTACTGCTTCATCCCTCACATCTACACCTATTATCGTTGCCCCGCTAACAGCTTTGGCTATCTGAACTGCCATCGTTCCTAATCCTCCGCCAGCCCCCACTACTAGTAATGTCTTAGTTGGATCTAAGGACGCTTTTCTAACTGCCCTATACGTGGTTATTCCAGAACAAGTTAACGGCGAAGCCTCTACTGCATTAAGCCTTCTCAGCTTGTAGATATACTTATAATGGGGTATCAATACGTACTCTGCATAAGCCCCATCATAGTTAATTCCCAACCATCTAGGAGAATCACACATATGCTCATCCCCTATTCTGCAATAGTAACAATTTCCTTCTCCTTGCCAAGGATTAACCGCAACTAGATCGCCCTTGGAGTATCCAACAACTTCATCTCCAACTTCCTCAATTTTTCCCGCAATCTCGTGACCTAAAGTTACCGGCAATTTGACACCCAAATCTTCTACTATTCTTAAATTCCCAAATCTTCCTTGTCTCATGTGGACATCAGAATGACAAACTCCTGCTGCCTCTACTTTTATCAAAACTTGTGCTCCCTTAGGTTTAGGTATATCTATATCTTTTAAAACGAGAGGTTTTCCTATTTCCACTAATCTAACTGCTCTCATGCTATCACATAAAATATAAATATGTTTAACATATTATTAAATATTATAATGTTATTTAACATAGTACCTTTACTGACAATTATCTAACGTATTATGATATTAACATTTATATAGATGAATCTAGTTAAAACTTTATCGTGTTCGTTTTCTATTTATGAATTCATCCATTCTCTTTTTTGCGGAATCCCCCAATGACATTAACGCCAACTCCATGACTGCATTTCTTATCTTCTCCTTATCGTTTTTCAACCAATACTTCATCGTCATAATAGAATTCATATCAATACTCTTGATTTTCTCTAACTGTTCCTCAACTTCTGTATAAAGGTCTTCCCTTTTGACCACTATATCAACGAGCCCTATAGTTTTAGCCTCTTCAGCAGTTATGGAATCTCCAGTTAATACTAGCCTAGTAATTGATCTACCCAATATTGAATAACCTACTGATATTGCCATTGGCGGAATTAACCCCAACTTTCCTTCTGGAATTGAAAAAGTAGCGTCTTCAACTGAAATTATCACATCACAGAAAAGCAGTATCTCGCAACCACCGCCATAAGCAAGCCCATTAACTGCACATAATAATGGCTTCTTCAAATCCACTAGACTTTCAATTGCACTATATAAAGTGTTGAAGAAGTCTAGGGCATCTCTTTGGTCCTTCAACTCTAACATGGCGTTGATATCATCTCCTGCGGAGAAAGCTCTTCCATTGCCAGTTAAGACTATTGCTGAAATTGACTGATCACTATTACACTCCCTCAAGTGTTTTGCTAAGAGACTCCAGCTTTCCTTATCTAGGGCATTTAACTTTTCTGGTCTATTTAATGTGATCCAACAAACGTCTTTTCTTCTTTCAGAGAGGATTTTTGCCATAATATGATATGTGACAAAGGATATCTTAAATGTTGGTCTTTCAAATCCTGCTGTGAAGATTTTAAAATTTGAGATTGAAATAAAATTGAATAGTGTGTTGCTATGATATTGCATCTTGGCTTACGATCTCCAAGTTAATCATACTTTATTAAGAATAACACTTGTATATAGAAAATCAGAAGTAAAAATAACAAAAAATACTATCCTTTAATACTCTCTAATGGTTTTCCAGTAGTTCTAATTCCCCATATGCCAACTATAGTCCCTGCAATACCAGCTACAACTGCTAAAACTATAAATGATAATAATTGCATGTTGACATACGCTAAGGAAAAGATTATTGGACCAATTGCACCGCCTAAGTGTCCAATACCATCAGCAATACCATAACCTAAAGTTCTAATTCTCGTTCCAAAAATTTCAGCAGTGTAAGCGTACATTGTGGGGAATTTGAAGCCCTGCAAGAACATTTCCATAAATCCCATTATTAGCATCAGAGAACCACTACTGAAAAACCACGCTACTATAACCACACCAGCTAGAACGTTTACTAATGATACGCTACATTTACGTTCAAAGTTATCGTTCAATAACGTACCAATTACAACACCCAGAGGATCACCATATAGAATATAAGTGAAGTACAACGCAGTATTAGTAAAACCGTGAGAGCTAATAAAGCTAAAGATGGGATCAGAAAATAATGCGTAACCCGTAAAATAGCTTAAGAACCAAACGATAGTCATCATGAGGATTCCGAAATCCCAGCTTAACTTCATCTCCTTTTTGGCAATCCACATTGGAGATTCAGGCAGCCAAACCCTAGTAATTAACGCAATCAGAGAAACTAGAAGTCCGGCCAAGAAAAGTAATCTCCATTCGCCTCCTAAGGCTACTGCAATAGGTCCCACAATTAACGTTGTTAAAAAGCCTGAGGCTGTAACTAACCCAACTGCCCTACCTCTCCTTTCAGCAGATACGGTTTCTGATATATAAGCTGGCACTACACTGATTTCTCCTTCTATTCCTAATCCTATAATGAACTCTGCTATGATTATCCATGAAAACGTTTGCGATAAAAAGCCAATTAGAGATCCTAATGATACAAGTCCCATGGAAGTTAATAACCCAATTTTTCTTCCCTTGAATGATGATAGCAATCCGTTTATCACTCCACCAATTGCATATCCAATCATTTCAGCAGATAATGGTAAGTTAGCGATAACTGTAGAGACTTCAAACTGCTTGCTAACGTAATTTATAATGTACGGAACGTTGAATATATCCCAAAAGGTTAACGACATCCCGATTGCCAAGACTACTAATTTCCAGTTCATGCTTTTTTCTGAAAGTTTAAAGTTTATAAAACTTACCATTTATGGAATAATGAATAATTTAAAGACCTATTTTTGCACTAGAGTGTGATTTTTGTAGTTCATCTCTAATTTCCTCTAATGTAATCCATAAGGTACCTCATCAGTAACTCAGCATAATATTATATTACCGTTATGTTTTATCACTCTTTTTATCTACTTTATAGTGATTTAACTGGGTCCTTTAAGTAGTGTATAACTCCGTTCAGAAGTACCGTATCATAACTCTCACTCTCAATTGGTAATTCCTCAGCGTAGGCTCTTTTCACTTTTATCCCTCTCTTCTCAGCTATCTTACCCATTTCGGAAGGTTCTACGCAGTCCTCAATTCCAATCCCCTTATCTTTTAGAATATATTCGAAAAGACTGTAGAATTTTTGTGTAACTGTTAGTTATTCTTAATCACTTCTCAATATCATTTTTGCCATGGATATGTTTATATAGTATTACATCAGATTCATATATTGATGATCTCCCTACTGATGACGGGCTCTGCTCACGAGGTTTTGGGAGTGATAAAAGGTGGATGGGAGGGTAATGGTGTTTCCCTCGACTAGCCCCAATGAGTTGAGGGTGACCGTGTATGATCCCCTAAGAGGGGCGCCGTGGCGGAATTAGAAGTAATTAAAAGTAAGGATAAATTACGCCACGGGTAAACACTGCTCTCATAACCTACACTCAAGATTTTCTTTCCCATTTCTTCTATCAGAAGAGCTTCGGAGAATAATACGTTTTGATTTTTCACAAATCAAGAATCATATTCCTCTGCGTATTTATCGAAAGCCGATACCATAATATAATGTACTTATAAACTAATTTATAATCCTTAACATAAGTTATCCTACTTTTTAGGAGCGTAAATAGCATTAACCTACTAATTTTTTAAAACCGCCAAAGTAAGTAATACCTATGAATAAGCTAATTCCCATACTAGTCGTGGTAATAATCATTCTTGGCATAATTGCGTTTCTAGAATTTGACAAGTTTCAACAAAATACTAGTTTAACTAAAAGCACTAATATTTACGCCTTGTTCCCTGGTCGTAATCACTCTTTCAATATAGTTGCGAACTATTCCGGTAATTACGCAGATGCTTTAGTAATAGTGAACTCGTCTACAAATGCCACTTTGATGGCTTCACCCTTTTTATGGAATATAGGATATGCTTTAGGAAACGTTAACATGACGTTTAATAATAATTATTTACACGTAGCGATAAATCTATCTCAAATAAACAAGATTTCGTTGAACGTGGTTGATGGTTATCCAGGTTTAATGTACGGTCAAGAATTGTGGTGGCCATTTGAGTATAGAACAGCACAACTTCAGTCCCTTTACTTGCCTATGATTGTTTCCCATTTATCTAACTTCTACTCAATTCTTAATTACTCCGTTTACCTCATTAATGGGAGTATTGACGATTTCTCCTATGATATTTGGCTTTCCCAAAATCCCAACATAACTTCTTTACAATATGGCGATTTTGAAATAATGATTTGGATGTATTGGACCGAAAACTTGTCCCATGTTCCATATTTCATATATGTCGGCAACATGACAATCCCAACACTTATAAATGGTAAGATCCAGAACTTGAGTTGGGAAGTATACGTATTGCCTAGAACTGGTTCTGCCAATGGTTGGACTGGAGTTTACTTTTTGTCACCCTTAAAAGAACGCAAAGCGGAATTTGGAGTACCCATAGCTTATATATTGAAAAACATGGGCCAATTTATTGAGAACGCAGGGATGAATATATATAATCCAAATACGTACTATTTAGATGCAATACAGGTTGGCATGGAGTTCAGTGATAATCACGGTACTGCAATAATGGGTTACTATTTGTATTCATGGCGAATATGGATACTCTCCTAAGATCTCAATTATGATATATCTCTTGCTCCTAGGGGAATGCAAGTCTAAATCGGAGATCCACAGAAGGGCAAAGAAATTTAGGGGAAAAATCAAGAAAGTATTCAATGACTTCTCCAAGGAGCTGGAGCTGAAGTTGAGCGGACTTGTTGACTACTTACCAAGTAGTGCATTGTTCGGCAAAGTCGGGAAGCTCTAGGGCTGACTCCTTTCTGATCGAAGTACCCTTCGGGAAGAGGAATAAAGAGACCTTGTGGAAGAAATTCCAACTGAGCCTAAGGCAGGGAAAGTACAAGGAGGCAGCCAAACTACTTTACCAATATATGAACTGCAAGGTTAGGAGAAGGTTCAAGGGAGAGTTCACCAAGAAGAGGAATAGGAGTTACTTCGGCTTCAAGGTCTTCACTCTCATGTCGCCCACAATGTTAATACACGAAATTCAAGTGAAACTTGCCAATTTCCCCGACAACAAGGTCGGCTTCTTCCACAGCGGTTACAGGGTAGTTGATAGGGATTTCGTCGGGAAAGCTTCAACATGGTTGATAGGTTTTCCAAGTTTTAGGCGTTATGTTGAGTTCTTCGGGATTTTCTTGAAAAGGTATTGGAGACCTTACGCGACTGAAAAGGATATGGTGGAGCTCTTCGGCTACGTTATCGCGTTGATCTACAACTCCTCGATCTATACCTCAGTGTTGTCGCGGGTTCCCGAGAGTCAGTTAGCCCACTAACTTTGTACCGCGAGAGTTGATCGAGGTAGTGTGGGCTATGTGGAAAATTCTGTTTTTCTCTACTACTGGTTATTTTCTTTTACAGTATAAGTTTAATCTCACGTTATACTGAAAGATAAAATTGTATTTCATTCCTTATGGTTCATAATACAATATTTCTCTCTAGCTATCTTTATTCAATTATTTTGCGTTCGGGACAGTCTCTTGAGCTTCTTTGGATGGCACTTAAGATTTAATGATATCCATACTCTTTGATGAGCCTATCCATGGCGCAATAGGTCGGAAATGTCTTATAAGCGTTATATCCAACCTCATAAAATTGACTTAACGCTAACTTGACCTTTTTGAGAAACTCCTCATACTCTTTGTTATCATCGTAAACATTCAATGGAAGAAGAGTTTCCCTATCTTCACCAAAAAGCCATCCATTATAGCCGTCATTTATTATCTCTGGGACAGCACCGTCTCTAGACGCTATAGATGGGACTCCATTAATTCCTGCCTTCATGAAACTAGTACCACTGGCCTCCCAACCGGAGAATGGTGTAAAGGTCCATATATCACTGGCCCATATGGCGAGTTTCATTAAATTTGCATCAGCACCCCTTACAAATATTACATTGCTTTTCATTTCAGAAATTTCCTTTAATCTTCTCTCCATTTCCACAGCAGAATAATCCTTAGGATGAGCTAATCCGCCTATTATAAAGAAAACGTCGTCCTTTAAATCCTCAATTAGTCTTAAAATGAAATCCGGTCTCTTATACGCCGTAATCCTCCTTAACCAAGCTATGGTAGGTTTATCAGTATCCTTTCCCAATTTCTTTATACTATCTCTTTTAACTTCCTTCCTCTTTTTGATGAAGTCGTCTAGATCTTTAACGTCATTAAGTAATGGATGTCTCCATCTTGGAATTTCGACTCCATTAGTTACTGCCCTTATTTTATACATGTGTTGAGGAAAAGTTCTACCAACGTGTTTTAACATCTTTTTCGATACTACAATACCTTCTATTGACGATGAAAGTCCAATATCTGTCATCACCACGTGATCTAGAGGAAACTCATAACCGAACTCCTTTTTAAATAAATATGAGGGAAAGGTGGGATGGCCCCAAGGTGCAGGTGTATGAATTATAATTCTATATCTGTGGAAATACTTTATGAGTGGAAGGAAGGCTGGACAAGCCTCTTGCATATCGACGTATTTTATCTTATCCCATTCTATTCTTTCGTTAATGTAATTTTCCGCAACCCTAGCTAATAGAAGACATTTATAAAACCTCTCCTCGTCGCTATTCTCCACGTAAAGTTGTTCATTAAAGTTAGTGTTTAATGGATTAGCAAAGATAGCTTTTGCAGTATTTAAAGTGTAAGCCAAATATTCGACCTTTATTCTTTGACCTCCAAGGGTAATTTCACTTTCCCATTCCTTATTTAAATTAGATAATAGTTCTTTTTGTTTTTCCTCTCCGTTAACGTAGCCTCTTCTGTAAAATAACGTAATTACTGTATAGTTAATACCTAATCTAGATGCAGCGTAAAATTTATCCCCTTCGAGAATACCTAAGCCTCCAGCGAAATTTTGACCAATGTCCAAGCCAAGCTCAGCTGTAACACTTACAATCATATCTCTTTGCTTCCTCAATAATTGGTTAAAAAACTATTTCCAACTCATATTAGACTTACGCTTATACTTTTCTTACCCTCCACCCTTATCTTATCTCCTTTTTTAACGCTGGTTGGACCAATAAATACTCCCAAGGAAACGTAACCCCTCATGTGCTCCCTAACCTTTTCCTCTGGCTTGTATTTTGGCTCACCTTCTCCTACAAACTTATCGTTTATATAAAGCTTAAATGAACCGAAAGGAGGATCAATTTCTGGTCCTACATATAACCTAGCTGCAAAGATATTATCTGCAACAATGTAATGTGAAGGGAGATCCCATGTAGTAAACCTTGGAGCTGGGATTTCCAATCCTAGGAATGTCCTTTTAACTTCGCCGTTTTCAACTAGGGCAACTATCTCAACTTCTAATTTGTGATTTCTAAACCACAATTCTACCGTATTTTCTCTGGTTATCATTGCCTTTGTCAATACTCCTTCCCCGAAACCAGATAATTTATACCCGCCTAAACCCTCGCTATTTATAAGAATGTCTATAAATTCCTCCTTAACCTTCTTAGCCTCATCTTCAGTTAGGGGAAAGGGTTCTATTTCCTTCCTACTCTTGTATGCGTTGAATAATAACTCAGCTTTTTTCATTAATATTTAACGAGAAAAATTAGATTAAATATTTTTCCTAGTCAATATGTGGGTGGAATAGTCTCTTATATTCCTAGCTATCAAATATTATATATGGTATTTGTAAATGAAAAAACTTATCAAAGATATGTAGAGGAGAGAAGGGAGGAGGAATTTCATAAGGAATATGAAAGAGCGTTAGATCATATTGAACTTGGAAAGGATTATCCTATCTTGATTGGTAAGGATGAAATCAAACTTTCATCCAAGTATATAGTTAAAACTCCGGTTGACACAAGTTTAACTTTCGCAATTACTCAAAAGGATGATGGAACTAATTTACGTAACGCAATAAAGATTGCTAGAAAATCCTTTGATTATTGGCAGTACTCAGATTGGAAAGATAGGGTAGAGTTTGCGTATAAAGCAGCTGAGGAGCTAAGGAGAAGAAAGTTCGAGCTTGCCGCAATAATAACTTACGAAAACGGTAAAAACAGATATGAAGCAATAGCAGAAGTAGACGAAACCATTGATTACTTTCTCTATTACGCTAAGCTTTTGGAGGATAATAGGGGATACATAAGACAGATGGAAGGTAGAATATACAAGAACGAGAAAGCATTTTCGGTAATGAGGCCCTATGGTACTTGGTTAATCATTTCTCCATTCAACTTTCCATTGGCGATTACTGCCACAATGACTTTAGGAGCACTACTGACTGGAAATACAGTAGTAGTGAAGCCGTCATCAGATACTCCAGTTTCAGCCTATATGCTTGTAACCATTATGAGAAGAGCTGGATTCCCACCTGAAGCAGTAAATTACGTCACAATACCTGGAGAGCTTGTAACTCCAGCATTGGATGAGGTTGACGGTTTCGCATTTACTGGATCTAGGGATGTTGGTCACAGGTTACTAAAGACGTTTATAAATAGAAAGCCGAGACCAGCTGTTCTAGAATTGGGTGGAAAGAATGCTACAATAATTACCGCAAGGGCCGATTTAAATAAGGCAGTTGAAGGTACTTTTAGGGGTGCTTTCGGATTTGGAGGGCAAAAATGCAGTGCAACTTCTAGGGTATTTATCGAGAGCCCAATATATGATGAGTTCTTGAAGAGAATGAAGGAGAAAGTTGAGAAGAGTGTAATAGGTGATCCGAGAAAAAGGGAGACCTTCTTAGGTCCACTAATAAATAAGGGGGCTATTGAGAAGTTTAGAAGATACGTTAAACAAGCGGTCGAAGAGGGTGGTAAAATACTAGTGGGAGGAAGGGTAATCGATGACGAGAAAAGTTATCTAGTTGAACCAACGATAATTGTAGACTTGCCATACTCGAGCCCATTGTGGAAAACTGAATTATTCGTACCAATCTTACTAGTAAAGGAGGTCCGGAATCTTGAAGAAGCTGTAAAACTTGCAAACGATGTTGATTATGGCTTAACTGCAGGTATCTTCTCTGAAGATCCAAAGGAGATACAATATTTCTTCGACCATATTGAGGCTGGAGTTGTATATGCTAATAGAACTGTTGGATCAACTACTGGAGCTATGCCCGGTGTACAGCCTTTTGGAGGTTGGAAGGATTCTGGTTGGACTGGGAGGAACGCTGGAGGGCCGTATTATCTCCTCTCGTTTATGAGAGAACAGGCTAGGACTGTATACGATTAAGTTAACCTTTTTATTATTAACTTTCATATCAATTTATGAATAAGACGCTTTCAGTACTATCTGTGACAATCCCCTTTTTACTTTCTGCATATGTGATACACACAATCTCATTTATCTATCTCTAGCAATTGCCTTAATTATTACGTCAATACTCAGCACAATAGGAATGAGCTTTTTATGAACATATAAAAACTTGACTTTACACTATAATAATTATGGAAAGTGAAAACGTTCTGAAAGATGTAGAGACTTTCATAAAGACAAAAATGAGCATGTTTAAGACTAGAAGTTACGTTTATGAGGGAATAATTAAGGTTAATGAATACACCCACAAGGACTTAAAACTAGAATTCTACTACTGTGATGAGAAGCTACGACATATCGTAATAAAAAGTAGTGATTTAAATTCAATACTTAATAGTGATAGCAATACTCAGAATATAAATGATATATTGAGATATCTAGAAGAAAAATTAAAGGGATAACCTCCTTGACGCTTCTTTATAAATGGGATCCAGAAAATCGTAATCTTTTATCAAACTTACACTCTCAAGCTGTTTTAAGATATTACTTAATACGCTAGAGGATATTGTAGTCCCCTCACGATCACTTAAGCACCTTTCTAACCTACTCCAGCTACTATTACCATCTGCAATGCATTTCAAAGTATATAAGTACCTTCTTCCCACTATTTCTGAAATCCTTCTCTTATTCTCTATTAAATTCTTCAATTCGTTTAATGCCACATTTACTGCAATCTCCTTTACCCTTTCAACGTCTTTGAAGTTAACATATAGGTTTCCTGAAAAGGCTAACCAACCTGGAATTCCATCAAAAAAGCTTATGATTTCCTCAATAACCTCATCTTTTACCTTCAATGAATATTCCTCAAACCCTTTTCTCAGAAAATTAAAGGAAGCGTCTTTATTAAATCTCTCAAGCCTGATTTCATGATAAAACCTACCATAAAGTGGTGAGGAGGGGTCTTCTATACTCATGAAATCGTACAATAGGCCAACTTCTGATCCCGTTAGAATGAACGTTAAGTTTTTGTCGTAATCATAAGCGTGAGCTATAGCCTCCTTTATTTCCTTTGATAAGGGACCTCTAAGTCTCTGCGCCTCATCAAAAGCTATTATTAGCCTCTTCTTATTGAGATGATCGAATAGATCTGACAAGGATACAAAGTTCTTTCCCTTCCATGAAATCTCTATCTCATTTCCCATTATTCTAATTCCCTTTATGCCTTTCAAAATTTCAATAACCCTATTGCTACCCCTTGCTAACAGCTCATAAAGGTCCTTCCAACCGTAATTTTCCTTAAGCTTCCTACAATCTGTTAAAATGAAAGGTATATTACTCTCATTCAAGAATACTTGAAGAAGAGAGGTTTTCCCAATTCTCCTAACACCAGTTAAAAGGATCAATGGTCTATCTATGTTTTTCTCGAGTTCTCCTAGCTCTTCTTCCCTATCAAATAACTCCTCTCTCTTCACCTTGGGTCTCTCATCAAATAACAACTTCTGCCCCAGAATATTACTTCATCCCCAGAAGTTGATAAATTTTTCCCTTATGAAAACCTTGTAAAAAAGTATTAATATATTATGAACACAAATCCATTATATGGAGTATGCAGAGCTCGTGAAACTTTTAGAGGAAACGGTTAAAATTCCAATATATGGTGTATTAGGCAAGTTAAGGAATAATTTAATATACTTGGCAACATCTGAAGGGGAAATAAGCATTTATGCTTTAGTTAATGGAAAAAGTGTAAAGTTAACAAAATCACCAATAGCAGTTACAACAAGACCAAAATCTAACTTGGACTTCATACCCTTTGCAAGAGATGTAGAAAAGGGAAAGGAAATTCACGCAGTATATATAGCAAATTTGAAAGGGGAGGAGTTTCAAATTGAGTCACCAAGGGTTAGAATTTCTTCTTTAGCTTATGATAGCAAGCGTATAGTATTAACTGGTTCCTCACAAAGTGAAACCTCAATATACGTTATCGAGAACGGAAAATTAAGTAAACTTACTACAATACCTCCCTTCTCATTTGTTACAGACATTAACGAGAAATGCATTATAGGTTCGGGAGTATTGAAGGGAAATCCAAGATCACAAGAGTTCTTCATAATTAACTTTAGTGGAGAGATGCAAGTATTAACACCGAAAGAAGGGAGCGTAACCAATGCGTATTATCTAATGGGAAATAAAGTCTACTTGATAAGCGACTACGAAACATTAGGTGAATCTTATTGGGTTTACACCTATGACATAGAGAGTAAGGAGTATAAGAGAGTTGAAATTCCTATTGAATTTAAGCCAGTTGAGATATATTACGACCCGGAGGATTCGTTAGTAATAGCAAAAAGAGATGGTGAATCTAGACTATTTGATAACGGTAAAGAGATCAAAACTCCAAGGGGTACCATAAGTGGTGCAACCAGAATAGGTGACGAAATATACTTTTCCCATTCCTCCTTAGTATCACCTTATAAAATATACAAGGCAAATAGAGAGGGAAAGACCGAGATCGTTGTAGACAATAGGAAGGTCGATATGGGTGAACTTGATTACGTCAAGTTGAAGACGGATGTTGACGTACCCGCATGGGTTATAAAGAGAAAAGTTCCAGGGAGTACAATAATATATGTACATGGAGGGCCGTGGTCTGAAGTTGACAACAGTTGGGATTTGTTAATCGCACCTCTAGTGTTAGCTGGTTATAACGTTATTGCACCTAATTATAGGGGATCAACTGGCTACGGAAGTAGATTTATGCTAATGAATATTGGAGATCCTGGAGGTGGTGACTTAAGGGATGTTGTTAAGGTAAGGGATTATGCTGTAGAGTCTGGAATTGCAAATAAGGTGGGAATAATGGGTTATAGTTATGGTGGATATATGACGCTATTAGCGGTAGGAAAAGAGGCTAGTAAGTGGGATTTCGGTATAGCTGGTGCAGCGGTTGCTGATTGGGTTGAGATGTACGACTTGTCTGATTCGTTGTTTAGAGGGTTCATGGAGATACTGTTCAATGGTAAAAATATAGAATTGATGAGGGAGAGGTCTCCAATTACTTATGCAAGTAACGTCAAAGTACCATTATGTATAATCCACTCTCAGAATGATACCAGAACTCCATTAAGTCCAGTCATGAGATATGTACAAGAGTTACATAAAAATGGTAAAACTTATGAATTTCACGTAATACCGAATCTCGGCCACGCCATATATAAAGTAGAAGATGCCATAGATTTGTTATTACCAGCCCTAATATTCCTTAAAAAATTAAATCGAGGATAACCAATTATAAGTTTTTGAAATTTTTCCTTTTATGTAAAAACATCCTTACTTGAGCTCCTTTGGCGCTTTAGGATACTTTTCCCATAATTTTGGATCGTGTGATATTATAATATTTGTCCTTGGCATTCTCATCATGCTCTTAAGTAGTCTTATCCTAGTATAATACTCCTCAGCATTACCTAACAGCCAACCTTTACTTTCAAAATCTAGCTCTTCTGGGACATGTATGAAATCGCCAGTTAGTATATAGTTGTTGTCATTTTGCGTTCTTAACTTTAATACTAAGGAGCCTGGAGTATGGCCTCCAAATAGGTATACCTCAACTCCAGGTAATATTTCTAGGTATTCGCTTGATATAGGAACTACATTCATATCGCGTAATATTTCCAAATCTCTCATCAGATAAGGAACCGGTTTATTTAGCCAAACATTTAATAGAGCGTATTTTAGTTCCTTTTCATGGACTATTACTGATGGCTTAAAGCTTTTGAAAACTTCTAGATTTCCCGCGTGGTCTAAATGTAAATGAGAAAAGACTATGAAGTGGATGTCTTCTGGTTTTAAGCCTATAAGCTTTAACTGGTTTTCCATTTTGTTTACATCAGAAAATTGGCTTACTGGGAAAACATTTAATGCCATTTGTGGCCATTTTTCCTCCGTTTTATCTGGAATGCCCGTATCGAAAAGTATTATACCATCCGTATGTTCAATTAAAACACTGATAACATTTACGCTGACCCAAGAACGTGGTTTAGGATTCTTCATTTCCTCTGCTGTCATTGGAGTGGGAAGAAACCAGCCCATATCCGCATTTATCTTACCATGGTCTAACAGATAGATTCTATTTACACTCATACTCTTCCATTACTCTTTATATTTTAAAATTTTGCTATAATAAACTATAATACTCTTCCAGCAAAATTTCTAGTAATGCATTCTCTGACTTCCTTATATGATATAAAAGGGTATTTGGCTTAATTCCTAGCTCGCTACTTAAGCCCATTAGCGTATTGCGCCTAGGAAATTCAAATAGTCCACGGACGTAAGCAAATTTAAGTAATCTCAAGTTCTTATCAGTCAACCCATTTATAGCTTTCTCTAACTTCTTTGGTTTCATTTCTCTAAAAGATATCAAATTTCCAGAATTTTGTAATCTCTCTTGTACATGAGGTAATTTAGAGGAATTAATTATTACTTTCCACTTCTCTATCCCATCAAATATCCTATGAGATACCACTATGGAGTTGGTCTCATGAAATAAGTTGGAGATAGAGTTTTGTCTTGGATAAGTAAACTCCAATAAACACGCGTCATCCAGGTAATCGAGCTTCTCTATCTTCATATTTTCATTACATTTTAGCTCCTTTATGAAATTCTTCGTATCCTTACCCAAGATCAAAACTTTCGATGAGAAGAATTTATCGTCTGTGAAATTTTGGGACAATAGTTTTATATTGACACTATATCTGCTGGTTAATTCGGTCCAACAATTTGCATGTGAAAGACCGATATCCATTAATAATAATTTTTCCATAAATTAAGTTAATAGAGTGAAGTATAAAAATTTTAATAATTATACCATGAAAGTGGATACGATGGGTCGTCTATTTCCTTTGCATATAGAGACACTTTCAGTCTTTTCTGTGTCTCGACCATAACGGCAACCTCATCGTTGTATGTACCCCTTTTATTAAGGCTTAATTCGACTGCACCGGGTTGTGGACCATGAATATGCCCACCCCTATGCAACGTTATATCACCTTTGCTTATCCCCCGCCTACTCATGAATTGTCCAGATGAGTAGAAAATCATCTCATCCGCATCCACATTATTATGATAATAGGATATTGGGACCGCTTGTGGGTGATAATCAAAGAGCCTCGGGACAAACGTACAAACTACAAAATTACTCGCCGTAAAGGTAGTGTACATCGTAGGTGGTTGATGTAGTTTGCCCGTAATAGGCTCTAAATCATAAACGCTCAACGCAAATGGGTACAAATAACCATCCCATCCCACAACATCAAAGGGATGAGTATCTAGCTCCACGAATTGAAAACCGTTAGAAGTTTTGATTACTAGCCTATAATTCCCTTTTTCATCGTAAGTACGTAATGTAGGTAATCTTATGTCTCTGTTATAATAAAAGGATCCCTCAACTAATTGCCCATATTCGTTCCGATAGTTTTTAGGCAATTCAACTTGCTTACCCTCTACCACTAATAACTCTGAATACTTCTTGAATACAAATGTGTAAGTAGTCCCCCTTGGAACAACTAAATAATCCCCTTGACTTACATTTATCTCTCCAAACAAACTTTTAAAAAGTATTTCACCTTCATGAACATAATATATCTCATCGAAGTCGGCGTTTCTATAAAAAACTTTACTTTCACCTTCACTAGTTTTTACGTAGGAAATAAAAGTATCTTCATTAAAGAGGAGCGTTATACGGTCTAAGAACGCATCGTTAGACTCCCTTAGCTTTGAGGTAGATAGTTTATGATGTCTATATCCAGAACTTTTCCATTCCTGTATAGAGTTATCTTTCCACTCCTCCAACCTGACTATCCTAGTTGGAGGATTCAAGTGATAAAGAAGCGAGTATCTACCGCTAAATCCGTTTATCCCAAATACCTCCTCCCTTACCAATTTGCCGTCCTTAGTAAACACAGTGTGTCTCTTTTTAGGCAATTCTCCCTGCTTATAATAGAACACCATAACTGCATATTATTTTTAAGTTATAATATTTAAGCATATAATAGAAAGGTTTCAATTAAACATTTATTTGGATAAGATGGGAAATAATTTCTGGTAATAAGGTATGATTAAAATAAAACCTGAACTATTTTGGGTAATGGACTATTATCCAGATCAAGGACTGTCGAAGGGAGAATACTATGATCAAGTAGCTAGGGAAATTGAAATAGCTGAAAAATTGGGATTTAGAGGAGTATGGATTGCTGAACATCACTTCATAGATTACGGTATTGTTCCGAATTCACCAATTTACCTTTCTCATATAGCCACAAGGACTAAATCTATTAGAATTGGTCCTGCAGTTTCCACAATAGTATTTAGAAATCCAATACAGGTAGCTGAGGATTACTCTCTATTAGATGTACTATCTAATGGAAGAGTAAACTTAGCTGTAGGAAGTGGATACTTAAAGCACGAGTTCGCAGGATTTAATGTCTCCCAAGAATATAAAAGGGAGATTTTCGATGAAGCCCTTGACATAATCCTTAAATTAATGAAAGGAGAGAAAATCACTGTTAATGGTAAATATTTTAAGTTCGATAATATAGGCATAAATGTACTTCCAGTTCAAAAACCACATCCACCAATTTGGATAGCAGTACTTAGAGCTGAAGCTGCATATCACGTTGGAAAGAAGGGATTTAACTTGATGATGATACCTTATGCTACCATTGATAAGATAGACGATATAAAGCCGGTAATAGATTCGTATAGAGAAGGTTTGAAGGAGGTAAAAGGAAGTTTGCCAGAGATCTCGTTAGCTTTTCACGCTCATGTCTCTAGTACTTTCCATAGTGCAGTGGAGGAGAACAAAGAATATATACATAGATACGTATTTTCCAGACTTTACGCTAAGAGGAGAACTCTGGATGAACTTTACAATAGCGGGCTACTACTTCTTGGTAGCCCCGAAGATGTCGCTAATCAAATATGCAAAATCTGGAAATTAACTGAGGTTAATAGAATAATGTTTCTAGTCGACTATGGAATGAAACCATTTAATTTAGTTGCGGAAATACTTACTGATATCAGAGAAAAGGTGAATCAAAAGCTCGAAAGAAAAGGTATAGAACTTGACTTTGCGGAGTAAAATAACTCTATTATTATACCTACTGAAACATAATGATAACCTTTATCTATCTGTAATTTGTGGGACAATAAATAAGGTTAACATCCCATTAAGCTCAATAAGATCTCAATTATTCTTAACATTCATAGCCGAATCTATAAAATATTTATATTGCTATTATAAAGTTCCCTAAATTGTTCAGCTCATTCATAGTGTCGCCACTAAGCTACAAATTATGCTACTAAACTTAATTCAGCTAAAAAGTACAAGCTATCCCATGTTTTCCAGACGTAGTTAGTTATAGCAGTTGTTCTACTTTAACGTAGCTTAAAGATTTTCATCAGACCTAGTGCATCAACTAAACACATCTCAACTAACCTGAGGAGTTTATCCTCATATTTTTAATTAACTAAACACTAAACTAAAAACTTTATAGGTAGTACCGGGAATTTTGTATTACCGAGGAAAATTAGAACAACTGCTATTAGTTATATATATCTTAATGACGACACTATGAGCTCATTCCTCTAATCATTTAATATACATTTTTTATACTATTTTGAATTGCCTTGGACCTTCTTTCTTAAAATATACCATGAACCTAATGCCTTAGCCCCTAAATTGCCTTCAGCATCTCTAAACTCTATCTCAACAACTATTACTGTACTGCCTTTCCTAAGAACCTTACCCTCAACCCTAAACGGCCCCTTATACATAGGCTCCAGAAAGTTAACCTTAAGTTCTTGTGTAACTTGATCCACACCATCATTAACAGTAAACGCTGCAAGACCTCCAGTGAAGTCAATTGCAGCCATTATTATTCCTCCGTGTAATACGTTGCCCCTTCTAGTTAATTCTTCCTTAAAAGGTATTTCAACTACTGCTCTACCTTGCTCTAAGAGAAGCACTTTAGCTCCTACATATCTGAAAACATGATCAGCATTTTTGAATATTTCCTCAATAATCTTAGGATCTTCCATACTAATAAAGAAGAGAGAACGATTTAAATAATTTGCTGATCAGATTATTCTATAGCTAGAAGAATAGGTGGTGTTCTCATGCAGTCCTCTTATTCGATATCTATTAGTAAAATTGTATCAAAACTGTAGATTTCCCAAATAGGTGTTCTGATCTAGAAGTAGCTATAGAAACTAGAACGTTTAAGACGTCTTAAAACGGTTTATGTGCGAGGATTGCGAGATTTTCGTGGAGGTCATCTAGATGGACCTCACAATCCTCGCACAATTAACACTTCTGATTCTAAGAAATTTAAACTTTAAGCCGAGAAAACACAAGCCAGAAGACATTGCCTACGTAATATCAGCATACAGATTACCAAACCTCGGGATACCGCCATCCACACTCTACTATTATTCCAAAAAACTCGGGATGAGGAGGAAGAAGGAGACCAGGCCTACTTCATAATCTATTATAACTTTTTCAAAACTTTAGCAATAATGGGATCAATAATAGCGTATACTCCCCTCTCCTCCCTTATAATGTAACCATCATCTAGCAAGCTTTTTAGACCCTCGTTAATACTAGATTTACCTAATTCTATACCTTTTAAATCGCCCCTACCGCCTTCTTTCGCTAGGAATTTCAATATTGTTTTAGCATTCTTTCCTAATTTATTATATTCCTCTTGAACTATCCTCCTTACTATTGGGTCGTTAGATATCATATCTTCAATTGTCTTCTTAACACATTCTAGTGTTACTTTATCACATTGCAAACTCTTTAATCCAAAATAATTTAGCCAAGCTGGAATTCCGTTCAATTCTTTCATAGCAAATAGTAAAGCATTATCATCATACTCTTTTCCCTCTTCTTCAAAGCTTTGCTTTAAGAAACTAAATGAGGTATTCTCATCAAATTGTTTTACATAAATTGGGAAGAAAAATTGATAAAAGGGTTCCTTCTTACTGGACAAAATCTTTTCTAAAAGACCCACTGATGAGCCGGAAATCACGTATGAAACTCTACTATGAAATTGCCATTTACTTCGTAAAAGATGAAAAATTCCAGGATAGTTCTGAGATGCAAACCTTAAGTATTGGAACTCGTCAATAGCGACTACGATATTTTTTATCCCAAACTCCTCTCCTAGCCTCTGCGGTAATTCTAAAATTTGTGGAATTGATTCCTTTATACCTCCCCTTTTAACGCTATTTAGGAAAACTTCAACTTCTACTAGATTAATATTGAACGAAATCTTAACGTAACCTATTAACTCCCTTAACATTTCGAGCAATTCCTTACCCTTTTGCTTAACTATTTGAGGTATTTTCCTTTTAGGTTCAACGTAATTCATTACGTTAGTGATTAGAAGTGACGAATATAGCGAAAGAAAGGATATTAGATCAAAGCTTTTCCCTTCTAAAAAATCCTCTGCAGAGAGATAGACTTTTGGAGTCTCAATCATTTTTAAACCTTTCAATATTACCGAAGTCTTTCCTATCCTTCTCACACCGATTATTGCAGTTGGTTGTCTTCTATTTGCCATTTCAACTAGTTGCCTTATCTCGCTTTCCCTATCAAAAGGCTCATCAACTGGTTTACCGAAGATAAATTTCACGGGTACCAATAAAATATGGGTACCCATACTATTAAAGTTTATCTAGAATACTTTTTAGGTTAAGAAGAACCCAATTTCAAAACCGAACCTTATGAAGATTATACTTCCTGAGACTTTAAAGGGCAAGACTTTCTCCCCAATATAAGGAAAGGTTTTTGTGTAATTTTAGAAATGCCGTTGCCCTTTAGACTATAAGCAAGTATAATATTACAGAATCTTTCTTTAAGAATACACAACGTAAACTAATAAGGAGTTTGATTTTTAGTATCTCCAATCTCATTCGCTTTTAGCAAAAAGAGTTTATCATATAGCCTTGATTCTCTAAACAGCGCATATAGAATTTACCATATTCTGATAAAAGTTATAAACAAAAGAAAAACAGAAAATGATACAAGATAATAAATTACAATTTACTAATTAAAGATTATTAAGAGAACCCTAGAGGGTTACAACGATTACTATCGATACCGATAATTGGATAACTTTAAATTTATTACTATCGATTCTGATAGTATGAGTGAGTTAATAGCAAGACAAAAAGGAAGATTAAGATTAATGACCCTTTGGTTACTATGGCAATCTCCAAAAAGAGGCATTGACATTATCGATGATATTAACAAAATGAGCTGGGGCTTTTGGAAACCTTCTCCCGGTTCAATATATCCACTTCTTAATAAAATGGTAGAAGAAGGAACAATAGAGAGAACTTCTGATGGCAAATACAAGATCACTGCTAAAGGAATAGAGGAGATTAAGGAGATCTTACCCATTAAGCAGATAAATAGCATTGAAGATTCTATACAAGAACTGGAAGGACTGGCGCAATTCTTTAAGGAAGTCGAAAGGAATAAACTCTTTGAATATAAAGATAGGATCTTGAACGCGATAAAGGAAATAGAGGAGGTCGTTAAAGGTGCGTAATGTCGCGATAGAGGCTATAAATCTGACTAAGAGATTTGGAAAGTTCGTTGCGGTTGATCACATTAATTTTGAAGTGTATGAGGGTGAAATATTTGGCTTTCTAGGTCCTAATGGTGCTGGGAAGTCAACCACAATAAAAATGTTAACTACTGTATTAACACCGTCTGAAGGAACTGCAATTGTTAATGGATATGATGTAATAAAACAGCCCGCACATGTTAGACAATCAATAGGCGTAGTACCACAAGAATACACTGCGGATGAGGATTTGACTGGTTGGGAGAACATGATGATGATGGCAGGACTTTACGGAATACCAAAGAAAGTAGCAGAGGAGAGATCTAAGGAGTTACTTGAAATGGTTGAGTTAACTTATGCTGCTAAAAGAAAAGTTGAAACGTATTCTGGAGGTATGAGGAGGAGATTGGAAATTGCGATGTCACTAATAAGTAGACCTAGAATACTGTTCTTAGATGAGCCGACGTTAGGTTTAGACGCGCAAACTAGGGCTGCAATATGGCAATACATAATGAAGCTAAAGGAGGAATATAAGATGACAATATTCGTTACCACGCACTATTTAGAGGAGGCTGATATGTACGGAGATAGAATTGCAATTATTGATAAGGGAAAGATTTTAGCAATAGGAAGCCCCAAGGAGTTAAAGGAGAAAGTTGGTGGGGATTTAGTTTCACTTCAGACCAATAATGACGAATTGGCAATGAAGGTAGTTTCCTCAATAGATGGAATCCTAGATGTAAAGAAAGCAAATGATGGTATTAGAATTAAGGTTAGGAATGGTGAGGAGAAAGCTCCAGAGATCCTAGAGTCTTTAGTTAAAAATGGTATTAAGGTTAGTAGAATGTCAATTACTGAACCAACAATGGATGAGGTATATATGGAGTTCACTGGAAAGAGGCTAAGAGATGAAGAGGCTAGCGCACAAGAAATGTTCGCATTTAGAAGAACTATGAGGAGGGCGAGAACATGATAGAGGAGGAAAGAAATAACTATTCAGTTTTCCACGGTTTATGGACTTTAGCGTCTAGAGAATTGAAGAAGTGGTATAAGGCTCCAGTGATACTTCTCCTTTCATTAATACAGCCAATATTCTGGATAGGAATATTCGGTAAAGCAATGAATCTAGGTAGCATCTTTACTGGAACCTCCTATAACATCCCTGGCCTAACAATACCGAAGCAAGTGTTAGATCAAATAGGTTTAGAAATACTTAAACAGACCTTCGGAACTAGTGATTACTTCTCCTTCCTAGCGGCTGGAATGCTATCCTTCATAGTGCTATTCACATCGATGCAGAGCGGTATGTCAATAGTTTGGGACAGAAGATTGGGAGTACTAGATAGAATTCTAACTACCCCTGTAGCCAGAGGGAATATAATAATAGGTAAAGTTTTATCTGCTGTAATAAGGTCACTAGTGCAAGCTACAATTGTCCTTGTAGTTGCTATATTGTTAGGAATGACCTTCTATCCTGGAATTAACCCTCTTGACTTCCTAGGAGTTTACGCTGCATTGTTTCTCATGTCTTTCGGATTATCTTCACTATTCCTGATGCTGGCACTGAGAGCCACAAGTTGGGAGTCCCAAATGGCAATAATGAATTTATTAAATCTACCATTACTCTTTACCAGCAACGCGTTCTATCCAGTGAAATCAATGCCGTACTGGTTAAAGCCAGTAGCATACATTAATCCATTAACGTATTCCAATGGTGTCGCAAGAGGATTATTGCTAGGAATAAGCACTAATCTTGGCCTAGACTTCCTTTATCTGGGATTATTCGCATTAATATTATCTACAATCGGTATAGTGCTATCTTGGAAATATCTCTCCAAGTGAACCTTTTCTCGTAGAAACACTTTTATTTATAAAATAATGAAATAATCGTAATGAGCTACTTCGATAATATTCCACTTTCAACAAGGATTAAAACGTTCATAGTAACTTCAGCAGGTTTTTTACTAGACGGCTATGATTTAAACGCGATATCATTTGCAGTCACGGTAATATATAAACAGTTCTCCTTAACAACTGTCCAGTATGGTTTATTGTTAGCTGCATCGTTGATTGGTATGATACCAGGCTCCATATTATTTGGATGGCTATCAGATAAGATGGGTAGAAGTAAGATAATGGGACTCGATCTTTTCTTCTTCTTAGTTTTTGGCATATTATCTGCAATTTCCCAGAACTTTGTTGAGCTTTTCATCTCGAGATTGTTATTGGGAGTTGGAATAGGTGGAGATTACCCCATAAGTAGCACATTAATGTCTGAACTTTCACCTTCAAGATCTAGGGGAAGATATTTGACTGGATCCGTAGCAATGTATTGGGTTGGTGTTGCAATTTCAGGAATCGTAACGTTATTTTTATTGCCTATTGGAAATTACTTCTGGAGATATGTATTTTTAATTGGGGCTCTAATATCAATACCAATAATACTTCTCAGGCTTAGATTAATTGAGTCTCCAAGATGGTTAGTTTCCACTGGAAAGGCTAATGTTAAGGAGATAAGTAGAGAAATGGAGAATAAAGGGGTTAGAGGTGTAGTCGATTTATTTAAGGGAAAACTACTAAAGATTACACTTTTTGTAACCAGTGTTTGGTTCCTATTTGATGTAGCCGCTTATGGGATTGGTCTGTATTATCCAGCTTTACTTGAAGAATTCGCATTTCCATCTAAATATGAGGCAGTACTGGGGACTCTGGCTATCGCTGGAGCTTCCGTTTTAGGATATATTATTGCTGAACTCCTTGTTGACTCGTTAGGAAGAAGAATGGTACTTCTAGTTGGATTAGGTCTCATGACGCTATTACTTTATCTAGGAGGAGTTTACAAGGTCACTGGAGGAATATTAGTGCCATATTTCATGTTGTTCGTAGCCTTCGAACAATGGGCAGGGGCGGTAACATTATTTTATCCAACTGAACTATATCCCACTCCAGTTAGGGCGGTTGGGCAAGGATTTGCTACTGCAATTAGTAGAGTTGGATCAGTACTTGGCGTATTTTACTTCCCAATATTAACGAAACAGATAGGGTTCTTTAACTCATTAATACTATTTGGTTCTGTATGTTTAATAGCGTTCATAATTTCAATACTCATGAGTAAAGAGACTGCTAAAAAACCATTAGAAGTGACTTCAGAGGGTATTAAATAAATAATATACACTACTTTTTATTTGTTGTTTTCTTTATTGCTACTTTTTAAAAATCTAAAATATGGGCTTTAATGCATAATCCCAGAAAAGTGCTCCCAGTACCTCCTATGAAATCTGGAATACCAAAGACGAAGAAATATTCGCCTCTAAAATTGAACGTCACAGTCCTATATCCAAATAACCAGAGCGCTAGCATTGGTTCCCAACTTCTCGCTCGTTTATCATCCCTCCAGTTAATTGTGCCTAAAATAATAAGAATAACAAACCCTATACCTATTGCTCAAGGAGTTAATGAGTGAAATAAGGTGAGTCTCTTAGTAAATAGCTTAGAGCATCGTTTAATAGGGGATCTACTAGCGCACCATCTTAAAATTAAGAATAAATGTGCCGATAAACTCGGTGAAATACTTACATAACGAATCCTCCATGACAACTGAGGCTATAGTCACTCACTACCTAATGACTTTTCCCATCCCATTGATCTCTTCACAGCCTCTTTCCATGCTTTGTATCGTTTTTCTCTCTCCCTTTCACTCATTGACGGAATAAATTCCTTGTCGATCTTCCACTTTTGTTTTAATTCCTCAAGTGAATTCCAATAATCTACTGCTAAACCCGCTAACATTGCTACACCCATGGATGTAGTTTCCATAATCCTTGGCCTTACTACCTTTATTCCCAGAATATCTGCCTGAAATTGCATCAGTAAATTGTCCTTAGCTGCCCCACCGTCAACCTTGAGTACATTTATTTTAATTCCCGAATCCTTCTCCATTACTTCTATTACATCTCTAGTTTGGTATGCAATTGATTCCAGTATTGCCCTAGCTATATGAGCCTTTGTAGTACCTCTTGTAATACCTATTATCAACCCCCTAGCATATGGATCCCAATATGGAGCTCCTAGACCAACAAATGCAGGTACAAAATAAACCCCACCCGTATCTGGTGTACTTGCAGCTAATGGTTCAATCTCATCAGATACGTCTATCGCTCTTAACCCATCTCTAAACCACTGTACGGCTGCACCAGTTATAAATACGCTCCCCTCCAAAGCATATGTGACCTTTTTATCCTCTATACCCCAGGCTATGGTAGTTAGGATATTCTCCGAGAAAATTGGATTATTGCCTATATTCATTAAGATAAAGCTTCCTGTACCATAAGTTGACTTTACTTCACCCACTTCATAGGCTATTTGCCCAAACAGTGCTGCTTGTTGATCTCCCGCATCTCCAGATATTGGAATTGAGGATCCCAAAATTTCGATATATCCATAAATCTGACTGGAGGGTTTTACGTCTGGTAATACACTCTCGGGAATTTTCAATAATTCTAAAATTTCCCTATCCCATTCGAGTTTATTTATATTGAATAACATAGTTCTTGAGGCGTTTGAATAATCAGTTACATGGACCTTACCATTAGTTAATTTCCATATTAGATATGTGTCTATGGTTCCAAACTTTATTTCCCCTCTTTTAGCCTTCTCCCTTGCATTAGGGACATTATCCAACATCCACTTTATCTTAGATCCGCTAAAATAAGGGTCTGGAACTAGCCCCGTTTTATCCTTAATCATCCTAAAGTAATTTGCCTTTAGCCAATCCGTTATATTAGAAGTTCTCCTATCTTGCCAAACTATCGCGTTGTAAATTGGCTTTCCACTTTTTACATCCCACAGTATTGTAGTCTCCCTCTGATTGGTCACTCCAATTCCGGTAATCTGCTTAGCCTCAATCTTTGCCTTTTCTATCGCCTCCTTTATGGCCAGCATTTGTGCATTCCATATCTCATGGGGGTTATGTTCCACATACCCTGGCTGTGGATAATGTTGAGGGAACTCGTGTTGACCTATTCCTACTATTTCCAAATCTTGATTGTAGATTATTGCCCTAGCACTTGTTGTTCCCTCATCTATTGCCAGGATGAAGTTATTAGACATAATAAAATTATTTGTTTAACTAATATTTAACTCTTTTAGATCATCTTAGGAAGATATTTGGATTTATATCCGATCAATATTGATTACTAGATACATTTTAAAAAACAAAATTTATAAGTGATATATCTATAAGCCTTTAGCTGAATGCCGTAGAGGGTTACCTCGTTTGCAGCTAATAGGTCCATGATATTACCTCATACTCGTCCCCTATCAGTGTTACTCAAAATGTAGAATCAATTTCTCTTATCTATTTTTAGGAAAACAAATTGAAATCGCAATGGATCTGTGAATCGCCCCGAGTTACCAATATCAACATTTTTAATGCTAGGCTCACAACACATTACTATGGAGATTAAATCTACAGTAACAGTAATTGGAGGAGGAATCAGCGGTTTATTTACTGCCTTAGATTTAGCGTTAAGGGGAATTGACACAATATTGGTAGAAAGAGGCGATATAGGTTCTGGAACTTCTGGAAAATTTCACGGACTTCTTCATAGTGGGGCTAGATATGCGATAACTGATCCCGAATCCGCTAGGGAGTGTATTCAAGAGAATAAGATAATATCGAAAATTGCTCCTCATGCAGTGAAAGATACTGGTGGAGTATTTCTCGGCATTACTAATGATGACCTACAATTCTCTGAATCTTTTATGAAAGCGTTAAAAGAAGTTGGAATCGAACACAAAGTCGTGGACGTTAATGAGGTGTTACAGAGTGAACCCTTTATTAATAGGGATACAAAGCTGGCGATTTGGGTTCCCGACAAAGTAGTTTATGGTTACGACCTAATGGCTAGCGTTGCAGTTACAGCGTCGTTAAACGGAGCTAAGATTTTAACGTATAATGAGGTAGTAGAGTTCATAAGGGAAAAAGATAGTGTTAAGGGAGTTAAGGTTTTCGACAAAATAAACAATACTACTAACGTAATAAAATCCGACTATATAGTTAATACAGCAGGACCTTGGTCCTTCAAAATTATAAGGATGGCTGGTTTAGAGGAAATACCAATAATGCCAACTGCGGGAATTATGGCAGTCTTTGACCAAAGGGTTAATAACATGGTCATTAATAGATTGAGACCACCCTCTGATGGAGACATAGTTGTACCATACGCTGATTCGTCAATTCTAGGAACTACAGCTACAATTATTGAGGATCCAGATAACTTCACCATCTCAGATGAAGATATTAATATGTTAGTAAGTGAGGGAGCTTACCTAATACCAAAATTAAAGGAAATGAAGGTAGTTAGATCTTATGCCTCCATAAGACCTTTAATTAGAAGTGATGTCTCTGCAAGAGAGGCTACGAGGGATTTTAGATTAGTTGATCACGAAAAAGAAAATGGGTTAAGAGGATTAGTATCCGTAATTGGCGGTAAGTTTACAACTGGTAGACTAGTTGGAGAAAGAGTAGCTGATTTAGTCTCTTCTAAGCTAGGCATAAAGAGCGTGAGTAAAACTGCAATGACTAACCTGATTAGCCCTCTAGATATTAATCTATTAGATTACGCTGAAAGGATTGGGATACCTAAAGTAGTGGTGAAGAGTATTTTAGATAGGAAAGGATCCTTAGATGAGGAAAGGTATTCAAGTTCGCTATATATTCTTTTATCACTAATTTCTAGGGGGAAGATATAGAAAATGGATTTTAAGGGAATTTTTGAGGTAAAGAAAAAGATAAACGCAGTTAAGGAATTCTTAACTAATCCTAACCAGTTTGCCGAATGCCTCCCTGGATTACAGAGCTATGAGGTAATGAATAATACATTTAAAGCGAATTTCAAGCTAGATGTGTCGCAAATGAAAATACCCCATATGAGCACATTAACTGCCTTAATAACTGCCAATATTCTTGAGAAAGAGAATGGTGTAGAGATAAACGGTAATGGTAGATCTGCTGGGGTGGGAATAAAGTTTAGTATCGTCATGGGATTAGAGGAAGGTGAGGAAGTTACTAGAGTGAGTTGGTTTGCCAAGGTAGATCTTGGAATGTTATCTAAACTTTTAGGGGAGGACAACATTAGAAGGATAGCCGAGCCCAACATAAGCCATATAATTAACTGTATTTCTTCAAAATTATCATGATCTATTGTAATTAATATTCTTCGTATTAGTAAAAAATCTCTAACTTCTAATTAGCCTATTTGTTAGTGATTCCCTTCTCTTTCTCTTGAAGTACCCTCCACAATATTTTACCTGATCCGCTCTTTGGTAATGAATCAACAAACTCTATAACCCTGGGATATTCATAAGCGCTCATGTGTTGTTTACACCATTCCCTTATATCTTCTGCAGTTATCTTCCCCTTATATTCTGGTTTTAATACTATATACGCCTTAACTTCCTCATTAGTTCTCGGATCTGGTGTCGCAACTACACACGCTTCTAAAACTGCCGGATGCTGATAAAGTTTGTTTTCTACCTTAGTTGGCCATACCTTATACCCTGCTCTATTTATCATTCTCTTTATCCTATCCATGATGAAGAAATACCCTTCTTCATCCATGTATCCAAGATCACCAGTTCTAAAATACTCTAAACCATTAACAGTTATAAACGACTTCCTAGTCTCTTCTTCCTTATTCCAATAGCCCTTAAATAGACTAGGACACCTTACGACTATTTCTCCTTCCCTATTGGGCGGGAGCACTTCACCTGTTGATGGATCGATAATCAAAGCGTCAACTCCAAAATGTGGAATCCCTAAACACTGCAACTTAGGTCTTTGCGGGGGATTGACGTGAGTTTGAGACATTGTTTCAGTTAATCCGTAACCCTCTACATAATCTAAACCAGTTAACTCTTTCAGCCTCTTGGCGACAGCCTCGGGCATTGGCGCGCCTCCTCCGCCTACTAAAATTAGGGAACTCAAGTCCCTCTTTTCTATACCCGGCGTTGTTAATAAATCTACAACCATAGTGGAAATGTTAGTCCAATGGGTAACTTTATACTTCTCTATTGCATCCAATGCTGCTTCTCTATCCCAAATAGATAGTAAAACCATTGTACTACCAGTGTATAATGGGGCGTTTACACTATGAACGAAGCCGGTAACGTGAAATATGGGTAAGGATGATAAGACCACTGCCGAAGGCGTTAACATGTTCCAAACGACTGATCCCAAAACTGTTGGCCATATGGTTGAATGCGTGTGGACACATCCCTTTGGTACTCCAGTTGTCCCCGAGGTATATGGGATTACAGCAATATCCTCAGCGTTCACCTCAACTGGTGGAGGATTATAATTGTTTCTTAGAGTTTCCTTCCAATAGATTGCATCACCACTTAACTCTGGCTCCCTCTGCATCAATGGATGTACCCTTATTTCTGGTTGTTCTGGAAGATAATCCTTAAACCTACCCGCTATAACCCATTTAACTTGACTATTTTCTTTAGCCTTAATAACCTTACTGAGGTAAGATGATAAGGTGACTACTCCAACCGAACCAGAGTCCCTAAGTATGTAGTTAATCTCGTCTTCTGCCAATAATGGATTTATTGGAACCAATATCGCATTAGCCCTAAGAATTCCGAAATAGGCTATAATCCATTGTACTGAGTTAGGCATAAATATTGCTATTCTATCCCCTTTCCTAACTTTAAGTTCATTAGATAGAAATGATGAAAATCTAATTATGCTTTCCCACAATTCCCTATACGTTATTCTATTGCCGTAATATATTACAGCAATCTTATTGGGATACCTCTGTGAGGAGACCTCTATAATATTGAATAGGGGAACCTCTGGGTAATCCAATGTCTTAGGCAACTTAGATGGCCAATATTTAAACCAAGGTCTATCAGATGGTACACTTTGATTCATAAGAAAATTTAGTTATATACACTAATAAACCTTTATTCACAGAAAAGCTTATCTATTATGAATAAAAATAAACTAATGTATGAGAATACCTTTAGTTGGGAAGGAACCAATAGAAGCTAAGAATATGGGATTTACGCTCATACATGAACATCTAAGAGTTTTCAGTGAGGCTGTTAGATTTCAATGGCCACATCTATACAACGAGGAAGAAGAATTTAGAAACGCTGTGAACGAAATTAAGAAAATAATACAATTTGGAGTTAAGACTATAGTGGATCCTACGGTAATGGGATTGGGAAGGGACATTAGATTTATGGAGAGAGTAGTTAAGGCTACTGGAATAAATTTAGTTGCAGGGACTGGGATTTACATATATGTTGACTTACCGTTCTATTTCTTAAATAGATCAATTGAGGAAATAGCTGATCTATTTATTCATGATATAAAAGAGGGAATACAAGGTACTTCTAACAAGGCTGGTTTCATAAAGATAGCTGCAGATGAACCAGGGATCACTAAAGATGTGGAGAAGGTAATAAGAGCTGCTGCCATAACCCATAAGGAGACTAAAGTGCCCATAATTACGCACTCTAACGCCCACAATAACACTGGATTGGAACAGCAGAGGATATTAGTGGAAGAAGGTGTTGACCCAGGGAAGATATTGATAGGTCATTTGGGCGATACTGATAATACGGATTATATAAAGAAGATAGCAGATAAGGGATCCTTTATCGGATTAGATAGATATGGTTTGGATTTGTTCTTACCAGTTGATAAGAGAAATGAAACAACATTGAAACTAATCAAGGATGGTTACTCTGATAGGATAATGATTTCACATGACTATTGTTGCACAATTGACTGGGGGACTGCTAGACCAGAGCTTAAACCTAAACTTGCTCCAAGATGGAGTATGACTCTGATATTTGAGGATACCATACCGTTCTTAAAGAAAAATGGAGTGAGTGAGGAGATTATAGATATAATATTCAAGGAGAATCCGAAAAAATTCTTCAGCTAAATATTTATTTTAATTCAACATTTTTATTATAGCATGCCACTGGATCCTCAAGCTAAAGATCTCCTAACTAAAATAAATTCGCTATTACCTACAACTCCTCTAACACCACAAGAGTTCAGAAAAGTCAGAAATGAACTTTTTGTCAATTTGTTTAATAAAGAGAAAGTTGAACTGAATGATATTCGTGATATGACTATCCCAGGAAGTAATGGGAACATAAAAGTTAGAGTCTATTTTCCAAGCCTAAAGGAAAACCTACCAGCTGTAGTGTATTATCATGGAGGAGGTTTCGTTTATGGGAACTTAGATACTCATGATAGTGTATGTAGGCTAATTTCGAAGTTATCAAATACGATAGTAGTTTCGGTGGATTATAGATTAGCTCCAGAACATAAATTCCCTACACAAGTTTATGAAGCTTATGAGGTTGTTAAGTGGTTGGCTAATAATGGAGGAAAGTTATCAATAGATACGTCAAAAATTGCAGTTGCCGGTGATAGTGCAGGAGGCAATTTGTCTGCAGTAGTTAGCATTCTTGATAGAGATAATAAGGATAACATTGTGAAGTATCAAGTTTTAATATACCCCGTAGTTAACATGTTAGATTCCTCTCCCTCAATATATAATTACGGTGATGGCTATTTTCTAACCTATGAGAGAATTTTATGGTACAATAAGCAGTATGTTAAGGATGATAATGACTATTATAATCCTTTAGCCTCACCTATGCTCGCTAATCTACATAATCTTCCTCCCGCGTTGGTAATAACTGCTGAGTATGATCCCTTAAGAGATCAAGGGGAAATTTATGCTCATAAATTGAAGATGAGTGGGGTAAAGGCAATAAGCTTAAGATATAACGGCATGATTCACGGTTTCATGAGCTTTTACGAATATTTAGATGCGGGAAGAGAGGCAATACATCATATTACCGCATCTATTAGAAAAATATTTAACTATTGATTTTTTGCTATAACATTTTTCAGAATACCTATTTTTTCCACATAAAGTTCTATACTACTATTTGGCTTTAACGATTTACCTATATCTAATCCAGTACATCCACTTACAGTACCACTACCGAAAACATCGCCAGGCCTAATGTGTTCGTCTTGTGAGACATATTCTATCATTTCTTCAAAAGTCCATTGCATGTCCTCTGCCCTAGTATCACACCAGATTTCGTCATTAATTTTAGCGTAAACTCTTAACCCCTTAATGTCTGATAACTCGTCCTTAGTAACTATCCAAGGACCCAATCCATTGGCGAAGTCTTTACCCTTAGCTGGCCCTAACAAACCTTTCATTTCAGCCATTTGTATATCTCTCGCACTAAAATCATTGAAAATTGCAAAACCTAGTATGTAATCCTTTGCTTTTCTTTTATCAATATCCTTACCTTTCTTATATATTATGGCTGCTATTTCCAATTCTATATCAACGTGATTAGAATACTTCGGCCAAGGTACTTCCTCTAAATGACCATAAAATATTGCTGGATCTCCCTTGTAATAAATAGGTATCTTGAACCATTCTTCAGGAATAGGCTGTCCTCTTCTCCTATAAGTAGCCTCAACGTGACCTTTAAATGCTAAGAAATCCCTTAACATATTCGCCCTTAATAATGGGGCCTTTAGCTTAACATGATTAATATTATAAAGAACCTCATTTCTCTTTTTTGCCCACTCCAAAATTTCCTTGACCATTTCCAATCCCCTATCTCCCGCTTGAAGAACACCTAGCATATCTGGAGGAACAATAGCTTGGCAATACCTCTCCACAAACTGTTCATCCTCCCCTTTCTCCATTAGCATTAGATAACAAGAGGTATTAAGATCTGCCACAAGCTCATCGTTAACCAAAACACCACTTCTTACCCTATTATCCTTAACGAAACTTAGTAGTTTCATGCTCTCTAAAAATATTTAATCAAAAAAGGTAATATATATTATTATGGAAGTTCAATATAAGTTCGAAAGGATAAGTGATAACGTATACGCTTTCATTCAACCTAATGGTGATTGGTTCTTAAGCAATGCTGGGGTAATAATTGGTAAAAAATACGCTATAGTAGTGGATTCATTAACGAATGAGAAAATGACTAAACAATTCATTTCTGAAATAAGGAAAGTAACAGATAAGCCAATAAAGTATTTGATAAATACTCATGAACATGAAGACCATTTGTGGACTAATCACTTATTCCCTAACGCAATAACCATTTGCCATAAGAATTGTAGGGAGAAGGTAGTAGAGGGAATGAAGAGAGGGGCTAATCCCTACGAGAAGTTATTTAGCACAATAGATTTTTCGGGCTATAAATACACTCCCCAAGAAGTAGTAATTGATAATGAGATGAGAATATTTATTGATGATGAGGAAGTTAGAATAGCGTACGTTGGCTACGCGCATACGATTAGTGACATCTACGTCTATGTTCCTAATAAAAAGGTTATATTTACTGGTGACCTCCTCTTTTCTCCACCTTGTACTCCATTTGCGTTAATGGGTTACATTCAAGGATATATAAATACGTTAGAGAACCTAGCTAATCTTAACGCAGAGGTTTATGTTCCTGGCCACGGTGAGGTAAGTTATGATAGAAAAACCTTGTATGAATCAAGGGATTACTTAATCTTTGTGAGGGATGAGGCTAGAAAACTGATGAAGAGTATTGATGATCCTATTAGAGCTGCCTATGAAGTAAATTTAGGCAAATATGAGGAGTGGATAAGTAAGGAAAGGATAATTGGAAATTTGGCTAGAGCTTATAGCGAGTTGAAGGGAAATCCTCCAGCCTCAAAATTGGAGAATATTGATAAAATATTAGTAGAGATGGTTAAATATAGGGAAAAGAAAGGTGGAATAAAGTAATTAATGTTGTTGCGACAACCACTTTAACACTATGGAGTTAACGTCTTTTTCACTGTTTTCCCCAGTGTACACATCCAAATGTCCATATCCCTTCAACGAGATGACTTCACTATTTGGAGGTAATCTCTCGCTGTCAAAGACTTGAAGACCGAACCTTTCGCTGAAAAATGCTATAGTGGGTACAAGTATTCCCTTATAGTCAAATTTCAACCCTCTTTCTAGACTTAATCTATATGGCCAGTAAGGGTCGAAAGAAGCTAAAATTGGGAACACATCTTCTTTTTTAGAATATGGATAATCGTAAGGATTAGCTGATCCACTTATGTACAAACTATCCATTAAGAAATCACTTATAGTCTTATATTTGGGATCTGGACTTGGCATATCTGGATTTGCTAATGCGTAAGCCCAGATAGGGTTATTTGGCCCTCCTCTACTGGGTATAGCGTAAATACCTTTAGCTTCCATTTCTTCAATGCTACTTACTTCTGGAGTATAGAACCTTGGTCTAATACCATGCTTAACTGGACCTCCATCTAACAATATTAGTCCTTTAATGTCATCCCTCCAATATAGGGAGGAATAGTTTAGAGCTGCTCCACCTCCAAAACTCTCTCCAGCTAAAAATATTCTTTCTTGATTGGAATTCCGTTTAATGAAACTAACTACCTCTTTAATATCGTTGATCCACGTACTCCATCCCCAATTAGCCATAAAGGAGAGTTGCTTATCTTTAAGAAATGGAGGAACATAGTGGGTTCTATAGTCAATTGTGTAAACGTTAAATCCGTTTCTTGCTAGATAAAGTACAATAGATTTTTTGAAGTCTGGTGTTGTATAATATATACCATGCCAACTTATGGTTACCAATTGTTCCCCGCTTGACCATGTACCGGGAAGAACTAGTATAGCCTCATTACCACCATCTCTTAAATTTACCTTGTGAAGGGATATGACATCATATGTAGAACCTTCTCTCTTCATCTTCCATATGTTCTCTACAAGCTGTTCATTACCTAAGATTGGGGACTCACTTTTTACAATTTTCCATTCTTCATACATCAATCCTAACCTCTTGTTAAGATATCCTTTAGCGCAGAACCGACCATGACAGTAACTAGTCTACTCACATTAGGAGAACCTATGAAGGCGTGAACCATGCCGTTTACCCTAAAGCTTAAGGTAGAGACTCCAGATTCCATTAGCCTCTTCGCTAGTGTTTCCGAAAAGTTTATAGATTAGCATTACCAGATTGAACTATGCAAGATTTGGTTCAAGCTTATAAGGAAGAGAAGAACGCGAGAATTAAGGAGAGGATTCTTGCAGTGAAGCTGCACGTAGTTGATGGTAAATCGGAGAAAGAAGTTTCGAAAATGCTTAACAAGGGCTATTCCACGATAAAATTGTGGATTGGTAAGTACAAGAAGGAAGGTCTTGATGGACTAAGGGACAAGCCCAGATCGGGAAGACCCAGAAAAGTAGAAGAAGAAAAGATAAAACAAATACTTGAAGATAAGCCCCAAAAATACGGAATACAAGAAGAGTACTGGACAATGAGAACATTAAAGATAGCACTACAAGAACAAGGAATAGAGTACAAGAAATCCAGACTATACGAACTAGTCCACGAACTAGGATACAACCTAGTAAAACCCAGACCTACCAACATCCAGGCAGAAAAGGACAAGTGGGAAGACTTTAAAAAAAATAAAGAAATTGGAAGGAAAGGCCTTATTCTTTCTAGACGAGTGTAGGGCAGTAATTAGCACGTCAATTAAGAAGGTTCTAGCTAAGATCGGCAGTAAGCCCGTAATGCGCGTCAATATAGGTTTTTCCTCAATCTATGTTATTCTCGCTATAAACGCTTGGACCGGTGAAGTAATAGTTTCTCTTGCTAAAAGGCCTAACTCTGAATCTGTTAAGTATTTCTTGAGGTACTTTAGGAGGCGTGTGGGTAGTGGTAGGGTTTACATGGTCATGGATAATTACTCTCCTCACAAGACTAAGGGTACGCTTGAGGTTTGTCGTAGGAAGGGTATTCATCCCGTGTTTACTCCTCCCTACTCGCCTGAGCTTAATATGGCTGAGGCGGTCTTCAAGTCCCTCAAGAACTACATGAGCAATAAAATATTTTATACGATAAAAGACGTTAAAAATTGTATTAAACAGTTCTTTGAAGAAAATAAGTATAGATTTGATCTTAATGCAATAACATACTTAGGGTTAGATAAAATTGAGGTCTAAGAACTTTCCGGAAATACTAGCGTAAGCCTCTCCTTGATCTCTTAGAGGATCAAACTCTGCAGTCACAACTATAGCTTGTGGTAAGTTTGAAAGATCTTCTGTAATTAAAGGGACGAACATGGGATTAAGAATGTCCTTCTCGTCTCTTATGTACATTCTTATTCCGTAATCTACTGGTACGTTAATGTCCAAGAAATAACCTTTTCTATACTCAGTCATTGATCTAGAGGCTAAATCTAGATAGACGAACGGAACTACAAGCGCTTGTGCCCTTAATTTCATCCCACGATCTCTGGAAAGAATAGATGTGACAGCAGCCAAGTTGCCTCCCGCACTGATACCGAAAACTGCGATCCGATTTTTATCTCCACCTATATTTTCAGCGTTTTCATAAGCCCATTTTGTCGAATCGAAGCAGTCAGTCACGGCTGCGGGAAACTTATGTTCTGGAGCTAGTCTGTAATCAACTGAAATAACTATGCAGTTACAAGAATTAGCTAATATTCTAGAAACGCTATCCTCAGTTTCGATACTTCCTAAAATCCATGCCCCACCATGAAAATGGAGAACAATAGGATGGCCTCGTTTATCATCTGGATAATATATTCTTATAGGTATTTCAGTTTCTGAACCTCTAATTTTTCTATCCTCAATCTTATATACTGGGTCCTTCGGAGTTGCTTCTGCTAAAAGCTTGTTTAGTTTTTCTCTAATTTCTTTTAATGAATATTTGGTAAAATCTAAAACGTTAGCACTATAGAAATATTCTAAAAATTTTCTTACTTCCGGATCTAGAGGAATCCTTCCACCTAATCAATCTTATATTTTTGACTCCATATATAGTTTACTATTTAATTTTAAGAAACTTTCACTATTAGTTCTCTAAAGTTTAGCTAGAGATTATTTAGCTATGAGTTATCTTTGTGCAGTGCCTTCTCTGTAAGCTTCATTGACCTCCTCAAGTCTAACCCCTACTGTCTTAGGAATTGTAAACCATAATAAAGCAGCCGCAAATGGGGCTGGGAGGCCTAGAATTACCCATGCTGGTAATGGACCTATTATCTCTATTAAAGGAAATAAAAGCAAAGGCCCAATAACTCCACCTAAATGCCCTATACCATCAGTTATGGCGAAACCCGTTGATCTTACTGCCGTTGGGAAGGCCTCACTACTCATTAAATATCCAGCTAGATATGGTGGATTGACAACGAATTCTAGAAGAAAATAGGCTATAAACCAAGTTATGAGTTCCTTGTTAAGTAGTAAATATGTCGATACGAAAGAGCTAATTAGGAATCCTATTCCTCCTATTTGGGTTAGCAACCTTCTATCAGTCTTCTCTACTATGCCTAGTAAAATAAACGAGATTATTGTAGCTCCTATCGCAGCAAATCCTGACAATCTAATATACTCTGCATACTGAGCTGGAGTAAATCCTACCACTACTTTTACGAATGTAGGGCCAAGTCCAGTAGATGTATACTGTATGAAGTAGATGAAGAACCAGAAGATCGTGAGCGAAATTAGACGCTTAAGATATTTCGACTCTCCTAATATTTTCAGTTGACTATAAGATGGCACTTCTTGGTAATGAACTATCTTAGGCTGTGGAAGTGATTGTATCTTAGCTCTCTTCATACTTACCTCTTCCATTCTATTTACAATCTTCTCAACATCTTGTATCCTTCCCTTCTTTACCAGTATTCTAACGCTTTCTGGAGATGAAATAGCTAAAATTACAGTAGTTATAATTGCTAGTACTGCTGGCAAAAGGAAAATTATTCTCCAACCTAATGTAGGACTAATAGTTACGATGAACGCTGCGACTACTGTACCAATTCCCACAGCTGTCCATCCCGAGATGAAAATCCAGTTTGCATATTTTCCTCTTTTCATACTAGGAGAAAACTCTGCAATATAGACCATGGCTAAATTAAGACCTGCTCCAATACCTATACCTTCTAGCATCCTAAAGATAAACAGCATTAAATAGTTGGTAGCTAAACCCATACCCAAACTGCCAATTCCTAGAAGCGCAAATGTTGTTATTAGTACTAGTCTCCTACCTATTCTATCTGACGCAATGCCAAACCCTATGGAGCCTATAATGTAACCTGCTAAACCCACTGAAACAATAATTGAAGCTTGTATTGTGTTTATGAAGGGAATAAAAGGTAAGGCGTAACCTAAATTAGATACCGCGTCGTATAGGGTAGCGAAATACCCTATTCCGAGCGCCCATAGTAGTGCATATGATAGTCCCCATGTAGGTAGTCTATCAATTCTAGCCAGATACTCATCTAACTTACTACTCATGTGATTAATTATGTCAATTAATTCATAAAAATATCTTATGAAAGTCAATTTTTTAGATTTATACATATACTGTATAATTACATACCCATCATCAACAATATAGGTCATAACGTATATTAGATCAATTTGTATAGTTTTAACACTTGGTTGTAAATAAAGGTCTGTCTATTTATTCAATTTTTAAAAAGCAATAAGAGTAAAATCAGTTTATTGGACTAAAGGGATAAGTTTTAAAGCTAGTCAAGAGAAAATGAGTTTGCGATGATATTTACTTTAAAGCTACCAATGCAAGGTCCCTTAAAGTACATCAACGCATATCTGGTAAAGGACAATGAAGAGAGCATACTAATAGATACTGGACTACCTACTCAAGAAGATTTAATCGCTTTGACAAACTATTTAAAAGTGAATGGCTATCCAAGCTTCGTTGTTGTTACTCATTATCATCCAGATCACATAGGTCTAGTTAGATTATTTAAAGATAGGAGTAATATATTGATATCGGATAGAGAGTTCGAGTATATAACCTATCTCATGAGTGAAGAGTACGAAAAAGAAATGAGACAATATTTTCTCGCAAATGGGTTTCCGGAAGAGTTTATCCAGAAAATGTTTAAAAATCGAAGTCGATTTAACGAAATAATTGACAGCGTAAATTTTAATACCGTTAAGGATGGGGATGTGGTAAAATTTGGACAAAGGCAGATGAGAGTATTATTGACGCCTGGTCATACCATGGGACATATTTGCCTAGCCTACGACAAAGTAGTCTTCTGCGGGGATCACATATTGCAAGACATAACGCCAAATATATCGTTATTGAGATTGGAGGATAATCCATTGAAGGCGTATTTAGAAAGCCTCGATAGGATAGAAAGACTAAGTGTTGAGCAATTATATCCAGCACATGGAGAGCCGTTCAAAGATGTAAGTAAAAGGGTAGAGGAAATAAAGGAACATCATAAAAGAAGGCTAGAGGAAATAAAGAATATTATAAGTGTTTTGAGAAGGGCTAATGGATTTGATATTGCGTCTAGAATTTCTTGGTATAAGAAGTGGGATGAACTTTCAACGTTTGATAAGCAATTGGCTATGGGGGAAACATTATCACATATTAAATATCTAGTTGAAGAGGGCGTTATAAGGGAGATAAACAACACTAATAGTATTTATTATACTATAAGTAGTTGATATAAAATGGGTAAATATTAAAAATTGTATGAAGATTGAATTGAGATTACTTTTTAACCTTATTTTGCTTATCTTTATCCGATGAAAGTAGAAGATATTAAAAAAATACTTGTAGTTGGAGCAGGAACAATGGGACACGGTATAGCTGAAATTGCTGCGATTTCTGGGTATAAGGTGTACTTAAGTGATATATCTCAAGATATATTAAACAATGCTTTAGAGAGGATAAGATGGAGTTTAAGTAAGTTACAAGAGAGAGGACAGATAAAAGAGAGTGTCGATACCATAATGTCCAGGATAACTACTATAGTGGGATTAGATAAGACAGTGAGTGATGCTGACTTCTCAATAGAGGCTTCAACCGAGAGAATGGATATAAAAAGACAAGTTTTCTCCAAACTTGACGAGTTATTACCATCCCATGCAATATTAGCCACAAATACGAGTAGTTTACCAATCACTAAAATCGCTGAAGCTACTAAGAGACCTGATAAAGTTGTGGGGATGCACTTCTTCAACCCGCCAGTATTAATGCAACTTGTGGAAGTGATGAAAGGAGATAAAACTAGTGATGAAACCGCTAAGGTAACTTACGATTTGGCAAAGAGGTTTGGTAAACAACCAATAATGATAAACAAAGACGTGCCAGGTTATGTTGTTAATAGGATATTGGGTCAGATAAATGTCGCCTCATGCGTATTAGTGGAGAAGAAAGTTGCAGACTACAGAGAAGTTGACGCAGTAGCTAGATATAAATTAGGATTTCCGATGGGAGTTTATGAGTTAATAGACTATACTGGAGTAGATGTTGCATACTATGTTTCAAAATCTAGAGAGGAATTAGGAATAAGAGACGATATACCAATATGCAGTCTAATAGAGCAGAAGTTTAAGAACAACGAACTAGGTGTAAAAACTGGAAAAGGCTTCTATACTTATCCAGCACCAGGTAAGTATGTTAAACCAGAATTGCCAAAAGAATTAGCTGATAAATTAAACCCCGTATTAATTTTAGCCGGAGCTGTAAATGAGGCTGCTAGACTATTGAGAGAAGGAATAGCAAGTAGAGATGACATAGATTTAGGTGTGAGATTAGGCTTAGGACTTCCCAAGGGAATATTCCAATACGCAGATGAATTAGGAATTGATAACGTGATTAAGGCTTTGGAAGACCTAAAGGCATTATCTGGTTATAGTGTTTTCTCACCAGATCCCTTGCTAACTCAAATGGTAGGAGAGAATAAATTAGGAATAAAGACTGGTAGTGGGTTCTATACGTATGGAAAGGTTGAGGAGAAGAAACTAAACACACTTATTATACGTATTGAACCACCCCTAGCGTGGATTATATTAAACAGACCAGAGCGTTTAAACGCATTAAATCCAGAGTTGGTAAGTGAACTCGATAAGAGTCTAGATGAATTAGAGGGCAGAAGTGACGTAAGAGTTGTCATTATTACTGGTAATGGTAGGGCTTTCTCAGCTGGAGCAGACGTTAGTTCATTCATTACGTTAAGACCAATAGACGTGATAAGATTGAGGACTCTAAGAAATGTAGTAAACAAAATTGCTCTTTATACTAAGCCAATAATTGCAGGGATAAATGGGTTTGCATTAGGGGGTGGACTTGAGTTGGCCATAGCTTGCGATATAAGGATAGCTTCCGAAGTTGCGCAATTAGGACAGCCTGAAATAAACATAGGCATAATACCTGGAGCTGGGGGAACACAGAGATTACCTAGACTAGTTGGGAAGGGAAAGGCTAAGTTAATGATATATACTGGAGACATGGTTTCAGCTGATGATGCGTATAAGATGGGATTAGTGGATTTAATAGTCCCAGCAAATAGGTTTGAGGAGGAAGTAAGAAGAGTAGCATTGAAAATAGCCGAAAAATCTCCAATATCCCTCTTGGCAGCTAAATTGGCAATAGAGTTAGGATACGAATCCAATATCTGGACTGGACAGACCCTTGAGTCCACATTATTTGGGCTTTTATTTACAACTAAAGATGTGGAAGAAGGAGTAAAGGCTTTCCTGGAGAAAAGAAAACCACAATTTAAAGGAGAATAATTTTTTACTTTATTTTTCTTTCCTTAGCCTTTTGGTAATCCCAGAACTACTTCTCCCAATAGATTCCTTAATATCTCTGAAGTACCACCAGCTATTGTTATAGCTCTAGAGGCTAATAAGCCATATGCTATCTCTGGCCTAAATCCAGGTTCCCTTTCCATAACCAGTCCTTCTATTCCAGCATTACTCATTGCGTTTTCGTAAACTCTCTGTATGGCCTCTGAAGCTACTAACTTTATCACTGCAGCCTCTGGACCTGCAATATATCCCTTCTTGAGCCTCTCCAGTATCCTCTTATAAAATGACTTTAGTGCTATTATATCCTCTGCTGTATTGAACAGTTGCTCATTGTTTATAGATAGTTCCCTTATGAGCCTCTCTACTGTAAATAATATTGTTCCTATGTTAAGCCTCTCATAATTTAACGTGGACATTGCCACTTTCCATCCTTCACCAACCTTACCAACTACGTTCTCCTTAGGTACCTTTACGTTATTAAAATACAATGTGTTAAATTCAGATCTTCCGGTAATTTGCTTTATTGGGCTTATTCTTATTCCCTCGCTCTTCATATCAACTATAAGCATAGTAAGCCCCTTATGTCTCTCTGATACATCGCCAGTCCTTGTTAGGAGAAGGCAATAGTTAGCCAGATGTGCATAACTGCTCCATATCTTCTGCCCATTAACTAGAAAGTGATCTCCCTTATCCTCAGCTTTAGTCTTTATTCCGGCCAAATCTGAACCGGCTTGTGGTTCAGAAAAACCTTGACACCATATATCCTCAGCCGTTAATATTCTCCTTATGTATTTCTTCTTCTGTTCTTCAGTACCGTTGAGAATTATTGCTGGACCAACCACGGATACTCCTAATCCAACTGTCGCATAAGGTACTCCTGCTTTGGCGAACTCCTCTCTAACTATTATCTCCTTAATCGGATTTTCTCCCCATCCACCATATTCCTTTGGCCAAGAGACACCTAGATATCCGGCCTCATATATCTTCCTTTGCCACTCCCTTAATACCTCAGGGGGAGCCATATCTCCTTTAGCACTTATCTCCTCCGGTACATTATTCCTTATCCACTCCCTTACCTTAACTCTGTACTCCTCTAATTCATCCTCATTTTTACTCATAATTTTAATACCTCCTCTTCACTTTAAATACTTTCTTTTCTACCACTAGTAAAGAAATCTCTATATTTTTCCCTTAAAACCTTCTTATCAAATTTCCCTACACTAGTCTTGGGAATCTCCTTGACGAATATTATATCGTCAGGTAGCTGCCATTTGGCGAATCTCTGGCTTAAATGCCCTAATAGCTCCTCCTTACTTACTCTATTTTCAAATCCTTGCCTTAAAACCACGAAAGCTAATGGTCTCTCTCCCCATTTAGGATGAGGGATACCTATGACAGTAGCCTCAGCTACAGCAGGATGAGTCATTAAGTGGTTCTCCAAATCTACGGTACTTATCCATTCTCCTCCACTCTTTATAACATCCTTTATTCTATCCACTATTTTAATATAACCTAGCTCATCTACTACAGCTAAATCACCACTTCTCCACCACCTATCTACACCATCACCAACAAACGACTCCATTGTTCTGGGATCATTATAATAGGATGAGGCAATCCATGGTCCTCTGATCCATAACTCTCCCACAGTTTTACCATCGTGAGGTACCTCTTCACCAGTTGATGGGTCGACAACTTTTATATTAATCCCAAAAGCTGGTATACCTTGTTTTCTTAACAAATCCAACATATCCTTATCTGAATATTTCTCCCTTATCTTGGGTTTAACGACACTACCCGCGACTGAAGGAGTAGTCTCAGTAGCACCATATCCCTGCCCAACTTGAAATCCAAACTCCATTAGACCTATTACTAAGCTCAGAGGAGGTTCACTTCCCCCTATAAGGATTCTAGAATTTACAAACAACGGCTTGTTTTCCATGTTTCTTAAGTAGTTTAAAATGGAGCTGAACACTTCTGGAACCCCAGCCGTAACTGTAACTTTCTCGCTAATCATCAAGTCAACTAACGGTTTTGGGTTATCAGCAGTATATCTTCCCGGTAACACTAGCTTAGCTCCTACTAGTGTAGTAGCCATAAATCCTAACCAACCATTTACGTGAAACATAGGTACTAATTGCATAAAAGTATCATCTATTGTAATATTACGTGATATTACTAATGTATTTAATACAATTGATCTATGTGAATAATATATCCCTTTAGGGTCTCCAGTTGTACCAGTAGTATAAGCTGCGTAACACGCTGTCCTCTCGTCAAACATTGGTATCTCATACTTCTCATCGCCTCCCTCCACCAGTTTCTCGTAATCGTAATAATTAGTTTGGTGTTTCTTCTCTGTATCTGAAATCACTATGAACTTCTTAACGGATGGAATATTGTTTGATATGCTCTCGATTAAGGGAATGAAGTCCTCATTTAGGAAAAGAAACGATACTTTAGAGTGATTGATAATCTTAGCCAATTGAAGTGGATGAAGTCTAGGATTTAGCTCTAACATTACTGCACCCGTAGCTGGTATTGCAAAGTATAATTCGTAAAACCTATGCGTATTCCACTCTAGTACACCTACTCTATCACCAACCCTAACGCCTAAAGACTTAAGTGAATTTGCGAGTTTTTTAACCCTTCTGAATGCTTCCCTATAATTATATCTTATAATTGTATTATCCTTTCTCCTAGAGACGATTTCTTGTTCCCCATACCATTTCCCTGCATGTTCCAATATTTGCACAACATTAAGTTGATAGTCGTCCATCATAGTTGAAGGAAAACCTTTTATTATCTCCACATGTAATATGTAATCTTTTCTATATTTAAGCTTTTTTACCTTTATAGATAAAAAATGAAACTAAGGGCTAGGCAACCTTAAATAAGGGGTATTTCTTACCGTTTATCTCCTTAAATATTACTTCAACTCTCTTAGCAATGTCAGCTTGATTCCCCTCGACTATATTGGAATACATTCTAAACCCCTCATCTAGCTCAACTATTCCATAAACAACATAGCTACCGTCCTTCCTATAGATTTTAGTCATCGCAAATATTTTACCTTGCCCTTTACTAAATCTAACTTCAACATCTGAAGAGCCGCATTTAGGACAAAATGCTCTTGGATAGTAAAACCTATGACCACAATTTTTACACTGAATAAACGGTAGCTTCTCTTCGTTAAAATATTTAAAGTATGATTCTCTTATCTCATCATCTCTCATTTCCGCTCACCCAATACTAAAGTTACACTATGCCTTCTACTCCACCACCCAATTCCATTTAGGAATACAACGTCAGCACCCTTAACCTGATGACCATCTGCCATATCGTTTAATTGAAGTAAAGCTTCTTCTAAAATAACACCACCACTCATGTAAGCGGGTTGACCAGTATTCAAACTACCACCCCCAGTATTAATGGGAACATCACCCTTGAAAGTTAAGTCATGAGATTCAACGAATTGCCCAACCTTACCCTTCTCAACTAACCCTATGTCCTCCATTTGTAGCATCACGGTTATGGTGAATGAGTCGTAAAGTTGAAAGGTGTCTACACGATTAAGGTCAAATGAAGCCCTTTTCGCACTTTCAATTGCTGGAGTATAAATTATATCATCCCATTCAGCTGGTGGATTTGGCCAATGAGCCTCTCCATATGCTAAAATATCAATATTTCTAAGTACCGACTTACCCCTTCTTTTACTTACTACAAAAACGTGAAAGCCATCTATAGGGTATACTATTTCAAGAAGATGCAAAGGATAAGAAACTATCCTAGATTGCAAAACGTCCTTCACTGTAATAGGATTTCTGAATAGAGCTTTAGGATTGTAACTCGCACTATATCTCTGCATTACAGCTACTCGTGCTCTCTGTTCATCAGTTGTACCGAAGAGTTTCGAATGTCTATAGGCTACCATTGCGTAATCAGATATTGGAGACATCTGCTCGTAAATCTTAATGTAATCATCAAAGGGGCTATCAATTATATCTGTTTTTTGAAAATGGTTGTCTCTTAAATGAGATATTTTCCCTCCTTGTATGCAAAGTATTGTCTCTGCATCCCCCGCATTAATTGCCTTATACGCTCTATATATCATTGACAACACTGAAGGTCCACCGTATTGCACATGGTCTATAATTTTCGGCTTTATTCCAAAATATTCACTTATTTGGACTGGAGGATTTAAATACGTTTTATTGCCGTGGAATGAACCTCTACCTATATTAGCCATTATCCCATCAATGTCAGCATAATTTAGTCCCGCCATCTCTAGGGCCTCATCAATAGCTTCTTTTAATAGCTCTATTCCATCTTTCTCATAATTTTTATACAGTTTTCCAGCAAATCCTACAATCATCGTTAATCATAATTTACTACTTATTAAAAAATCTTGTTCAAATTTCTCCTTCTAATAATACTTATTAAGAAGTTCAGATTAACTTTTACTATGGCTGAGTTTGTGTATCCTAGTAAGGAATGGGCAGAAGAATGGTGTAAACTACTAAGTGAAAGCAAAGAATATAATGATGCAGGGAAAGGGTGGGTGTCGCCAATTTTATTCGTGGTAACCGATATCCCTTTCCAAGTATTGGACTATTTAGGTGTAAAGGGTACTAACACCATAGCAATGAAGCTTTATCTAAATAATGGAAAGTGTCAAGGTACGGAGTTTTTCACCGATATTACCAAGGCTGATGCCCCATACGTACTTGAGGCAAGTTATAATTCCTGGAAAGATATAATTAGCGGTAAATTGCAAGTAGTCTCAGCCTTGTTATCTGGTACAATAAAGCTTAAGAAGGGTAGCCTTTTCGATCTAGCTAGATATACTACTGCTTCAGTGGTTATGGCTAACATCTCAAATAAAATAAATACAAAATTCCTTGTTTAGATTACTTGGGTCTTAGCATGTTTTCTATAAGAATGGCCAAGTCATTATATTGTTTTTTGGTTAATCCTTGATTTGTCCATAGGATATATCTTCTACCTATCATCTCTCCTATTCCTATTAATACATAGGCTAATAATTCTGGATCTACTTTAACAATCTCTCCCCTATCCATAGCCTCTTTTAGGCCAATCTTGTATCTTTCTGCCAATTTATTGAAATGCCATATGTACATTTCTGGCCTATGCACTTGAGCCTCTACGAATACCTTGTAGTATTTTTTATTCTGACTCATCCATTCTAGGAATTTAGCTAAACCTTCCTTTTCCATTTCTATCCTATTTTGTATACCCATTGTATTTACCTTTAAATAATACCTCATATCGGTATTGAATTTTCTAATTAGTTCATCCAATATATCATGTTTACTTTTAAAATAGAAATAGAACAAACCATAAGCAACACCAGCCTTATTGGTTATATCGCTTATACTGGTGTTTAGAAAACCCTTCTCTGAAATTAAATCGAGTGAGGCATTAATTATTTTATTTAATGACTCCTTTCCCTTTTCAGTTTTCGGGTACCTATACATTTTGACCACCATTTTTGATTACTGAGTCAATTTATAATTTATTGCCATCGTATATAAACCTTTCTAGGAGGAATGATATTACAATAATACTTTCCTAATTTATAAATAAGTGCTATTTAAAAATATAGATGAATCCCAGTCAGTATAGCGATAACCTCTTTTTTCTAAATGTAAGTTAAATTAACAAATGAGTATGAAGCTATATAGTATAATTCAAAATAGAATCTTAAGAACTCCTTATCATAGAATAAATGTATAAATCTAAAAAATTGACTTTCATAAGATATCTTTATGAATTAATTGACGTAAGTAACCACATGAGTAGTAAATTAGATGAATATCTGGCTAGAATAGATAGACTACCTACATGGGGACTATCATATGCACTACTATGGGCTATAGGATTTAGCTACTTCATAACACTCTATGATGCCGTAGGAAATATAGGAGCTGCACTACCGTATATACCCTTTATAAATGCATCCCAGGCTTCGTTAATAGCATCTCTAGGTCTATTTGGTTATATTCCAGGTTCTCTAGGATTAGGTTACTTAGCAGATAGAATAGGCAGAAGGACTGTACTAATAATCACTGTTTTATTGACTGCAATAGGTAGTTTGGGGATGGCATTATCTGTCAACTTTCCCATGCTAGCAGTATTTAGATTCATTGAGGGAGCAGGGATAGGCGGAGATTTAAACTTAGCCATGGTATATATATCTGAATTTGCTCCAAGCTCAAAAAGAGGTAAGTACGCGAACTGGATCTACTTAGCAGGATGGATAGCAGTTGGTGTAGGTGCAACTATTGCCGCATTGTTGGTTACTGGCTTACCCTCTGTGGGATGGAGATTAGCATTTGGAATAGCTGCCATAATGGCTGTAGCTGCACTGGTATTTAGAATTAGGGCTCCAGAGACTGTAAGATTCTTAGTTAAAAAGGGGAGGATAAATGAGGCTGAGAGTATAGTGAGAATAATGGAAGAGACTGCCATGAAGAGAGCTGGAGTTCAATCTTTACCAGAACCTAAAATAATAAATTATTCATATCAGACTACAAATCCATTTTCGATACTAGGAAAGAGAGTATTTGCGAAACGTTTGATAGGGCTCATATTGTTCTGGTTTTTCATATACTTCGTACAATATACATTTTCAACGTTATGGGATTACTATGGAAAGTTCATAGGTTACTCTGGGGCAATGTTTAATCAGTTCGTTCTCTTTACTGGATTTGCAGCTTTAGGAGACACACTTATGGCATTTCTCCTATTGACCTTTATAGAGAGAACAGATAGGAGACTAATCACCCAAATTGGTTCCATAGGTTGGTTAGTCGGCATGGTAGTTGCTGCGTATTTTGCTGTGCATTTTGATCTGTTAGGTATGACATTGACTTTAGGCCTTATTACAAACGCTATTGGAGGTGGAATGTCGTACTTAGCTGGATATTTAATGAGTAGTGAGTCATTCCCAACCGCTGCCAGATCTACTGGATTTGCTATTACTGATGGGCTAGGACATATTGGAGGAGCCATAGGCCCATTATTGCTCTTCCCGCTAGTAGTGGCTACTGGACCAATAAACGCATGGGCTATTGAGGCATTTCCTGTAGTTATAGCTGCGATGATCTTGTGGTTTACTGTTCCTAGGACAGTTGGGGTAAGACTGGAGGAGATAAACGAGATACATCTAACTCCGCAGCAACCTCAAGGAGGAATTATAAAAAGTGAGAAATAATAACAAATAAAGTTTTAAGAAATACCTTTTTTAAACGCGGTATTTCTTTAAGGGAAGGAAAAAGTTAATAGAGTATCATGAGTAATATTATTTATGAGATCAAAAGAATATTTCCTAAAGTCCTTGAAGGATGGTAGAAGTCTGTATTATAGGGGGAAGTTAGTAGAAGATATAACAACACATCCAGTCTTGAAGACAGCAGCATTACATGCAGCTAAATTATATGAGTACGCTGAAAGGCTATATGAAGATAGTAAAATGGGGAAAATCAGCAAGTTCTTTAGGGTACCGTCAACATCACAAGACTTATTGGATAGGCACAAGCTAATTTATGATTTAACGATGTATTGCAACGGTATATTTAACATTTCACAAGCAATAGGAAGCGACGCGATGTTTGCCCTTATGATCACTGCTAAACAAGTTGATAGGAAATATGGAACTGATTACTCAAAGCGTGTAGAGAGATATCTTGAAAGAGTTGCAAAAGAGGATTTGACGCTAGCCACTGCCCAGACTGACGTTAAGGGAGATAGAAGTAAAAGGCCTTCCGAACAAGTTGATCCAGATATGTATGTTAGAGTAGTTGATGTGAAAAGCGATGGAATAGTAGTTAGAGGAGCAAAGGCCCATACTACCCAATCTGCAGTGTCTGACGAGATTATTGTTATACCAACCAGAGCAATGAGGGATAGTGATAAGGATTACGCGGTAGCCTTCGCAATCCCTGCTAATACTAAGGGTTTGAGGATGTATATTAGACCAATTGATGAAGTTGAGGGAAATTCATCCTCAGTGCTCAGTAGAAAAGATTTCGAGCTAGAAACATTAACTGTCTTCGATGACGTTTTCGTTCCTTGGGATAGGGTATTTTTATTTAAGGAATACGACTACGCTGGAACATTGGCAATGCTATTTGCAACCTTTCATAGATTTACCGCATTATCGTATAGGTCAGCAACTATGAATCTATATTTGGGAACTTCTAAAGTGGCATCTCAAGTAAATGGAATTGAGGACGAGAAGCATGTGAGAGATGATATAGTTGATATAATTCTCTACAAGGAAATTATGAGGAGTAGCGCAATATCTGCAGCTGTGTATCCAGTGAACATGGAGGGTGTAGCTGTGCCCAACCCACTTTTTACTAATGTCGGTAAATTATACTCCAATATGCACTTCCATGATGTTGTAAGAGATTTAATTGACATTGCTGGTGGGATAATAGCTACTATGCCCTCTCAAGAGGATTTGGAAAGTGACGAGGGAAAGAATATTGTTAAATACTTAAGGGGCTCAGTTGACGGAGAGGAGAGAGCAAAGGTGTTAAAGTTAGCCAAGGAATTAGGAGCTAGTACGTTTACTGGATATTTGTTAACTGGTATGATACATGCTGAGGGTTCGATGGAAGCTAGTAAAATTGAACTGTTCAGAAGTTATAATTTCAAGGAAGCTGAGAGCTTAGTTAAAAGGATCCTAAGTTAACCTTTTTTCTTTTTATTTGATAATAGAAAAGCATAAAAAGAATAAATAGGAAAATAAATCTATGGAACTCACGCTCCCTACACAGCATGATATACAAGCATTATCTAAGATTCTCTCAGATCCTATTTTCACGTTATACAAGATATTAGGAGCTGAAACAGTAACCGTAAAGGGAAATGAATTTGATGCATTAATATCGTTAGGAGTCACATCTATAATCCTACACGGTACGGTTTATGTAGGGAATAATAAGGTATCTTATAAGTTTTATAGCGTGGGAACACAAAAAGGAGAAGGTGGAGTCTTAGAATTTGACTTATTTAAAGAGGGTGAGATTAGGCTAGTAGTGGAATATGAAGGCAGATTTGCCTCTTTTGTTAAATTCTCCTTAAGGAGAAAAATTGAGAAAAATATGGAAAGACTTGACGAGGAAGTAAGATTGGAAAGAATAAAGAGAAAGATCTGAACCAATTTTGGTAAAAGCGATTCTTTTGAAAAGCAAGACTGAATTCTGACTCGATTATCAATTTAGATAAATTGTTTGAAAATAGTAGAGGCTACTACCATTAAAAGTTGACTGTTTTGCTTGTATTTTATATTACATACACTTTATACAATGTATGATTCTACATTAAAATTATATCCTATATCACTAGAGGAGTTTATATTTAAATAGATAGGTATCGAATAAAAAGCCAACTATTATAAAGGAAGAAATTAATTGTATTAGAGAATAGAAAGAAGTAATGAAGGCAGCCGTATATAAGGGGTATGGATTACCATTAAAAATAGAAGAAGTTCCTAATCCTACTCCAAAAGAAGGGGAAGTCTTAGTGAAAGTAGCCTCAACTGGAATATGTCATAGCGATTTACATCTATTAAGTGGCGAACTAGTAGGGCCACTTCCTAACGGATTTATAATTGGTCATGAAATAGCCGGTTGGGTAGAGAAGATAGGTGGAAATGTTAAAAACCCATATGGACTAAAGGAGGGAGATCCAGTTCTGGTGTCATGGATTGTTCCATGTGGTATATGTAGATATTGTGCGAGTGGAAAGGAGAATTATTGTAAAGAGAATGCGAAAAGACTTGTAGGCCTAATTGGTATTAATGGAGGTCACGCTGAGTATTTAACTGTTCCAGAGATAGCAGTAGTTCCCCTAGCCAAAAATCTCGATCCATACTATTCTTCACCAATTGCATGTGCATACGGTACTGCTTATAACGCGTTAAAGAGCGCTAACGCTACTTCAGGGAAGAGCATCGTTATAGTGGGATCTGGTGGCGTAGGTTCTGCCGCGATACAATTAGCCAACTCAATTGGGTTAAATCCCATTATTGCGGTTGACATAGATGAGAATAAATTAAAGAGAGCTAAGGAATTGGGTGCAACTCATATTATTAACGCAAACGAAAGTGACGCTAGAGCGAAAGTTTTGGAAACTTTGGAAGATGGTGCTGATATAGTGTATGAGACTAAACCCTATCCAGATCTCAAATTATCGTTAGAAGTAGTTAAAAGCGGTGGGACTATAGTTGTCACTGGATTGGGAGGATTCTCTACATTGGCGCAAATTCCCGTAACGCTATTTGTCTCTAGAGGCATAACCTTAATAGGAAGTTTAGGCTACAGACCCAGAATTGACTTACCAGAGCTAGTGAGTTTAGCCTCTTCTGGGAAAATTGATATTAAGAAGTTAGTTTCGCATATTTACACTCCAGACAAGATAAATGAGGCATATGAGAATTTAAAGAAAGGATTACATATAAGGGCAATAATAAGGTGGAATTAGGAAAAAGTTTTTTATTGCTAAAAATTTTATATTATTCATGTACTCTCTAAAGAATAAGGTTGTTGTTGTAACGGGTTCCGGTAGGGGTATTGGTAGGGCAATAGCTGTGAGATTAGCTAATGAAGGTAGTTTAGTTGTAGTAAACGCTAAAAAGAGGGCTGAGGAGATGAATGAAACTATAAAGATCATTAAGGAGAATGGAGGAGAAGCTATTGGGATCTTAGCTGATGTCTCCACGAGGGAAGGATGTGAAAATTTACTTAAAGCGACCATCGATAGATATAGAGTAACTGACATATTGATAAATAATGCTGGTTTAGGACTATTCTCTCCTTTTTTAAACGTAGACGATAAACTTCTAGATAAACACATTTCAACAGACTTTAAATCTGTAGTTTACTGTTCTCAAAGTTTCGCAAAGGAAATGAGAGATGGAGGAGCAATTGTCAACATTGCATCAGTTGCTGGAGTATCGCCAGCCTATGGCTTATCAATATATGGCGCTATGAAAGCTGCAGTAATTGCGTTAACAAAGTACTTAGCTTTAGAACTAGCACCTAAAATAAGGGTTAATGCTATAGCTCCAGGATTCGTGAAGACTAAACTAGGTGAAAGTATGTTTCAAGTGTTAGGGATGAGTGAAAAGGAATTTGGTGAAAAATTCACTTTAATGGGCAAGATTCTTGATCCAGAAGAGGTAGCCGAATTCACTGCAGCAATTCTTAAGATAGAGTCTCTCACAGGGCAAGTTTTCGTGTTAGATTCTGGAGAGAGCATAAAAGGTGGAATAAAATAAGGGTCTTTTTCATTTAATAGCTTAACTAAAACTTTATTTTATCGTATCTAAGGCAAAATTTAAATATAAACAAATCATTTATAGTTAATTATGGGAATGAGTTTTGAAGAATATAAGCATGAGTATTTTAAGTCCATAAGATCTGGAGGCTTAAATTGGTCACTATTTCCAATGAAGTTATATCAGCTTGGGAAGAAGCTTTTCTGGGATCCAGCCAATGTAGATCTAAGTAAAGACGCGGAAGACTGGAAAAAATTGAATGATTTAGAAAAGATGTTCATAATAAATGTTGGGTCAAAGTTTGCTGCGGGAGAAGAAGCCGTGGCATTAGACCTTCATCCGCTAATTGTGACATTAGTTAAGGAGGGAAGAGTGGAGGAAGTGATGTATTTAGAACAATTCGTTTATGAGGAATCTAAGCACGTTGAGGCATTTAGAAGATTTTTTGACGTAGTCAATGTTATGGAAGATCTGAGCGCATATACAAAAGATCTTTCGCCTAATTATAGGAAGATATTCTATGAAGAATTACCAAAGGCCATGTGGAATTTATCCAGAGATCCTTCGCCAGAAAATCAAGTTAGAGCTGTAGTAACTTACAATTTAATAGTTGAAGGAGTAGCAGCTGAAGGAGGTTACAATATTTTCAGACTGATAACGAATTCAAGAAAGATCCTACCCGGTCTGGCTAAAATGGTAAACCTCATAGCTACTGATGAGTCTAGACATATAGCGTTTGGAGTATATTTAATTACAAGACTAGTAAAGGAACATGGAGAGGGAATATACAAAGTTGCCATGGATCACATAAATTACCTTGCACCATATGCTATAGGAATATTCTCTGAACCTACAATGCCCCAAGTTGAGAGCCTACCTTTTAATTTGACTGGAATGGAGCTAGTAGACTACGCTAAAAAGCTCTTAAATACTAGGATTGATGCGATTAATAGAGCTAAGCAGATGAAATTGGAAATGTTATTACCAAAGGATTTGGATGTAATTGAATCATGGTGATTAAATGCTCCTAGATCTTAACTTCGAAATTAGCGAGGATCTTAAACTGATTTTAAGCAGTTTAAATGAATTACTGGAATCAAGGTGGTCCACAAAAAAGTTAAGGGCAGTAATGGAAGGAAACAAGGATTATATTAAGGAAATATGGAAGGAAATAATTAAGCTTGATATCTTACCTTACCTTTCCACACTATCATTAAGAGATAACGTGATAATAAATGAAGTTATTGGTAGAAAATTATTGCCTGGAATTGTAGTAAGTAGTATAGTAGCATCTAGGGGTATTAAGAACAAGGACATTTTAAATAGACTCTACGCCGGTGAAATTAAATTAGCAATATCTGATTCAAACTTCGTGCCCTCGGCTGATGATGCTGATTATATAGTAATAGGAAATAGACTGATTAAGAGAAGCAACTGCACAATTCGTACTTTCAATTCCCTTGATAGCTCCATGAAAATCAGTAAAGTAGACCACATTGGAAACCATGAAGATATAGAAGTTAATAACGCTGAAATTGCACTTTCATTAGCCTCTCAGATGGTGGGAAGTGGTGAAGAAGTTGTTAGCATGTCAATCAAGTATAGTAAAGAAAGGGTTGCTTTTGGAAAACCTATAGGTTCGTATCAAGCAATAAAACATAGAGTGGTTAATGACGCAATTGATGTGGAATTAGCTAGATCTTTAATCTTGGAAGCTGCTGAAAATATGAAGTACGCTTGGATAGCTAAGGATTTGGCTAATAAGAAGATACCTAAGGTTATTTTAAGTGGTATACAAGTTCATGGTGGGATAGGATTTACGGATGATCTTGATATCCACCTCCATTTAAGGAGAGCGCTTACATTAAGTAAGTTATACAATAGTAAAGTGGATATCTCTGAGTTCCTGCAACCTATATAATCTATCAAATAAAATAATATAATAGGTAGATGAGAAGATGTTAGAGGATGTATATCTAGTAGATTACGCAAGAACAGCGTTTACAAGATTTTCTCGTAAGGACTATCAAAAGGATCCTTTCTACAATATAAGACCAGAAGAATTAGCTGGAATGGTGATAAAAAGGTTAATAGAGAAAAACGGAATTAGGGCAGAAGAGATAGATGAAATAATCACTGGATGTGCACTTCAAGTAGGTGAGCAATGGACTTTTGGAGGTAGACATGAGGTTTTCGCAGCGAGATTACCATATAACATACCAACGATGGCTGTGGATAGACAATGCGCTTCATCGTTAACCACAGTTTCTATAGGAGCCATGGAAATATCGACTGGAATGGCTGATATAGTATTGGCAGGTGGAGTTGAAAAACTATCTAGAACACCAATGTTCGATAACCCCCATATTGAAATTAACACTAAGTTTCTAACTGATAATAAGTATATTGAATACGATTTAACTACAGGATACGTTATGGGATTAACTGCTGAGAAACTAGCTGAAGAAGCTAAAATAAATAGGGAGGAGATGGATAGATGGTCTTTAAGGAGTCATCAATTAGCGTGGAAAGCCATTCAAGAGGGATATTTTAAGGACGAGATCCTACCTATTGAGGTAGAAGTTGAGGGAAAGAAGAGTGTTGTAAACGTGGATCAATCGGTTAGGCCAGATACTAGCCTAGAAAAGTTAGCTCAGCTTCCTCCGGCCTTCAAACCTAATGGTAGTATAACTGCTGGAAATTCCGCACCTTTAAATTCAGGAGCTTCTTATGTACTTCTAATGTCAAAGAACGCATTAAAGAGGTATGGCCTAACTCCAATGGCTAAGATTAAGAGCTTTGGATTTGCAGGAGTACCTCCAGCGGTAATGGGGAAGGGTCCAGTTCCAGCCTCTAAAAAGGCCTTAGAAAAGGCAAATTTAAGTATTAGAAAAATAGAGTTATGGGAAATAAACGAGGCGTTTGCTGTCGTAGTATTAAATGCTATAAAAGAATTGGAGTTGGATGAGAGCACCGTAAATAAGAGAGGAGGTGCTATTGCCATAGGGCATCCCTTGGGAGCTACTGGAGCTAGATTAGTAGGCACCTTGGCTAGACAATTAATACTGGAGGGAAAGGATTATGGTGTTGCAACTCTGTGTGTAGGTGGAGGACAAGGAGGAGCATTAGTTCTAGAAAGAGTTTGAGATCAATATTTTTCCATACCTATTTTTATTATTGTTCAGTAAATCAAGAGCTTTCTCAAAATCCTCCAACCTAAACTCATTTCCAATAACCGGTTCTATTTTTCCTTCCTTGACGAGGTTTAGAGTCTCTATTATATCTCTCTTGTTTGCACCTATATGCCCCATTAAATTCATGTCCTTAAGAATCAAATAGCCCAACCTTAAATTAAACGTTACAGAGGGATCTAAATTACCGATCTGGATAATTTTCCCACCGCTCCTTAAACTCCTCATGCTTTCCTCCAGCGTGTAGGGACCAACGTTTTCAATAACGATGGAAACATCACCTATCTTTTTAGCCTCTTCTGAGAACTTCTCCCCTACTATTACGTAGTCAGCATATTTAGAAACTATCTTAGCCTTGCTTTCCCCACTAGTAACTCCTATTACCTTAGCCCCTAAAGCCTTTGCCACTTGAATTGCGTGAATCCCCACACCACCACTTGCTCCAGTAACCAATACAATTTCCCCTTCCTTTATTCCAGCCTTTTTCAGACCCCTATAAACCATGGCTGCAACACATGGAACTATAACAGCTCCCTCATCGGATACACCTTCAGGCAATTTGATTAGACTACTAGCCTTAACTTTGGCCTTTTCTGCGAAAAACCCATCTAGTTCTTGAGCATATAGAACCCTATTCTTACAGTAAACCTCTTCTCCGCTTCTACAATATTCGCACGACCAGTCAGGGACAAAAAGCATTGACGTAACTCTATCTCCTTTCTTAAAATCATTAACGTCTTCTCCAACTTCCTCTACAGTTCCCACAACTTCATGACCTAAAATTAATGGATATTTGGATCTTGGGTAGAATCCCTTTATTTGCAATAAGTCCCTATAACACAATGCAGCCTTGTTAACCTTAATAATGGCTTCATCCTTACCCGGTTTAGGATCTGGTACTTCCTCAATTCTATAACCTTGTTTATGAGCTGGAAGAATAACAGCTTTCATAGTCTTAATTTGTTATTGACTCTTTTTAAATGTTTTTAATAATGCCTTAAAACAAAAATTAAAATAAAAAGATTATCAACTTTTATCATAAAATGTACGTCTCAAAACAGAACCTATTAGCCCTATAGCGTCTTTTCCTTGATCTATTAAAGGGAAAAACGAAAGGAATCCGTGTATAACGTTATTGAATCGAACACTAGTAACCGGGACTCCAGCTTGTAGTAATCTGTTCGCATAGGCCTCTCCTTGATCCCTTAATGGATCGTATTCAGCTGTTATTATTAAGGCTGGAGGTAATCCGCTTAAATCTTGTGCTATAATTGGAGAGAACCTAAAATCTAGTAAATCCGCAGGACTTCGCAAGTATTGAGAACCGAACCACTCTATATGCTCTCTAGTTAGGAAGAACCCATCAGAGTATTCTATCATGGATCTTGAAACACTATCGAAACCTACTGCTGGGTAAATTAGGATTTGATACTTTAAATCAAGTTTACCCTTTGAGAGAAGAGCTACGACTGCAGCCAAATTTCCACCAGCACTATCCCCTGCAATAGCGATTCCCATCTCGCCATCAAACTTGTCCAAATTATTGTAAATCCAATTAGTAGCGTCAAACGAATCGATAACAGCAGAGGGAAACTTGTATTCTGGAGCTAACCTATAATCAACTGATACTACTACACAATTGCACGCATTGGTAATAGCTCTGCACAATGGATCATAAGATTCCACATCCCCTATAACAAAACCTCCTCCATGAAGATATACCAAAACTCCATAGGGACCTTTAGCTTTTGGAAAATACACTCGAGCGTTTATACTGGTTTCACTCCCTGGTATTTTTATATCTTCTACTTTTCTCACTTCAGCTTTAGGTGCTGCTGATGCTAATTGTCTGAATATTTTTCTAACTTCGTCTACTGAAGCTTTACCTATAGGTACGACAAAACCTGATTCTAGTAGCTTTTTGATTCGAGGATCTAGGGGCATATATTAATATTGAAATTCCAAAGATTAAATCTTTTATATACCTCACTTTGGTGGTTCGACTTTAGAATCTATAAGTACGATTATAATATCTAGCGCTAAAATCTTGCCATAAATATTAAGATATATCTATCCTATTGGTTCTCTTCACGTTAAATCCTTTAACATAATCATTAACATTTCGGTTTAATATGGCGTTAATAATAGTCCTATCTATGATATTGGAGCTGTCGAAAACTTTATTAACTAATATTACATGTTTAGAATCTATATGGTTCCAACTATTGGAATATTCTGTAGTAGAATCCAGTGACAAGTCATCACTAAGGAAAATACCTATTTTAAGCTGAGAAAATTCATAAACAGCTTTAATTATTGGATTTTCCTCTTGTATTCCAACATAATTATCCACTATAATGTAATCCCAATTTTTGGATAAGATTAATTTAAGTTGATTTAATCTTTCATTATCATAAAATTTATCTAACAAGTGTACTCTATTACGTAGTTTAAGTATGAAAATACCATCTATTTCTTTTAATGAAGACCTTAAATCGAAACCGTCCAGTAATCCATCACCATAATGTCCTAGGACGTTTGATAAAGTTGATAGAGAATCGTTATCGATCAAGAGAACTCTCTTAAGTTTCTTTTCAGAAATATATTTAGATAATTCATAAGATAGTCTACTCTTGCCTATTCCCCCTTTTAGGCTTAGGATAAAAATTGAAATAGACATATCTATTTTAGGTAAGTATTTTCCTTAATAAAGATTAGTTAGAAAGATTCTAACTACTCTCGTTCTTTTATATGAAATTTAAATGGACAACTATATCTATAGAAGTATTTACATTACGATTTATAGTTTGAGCACTACCAATCTTGTTTGTGGTAATTCATCCATTTTCTCCAATCGCCAAATTTCCTATCGTATTCCGGACACCCTCTCCTCCAATTCATACCTCCAATCCATTCTACATTAACAAAAGTATCATAAAACTTCTTTTCCCTAAATGATATTTCATCCTTAATATAATTCCTTATACTTTCTATAAAGTTTTCCATTTCTTCTTTTGTATTAAAATAGAAAATTATGACCCCCCTACTTAAGAGGTTTAGAGGAAACCCAAAAATCGCATATTTTCCAGATAGATCCTTAGTTATATTTAAAAACTGATCTAAGGGAACTTTTAGAGCATCTATTGGAATTCCCAATTTATAACAGTTTAAGGAGTGCTCATGTTGAATTCCCCTTTCATAAGCTAGCCAACACTCCTCACACTTACCCCATCTTTTTCCAAAACCCTTCCACTCTATCATTTTAAAAGACCTCTTCCACAAATCTCTTAGCTGTTTCCATGTCAATTTTAATTGGATTTCCACTATTGTTCACAATCTCAACGAAAGTTGGTACATATTTTAATGCCTCATCCAAGGTAGTAAATTCGGATAATCTCCGCTTAGCTCCTATCTCCTTCAAGAATTTATCCATGAACTCGTATAATAGCTCCCCTTCACTCTCTATTTCCTTCAGTTTATTTCCTGCTACACTATAATTCAACTTAATTGCTGATGGTAATGAGATACAAGAGGTTACTCCATGAGGTATGTTAAATCTAGGACCGTATACGTAACCGAAATTATGACTTATCCCCATTTTCGCATATCTCATAGTCAATGACGATAGCCACGTGCCTATTTGACATAATGCCCTATTATCAAAGGAATCCAGATCCCTTAGGCACTTAACTAGCTTTTTATAACCTTCTATGGCCAAGGAATCAGTAAATGGCGTAGAGTCTTTAGAGTATAATGCTTCCACTGCGTGGTCTATCGCCCTTACCCCACTGGCTATAAGTAACCATTTTGGGGTTTCGAGCGTAGCTCTTGGATCTAAGATTATCACATCTGCCTCTTTTCCTATCCTACTTTTCTTTATCCCATCAACTGTCGCTCCTCCAGATCTAGTATGCTCCGCCCCAGAAAAGGTGGTAGGTATAGCTATATAATAACCATTAAATGAAAGCTTTATACCGTCTATTATACTCCCTCCTCCCAGGCCTATTACAATATCATATCCTTTAAGTTTCTCCGTTAAATTGTTTACATCAACTGCTGGAGTGTGCTGCCTAGGTCCTTCAATTACTTCCGCATTTATTAGACTTAATATTTGTTCGAGAATTTTACTTTTAAGTAAACTTCTAGTGGTAACTAAGGCTATTCTTTTACCTTTTACGTTTGTTAACCAATCTAATGCGTTGATTCCATAAATTACTTGTGTAGTGGGGTACTCTATTTTAAACATATATTAATATCTAGCAAATAAATTAATAAACTTACAAAACTCTATCTGTTAAACGATAGTTTTTTGTTCAATTTATTAAGTAACGTAAGATTGTGAAATAGGACAGTAGCTGAGATTATTGGTAAGCCGTAATATGCTAATACGAAATACGTAAATGAAGATAAAATGGAGAGTATTGTTGCTGTAATTGAGCTTATTGAAAGGGCAATAGAATACATAATTATACTGGGTAAGAACACACAGCAAGACGAGCCAGACACAACTCCTAGAGAAGGAACCAAAACAATTGACTTACTAAGTTTATTTGAAATTCCCCACAATTTAATTATTTCCATAACGTTTAACCCTATCAATAACGCTAATATAACTCCTATGAAGGTAGAGAAGGGTATGATATCTCCCTCATAAGGACCTATGAAGAACCATATTGCAGGACTGTTTGATACCCATTCTAGAAAAAATGTTAATGGGGGAGGTACGGAGTATCCTATCCCCGCATTGAATGAGAGACTAAAACTTATAGCCCTAATTGAACCAGGAAGGAGTAAATAGAAGAAGAATGAGTAGAGAATTACATGATAGGATATATATAATCCTACTATTAACCAAAATATTTTCTTTCTCCAATTTTTTACAATACCATCCTTGATATAGTTATAGAAAGAGGTTGGTAAGATTAGAATCACGAATATCCAAAACGATATTGTTGATATTGTTGAGTAGAGAAGAATGTCAGACTTACTGAGATCATAAGTTATCAAGGAAATTATTAGAAAAATAGGGGATATTGTTAGTCTTTTAATCATAATGATATTTAAGAAAAATATTAAATAAAAAATTTTCCCTTAACCCCAACTTGCAGATGATGATGTGGTTGTAGACGTTGTAGAGGATGAGGAGGAAATTATGAAGTATGGAACTGACAAAGAATTTGATACTATTAAATCAGCCCACATTCCGTTTTCAGCGTGGCCAGTTATTCCACAAGCGATCCAATAGTAACCAGCTGAAATATTATCTAATATCCCAATTGCAGTCTGACCTGGTTGAACTCCATTACTTGTGAAATCCGATGGGGAATCACCAACATATAGTAGAATTTTCCCATCCTTAGAAATATTGAGATTATTCGGTATTTGAGTATTATTTAATATTATATTTGCGTTATGGGGAATAGATTGTTCATTCGTTAAAATTATCATCACACTCCATCCTGCAGGAACGTAAATTTTCATTTGTCCATATGCAGTCCCATTATAGTTAAATGTTGGACCAGTAGCTGTAACAGTTAGATAGATAAATACAGTCTTGTTATTAGGATTATAAGGTAACATATTAGCCCCAGGAGGTAAAGTTACCGACTGTGTCGTGGTAATAGTAGTGGAAGACGTAGTAGATGAACTTGTTGTAGTTGTGGAAGATGTTGAAGTCGAGCTTGTTGTAGTTGTGGAAGATGTTGAGGTTAAAGCGAAGCTTGTTGTAGTTGTCTCAACTGAACTTGTTGTGGAAGGTACCATGGCAGGATGATGCACTAACGTTAGGTAAGCAACTACTCCTACTACTATTATTACTATAACTATAACAGCTATAATTATTGACGTATTCATGACTGCTAAGTCCCATAGAATCATATTTAAATCTTTTCCCAAATATAGCAATTAACTCTATTATCAAAATAATATGGAATCACAAATCTACTTAAGTTTAGGTGACTAATAGCTTTGACTGGATTTAATAATTACTTTTTATTTAATTTTGTATATTCATTTGACGAAAAATATTATCAAATACTGATAGTTGAATTTTATGCATGCAATATACAACTGAACTAGCCTAAAGATATAATAATTTCGATGACGAGAGACTTATGTAGTAAAGAGGACCAATATACCGTTCTAACAATTATAGATATTAGTCGTTTTTACATAGTCTAGAATTACCTAATCCTCATGCAAAAACATTATCACAATCCTACTCCTCATGGAGTTAAAAAGTTAAGGCTTTTGAATCATTCTTTCCAAATAAAATTTAGTAAATAATAAATTATATTAAGAACTTATTTAACAAGGTTAAATAGTTGTAGGCAAAGCTCATATCTTAATAAAAGGTGTTAAAGTACATTATGGAAAAGTTTTAAAAAGAGAGAGTACGCACATTATCTTATGAAAGAAAGAGAAGTTGAAGCTAAAAGATTAGTAGGAAAGAAAAATGTAAGAGGAAAAGTATACGAATATGAATACTTCACATTGCCATTAAACCTATACTTGCCTAAGTCAATGGTAGAGAAATTCGGAACAAAATATATGCTTCAAGTTGATGAGGATAGTGGGACAATAACAATAAAGCCTAAATCTGGTCAGTGAAACCAAGGATTTTTCCCTTCCGTATTATGAACGTTTTGTTAGCAGTGTGAATTTTGATGATTTTGTCCTTAATTTCAAGTTTAACTATTTTTTCATAAACCTCAGGTTTGTAGAGATGTAAGGAGATTAATATCGTAATTAGATAGATTAGAACAGGTATGATAAAAAGAAATAGGATGAAGATATCTCTGAAAATTACGTATAAAATGGAAACTAATAAGATACTAAAGAATGAAACATAATACATTTCGTTGATATGAGTCTTTTTATACCCTATCTCGTTCTCTGAATGGAGAAATATTACATAGTAACCATCATTGCTTAGTCCAATTGCTTTCTTTTTCACAGTATTAATTTGACATAAGAGCTATTTAATTGATACCTATTTGAGGATGCGGATAAATAATAAATATTAATAAAAAATACAGTACTACTCGAGATGAAAAGATACCTTATATTATTTTTGGTCTTAACAAGTATAATATTTGTACCAATAACTTACTCTTCTAATCAATTTAATTTCCTAAATATTGGAAATACAATTAGCTATAACATTTACGAGACATCATCAAGACTCGGAACCTACTTAACCTTCAACATAAGTATGAACCTAGTTTGGAATGGAACTGCCTTTGTGATAAGTGGTAAATCTATAAATAAAGTGTTTCCTGCAATAAATACAAACAATTTAACAATAGAGAACATAAGTGGTTCTTATCCATATCCTCTAAGTGTATGGATTAATACCGCAGCTGCTGGTACTCCTAACGGATTTCTAGAAACCGGCAAAGAATTCACCAGTTACGATGGCATTCCTTCTGTGGAATTCCTAGACTATAATAATTACACCTACATTTCCCTACAATACATGATACCTCTAAAGTCATACTATAGTGTAAACATAGACCCTGCCTCAAATTTAACATATAGCGCTACCGCTACGCTAACAAAAGGTGACTTAAACTTCTACACTGGGCCATATAACTTGTATAACTTGTCATTCAAATACGTATATCAAAACTACACTGTAGATCTATTCTTACTAGTAGCATCATCAAATGCGGAAATTAATTTCATAAATTACTCTAATCATGCAGCTTTTAACATAACTGGTTCAAAGTTCATAAGCCTACTAGTACCCATAACCACGTTCAACGACTTACTTGGAGTATCTAAGTTCATATATAATGGAACCACTTACGTCATAGTATTAACATCAACGGGAAATGCGTACTATTATAATACGTCCGTACCGATAATTGGAAGTTATATCCCTGGAACAAATTACTACATGATATCTATCCCATATTCAGGAAATCTAATAATTGTATTCGGAAATCATTACTCAAACTATGTTGTCGGAAGTTTTAACATAAAAAATAATGGGGTTGGTAATGGATTCTCCCTAATCTATGCTTTATCTGCAGTTGTAATAGTTGTTGTTGTAACAATAGCTACCTATATGTTAAGAAAGAAGTAACTTGGGGATATCATAGGGGGTATTAGCAACTGGAATTCCAGCTTCTTTAAACGCCCTTATTTTACTCTCAAAGGTTCCCATACCCATATAAACTACTGCTCCTGCATGTCCCATTCTTTTCTCCCTTGGTGCAGTCATTCCCGCTATGTAAGCTATAACTGGTTTCTTAATTTCTCCCCTCTTATACGCCTCTGCTAATCTCTCCTCCATGGTACCACCTATTTCTCCTATCACAACAATTTTTTCCGTCTCTGGATCTTGATCAAACATCTTTGCAACTTCTAAAGTGCTTGTTCCTATTATTGGATCGCCTCCTATGCCTATAACAGTAGATTGACCCATACCAGAGTTCTTAAGTAACTCTGAAACCTCATATGTTAGTGTACCAGATCTAGACACTATTCCTATTTTACCCTTCTTGAATGCTCTGGCTGGAAGTATTCCAACTAGACTTTCCTCTGGAGCTATTATTCCGGGACAATTGGGTCCTATTATTCTAGCTCCCCTAGCTCTGGCATACTTTATAGATCTAGCCATGTCCAAAACTGGTATGTGCTCGGTTATAGTTACAATTAATTTTATCCCCGCATCAACTGCCTCGTATATGGCATCCACTGCGTATCTGGCTGGAACGAAAATTATTGAAGCATCTGCTTCATGTTCTTTCATCGCATCCTTTACCGTGTCGTAGACTGGAACACTGTTAACTTGAGTCCCTCCTTTTCCCGGAGTAACACCAGCAACTATTTTTGTACCGTATTTTAGCATTTGCTGTGTATGGAAGCTCCCTTCTCTTCCGGTTATTCCCTGGACGATTACCCTAGTATTCTTGTTTATGAGCGTACTGCATCACCTATCATTTTTAATACATCATCATATACGTTTACTCCGTTCTCTCTTAATATTTTCTTCCCTAATTCCTCGTTAGTTCCTAATAATCTAACAAATATTGGCTTCTTTACTTCCTTTAGTGCATCAACTATACCTAACGCTACCTCATCACATCTAGTAATTCCACCGTAAATGTTTATAACAATCTTTTTAACTCTAGGATTACTACCCACTTTAATAACGCTTTCTTTAACGTGTTCCCTACTAGCTCCTCCGCCAACATCCAAGAAATTCGCTGGATTTCCACCATTTAATTTGACTAGATCCATTGAAGCCATGGTTAATCCTGCGCCATTACCTATTATCCCTATATCTCCTTCTAGTTCCACATAACTATCACGAACTTCTTGCCTCCCCAATTCCTTTAACAAATCCTCATGCCTATACAATGCGTTATCCTCTAAAATTACTTTAGAGTCTAGTGCTAATATCCTACCATCGTTAGTTAGTGCTAATGGGTTTATCTCAACTAGTTCAGCGTCGTAATCTACAAATAATTTATATAAACCTTGTATTATTTGCCCTAATCCCTTAACTCCTAGATACTTCTCAGCCTCAACAATATCATAACTCCTAACTCCCCTCTCTAATGGTATTATCATCTTCTTAACGTCCTTAGCTTGTTCAACATCAATACCTCCCTCTCTTGATAAAACTAACATTGGTTCCGCAGTTTCCCTATCTAACAATACTGAAGCGTAAAACTCCTTCTCGTGAGGAACGAACTCCTCCACTAAGAATTTCTCGACTCCTAGTTTTTTCAGCTCTAAAATAGTATTATAAACGTCTTCAGTTACTCTTACTAATCCTCTTTTACCTCTAGCGCCTTCCAATAGTTGAGATTTCACTACAGCTTTTCCTTGCCATCTTATTGGTTCAGAAGTTACAACACCATTAGGCACTGGTATCCCTACACGCTTAAAAAGACTCTTTCCCTCATATTCGTATAATTTCATACCACATACTTATCACATAAAAATTTAAACATTACTATGCATTACTTAAATTTAGTAAAAGTATTTAAAGAGGTCTATTTTGTATCACGAGGAATTCTCTCTATAATATTTGCATACTTTCTTCAAAATACAGTCTTCACATTTGGGATTTTCAATGAAACAAAATGCTCTACCTACAGTGACTATTCCAGCGTGTAGTAATTTGTATTCGTAGACGTTTCGTTCTAAATTCTCCTCTACTAATCTTTTAACCTCATTCTTTTTCTTTATATTAATCCCTAATACTCTAGATAATACTCTCTTACCGTACTCTGATGGTGGAAAGTTTGGTTTGTGCCCTGCAAAAAGCATGATTGAGTCAGCTGTTTCTTCGCCTATACCATCAATGCTTAAAAGTAGATTTCTGTCATAAAATTTCTCAACACTACCTAGATTTATTATGATTTTAGATAAATTAATCAATCTCTTAACCTTAGTCTTATAGAAGTTAATTCCTTTCAATACATCATATAATTCTTGCTCAGTAGTATTGTATAATTTATAAAAATCAGTCAAACCTTTACTCCTCATCTCCTCTACTTTACTCTTTACAATTTCCCATCTTGACATTTGAACCAATATTGCTGAAATAATTATTTCTTCTGCACTTTTTAGTCCGTCCCACCATTCATAAGAAGTTTCGGACGAAACTATCCAACCTTTTTCCTTCAATATGCTTCTATTGTTTTCAAATATTTCCAACAATGTCTCAAGTATTTTACGAATCATTATAGTTCACTTAATACATGTTTAACCAGATTTGGAGTACCTATATCAAAAACGTTAGGCTCATTAGCATGTTCTATAGCTTCTAGTAAAACGTTATAATCGCTCCACGTTATTGGATCACTTAAAAACGTAGCTCCCAATATCTCAGCATACTTCTTGGCATCACTTAACGTAGTTGCACTCTTCCAATCGTTGTTGTAAACCATTATTACCGGCTTCCTATACATTACTACTGCCTCCATGGCAGTTTTACCTTGATGCGTTATTACCAAAGATGCATTAGCGATCCACTTTTCTAAATCTGGATCAAAACTAAACGTAGTAACATTTTGACTACGATAAATTGTGGGATCTATTTTCCCCGTCTGTATGACAATCCTCTTCCTTATAGCGGATTTCACTATTGCGTCGAATAACCTCTTAAAACCCATGCTACCAGTTGTAACTAATATGTAGCCTTCATCCTTACTCTCATACTTAGGCTTTTCAACAATGGGTCCCACGACAATACCCTTCTTTTCATAAAGTTTCCTTTGCTCTTGCCAATGAAGAAATACACCCTTTCCGTAATTTGATATTATGCTTATCGCCTTTCCCTTGGTGATAAGTCTATCTTGACTTTCAATACCGTAAACCTTCCCACCTTTTAAGTATTGAAAAAAGGAAGGAAATATGGAGTGATTGCTCCCGGTGGCTATGATTAAATCGTATTTCTTAATATTGGCACTCTTTACTATTGTAGAGAATAATCTCTTAAATAACACTAGACTACTTTCGTCTGGTTCTCTTCCTTTAGGTATCTCGTAGATTTTATTTGCATATTGTGATATCATTTGTCTACTGTAAGGGTCATTTGTTGGTATCACGAAATCTACTTTTTCAGGTAAATATTGGGCAATAGCTCTGGCGAAGCCTGTATGACCACCACCACTGGCTATTATTAAGATTCTTGTCACAATACTCTTTGTAACAGCTAAAGATTTAAGTTAAATGACATAGCGATATTTATGGAAAGTTATAAGCCAATGTGGCTAAAGGGTGCGGTAATTTTAGCCATAAACCTAATAGATAAGGGATATAAGCCAGTTGCTGTTGGCCTAGGTGAAAGGGATTTCTACATTGATGTGAAATCAGACACTAGCATTACCTTAGATGAGGTAAAGAAGGCGATCAATGAGAACGTTCTAGCTAATGTACCCATTGAGAATAATCAGATAGTGTATAAAGGAAACAAGGTTTCAATAATAGAGGATAAGGTTTCAATTTCGACCAATTTAAATCCTAAGTATTTTGAAATTTTAAATATCTCAACTCATCATCCAAATCCCAATGAACAATACGTTAGAATTAGGGGTGTGGCTTTCGAGACTGAGGAACAGTTAAAGGATTACCTTACTTGGCTAGAAAAGGCTGAGGAGACTGACCATAGGCTGATTGGAGAAAAGTTAGACTTATTTAGCTTTCATGAGGAAGCCGGATCAGGATTAGTGCTATTCCATCCTAAGGGACAAACGATAAGAAATGAACTCATTGCGTTTATGAGAGAGATAAATGATAGCATGGGGTATCAAGAAGTTTATACTAGCCACGTTTTCAAGACTGATATATGGAAAATATCCGGTCATTATACCTTGTATAGGGATAAATTAATTGTCTTTAACATGGAAGGTGATGAGTACGGAGTAAAACCTATGAATTGTCCTGCTCACATTCTAATTTACAAATCTAAACCTAGAACCTATCGTGATCTTCCAATCAGATTTTCAGAGTTTGGCCATGTATATAGATGGGAAAAGAAAGGAGAATTATATGGGTTACTGAGAGTTAGAGGTTTCGTCCAAGACGATGGTCATATTTTCCTTAGGGAGGATCAACTAAGGGAAGAAATTAAGATGCTTATTTCTAAGACAGTGGAAGTTTGGCACAAGTTCGGCTTCAAAGATGACGATATTAAGCCTTATTTGAGTACAAGGCCGGATGAGAGTATAGGTTCTGATGAACTGTGGGAAAAAGCAACTAACGCGCTGATTTCCGCGTTGCAAGAATCGGGCTTAAAATTCGGTATTAAGGAAAAAGAAGGTGCATTTTATGGGCCTAAAATCGACTTCGAGATAAGGGATAGTCTAGGTAGATGGTGGCAATTATCCACAATACAGGTTGACTTCAACTTACCTGAGAGGTTTAAGTTGGAGTACATTGATAGGGATGGGGTAAAGAAGAGGCCAGTAATGGTACATAGGGCAATATATGGATCAATAGATAGATTTGTTGCAATACTACTTGAGCACTTTAAGGGTAAGCTACCAACGTGGTTAAGCCCAGTCCAAGTTAGGGTTTTACCGATAACTGATGAAGTAAATGACTACGCTGAAAAAGTGTTAAACGATATGAGAAAGAGGAGAATAAGGGCAGAGATTGATTATGCGGGTGAGACCTTAAGTAAGAGGATTAAGAACGCATACGATCAAGGAGTTTCATACATATTGATAGTAGGTAAGAAGGAAGCTAGTGAGGGTACAGTAACTGTTAGAGCTAGAGGTAACATTGAAGTAAGGAACGTTAAGTTTGAAAAGTTCCTAGAGTTATTAATCACCGAGATTGGGCAAAGGGATGTAGAACAAACTACAGTAAAAGCGTTAAAATAGTGAATTTTTTATAACAATATATAGTATATTAATACTTGTGCTAGTGTATGGTTTGTATAAAAGTCCTCTTGGCTATATAACTGTTGCTAAGGACGATAAGGGATTTATTATGCTGGATTTCTGTGACTGTGTAGAAGGAAATTCAAGAGACGATAGTAGCTTCACTGAATTCTTCCATAAGCTAGATCTCTACTTTGAAGGTAAGCCAGTAAACTTAAGGGAGCCTATTAACCTAAAGACCTATCCTTTTAGATTATCAGTATTTAAAGAAGTAATGAAGATCCCTTGGGGAAAAGTTATGAGCTATAAACAGATAGCAGATTCACTGGGAACTTCTCCAAGAGCTGTTGGTATGGCTTTATCTAAAAATCCCATTCTTTTAATCATACCATGCCACCGAGTAATAGCTGAAAATGGTATTGGAGGATACTCCAGAGGAGTAAAGTTGAAGAAAGCCTTATTGGAACTGGAGGGAGTCAAAATACCAGAATGATGTGGAAAAACTTATTGCAGGATTAATCAATTACTTTTTAACAAAAAGAGCTTTATATCGTGTTTGAGTTACTTAATCATTCTCCAAAGTCCGAATAGATAAGTCTAGAGCTGAAGAATTCGAGGGAAAGAACTTTCAAAATAGTCCTCTGCACTATGAAGCTTTTAGGGTTATTGGAAAATGTTTATTAAATTGGAAATATTATGTATGTTATGCACGCGGTTATTTTGGCGGGTGGGTATGGTAAGAGATTAAGACCACTTACAGATGATAGACCTAAGCCTTTGATTGAAGTGGCTGGGAGACCAATAATTGAATGGCAGATCTCTTGGCTTAAACAGTTCGGTATTACATCCTTTGTAATATTAACAGGCTATAAATGGGAGGTTCTAATAAAGTGGTTAAGTGAAAACGAAAAGAGACTGGGAATTTCAACTTATTTTTCTATAGAAGAGGAACCTTTAGGTACTGGTGGAGCACTAAAGAAGGTCGAGAGATTATTAAGTGCTGAAAACGCGTTTATAGTACTCAACGGCGATATAATAACTAACCTAGACATAAGTAAGTTGAAAGTATCCAGCGAAAACGTAATGACAATGTCACTAGTTCCCCTCAAGAGCCCATACGGAATAGTCGAAACTAAGGATGACAAGATTATAGATTTTAAGGAGAAGCCAATCTTAGAAAACTACTGGATAAATGCAGGAGTATATTTAATAAGAAAGGAAATATTCAAATATTTACCAGAAAAGGGAGACATGGAAAAACTCACTTTTCCTAAACTTGCAAAGGAATCGTTATTGATGGGCATAAAATATTATGATGTCTACTGGCGATCAATAGATACAATAAAAGATATAGAGGAGGTCTCTGAAGATTTAATAAAGATGAAGAACGGGCTAAGCTCTGAAAGGTGAAGATCAAATCCGCGACTGATTTAATGAACTATGAAAAGTTCCTCATCTTCCTCTCCTAACCATTTTTTCATTGTCTCCTTGACACCTAATTCCTTAATATCATCCATTATTCTGTCCATTAATCTGTTAATTACCAAATCTCTACAATCGTCTGGTATATTCTCCTTAATTATTAAAAATATTTGTTTTATTATTCTTAATTCCTCTTCCTCTTCAATCATATCAGAAATTTTACTTAAAAAAACACGACTGAGATTCACGAAAGTATTTTCTGTCTCACGTTTTCAACTATCTTGGGCAATGAAATTTCCACTGGTTCCCTTACGACGTAATCCGCAATACTATCCAACGGGGTCTCCTCCATATTTAAAATTATTAGCTTACCACCTCTTTCTTTTACGGTCTGTGGAATTAAATTGGCTGGATATACAGTTAATGAAGAACCTATTGAGATTACGAGATCAGATTCATAGGCAATACTTAGTGCCTCATAAATGTTCTTAACTGGTTCCCCAAAAAGTACAACATCTGGCCTTATTATCCCACCGCAATCACACCTAGGTGGAAGATTACCCTTTTCTATCATACTTAGGACGTTTAGAGAATCATAAGTCCTTAAGCATGAAACACAATATGACCTCCTCATAGTTCCGTGAAGCTCAATAACGTTCTTAGAACCAGCCTTCTGATGTAGACCGTCAATATTTTGCGTTATTATTACCTTTATTATACCCATCTTTTCTAACTCAGCCAAAGAGTAGTGTGCCTTATTAGGTTGGGCTTCGAATAATCCCCTCATTCTTAATGAGTAGAATTCCCAAAAATTTTTGGGATCTTTTTCAAAATATTCTATACTAGCTAACTCTGGTGAATACTTCTTCCATAATCCTTGAGGACCTCTGAAATCGGGAATACCAGAAGCTGTACTGATACCAGCTCCGGTAAAGGCTATGGCGTAAGAAGAGGAAATAAGTTCTTCAGCTATTTTCTCGTATATCATAATTAGAATATACTACTAGTAGGTAAATAAGATTTTAAAATAAAAAAGGTTTGAGTTTAACTTTCATCTTTTTAGATCCTCTGCAGATATATTGCTTTTAGTCTTGAACCCTAGGGCACTAGCTATAAGTGTACCTATGACTGAAACTACCAAGTTCAGTACTAACGCTATTACTGCAGCATACATTAAACCGAAAGGCGTAGGATATAGAGACGTGGCACGAGGTAGTCCAAATGTGAAGAACATATAGGTCCCGCTTATAATTCCAGTAGCCCATCCCGCAGTTAATGCCCATGGATTAAACCATTTAGTGTATAAACCTAAGAACACTGCCGGTAATGTCTGTGTTATAAGTATTCCTCCTAGCAATTGGAGGTTGATGGCATATGTGGATGGAACTAGGAATACGAAGGCTAAGGCTAAGAACTTTATAACAGCTGAAATCCACTTAGCTAACGTAGTTTCCCCTTTAGGTGTAATGCTTGGATTTACCTCTTTTATCACATTTCTAACTAATAAATTGGACGCCGCTATTGCCATTATTGCAGCTGGGACTAAGCCACCAACAAATATACCTAGTAGCATTATACCAGCAGCCCAGTCCGGCATGGTTGATGTTATTAATGCAGGAACTGCAAGAGCACCCCCATATTTAGATACTACACTTAATGCATTTGGTACCGCATAAACTAAAATACCAAATAGTGCTATTATTGCTAGACCAATACCATAAATTGGCAATAATGCTGTACTATACATTAATCTATTTTTATCATCAGCACTTAGTGAACCGTTTATTGAATGTGGATAAAGGTATAGGGCTAGGGCACTACCTAAGAATAAACTCCAATATGCTATTTGTAAGTTATTTGGTAATGTATCATATCTTGCTGAAAGGTTTGCTGCGTTTATAGCACTAAAGGCGTGAGTGAAACCCCCATATTGTAGTGGTACGATTACGATTACCGATATGACCGTGATCCAGATCAAAATATCTTTAAAAACTCCAGTTAACGCAGCACCCCTAAGACCGGAAGTATATGTAAATGCAGCTAAAATTATGAAGGAAACTATTAGGGAAATTTCAGACACTAAGGCCGCGTTACCTATTCCTAATAACATCATCTGTAAGACCGACTTCATACCTACTATTTGCAATGCTATATAAGGTAGTTCAGCGACTACACCAGTTAACGCTATTAAAGCCGCTAAAATGCTACTGTTGAATCTATCTTTCACGAAGTCTGCTGCTGTTACATAACCTCTATTTCTCGAAACAATCCATAGTTTAGGCATTGTCAACATGGCTATTGCAAAGGTTAAAGAAACATATGGTACTGCGAAGAAATATATTGCACCTTTGGCGTAAAGGCTTGATGGTACTGCAATAAATGTATACGCTGTGTATAAATCTGCACCCATCAAGAACCATACTAGAACAGTACCTAACCTTCTTCCTGCCAACCCCCATTCATGAAGTAAATCCAAGTTTCCTTTTCTCCAGAAGGCACCATAAAATCCAAGGAATATGAATACTATGAAAAGCGCTATGAAGACGATTATACCAGCTAGTCCTAGCATCTATATCACCTTCTGGCAAGAAGGAGTGCGGCTATTGAGAAAAGTATTGTTGATATCGCTAACCACAATGTTTGATACCAATAGAAGAACGGCAAACCTCCTAAATCTGGCTCTACTTTATTGTATGTCGGTATTGCAAAATATGCGATAAATGGTATTAGAAGTAGGATTCCCGCTAAAATACTTTTCACACTTACCATTTAACCACTATTCTTACGCTAAGAAATTCCTATATATAATTCTTTCTTTCATTATATCGTTTGAAACATTAAAGTATTTATAGAGTGGTATTAACTTTATAAACTAATATCAAGGAAAGCTATATCCTACTTACTCTCTATATGCTCTAACACATATTTAGCCAATTCAATAATTTCTTTCGGCATGTTTAGCTGATCAAGGGGTGTATAAATTGCTTCTTTTTTAAATGGGATTTTAACTATTTTATTGGTTAGATTTTGAACCTTACTAATATCTATTCTTTCTCTAGGATTATACATATTTATTACTGAGGATATTACATCAAAATTCACCAAATCGTTTCCCAGAGATATGCTTAATTCATTCTTAATATAATCCTTAAACAGTTCCATGAATGCTAAACTTTCATCTACCAAAAACTGATTAGGGGGCAATATTAGGATTAAATTGTAATCTAATCTTTTTTCATTCAAATAAGTATAGTAAGCTTGAAGCTCAGTATCTAAACAAACATCTGATGGTATTGATGGATTATCAACTATCATCAAATCGTAATCCGAAAATCCACTATAGATATCTGCTATTTTTGTAGGTTCTATATTTTTTATTTTCCTACTACAGCCTATATTAATTACTGTAAGTCCATTGTCAACTTCCTTGAAATACATAAAAGAAGACTGACCCACTGTCAAATAAGATAGTAAGTTGCCTTTTATGTTATAGACCCTACTAATTGTAGATGTCAAATCTTTATCTACTAATAATATCTTACGGCTTGTAGCAAGTGCTTTGGTGAGAAAATAAGCTATAAATGATTTCCCTACACCACCTTTGACGCTGGCTATATCAATTCTTTCCATTATAAGAATCATTTGATAATTAGAGTTTAAATAAATTAGCAGTTTCCAACAATATGAGAAAGTAGAGACACTCATAGCTGAAAAGACTAGTAATACATTGGATGTAAAGCAAAAGTTTATAAACTACAATATATAGAAAGTCTACCATGGCTAAGAAAAGAAGCAAGCTAGAAATTATACAAGCAATACTTGAGGCGTGTAAGACGGGATCTCCAAAGACGAGAATAATGTATGGTGCCAATCTAAGCTACGCCCTAACTGGAAGATATATAAAGATGTTAATGGATCTAGAAATAATAAAACAAGAAGGAAAGCAGTACATGTTAACCAAAAAGGGAGAGGAACTACTCGAAGATATAAGGAAATTTAATGAAATGAGGAAGGATATGGACCAATTAAGGGAGAAAATTAATAGCGTACTATCTATTAAACAATAAAAGAAGTTTTTCTTTAAATACTAGTAGTTTTTTCTACCTCTACGCCTACTATATATGCAATCTTCACCTTTAAATCTTTCATTAATTGGTCTATATCAACAAGCAATTTCTTGCTTAAATAATGTGTATCCACCTTATATGTATATGCCCTTCTTCCCTTTTTAGAAGTTTCTATTTTTTCTTTAATTATCATATTCTTCTTCTCGAGATTCAGTATAGATTTATTTACAACAGATTTTGTAATATTCAGTTTGCTCGAAATTTCCTCCATGGTTAGGGCGTTTTGGGATTTAATTAGCAGTTTTAAAATTTCTATATCCCTATCACTGAGTCCATAGAGAAATTTTACTACATTGAATATGTCAGCTACTCTGCCATCTGGCATGCTTATTTCATTTTTACCTTGCATAATTAGAGGATTTCATAAAACTCTTAAAAATCTTTTGGTAACTTGTAAACTTAATTTATAATGATAAAAGAGAATAGTTAAAATTACAATTTATTTAGGATCTAATGCGCCGTTTCTCAACGCGTAAATTGCCCTTATTAACTCGGCATGACTCCACGCTAAAGGAGAAACTGATGGATAGTTATCGTTCTCATCAATTTGTTCTGGCATAACCCCAGTTGGTAAAGATTTCGACAAGGCCCAATCTAACTTCTCCTTAGCCTTCTCTTTCTCACCCATTAACGAATAAACTTCAGACAACCATAATGTTGATATAAACCAGATATTGGGAGTACCACCTCCCTTCAAATATTGATCACCCTCATACCTAGCTAATCCCCTTTTAACACTTAACTTCTCTATGACAGTCTCTAAATTCTTTGCAAAACGAGAATTACCAATAGGAATTACATTAAATATTGGCGCCAATAACGTACTTGAGTCAACGGTCTCATCGATCTTGTGAACCTGACCTTCCTTTATATATATCGTTCTAGCGTAATGGTCACCGACCCAGAATAAATCTGACGCATTACGCATCTGATCTGCAACTTTCTCATATTTTCGCGCTAACTCGTCTTCTCCAAAGAATCTGGCAAAATCTGCTGCAGCCCTCAACCCTGCAATTACAGTTATTGTAGTATAAAAGTGAATACCAATCCTTTCTTCCCAAAGATCAAATGAGGGAAGTGGAAGACCAGTCATCTTTTCTCTATAATTTACTAGAAAATCAGCTATTCCCTTCACCATAGGTCTATAATACGTCTTTATAAAATCAACATCCTTCCATTTTGAGAAGTGAAACCATAAGGCGTAAAGTACTAATGCAGTCTCATCTTCTTGAATAGGCAAATATTCTAGAGTCCAGGGATGCCATGTGGAACCGAAATGTCCATCAACAGTGTATTTGTGAAACAGTGCTCCATTTATTGTGAAAAGCTTTCTAGTGAACTCAAAGAATTGCCTAGATCTATCAAAATATCCCATTAGCTCAAGAGCTAAAATACAGAACACCGCATCCCTATGCCACACGTAGTTATACGTATCTCTATTGAACTTCATAATATCAGTATCAAGTGACGCTATTATGGCACCATTGTTCTGTACATGAGATTGCAAAATCAGTAAACTTCTCCTCAAAATAGAATTATATTCACCATAGTCGATTACTTTACTTAACCATCCCCTCCAATAGTCCTCAACTCTTTTAAATAGAATCTGGGGTGTTCTCTTCCTCACGTAATCGCTTAAGCCCCTAACTTCGTTGTAATTCTTACCAGCTACTAACCATATGTAAAAATCTTCTCCATATAATTTGAAACTACTAGCGAAATCGACAGAACCTTGGGCAATTGGATTACCGGAAAGTTCACCATCTTCACAGTCCTTCCATGTACCTAAAAGACCTTTATATTCCTTAATTCCCGTAGCGTACTGGTAGAAGGGAATAGAAGGTGAAAGCAAAAACCATCTAGAACCTTTATATTGTATCATAGACTCAGAGTAAGGATCGAAAAGTGCGGTATTCCCATCTGGTGTTCCACCAACATGAAAATCAAAGGCGGTAAAAACTCTAACGTCCTTATCTTCTACACCTTTTACTGAAATTTTCCTTATCCAAATATCGTAAGCCATGTCTATTACATCTTCTAAATAAAAATTGACTCCCTCAAAGGAAAAAGAGGAATATACTGCTAAAGTATCGTCTAAATATCCAATCTTTGGATTTAAATTATCTAACCATGAGAACTTACCATTAACGAATACGCCAAACCTACCCTTGTGTAAATTATTTGTAGTCGTTAACGGCCAATATAATTCCCTTATCGTAAAATTACCATCATATAGGACTGTTAATGAACCATTGCCTAAAATCAAATGTCTAGTCATATAATACATAATGTAGAATTCCCTTTTATTCTAACCCCTTTTAACACAAATCTAATAACTCAAGAGAAAAAAAGAATCGTGCTCTGCCTATTTGTTTTTAGAAGAGATCTAAGGTTAGATGACAACACTGGACTAATTAAAGCTCTAGAGGAATGCAAGAAAGTCGTTCCTGCATTCATATTAGACCCTCGACAAGTTGGCGATGAAAACCAGTACAAATCGGAATTCGCATTAAACTTCATGATTAACTCCTTAAATGAGCTAAATGACGAGCTAAGGAAAAGGGGATCTAAGCTTTACGTCTATTACGGAATTGCAGAAGAGGTAATAAAGAACTTACTTAAAGAGATTGACGCTGTTTATCTTAATGAGGATTACACACCCTTTAGCAAAATGAGAGACGAAAAAATTTACAAATATTGCGAGGAAAGTGGAAAAAATATAAAGTTTTTTGAAGATTACTTACTCGCTTCAAAGAACGATTTTATGAACTATAAGAGCTTTACAACGTTTTACAATGCAGTGAAGAATAAACGGGTAAAGAAACCTATTCATAATAATTACACAAATTATTATAAAAATTCTTTAGGAGACGAATACGAATTACCACCTAGTAGAGAGGGAAGAGGAGGAAGAAAGGAGGCCATTAAATTAATAGATAGAGCAAAGCAAATCGATTATACTAGAAGAGATTTCGTAGCTGAGGATAACAGAACCTTTCTTTCACCTCATCTGAAATTTGGAACTGTATCCGTAAGAGAAGTATATTATTCTCTGATAGATAATCAAGCAATAATTAGGCAATTATATTGGAGGGATTTCTATACCCTATTGGCTTACTATAATAATAGAGTATTTCATGAACCGTTAAGAAGGGAATATAACTGTATTGAGTGGGAGAACAATGAAAGGCTACTTCAAGCCTGGATTGATGGAAAAACTGGATACCCAATAATAGATGCTGGAATGAGGCAATTGAGCCGGACTGGCGATATGCCAAACAGAGTTAGAATGTTGGTCGCATTTTTCTTAGTTAAGGTTCTTTTAATAGATTGGAGAATAGGTGAGAAGTACTTTGCAAGTAAACTAATTGACTATGATCCTTCAGTTAACAATGGAAACTGGCAATGGGTAGCTTCAGTAGGTACTGATTATATATTTAGAGTATTTGATCCTTGGAAGCAACAGACTACATATGACCCAGAGGCAAAGTATATAAAAAGGTGGGTAGATGAATTGGAAAGCTATGACGCAGAGATCATACATAATGCGTACAAATATACTCTGAAGAACTACCCTAAACCTATAGTAGATTGGAGAATAAGGGTAAATCTGGCAAAGAGACTTTACGAGGTATGTAGGAAATCTAAAATAAAATAGGTTTCTTTTTCGAATTTGGTACGATGTAAATGTAATTCCTTCGTAAGAAATGCTTATTTATTAATAATCTTAACTTCTTATTGATGTCAGCAAAAACGTTAACAGAGAAAATTTTAAGCAGGGCATCGGGAAAGGATGTCTCACCTGGAGATGTTATAGAGGCTAAAGTGGACTTAGTAGCATTTCATGACTTAACTGGTTACCACGTGATAGAGGTAATGGAAAAGGCTAACATGATTAAAGTTTTCGATAAGAGTAAATTGGTAATAGCTTTTGATCATTTAGCTCCACCTCCAGATGTAAGGAGTGCAGAAATTCAAGGCTATATAAGAAAGTTCGTGAAATCGGAAGGTATTCCTAATTTTTACGACATAAATTACGGAATTTTACATGAAGTCATGATAGAGCAATACGCCAACCCTGGACAAGTTATTTTAGCAGCTGATAGTCACACAACCACATCCGGTGCTGTAGGAGCATTTGCTCAAGGTATGGGAGCTAGTGATATTGCAGCCGCTGTAATAACTGGTAAAACTTGGCTAGTAGTTCCACAACCGTTTAAAGTAGTTTTAGAAGGAAAACCTGCTAAATGGATAACTGGGAAGGACGTTGCATTAAAGTTGCTAGGAGACTTTAAGGCAGATTACTTTAATGGAATGACGTTAGAAATCTTTGTCAAGGATCCCTTAAGTTTTCCAATGGATTATAGGGCAACAGTATCAAATATGGGAATTGAAATGAATGCTGACGCATTAATGTTCATACCAGATCAAGAGACTAAGAGATACATCAAAGAAATGAGAGGATACGAACCAGAACTGGTCACACCAGATAATGGAGCGAAATACGCTGATGAATACGCTATTCAATTAGACAAAATGGAACCATTAGTTGCAGCTCCTCATAGTGTAGATAACGTTAAGGTCGTAAATGAATTGGAGGGTACTCCAGTAGATCAGGTTTACATAGGTTCTTGTACAAATGGTAGGCTAAGCGATTTTGAAATAGCTGCTAAAATAATGAAGGGAAAGAAGGTCAAGAGTAGATGTATAGCCATCCCTGCGTCTTACAGAATGTTTAAGGAGGCTTTAGAAAGAGGTTATATACAAACATTAGTTGATGCTGGTTGTATTGTAACGTATGGAACTTGTGGACCTTGCCTAGGTGGTCATTTCGGTATAGCTGGTCCCGGTGAGAATGTTGTATCAACAAGTTCCAGAAACTTTAAAGGGAGAATGGGAAGTAATGAGGCTAAAGTTTACTTATCTGGTCCCGCTGTTGCTGCAATTAGTGCATTAGAAGGTAAGATTACAGATCCCAGGGTGATCTGAATGATAATAGAAGGTCCAGTAATTAAGTTTGGTGATAAAATAGATACTGATATAATAATTCCAGCTAGGTACTTAAAATATACTGACCCACAGTACTTAGCCCAGCACGTTATGGAACCATTAGACCCAGAGTTTTATAAGAAGGCATCAAAGGGTGTTATAATAGTTGCGGGTAAAGTATTTGGAATGGGGTCCTCAAGAGAACAAGCTGCTATAGCCCTAAAGGCTGCTGGAGTTAAGGCAATAGTTGCTGAGTCATTCGCTAGAATATTCTATAGGAATGCGATAAATAATGGTTTACCAGTCATAACGTTGCCTAATTCCACGAAGGAGATCAATGAAAACAGTTACGTCAAAATTAACGTGGAGACTGGTGAAATCTTGGTTGGTAATAAGGTGCTTAAGGGAAAGGGCATAACAGGGATGGCACTAGAGATTCTACAAGCAGGAGGAATAATGGAATATCTAAAGAAGATGCAGACAGTTAACCGAAACTAAAAAGTTTATTTTTTAGTTTTTAATACTATTATTGTGAAGTGGATTATTATCGGTTTGGTCTCCCTACTGCTTACAATCGTTGATTACAAGATTGGAATAGAGAGTGTTAAACTCGTTTATGGATATGCAGTATACCAGCTTTTAACTACAATTCCATTTAATGTTGTATATCTTTGTTTGATTTTCCTAATAGAATTATTAATAATAAATTCATTTTTAAAATTAAGAAGAATTTTCAATATTTTTCGTCATAAAGATAAATCCCCAATGTAGTTTACAATAGGAAAAACGGTCGAAAAGCTTTTAAGAATTTATAAGAAGAGAGAAAACGGTGAAGTTGTTGGAAGAATCCTAGAGGCCGTAGATATAGCTTACGCTTACCCAAACGGATATTTAGTATTCGAAAATATCAACATGTATACTAAGGATAGGGAGCTTATAGCTATAGTAGGTCCGTCTGGGATTGGTAAATCAACACTCCTAAGAGTATTAGGAGGATTCGTAAAACCACTTAAGGGGGAAATTCGACTGCTAGGAAAAAAGGTAACTAGCCCAACGCCAAAAATTGCACTAATACACCAGTCAATAGCCACTTTTCCTTGGTTAACTGCATTGGAAAATGTTAAACTAGGCTTAAAATATAGGAAATTACCCAAAGAAGAAGAAGACAGATTAGCTAAGCATATGCTAGAAGTAGTAGGACTTCAAGGTTTTGAGGACTTTTATCCAAAACAAATGAGTGGAGGAATGAGACAAAGAATAGCAATAGCTAGAGCCTTAGCTGCTAGCCCACTAGTACTTTTAATGGATGAACCATTTTCACACCTAGATGAGTTAACTGCAGAGGGTTTAAGGCAAGAAGTACATTCCATGCTATTTAATGAATCTACTACACTTCACAGCGTAGTTTTAGTATCTCATAATTTGAGCGAAGTGGTGGAATTAGCTGACAGAGTTTACGTTCTAAACGGAAGACCAGCTACAGTAATTGGAGAAGTAGAAATAAAATTAGAAAGGCCAAGAAACCCAAAGGATGAAAATTTTCAAGAGTATTTAGATATACTTTACGCCCTCTTAACTCCAGTAAAGAAAGGAGGGAACAATAATGAATGAGCTTGTAATGATATTTTTGGCCTCCGTCGCATCATTAGGTAGGGTTTTTCTTACAATATGGTTGTCAATAATTACTGGGTGGTTTCTAGGGTATATAGCAATAAAAAGTAAAGTATTTGAAAATATTTATATTTCAGTAGTAGAAGTTTTCGAATCTGTTCCAGTTATTTCATTCTTTCCAGTTGTTTTAATATTCTTTGTGTATAAGATAGGTGGATATATCGGTATAGAATTAGCAGTAGATTTTCTAGTTTTCACTGCTGTAGTATGGAATATATGGATAGGGATATACCAAGCTTTCAAGACCGTTCCAAGCGACCTTTTAGAAGTTAGCGAAAACTACAGATTAGGCTTTCTGGGTAAAATGTCAAGACTATATATCCCTTACTCATGGCCTAGAATAGCGGCAAATCTTATACCAAGTTTCGCAGATGCGTTCTTCTATATAACCGTTAGTGAGGTTTTCTCAATAGGCAGCTCTAGTTATCACGTATTCGGTATAGGTACGCTAATTGGGGAGTTTACCGCATCGCAAGAATATAATCTAGCCTTAGAAGGATTAGGGATTCTTGCAATTTTAATAATTATATTTACATATTTATTAAGAAGATTTGCCAATTATACAGTATCCAAGTATGGGTTGGACACTGAAGTAAAAGTGACTAAAAGAGGTAGAATGAGAATAAGATATACCACGAGAATGTCAAATACGATAGCCCCTTTCGTCAAACTATCTAAATATGTAACAAGAATTGGAAGTAGGGGTGCAATCAGTGAAGAAGAGACTAGGAGGAACTTACCTTGGAGATATTTGGGCATTGGAATCTCGGTGCTTTTATTGGGATTATTAGTTTATGGTGCTTTCTCCACAATTTCCTCAGTACCTCAATCTGTTTGGCTTTCCCTAATCTCAACTACCCCTAACATCCTTTTTAACCTTTTAATAGACTATGCAAGAGTACTTTTTATTGCAATTGTTAGCCTAGTATTCTCAATATTTCTAGGATATTTCCTTGCAACCCGTGAAAGAGTAGAGAAAGTATTAATTCCGGTAATACAGACCTACGCATCTTTTCCAGCTCCAGCTTACTTTCCATTAGTTTTCACAGCTACCATAAGTTTTATTCATGGTGTATTTGGAAGTTGGACGGATGAATTCTACGTAATACTCTTGGGTTTCATTTCAACTTTCTATTATGTTTTCTATAGTTATTGGCTAGGAATAAAGAACATGCCTAGTCAGTACTGGGAGATAATGAAGAACTATAATTTCTCTTTCTGGCAGAAATTGAGATATGTGATTGTGCCTTCAACATTTCCTTATATAATTGCTGGGCTTTCCAGTACGATTAACAGCGCATGGGGAGGTTTAGCGATAGGAGAATATTGGAAAATTTCAAACAGTTATACATTACAAGTCAGTCACGGTATAATGAAGAGCATTGCAGTTGCTACCGCAAATGGAAATGTTCCTCTTGCAGCCTGGGATTCGTTAATATTTGGAATAGTGGTAATAATTTACTCAATATTCTTCACAAGAAAAATGATGGATTTAGCAAGGCAGAAATACGTTGCAGAGGAAGGAATTTATTTAGCCTAAATCAGCGTTCGCGCATGTCCTCACTGATCAGTTCCCGGATTCGTCATCCTCACTTACTATAGAAAAGATTGCATTAAAAATTTTGCTGAACTATAACCTCACATGATCATACTTTGCACACAATATATAAATTAGTTTAAAAAACAAAATCTTGCATGCATAAAGGATTTTATAATGAAAATTTTTTAAAAAATCGACTAAGCCCAAATTCCTAATGTTAAAAACTTTTAAACCAGTCTAACTATATTAATATAGTATGCCACCCTTTAATAAAGTTCTCGTAGCCAATAGAGGAGAAATTGCCATAAGGGTTATGAAAGCCGTAAAAGAAATGGGAATGAAGGCAGTTGCTGTATATTCTGATGCTGATAAATATTCTCCCCACGTTAAATATGCAGATGAAGCTTATTGGATAGGACCACCCCCAGCTTTAGAAAGTTACCTGAATATTGAAAGAATTATCGATGCGGCAGAAAAGGCTCATGCAGATGCTGTACATCCCGGTTATGGGTTTCTTTCTGAAAACGCGTCTTTTGTAGAAGCTGTTGAAAAAGCTGGAATGGTGTTTATAGGACCTTCTGCTTCTGTAATGAATAGAATCAAGGACAAATTGGAAGGAAAGATGATAGCTAGAAAGGCTGGTGTCCCCACGTCCCCTGGACCTTTATCACCAATTGAAAATGTAGATGAGGCGTTAAAGATAGCTGGGGAAATAGGATATCCCATAATGTTGAAGGCTGCGGGAGGCGGAGCAGGAGTGGGTATTATAAAGGTTGATAATCCTAGTGAACTAGCTGAGGCTTTTGAAAGAAGCAAAAGATTAGCGTACTCTGCCTTTGGCAGGGCAGAAATTTACATAGAAAAGGCTGCTATAAAACCAAAACACATTGAAACACAATTGATAGGAGATAAGTATGGAAATTACGTAGTCGCCTTTGAAAGAGAATGCACAATTCAAAGAAGGAACCAGAAGTTAATTGAAGAAGCTCCCTCACCGTCCATTAAAGAAGAGGAAAGAAAGGAGATTATTGAGGCGTCAATAAGATTTGGGAAAGAAATTAACTACTTTACCTTAGGTACCATGGAGTTCGTGTTCTCACCAGTTACTCATGAATTTTACTTCTTAGAAATTAATAAAAGAGTTCAAGTAGAGCACACAGTCACTGAGTTCATAACTGGAATAGACTTAGTCAAATTACAGATAAGACTAGCTGCTGGCGAATATTTGCCTTTTTCCCAAGAGGATTTGAAAATAAGAGGACATGCAATACAGTTCAGAATTAACGCTGAGGACCCATTAAATAACTTCACGCCTCAATCCGGATACATAACCTATTATAAGGAACCAACTGGTCCCGGTGTGAGAGTGGATAGTGGTATAGAAGTTGGTTCATGGGTTCCACCATATTATGATCCCCTTGTTTCCAAGTTAATTGTTTATGGGCAAAGTAGAGATTATGCCATTCAAGTCGGACTAAGGGCTCTAAACGATTATAAAATAGGAGGAGTTAAAACTACAATTCCATTATATAAGTTGATCTTGCAAGATCCAGACTTCTGGGAAGGTAATTTCACTACTGCATATATCCCTGAGAAAGCAGAGTACTTCACGGCCAAATTAAAAGAAGAACAAGAGATGCAAATTGCAATAGCCATTTCTATTTATAATAGGGGATTGATGAAGAAAAAGACTGAACAGAAAGCACCCATCTCAACTAGTAATGGTAAAAGTAATTGGAAAACTTATGGTATCATATCACAATCCTCTCCAAGGGTGTTGTGGTAATGAGGCTGTTTAGACTTTATAGCGAATTGGGAGATACGTATTTAGTATCCTATGAACAGAGCGGCAACAGTCTTGATAAAATAAAAATAGGAGATAAAAATTATGAAGTAAAATATCTAGGACCAGGCAATAGGGAAAATGAGTATTTATTTGAGATTAATGGGAAAAAATATTATGTTTTCATAGAGTCTGATGGTACTTTGATCTTCAACAATCAAGATTTCTTAAGGTTAGATAAGGTAACTGAAATTCCAGTAAAAGGAGAAGAAAGAGTTGAGGAAATAATTAGAGGAAAGGAAGGAGAAATTGTATCTCCATTATTTGGAAGGATAGTTAAAATTAGAGTAAAGGAAGGAGATGCAGTAAATAAGGGTCAACCTTTGTTATCCATTGAAGCGATGAAGGCAGAAACGGTAATCTCATCGCCAATAGGTGGGATCGTGCAAAAAATTCTGATCAAGGAAGGACAAGGTGTAAAGAAGGGAGATATTTTAATTGTTATAAAATAGTTTTACAGTTATGAGGTGAGATAAATGGCTCTATATGAAAAACCTCCAATGGATAAATTAATTGAAGATTTGAAAATATTAAAGGAAAAGGTATATAAGGGTGGAGGAGAAGAGAAGATAAACTTCCAGCATGGTAAAGGTAAACTAACGGCAAGGGAAAGATTAAATCAGCTGTTCGATGAAGGAACGTTCAATGAAATATTGACTTTTGCCACTACTAGAGCAACTGAATTTGGGTTAGATAAGAATAGGTTTTACGGAGACGGAGTAATAGCTGGATGGGGAAAAATTGATGGTAGACAAGTTTTCGCCTATGCTCAAGACTTTACGGTACTCGGAGGAAGTCTAGGAGAAACACACGCAAATAAGATAGTTAGAGCTTATGAGCTAGCCATAAAAGTTGGTGCTCCAGTAATAGGAATAAACGATTCTGGTGGAGCAAGGATACAAGAGGGTGCACTATCGCTAGAAGGATATGGTGCAGTGTTCAAGATGAACGTAATGGCTTCTGGAGTAATTCCACAAATTACCATTATGGCAGGGCCAGCAGCTGGAGGTGCAGTCTACTCTCCTGCTCTTACTGACTTCCTAATAATGATAAAAGGAGACGCATATTACATGTTTGTAACCGGACCAGAGATTACTAAAGTATCAATAGGCGAAGAAGTGAGTTATCAAGATCTAGGTGGTGCAATAGTACACGCAACAAAATCTGGAGTAGTTCACTTTGTGGCTGAAAATGAACAAGATGCAATAAACATAACTAAGAGGTTACTGTCTTACTTGCCTTCAAATAATATGGAAGAACCTCCATATGTTGATACCGGTGATCCTGCTGATAGGGCAGTGCAGAGTGCTGAATCAATTGTACCTACAGACTCAGTAAAGCCATTTGACATAAGGGAATTAATATACAATATAGTTGACAATAGCGAATTCTTGGAAGTTCACAAATTATGGGCACAAAATATTACTGTGGGATTTGGAAGGATAAATGGAAACGTCGTGGGAATTGTCGCAAACAATTCAGCATATTATGGAGGAGCAATAGATATTGATGCTGCGGATAAGGCTGCTAGATTTATCAGATTCTGCGATGCGTTCAACATACCGTTAATAAGCTTAGTTGACACTCCAGGATATGTTCCAGGGACAGACCAAGAGTATAAAGGGATAATAAGGCATGGTGCTAAAATGTTATACGCATTCTCTGAGGCCACAGTACCAAAAATTACAGTTATTGTAAGAAGGTCTTACGGTGGTGCTCATATTGCAATGAGCATTAAAAGTTTAGGTGCTGATTTGGTTTACGCTTGGCCTTCTGCGGAGATAGCTGTAACTGGTCCAGAAGGTGCAGTTAGAATATTATATAGAAGGGAAATACAAAGTGCTCAAAATCCAGAGGAACTCTTGAAACAAAAAATTGCAGAGTATAAGAAATTGTTCGCTAATCCTTATTGGGCAGCCGAGAAAGGTTTAATAGATGACGTCATTGAGCCTAAGGACACCAGAAAGGTAATAGCTAGAGGATTAGAAATGTTAAGAAATAAGAGGGAATTCAGATACCCCAAGAAACATGGCAACATACCTCTCTGATCAAACCTTTTTTCTACAAATCAACTCTTCACAATTGTTAAGTTGTACCTCTTGACCCAAGGCTAAAAGGATTAGCCTAAGCCTCTTTAATGTATCACACTCATCCCTTACAATGAATATTTCTCCGTTTGGCAAATTAATGAAATCTATTAAGTAATCTTGCAGCCTCTTGGACAACTCTCTCACCTAGTTTTTGGCCTAACAAGTTCCTAACTTTATCTGGATTCATTACAACATCACCTAGTCCTTTAATTCCGTTATTGTACAATAATCTAGCTCTCTTCCTACCTACACCACCTATTTGAACTAATTCTAATAGCTCTTCCTTTACACCATCAGCTACTCTTAAGTTCAAGACCCTAAGTTTATCGCTGTGATCATCTAACCTTAACTCTTTAGATAAATGGTAAGCACTATAGGTTAACCAGTCCATAGTTTCAACGATATTTCTCAAATCTCCAGAACCTATGTTATATTTACCCAATATGGTATCTTCGTCAACTTCATCTATCCAATCCTTCATTATCAACGCCACTTTTAACGCATTTAAGTAAAGGGAATATTCGTCTTCCTCATAAGGTTCCTCTACTAACAGCTCACACTCTAGGTCTTCCAGCAATTCAATTAGCTCTTCTTCCTCATTCCTTCCAACTGATACTAATGGTCCATCTGGAGTAAACGCTAGTAAATGGAGGTAAGCTATTTCACACGAAGCCTTATGTCCCTCAAGCCCCTTTCTTATGATGTCAGCAGTAAATGGATTTATATATAGATCAGCAACCCTCTTTCCAAAATTAGTTAAAGTAAACGTATTATTTTCCTCTCTAATGAAAGAATGCTCTGATAGCCACCTTATGGCCCTATCAAAATAAACGTCAACTAGTGACTTTGCAAGCAGAGATTCATATACAAAGCCTTCCAACTGTTTTTCACTCAGACTACCTTCAGCAGAAAGTATGCCGAGTAAGAACGTGTAAAATGCCCTTTCACTACCCAGTTTAGATTCAATGGGTTCAACATCAGATAGTATGTATTTCTTAAATACTCGATCTACGTCTTCTTTATCCCTTACCACAATTATTGACTCGCCAATCTGATCAAAACCAGGTCTACCAGCTCTTCCACTCATTTGCTTATATTCCATAACTGGAATTTCATCATAATATCCAGCTATCTTCCTATTGAATCGATAAATATCTCCTATTATTACTGTTCTAGCAGGTAAATTTACGCCAGCTGCCAAGGTTGGAGTTGCTACGATCACTTTTATTTTTCTTTTCCGGAAACTCTCCTCTATTATATCCCTTAACGCCTTTGATAGTCCAGCGTGATGATACGCAACTCCCTTACTTATAAGAGATTTTAGTAGCTCTTTTTCATCACTTCCACCTTCCTCGATATCATCCAATTGTTTTAAAATCTCAGATATGGCTTTCTCATCTAAACTTACAAAATTCATGTAATTTGCAATCTTTAATGCTGTACTTTCTGCCATTTTCCTGGAATTCCTAAAAACTAAAACTTGCCCATTTTTGCTTAGACTATCTAGAGTATAAGCTATTATGGCGTCATCTCCGTGAACCTTCCTGGTAGTATTATCTCTGAAAAGTATAGTATATTCCTTCTTCTTCCTTTCTGGATACATAACACCTTCTATGAGGGGAACTGGTCTCCAATTAGTTGCCACTGGTTCTGCACCTAGCCATTTGGCTATTTGTTTGTAGTTACTTATTGTGGCACTCAATGCCAATAGATTCCTCCTTTTGGCCCTTATTGTGACGCTCTCAACCACTGGCCCCCTTTCAGGATCATTAAGGTAATGTAATTCGTCTAATACGAAATAATTAACCTCATTAAGCCAATCTGGCCTATGACGCCATAGGGAATCTAACTTCTCGTAAGTGGTGATTATAATATCGTAATTCTTCAACCAAGCATCATCTGTATCGTAATCACCAGAGGTCATAGCTACTTTAAAACCTATTGATTCCCAGTCCTTGAAAGTTAAATACTTTTCATTCGTAAGAGCCCTAAGTGGAGTCACATATATTGCTTTTCCTCCGTTTTTTAGAAGAAATGAAATTATTCCCATCTCTGCTATTAGTGTCTTCCCAGAACCGGTAGGTGAGGTTAATAGTAGTCTATTGCCATCTAATAGTCCTTTTTTTACCGCTTCAGTTTGAGGCGGGTTAAGTTTTTTTATACCCCTATTTTTTATTATATCAATAACGTTACTAGGTAATTTTAGGTCCTCTACTGACATCCACTCTAATTCTAAGCTCATAAACTTATTTTACTTCTCGCAAAAGGTTTTTAAGCACTATCACCCTACTTTCCATTAAGAAATACGTTGAAAATTTTTCATTGTAGTAGATAGAGTTATATAAGTATAGTGTTGGAAAACAAGACAAAATGTTTATGTACTTATATCATATACTATTTATGATTCATATGACGAGCTTGAAAAAGGTGGATGACCAAACATTTGAGTTAGAAATTACCGGGACAGTGACGATATCTTTTAAATTGGAGGACGAGTTTATAAGAAAAGTCGATAATATTGCAAGAGACTTAGGATATACTAACAGAAGCGATTTTATAAGAGATGCCATAATCTACTATTTAGGGTACCTAAAAAGAAATGGTAATCACAATAATAATCTCAACGCAGAACATTATTGAATATCTATTATTTATTGTAGGACTAATATCCAGTTACGTGATAGGAGCGAACAATAATGCAACGTCATTAGGTATATTGTTTGCAACTAATGCCATCAAAAGAAGATATGCTTACATATTAAATATGATATCTATTTTAGTAGGTGTAGTATTAGGTAGTTTAACTATGCTACATAGTGTTTATGGGGTAGTATATGGAAATAGTTTGTACGTGGCTATAGCTATTTTTACCGCATTATCCTCATCAATAATCACCTTTTATTATTTAAATAAATCAGGTATCCCTTCCTCTTTAAGCCAAACGTTTTATCCATCAATTGCGATACTAACCTTAATATCGCATGGATTTATAGAGTTAGACTGGATAAAATTCTGGGTGATAGTAAGCTCGTGGATTATCTCGCCATTAGTTGCAATTGGATTTTCCCTTCTATTATATTTAACGTTGAATAAGGTTATAAGTGCAGAGACTCGTATTATTAAACAGATTGCAATATATAGAAACCTTATACTATTCTCGTCAGCCTTTACATCATTTATAGTTGGAGCTAATGCGATAGGTATAATAGTATCTTCTGCACTACTCTCTGCTCCAGCATACCTTGTGATACCTCTTTATGGTATATCTGCAGCATTAGGAGTTTTGACTAGTCAAAGAATAGCAATAAGGGTAGGATTTCGTATAACTAAATTAGGATATTTAGGTGCGTCATCAGCATTAATAGGAAGTAATGTTATAAATGAAATTTTCACAATTCTAGGAATACCTCTATCGATAACTCAAACCATAGTTGGTGGTATAGTAGGGCTTAGTTTTAGAAGTTTTACATCTGATGTTAGAAAACAAGTAATGCAGATATTTAGGAGTTGGGCCACATCTCCAATTTTCGCTATAATACTTTCATTGGCAATATTTGGAGTAATAAAGAGTATATTAGGACTTTAATGTAGCGTAGAATATTTCCACACTTAATGTAGCATCTTCTAACGAATCCAATATATCGTCTATAAATATGATTACATCTTTCATTTGCAATATACTTATAATATCAATCTCTTTCTCTATCTCATAAAGCCTCTGCAGAAGAGTATCTTTAATATCATCCCCTTCTCTCTCCATTGCTTGTATTTCCCTACTTAGTTTTAATGAAACTTCAACATCTGATCCTAAATGCCTCGTTAATTCGTGGATCTTAAGTGATGCCTCATTGACCAATGCTAGATACGTAATTAGCATATCTGATAGAATTGTAATACATTTTACATCAACCTTCCTAGACCCCAAAGCCCTAGCCGCGTCTTTTACGGAACTCAAAGTATTAAAAAGGGCTTGAGCCAACATTACCATTGATTCCTTAAAGTCTGGTAAAAATGCCTCTCCATAAAGAGTTGAAAGTATTTCCTCACGTAACATTCCAGCTCTTTCGTGAATAGATTTAATTTTAATTAAATCTGCGGGAATTTGATCGTATTCCCCCTTTCTTACATGATCTACTTCATTTTGCAAAATCTTTACTGCTTCGCCTATTAGTTCTGCAGTAAAGGTAATTCTCTCAAATACCTCTTCTTCCTTATTATTTAGTCTTAATTTAAACATTCTAAAACAGTATAGTAGACAATTATATTTAAGTACTTTTCCACTTATAGCTCAGTCCATTTAATTTTACGACCATTCTTATACTGGATTTATATTTCCTTGCTTATGTTATTTCTCAATACCTTTAGAAAGTTCTTTTAACTTCCTTAAGGCTAATCGTTTATCACTATCTTCAAGCTTAGCTCTAGCTATAAAATCCTCTAAGGTATATATCACCTCCCAAGCAGCTTTCCTATTAACTGGATATGGAATACCATCTTTACCTCCAATAGCAAATGCGTACTTAAATGGATCATAAGGGTAATTCACTGGGTCTTTGTACGATGGTGGCTCATTATATATTAGATCAGCTATTAAGTATAATGCTCTAGCTGTGGAGGGACCTAAACCATTAATTAGTGCTTCCTCAAATGTAAGTGGGTTAGATTCATACATTTCCCTTAGTACTTGTTTGATTCTATTAACATCTACGGGCTTCATGTAAATTAATCTAGCCTCTTTGGATACGAACGCTATTGATCCTCCTTTTATCCACATGTCTAAAGTTGATTGACCTTTAAGCATAGCCATTGCTTGAGTATATAAGGAAACTATCTTATTGGGATTCTCCCTCAGCAAATCTAATATTAACTTCCTTGTCCTATCCTTATCTCTATCTATTACGTTAACTACAACGTTAGTCTTAATACCAGATATTGCAGTATGAGGTTCTACCACAAAATTATCAGCTTCTTTCCAATGATATCTCCTAGCGAACTTCGTTTCTAAATTCATACCCTGCTGGATTACGCTCCATTTTCCATCCTGGGTTACAAGCATGGAGTGATGATATAGTTGGTGCCCATCCTGAACTAAGGTTGAATCAACTTTTGCTACTATCTTACTTATATTTTTAATCTTATTCTTATCTATATCAAAAATTAGCATATCTACCTCTTCTGGAACCTTTAGAGCATTTTTACCTTTCCCTCCCAGCACAGCAAAACCGTGGACCTTAGGGTTTATAATATCCTTCAAAATACCTAATGTTACGGTTGTAGAGCCTGAAGAATCCCAATCCATTCCGATCGCATTATTGAAAGCTTGAAACCATAATGGATTTGAAAACCTTTCCACAACCTTCTGAGGACCTAATTCAAGAATCATTATTTCAACTATTGCCTTAGCTAATCTTTTCATAATGGGAACTAACCATGGAGGAACGTGACCAGTGTGAAGTGGTAAGTCAGCTATTCCCTCTACTTCCATATTTTATAAGTTCTGAAGAGAAGGTATATATGTGCTTATCATATCAACCTCAGACATACACTCACCTAGGTATTTAACCGAATTCTTCTTAGCCTTACGAGAACTTGGTAATATCAAGGCTGATTTAGCGTTATTAGCTGGAGATCTAGTTGAAAAAGGTGAGTATCTACATTTTACTCCCGTATATAACGCCCTAAAAAATAGAGTTAAGCAAATAGTCTCAATTTTCGGAAATGAAGATTTTATAGAGAATAGAAAATTCTATAGAGAAAATTATGGTGATATAATTTGGCTAGAGGATGAAAAAGTAGAAATTGAGATAGCGAATAGAAGACTTGTAATAATCGGTAGTGAAGGAGTTCTAGAAAAACCAACATTGTGGCAAACAAGTAACGGGATAACTGAAGACCTTTATATGAAAAGGTTGGAAAAAATCACCGAAATGACTTGTAATTCTAAAGCAGATATTAAAATTCTTTTAACTCATTACGCTAGTACCTTTGAAACAGTATTCGGTGAAAGAAAAAGTGTATATCCACACCTGGGATATAGAGTGTTAGAGGAGTTATCAACCAAGGGAAAAGATTGTTTACCCAATATAGCAATCCATGGCCATGCACATTATGCAAAAAGGACACTCTCAGTAGTGAAAAGTGTTAGAGTATACAATGTGGCATTACCAGCTAACAAGAGAATTATAACTATCCACACTCTTTAATAAGGTGGAGTACTACTCTTTTTACTCTCTTGATATGTTATGAAACCAACATCTGCTATGGTGTTTTGAACGACTTTAGTAACCCAATTTAGCATAGGACCTTTAATCCCAATCCTATTTAAAAACCTATATATTATGGGAACTTTTAGTTGAGCGCCCGCTGCTAAGGGATGTCCTCCTCCCCCTAATTTAACAGCAAATTGCCTAACATCGATCTCCTTACTTCTAAAAGAAATGCTCCTTCCATTTGCTGACGCAAAGACGGAAGCATTTGTCCTAGTCATCAAAAACTGGGAAGCGTAGCTTATATCCGGAGGGCCTTTCCACCTTACTGCTACAACGACTTTATGGCCGTCAATTTGTATTAACTTATAACTCTTCATTACTTTTTTATAGCCCTCTAACTCTCTGGAAACTACTTCCTCTAACATCTTATCAAACGTATCATTCCACAATATTCCGTTATAAAACATTTTTATTAGCTCATTTTTCCACGAGTAATCCTTGTTATTCTCAACTATTCTTCTCAATTTTTCTCCCATGGGATCATCATGAAGCCATATATCAACTGAACAATCTGCTGAAGCTAATCTCCTAGAAAAATCATCATTGGGATTCTTATATTTATATATAACTCCTGCACCACATGTCGAAGTATCATGATATACTGAAACGCCAATTTTTCTCAATTCCTCTTTCCATTCATCCTTCCAAACATGATGATCAAACCACTCCACGTTAGCACCTTGCTCGATGAGCTTTTTCAAATTCTTTATAATTTCATCAAAAGTACTAGCGTTTATTCCCAAATCCGCGATCATGACGTTATATACTCCTCTTAACTCCAATGAAGACAAAAGTGAATGTAATTTGTTTGGCTCTGTAAAAAATACATTTTTAGGTAATGATTTCACTGCTCTAGCGTAAACGGCCGCAGATGCTGTCCCATCAAAATCGTTATGTACTATCGCATAATATTCCAACTCTTTACCTACCTCTCAAACTTAATGCCGTCTGCAGTAGTTATTATACCCTTGTATAAAAAGTCTACTTGTCTTAAAGTAGCATAATAATCAAACTCCGTTATTGCAGATATTGAATCCTTTGGCATAATTACATTATACCATCTTAAAGCAGCACTACCAGCAGTGTGTAATACGCAAATATTTGCAACAGTCCCAGTAATTATGGTATTTTTGATATTCTTAACTCTAAGAATATAGTCCAATGAGGATTCAAAAAAGGCATCATATCTATACTTCTTAACTACGAAATCGCTCTTTTCTGGAGTCAATTCGTCAATTATTTCTGCACCCCAAGTTCCAGCCAATGCGTGCTCTCCCCATATTTTAAATTCTGGATCATCTTTCATGTGCCAATCTTGTGTATATATTACCAACGCATTGGAACTTCTTGCCTTATCGATTAATCTCTTTATAAATGGTATAGTAGCCTCTGCAGTAGGAACTGATAACTTACCGTTTTTCCTCACAAAGTCGTTTTGCATGTCTACAATTATTAATGCTGTATTAGTAGGATCTAATATTACCTCTTTATGTTCGGGAATAGATGGTACTTCAATTTTCATAATTAAATTTACTGCACGCGCACTTTTATTCCTTTTTTATCTTCTTAGTGAGCATATCAGCTATTTTTAGAACTTTAGGATAACCCCTCTTACCTAGTTCAATGCAATCTTGTAAGTCGACTTTATTTCCTGGACTATAAAAATATCTACCGAATTTAACCCCTACTTTCTCTCCATTTAGATATAAATAGGTAATGTCACTTTCATTAACCAAATCACCCGTAAGCCTAGATTTCGCTACCCCAATTGTTGGGAAGTCTAGGAGAACGCCTATAACTGCAGCAATTCCGCTTTTCCTAGGATGAGCTATCCCATGACCATCAACTAAAAGAAGTTGACAATCCAAACCCTCTATTGCTTTTATCATTAATGGAGCTTCCCTCATGAAAAGGAAACCCGGAATATATGGGAAATTCACTTCACCAACATAAGATTTGTAATTATACTCTCCACTATTAATATCCATACTTACACCTACTGAGAATCCTAGATTACCCTTATATGCAATATCAACCCCACAGATTTTCTTAACGTTCTCAATTCCGTAATGACTTATTTTAACGTTTTTAGAGATAAGGAATTGCAATTTCTCTAAGAATTCGAGTAGATGTTTTTCAACCAACTCTTTCTCATCCCTTCCACACGTAATAAGAACATCTCTTGCTCATATGTTTGTACTGCACCAGGTCTTACCAATCTAACTTCGTTAATAGCAGATTCCACATCTAATCCTTCAGTTAAAATTAGATAACTAGCTAAAATTGTACCAGTCCTTCCTATTCCACCTACACAATGAACTAGATTACCTTCTTTTTCACTTAACAGCCATCTCATAATTGTAAGAAATTGAGAATCCGATGGAACCCCCCCATCTGGAATTGGAATATGTAAGGGCTGAAGTCCATTTTTCTTAAGAATAGACAGATAATAATCCTTATCTCCCCAACTCTCTTCGATTTCCCAATCCTCTGGTAAAACTAATACTCTTTTCACTCCTTCTTTCCTCCATTCTAAAATCTCATTTTCGGTATATGGTAATCCAGAACCTCCTATGGCTTTCCTTCTAACCCAATACATTATTCATCACTTCCATATCAGAAGATCCGCTGAGCGTCACAGATCATTTTAAAATTCTCAAAGTCGATATTTAAGATTATGGTAAGTAGATTATCTACTGGAATATTGGAGTTTGACAAACTAATACAAGGTGGGATTCCTCAAGGATTTTTCATAGCGTTGACCGGAGAGCCTGGAACTGGAAAGACGATATTTTCGCTTCACTTCATTGCTAAGGGATTAAAGGACGGAGATCCTTGTATATACGTTACAACTGAGGAAAGTAGGGATTCAATAATAAGACAAGCTAAGCAGTTTAATTGGGATTTTGAGGTATATATAGAGAAGAAGTTGATAATAATAGATGCGCTAATGAAGGAAAAAGAGGACCAATGGTCTTTAGTGAACTTAACCCCTGAGGAATTGGTGAATAAGGTAATTGAGGCTAAACAAAAATTAGGTTATGGTAAAGCTAGATTGGTAATTGATTCAGTAAGTGCATTATTTTTGGATAAACCCGCAATGGCAAGGAAAATAAGCTACTATCTTAAGAGAGTCCTAAATAAATGGAATTTCACAATATATGCTACTTCACAATACGCAATAACCACATCACAAGCATTTGGATTTGGAGTAGAGCATGTGGCAGATGGGATAATCAGATTCAGAAGGATGATAAGGAATGGAGAACTACATAGGTACATATTAATTGAGAAAATGAGACAAACCGATCACGATAAGCATGTGTGGGAAATAGATATAGTTAATGGTAAAGGAATAGTCTTGAAGGGAAGATTAGAGGAAAGAAGGGAAGATTATACATTGCCAGAAAAGGTAAAGAGAAAGATCATTGAGAGTGGCAAAAAGACTGAGGAGGAATTGAAGTGAATCTATTTTCTACATACTCCTAAGAAGTTCTTAAATATCTCTATTCCTCTTTCTGTATGTTTAACTTCAGGGTGAAATTGCACACCAAATATTGAATTACTTGAGTTCGCCATTGCTTGGACTCTTGCATTTGCGCTACTAGCTAACACTCTGAATCCACTAGGCGGCTCAACCACCTCATCATTGTGACTTTCCCAGACGTTAAGTTGCTGTGAGAAACCTTTCAGAATAGTATCTTCGTCAAATATATTTATCCTAGTGAGTCCATATTCTGGATTTAGGGCTCTTCTTACAACCCCACCCAATACATAGGCAATTAGCTGATGACCTAGGCATATGCCTAACATTGGGACTTTCAGCTCTTTTATATAAAGGGGAGAATTTCCCATTTTTTGAATTTCCTCTGACACTGAGTAGGGGCCACCACTAAATATAACGCAATCGAATTTCTTAAGTTCCTCCACTGGCTTATATGGGGGAATTACCTCAATGTCCGCGCCCAAATACTTTACGTTCTTAAGTATTAGGTGATTATATTGTCCGCCATAATATACTAAACCTACTTTCACATCAGAATCTAAGTTTTTGGATATTTAAAAAATATTGATCAGACTTTTTGGCGACATCACTGGCTCAGAGCCGTCACCAGACATCATTTCAATAATAGATTCTCATACTCCTTTACAAACTTTACACTTCTCTTAACATCTGAGAATAGCTTTGAAGCTACCACTACATCTTCAACCTTTATAATATTCCTATTATTTCTTTGAGCAATTATAAGAGATGGTTCTAACAGTTGAACAGAGTATCTCAAACTATTTTCAACACCTATTTTAGTTAATTCCTCTAAAGCTTGAGGATCTAATTCAATTTCTAATTCATCAGCCCTAATTTTGATTATTTCTTTAATTTCATCAGCATTGTAAGGTCTAGTTGGTATTATCAACAGTCTATCCAATAGGTCAAGAGGAATCCCGTGAGGAGATTCTATATCAGTTCCTCTAATTTTAGTTAGCCCTCTGTTGGTTGCTAAGATCAGTATTGGTGCTAATTCTGACTCTAAGGCTCTAGTTAGGAAAGAAAATGCTTCTAAATCAAGCGTATGAGCATCATCAATGAATAGCACTCCAACTACTAATTCCGCCCTACCTTGGTTAATCCAATCCTTAACTAGTCTATCTACCTCTTTTCTAACGTCCTCATTTATTTCTCTTTCCGTAAAGAACGAGAAGATAGCTGTAACGGCTAGATTTCTAGCAGCTAAATTCAGGTCTAAATCGTTTAAGGTGAGTGTAGTTGTTATTTCCTTTTCTTTTCTCACCGGACCAGTAGGTATCTCTAGTACTTTCGTAGTCTCTATATCATAAGTTTTAGCACCTTCAAAACCCTTAGCCTTACCCTCAACTATAATTTGTCCAGTTTGAGCATCAATCATAATAACGTCGCCTTTCTTAACGCCTAAGGATACGAGTTGTTGTGCTATTTCCTCACCTACTGACAACGTCCTTTCATCGTCTTTAGTGGTTAAAGTTATTTGAGCCTCAACTGGAGCTTGGGAATAGGGATTTAATCTACTTCTAGCAACCTTAATCTTCCTATCCTTTACAACGCCTTCATACACCAGTCTCTTTTCCCTAATTCTGACACCTATTGATTTTCTTATCAATTGGGTTAGTATCTCAGTCTTCTTAAGTTCTGTAGAATATATTTCAGAAGCGTTAATTGCGGTAAATGGAGTATCTTCACCCAGCTCTCTGGCAATCGCTACGGCCAATGCAGTTTTTCCAGTGCCCGGAGGACCAACAAATAGTATCCCTTTTCCCGACATTTTTCCTTGTTTTATCAATTGTACAACTACTCCTGCAGCCTCTCGTGCCTCAGCTTGGCCAACTAGCCCATCTGCAATAAACTTAGCTTTACCATTATCATCTAAACCTAAACCTTTAATATGACTATGAATACTTGCTTTTTCACGTATGGGTTTCTTTAACTCGCGTATCTCTGACATCTCACAGTAATAATATATAATAAAGTTTTTGAGATTAACTCTAAATCTATGAGGCCTTGTATAGTGAGAAAGCTTGCGTATAAAATATTATGGTCAAAGGATTTCCGTTGCAATAGTTAAAAGCTTAGCCTTTTAAGGTGAAAGGGGTCGGAAGTCAAGCCACGTGAATTATGAAAGCTTTATTAATATAACACTATGTAAAGATAACATGTGATGAAGACCTTTGGGACTGACAAAGTGATTGAGTGGCGGCTGTCTGACATGGGTGATTTTAGTTGATACACCTAGCAGTTGGGAGATTTAACATTGATATTATAGTAAAATTGGATTCTATCCCACCCATAGACTCTAGTCACATGACAGATGTTCTTGAAATTATGCCAGGAGGGGCTGCAACAAACTATGCAGTGGCAGTGACTAAACTGGGTCACTCAGCTAAGCTACTAGCAAAGGTTGGGAAAAATGAAGTAGTTAGAAGTCTAATGGAGAAGGTAGTGGAATTAGGGGTAGGTCTAGAATACGTAGAAGAACTAAATGAGAAACCTAGCGCCACATTAATCTTCCTAAGAAACGATGGAACATTATCTATGGTAAGAAGACTTGGTGCATCAATATTGCTAACTAGAGAAGATGTTAAAAGGTGTTTTGGATTATTTGACGTTATTCACTTCGCCTCAGTATCACCGAATGTTGTTGTAAGAGACCCCTATGCAAAATTAGTAAGTTACGACCCAGGTCCACAAGTCAAAAATATAGAGTCGATTGACGTAGACATCTTATATGTTAATGAGAAAGAGTATGAAATGATAGAGGATAAGAACATAAAGGCCAGATTTATCGTAATTAAGATGGGCAAGAAAGGGGCAAAGATAATTACTGAGACAGAAGAGTGTACAGTAGAACCAATACAACTAGAAAAGATAGTTGATACTACCGGTGCTGGAGATACCTTTGATGCTGCATTTAATGTAACATATTCTGATGAAAAGGATATTATAAAGAGTCTACAAGTTGCTAGCGTTGCCTCAGGTCTTAAGGTTACGAGGATAGGAGGAATTTCTTCACCAACATTAGAAGAGGTAAGAGAGTATTTAAGGAAGAAGAAACCAAATGTTATATGTAAATGATCATTCTCTTCGTTGATTTTGACTACTTTTACGCTCAAGTTGAGGAAGTTTTAGATACATCCTTGAAAGGAAAGCCAGTGGTCGTTTGTGTATTTTCTGGTAGATTTGAGGATAGTGGGGCTGTGGCTACTGCGAACTACGAAGCCAGAAAATTTGGGATAAAAGCTGGAATACCAATAGTTGAGGCAAAGAAAATTTTGCCAAATGCAGTTTACTTGCCCATGAGAAAGGAAGTGTATCAACAAGTTTCCAATAGAATAATGAGGTTGCTACGGGAGTACTCTGAGAAGATCGAGATTGCGAGTATAGATGAGGCCTATCTCGATATCTCAGACAAGGTTAAGGATTATCAAGAGGCATATAATCTAGGGTTGGAGATTAAGAACAAAATACTCGAAAAAGAGAAAATTACAGTTACTGTTGGGATTTCCAAGAATAAGGTATTCGCAAAAATTGCTGCTGATATGGCAAAACCAAACGGGATAAAGGTTATTGATAATGATGAAGTTAAAAGGCTGATAAGAGAGCTAGATATAGGTGATGTACCAGGAGTTGGTAGTATTACTGCTGAGAAACTAAAGAAGTTAGGCGTCAACAAACTAGTTGACACGTTAAGAGTTGAATTTGGCGAACTAAAAAGAATAATTGGTGAGGCGAAAGCCAAATATCTGTACTCTTTGGCTAGAGATGAGTATAACGAACCTATAAGAGCTAGAGTACGGAAGAGTATTGGGAGAATAGTAACAATGAAGAGAAATAGCAGGGACTTGGAGGAAATAAAACCGTATTTATTTAGAGCAATAGAGGAGGCATATCATAAGTTAGATAAGAAGATTCCTAAAGCTATTCACGTAGTTGCAATAACGGAAGATTTAGATATCGTAAGTAGAGGAAGAACTTTTACCCATGGAATAAGTAAGGAGACAGCTTATAAGGAAGCAGTAAAATTACTGCAAAAAATATTGGAAGAGGATGAGAGAAAAATAAGGAGAATTGGAGTGAGGTTTAGTAAATTCATTGAGGCAATAGGGTTAGATAGATTCTTCAATACTTAAACTTACTAAACCCTTTAACTTTCCTATATCTATTTCCTTATGAACTGACAAATAGTTATAAAACCCCTTTATTCCCCTCTTAGAAACATCAGGCTTCTCAAGTATTTCAATATCAAAATATAATGGAACTTTAAACATTCTAGCTATTCTATCCAGCTTCAATACACTTTGTATTTTTTTGAAATCATCTTCTATTCCTATGGCATCTACAAATGTCTTTTTACCTTTTATGAAATTAATTTGATCTTGTCTTATTATCCCATACTTATCTACTATAACAACTAATCTAGCTTGTCTTCCTCCTTCAACATCTTCATAAAAATTAAGACATTCTATAAAATATTCATTTTCCGCTAAAGGTATTACCGCCAACTCCTCTTCTCCAACAACCTTCGCAAGAGACTTTAATTTGACCTTCAAGATAATTCACCTAATGATTGAAATAGATGGATCCTTTGGTGAAGGAGGAGGGCAAATTCTGAGAACGTCTTTAACGCTATCTGTCATAACTGGTAAACCATTTAGAATATTTAATATAAGAGCTAATAGACCTAATCCCGGATTACAAAGGCAACATCTATGGGCAGTAAAAGCTATGAAGATGATATCAAATGCTGAAACAAAGGGGGATGAAGTAGGATCCAAAGAACTGATATTTGTGCCTCATGAAATCAAGGGAAATACCAATATAGATATAGACGTTGGTACAGCTGGAAGTGTAACTCTAATAATACAAACTGTCCTACCGGCCATAATTAACAAGAACGTGAAAATTAGAATTAAAGGTGGTACTGATGTCCCGAAATCTCCTACCATTGACTACATTAGACTTGTATATTTAGAAATTTTAAGAAAAATAGGGATTGAAGCAAAGTTGAACTTGATAAAAAGAGGCCACTATCCAGAAGGTGGAGGAGAAGTGATAATTGAAAATGCCAATGGAAACCCATCCGCCTTTAGTTTACTAGAGCTAGGTAAATTAACAATAATAAAGGGAATTTCACATGTTTCATCTTTACCAGCCCATATCGCAGAGAGACAGATGAATTCAGCTAGGGAAATCCTATCTAAACTTGGAGTTCCAATTGAAATAGAAACTGACGTAAGACAAGGTGAAGTAAGTAAAGGTAGTGGTATTGCATTGGCTGCCATAGGGGAGAAGAGTATTATTGGAGCTGATTCGCTGGGAGAGAGAGGTAAAAGAGCTGAAATAGTTGGAGAAGAGGCTGCGAGGATACTTATTGATAATCTTAACACTAAGGCCTCTGTGGATATACACATGAGCGATATGCTCATGATATTTGCATCACTTTACGGTGGGGAATATATTGGTGCGGAATTGACATCTCACGCCTATACGAATATGGAGATTATAAAGAAGTTTCTAGATATTAAAATCGACGTTAGCGGTAAGAGACCATTTAGGTTTAAAGCTAAAATCTTTTAAAGGAACTACGTTATTTAATTTTGGGGACTCCTATGGAGTTCCCTAAAGCTTTAATAAAAAGACCAAATTATAATTTCGAATACCCTCATAAAAGAAAGGATAAAAGAATAGGTAGAGGATTTAGTATAGGAGAACTAGAAAAAGTTGGATTAAATATAAATATCGCTAGAAAACTGGGGATAATAGTAGATATAAGAAGAAAATCAGTTCATGAAGAAAATGTAGAAGTACTAAAGAAGTTTTTAGAGCAACTTTCGACTCAAAAATCTTAAGGAGGCACTATGACCGCACGACCTATCACTTTGCCCTCTCTTAAATCCTTAACCGCCTTGTTGATATCCCTTAATCTGTACGTATTTATTATAGGTCTAATTTTTCCCTCATTATATATTTTATAAACACTTATCAAATCATCAAAGCTGCCGTATAATATACCCCTTACTTTTAACCCCTTTAATACTAGTAACTGCTCCGGAACAGTTAGAGTACCACCAAATTCTCCGACAATTCTTAGCTCTCCTTCCCTATTTAGCAACCACATGGAATCAGAAAGTGTGTAATCACTGCCCACGTAATCTATGATGTAATCAAACTTAGACTCCTTAATCTCACTAGCTATCGTACTGCCATTCTGTATATCAATCGCCTCATCAGCTCCTATTTCCTTAGCCTTACTAAGCTTATTTTTATTATGCCCAATAACGGTAATTCTAGCTCCTTTTAGTTTTAAAATTTGTAATGCCACTAGTGCGACAGCCCCAGTTCCTATAATCAATACATTATCCCCCTCACCTATGCCCTTGGTTGAGCTATAAGCTGTGATTCCGGCATCTGCTAGGGGTGCTAACTCAACGGGATTACCATCTACTCTTAAGAGAATATTATCAGTAGGAACACTCACATATTCCGCGAAACCACCATCAATATTAAGCCCAACAATTTTCACTTTTTCGCAGTATTGATACTTTCTGGACGCACAATACTTACATTTTCCGCAACCAATACTGTTATAAACTAGTACCTTTTCCCCTTCCTTAAAATTGTCATTACCTTTGATAACCTCACCGAGAATTTCGTGTCCCAATATTTTCGGCAATTCAATCTTAATTTCGTATTTCCAATCGCCATTCATTACATGCAAGTCCCCATGACAAAGCCCAGTAGCTAGAACTTTTAGAATAATTCCATTAGAAGGCTCTCTTACATCTTCGAGACTTAATTCCTCACCGAAACTTCTTAGAATAGCAGCTAGCATTTACCATCCTGCCTTTAAATAGTACTCTTTTTCCCATTCAGTTATTTCTGATTCGTATTCTTCTATCTCTATATTTTTGATATTAATATAAGTAGTGATTAAATCTTGGCCCAAATTATACTTCATATATGTATCATTCTCCAATCTACCTAACGATTCCTTTAGGGTCTGTGGTAAGGTTCCGTAATATTCATTTATATTAACCATAAGATTTCTTTCAATACCATCTAAGCCTGCATATATTATGCTGGCTAATAGAATATACGGGTTCGCTAATGGATCTGCTAATCTGAATTCTACTTGACGAGTATCCTTATAATAACTTGGAATTCTGACTATGTAATGTCTTTCAGTGCCTATCCCCGGCATATTTGGAGTCACTACTTCCTTAAATCTCTTATATGAATTGACAGTCGGTGCAGCGATAGATAATATTGAAGAGAGATGCTCTAATATTCCAGAAATGAAATTGTATGCAATCTTGCTAAGACCAATTCCCTTGGCGTCATTGGGATCGTACATAATGTCTTTTCCATCCGTTGTTTGCAAGCTTAATGTAATGTCCATACTACTACTAGGGTAGTCTTTAAATGGTTTCGGCATAAAAGTAGCAATTACATTATTCATTTTTGCAGTATCTCTTATCACTTCCCTACTGGAAATCAGGGAGTCTGCAGCTTCTAAAACAGGTTTTTGAGAAAGCTTAACCTCGTATTGACCTGGGCCATAATGTTTATTAATAGTTTCAACTTGTATATCAATCTCTTCCAAATATTTTATAAGTAATTTTAGAAAGTTTTGTTGTTCTAATAATCCCTCCAACGAGAAGGCTTTGGAATAATCTGCTGGATCTAGGGAAGAATTTAAGAGATAAAATGTTGGTTCAAACGAAACCCGTAGGGTATATCCTGCTTCCTTTAACTTCTCTATTGCCTTATTGAGTATAGATCTACTACAATATGGATATGATAAACCCTCGGGTTGGACTAGAAATGAGAGTACTCTAGCAGTTCTTTCTAAATACGGTATTGCAACGAAGGTGTTAAGATCGGGGATAGCAATAATATCCTCATACTTCGACTTTATCGGCCTATCCTTGTAGTCCATCAATGCCAATGATTCTGGATAGTCAACTCCTTTGTTGCTATTTATCACGTTTTCAAATTCCGCTCTCCTTAGAGACCTACCTTTAGTATTCCCTAGTATATCTACAAATTCTACTCTCACATAATCTATTTTTCCAGATTTTAAAGCATCAAATATATTCTCTTTAGACACTTTTATCTCATCAACTATTCGTAGAATTATTTAATAAATATTAACATGAAAGCTTAAGCATTTATTATGATTTTTATGTAGTTAAGCCATAGGATTCACCAGTGGGGTGTTGTTAAGTTGGTTGAGTTGCTTAAGGCTCACCCACTCAATGTTGAGGAGATCTCTGAGGCGTATACTTCGTCTGTTAACCTGTTTAACGGCAAGAAACTGAAGAAGGACAAGCGGATTGTGGAGAAGGTCGACAAGGTGTTTAACCCCTACTTGATAACGGGCTCTGCTCACGAGAGTGGGGGTATTAGAGTAGTCAGAATGACTGCTAGGTATTTTAGATAGGGAGTGTTTTGTTGGAGAGGAATTCGATTGCTCCTCCTAACATTATGAGAAAGGCGGATGGGAGGGTAGGCACCACATGCTCCGTCTCTGACAGACCTGGGTTTGCAACCGTAGGAGTGACGTTTCCCTCGACTAGCCCCAATGATTCAAGGGTGAAAGTGTATGATCCCCTAAGAGGGGCGCCGTGGCGGAATTAGAAGTAATTAAAAGTAAGGATAAGTTACGCCATGGGTAAACACTTAATCATTCTTTAATATAAGATAAATTGGAATGTTACGCTATCACTTAGGATGAGGAGAATGTCAAAACGATAAGATGTACGAGATCTTATTGGATAGCAGAAGTTGTTTTATCTAATCAAAATCTATCTTGTTGAAGCTCTTAGGAGATAATAAGAAATTTATAAGTATTATTATTATTTAGGTTGTGGAGTGTAAAAAAGCTAGGGCATATTCGAGTTCAGCTAACTTAGGTTCCGGCTTTGATATATTATCGATGGCACATACTGCGTTTTTTGACACTGTTGAAATTTGCGTTGAGAATAAGAATTCAGGGGATATCGTAATTGAAAGTAATTCAAACATTCCACTAGAGCCAACTAAGAACTCGGCTACTTATCCAATAGTTAGGATCATGGAGGAAAGAGGGATAAAGGCTAGTCTTAGAGTTAAAGTGATAAAGGGTATTCCCGAGGGTTTAGGATTAGGGAGTAGCGGAGCTTCTGCAGCAGCAGCTGTTATGGCGTTTAATAATTTATTTAAACTTAACTTATCCAAGGAAGAAGTAGTTAGGTATGCCATGTACGGGGAGATCGCTTCTTCTGGGTCTCCTCATCCAGATAATGTCGCCGCTAGTGTTTTTGGCGGAGTTGTCTCCGTAGTTTCCGTTAATCCAGTTAAGGTTATTGAAATTCCTTTAAATTACTCATTTAATATTTTGCTTTTCGTCCCATTAAATGTACATATTGAAGAGAAAACTAAGAAGGCCAGAGAAATGGTACCTAAAACAGTTAAACTTTCTGAGTATATAAATAATTCAAGATATATGTCCTCTTTGCTGATTGGCTTCGTTAAAGGAGAGAGGGATCTGATAAGATTAGGTTTAAATGACGAAATTGTGGAGAAAGCTCGACTTCCCTTATTCCCATACTATCCTAAAATTAAACAAATCGCGATAAAATACGACGCAATAGGATCTTGTGTAAGTGGCGCGGGTCCTTCAATCTTAGTTTTGACCGATAAAATGACCGATGAAAATAAAATTGCAGAAGAGGGTACTAAAACTTGTAATGAATTTAATGTTGAATGTAAAGTTATCAAAGCCAAAATTGCTGGAGGTGTAGAGGTTGAAAGACGCAACTAGAACAGTAAGGGAAGATATAGATGAAGCGACTGGTGCTATTACTACTCCAATATATCAGACAACTGCCTATCATTATCCTGAAGGAGAGAAATACAGATATTCTAGGGAGGCAAATCCCACTGTTCTAGAACTCACTAAGAAAATCGTAGAACTTGAGAACGCTGAGATGGGTGTTGCGTTTTCTTCGGGGATGGGTGCTATATCCACATCTGCCTTAGCATTATTAAAGCCTGGCAATAGTGTTTTGGTTCATCGTGATATGTTTGGTAGGTCTTATCGTTTCTTTACTGATTATCTTAAAAACTGGGGTATTGATGTAGATGCATCAAACCCTGGTAGTAATAATATAATAGAGAAAGCGAAGTCTAAGAGGTACGATGTAATATTTGTAGAGAATATTACGAACCCATTATTAAGGGTTGTCGATATTAGTGAATTATCCAAGGTTGCAAAAGAAAGAGGAAGTATATTAATTGTGGATGCGACTTTTTCCACTCCAATAAATCAAAAGCCCTTAGAGTTGGGTGCTGATATAGTGGTTCATAGCGCATCGAAGTTTTTGGCTGGCCATAATGATGTAATAGCAGGATTAGCTGCTGGTTATGGTAAGTACTTAAATGTTATAGACCAAATGAGAAGAACATTAGGTACTTCCTTAGATCCCCATGCGGCATATCTGACTTTAAGGGGTATTAAGACTCTTAAAATAAGGATGGATGTTATTAATAGGAATGCGGAGCAAATAGCTGAATTTTTAGAAGGACATCCTAAAGTTATAAAGGTGTATTACCCTGGTCTTAAATCTCACGTAGATTATGAAATAGCTAGAAAGGTCCTCAAGGGATTTGGAGGCGTTTTAAGTTTTGAAGTAAATGGAGGTCAAGAAAATGCATTGAAAGTAATGAAATCACTTAAGTTAATAATTCCTGCACAAACGCTTGGTGGAGTGAATTCCGTTATATCGCACCCAGCTACCATGTCTCATAGGACACTGAGTTTAGAAGAGAGGAAGATAGTTGGGATAACAGATAGTCTTCTCAGACTATCTGTTGGAATAGAAGATGTAAATGACTTGATAGAGGATTTAGATAGAGCATTAGGCACTTTATATTAGATTATTGTTCTTATTTCATGTCTTAATTCTTCCTCTAGCATTTCTCTTATCTCTCTCCTATGGACTCTGCTTAAGTGTAAATAAAGTCCTTTTTTCGTGAAGGGTCCTCTGTTACATAATTTGCAATATAACAAATTGTTATTTTCATAAACTAACCAAAAAGATACTTTATCTATAACATTTAAGGCTAACTTCTTTGACGAAATTCCGACTAATTTAATTATCTCATCATCTTTGACCACCATTTTGCACGCTTTCTTAACACTAGGGTCGATTAATTTTTCCGCGATTATTGTAATTCCGCTGTCCATTTTTCATCCCATACTGATGCAATACCTATCGATATTGTGGCCAATGCTATTAGCCTATTGGCTCTTTTCTCCACGTTAGTGAAATTAAAGAATTGTCTTACGTCATTTATATCTATTCCTAACACCCTAAGAACTTTTTCCACCCTAACTTCCAACTCTAATATTTCAGTTTCTAATGTGCCAATATCTAGTTTTCTCTTAAAGTCTATGATGAAATCTAATATATCTCCTAATTCATTTTCACTTATTTCATCAAAGATCTTTGTTATTTTCCTTCTAACCTTAGAACCTATCACTTCTGCCATTCCCGGAGAATAGTCAATTGGTGATAATTTAGAAATCCAAAGATCGACGTATTTCATTATGGTATTTCTCACTTCCTCGCTCTCCCCTTCCAATTCGATTACTATGGATGCAGCTGCCAGTATGTGAGCCAATGCCTCTCCTACTCTTAACTCCTCCTCATAAGTCGTAAACATGTCCATTGATACGTTTTTACTATCAATTTCCGTGCTCAAGATATATTCCCTATCAATTCTGCTTGGTGGATGAAAATATGAGAGAGAGATCAGATAATACTAAATCGCCGGATGGTATGACGTTGTAGTGGTATTATTAGGATAACTTAAAGTATAAAGTAGGAAAAGGTTTAAATATGAAAGCATTTGTTTTCGGGATAGGCGGTGGAGGCGACATAGTATCTGCGATAGTGGCATATAGTTACTTGAGAAAGTTAGGCTATAACGTTTTGCTAGGTGCAGTGGTTTGGGAGAGATATGTAGAAGATCCCATACCGGGACCCATATGCTTTGACGATTTAAGAAACGCTATTCTAGTAAACCAAGGTTTATACAAGGTTAATAAAGATACTTATGCGATCAGAGGCAGTAGGCAAGTAGTACCTCAATTAGTAAGGGTCATTAGGTCATTAGAGTTGGATGGAGCTTACGGAATTTGCAATAAAAGTGGAGCCATGGGTCTTTATTCATCATTAAAGGAATTTGTAAATAGAGAGAAAATTGATCTAATAGTTGGAGTAGATGCAGGAGGCGACGTATTAGCTAAGGGTTGTGAGGAAACCTTGGGTAGTCCACTCATTGATTTTATCTCTTTAGCCTCTCTTGTCAAGCTAGAGGAAGATGGATATAATGTTATGTTAGGAGTTATAGGTAGTGGCAGTGATGGAGAATTACAATACGATTACTTTCTTAAGCGAATCAGTGAAATAGCTTCGTTGAACGGTTTACTGGATATTAAAGGTTATGATAGGGAAACAGCAAGTCGAGTAGAGAGAGTCCTAAATGAAGTTAATACTGAAGCATCAAAGATACCTTTTGAAGCATTTAAGGGGTTGTATGGAGACATACCCATTAGAAATGGTACAAGAAATGTTTTCGTTACTCCAGTCTCAGCTATTATGTTCTTTCTTGATCCCATTAAGGTAGCCGAGACTAGTCCTCTTTATAGCTTAGTTAAGGATTCCTCTTCAATCGATGACGCTAACAAGAATCTTAATGAAGTTGGTATATATACTGAATATAACTTTGAAATAGATTTGTATTGTCAATTTGGTTTAAATGCTTCCCATGCTTCTGCATATGACGTAAGCAAAATTAGGGCAGAAGGTAGGAGGAAATTAGGAGGCGTTAAAATAAAGTGCTAGATTTTTATTATTGCATATTTATATTGCTATGTGGATCTGATTCGTGAACTAAAGTCAGAGTACGGCTTTGATGAAGATGAAATAAATTACGCGTTATCTAGAGCTAGAGGCATAATCTTTGGCTTTGCCATGGAGTATAGGGCTAGGCGAATATTACAAGAAATGAATTTTGAAAATATCAAGTCAGTCGATATGCCAACTCATGATATAGAAGCTGAAAAGAATGGTATTAAGTATTATGTAGAAGTAAAGGCTAGTAAAAAATCTCCTACAAGGGAATATAGTGCCTATAAGGTAGCGATGATAGCATTATTAGATGGGGTTCATTTGACCTTATCTATGATACCTAAGCCAAATCTTCTTTTAACTGAAGAAATTCTTAGTGAACCAAAAAGAATATTGTATAGGTTCTTTAAATTGGCTTATATGAAACAATCGGAAGAGCTGAAAGTATTTTTGGAAAATGAGAAAAATAGAGAAGTTTTAGATTCGTATTCTAATGTAATAAGGACTATTAGTAATAGATATCACTTACCGATTGCCCTTGATCTCGTTAATCCCTTTTCTTCCTAATTTAGAGGTTTTGTATATTATCAGATCTTTTTCTGCTTTATCTAGAAATTTATAGACTGAGGAATGTTCTTTTCCGTCAATCAAAAGCTCTATGGCCTTCCTTGCTATTTGAACTTGATCATAAGGTCCTATTATTCCTATATAATGGCCGTAAATTGATATATCAACCCCGGTATACTCTTGAATTATTCTTTTAGCTTTTCCACCTTCGCCTATTATCCTTCCCTTTACTCTTCTTATTGCATCTGGATTACTTCCTATGAGTGTTTTCAAATCTATCACATCTAAAATATATTCGTCACTGAGTAATCTAAAGGCGGATTGCTCATCGAATCCTAGACCTATTGCTCTTATTACTGACACAGCCTTGAGGGCTTCATATTGATTTTGACCCTTAGGAAGTATATTGAAAGTCTTAGTTCTTTCATCGTACATAATCTTAGTATCTGTAAACTGCTCAAGTTTCTCAATGATTTTTTTAACTACTTCTAATTTCTCATCTTCTACCGTAGTGAACAAGATTATCAATCCCCGGAAACTCCGAATTCTATCAATAACTCTTCTGTGGGCTTTATATTTATTCCTTTATCCTCAAAAAATCTATTTATGTTATCGAGGTCTCTTTTCAATAACATAATCGCATCTTCGTAATCTATGGGAACTGCTTGGCTCACATCAATTATGTAGCATTTATTATCATAAACCATTACATTATACTCACTTAAGTCTCCGTGAACCAATTTAGCTCTTTTCGTCATAATTTCCACTTGTTGAATTAGGTCATCATACAATTCTTGCGTAATTTCTTCATCATTTAACTCCTTCAAAAGGGGAGCCCTTAGGCCATTTTCACCAATAAATTCCATTACAAGAATGTTTTCGTAAACTAGAATAGGTTTTGGTACTCTAGTTCCAGCCTCATATAGCCTACTAAGGTTTTTGAATTCCTTTTTCGCCCAAGTATTAATAAGTTGTTTAGTATTGGTTACCTTTACGTCTTCGAATCTTATATCGCCAACAGTATATTTTTTAATGGCTCTTTTACTTTGCGCTGCGGATGTGTAGTATATCTTTAGCGCATAGTACTTATTATCGAAAGTCTTGGCAGGATATATCCTAGCTTCTTTCCCAGACGATATTGCACCCAAATACTCCTCAATGTTCAATCTTCTAGCTATTTGAATTAAATTTAGGTAAGTCCTATAATCTATTGTGGAATCTACTACTTTAAAAAGATCTTCGTCTTTACGTCTTTTTTCGTCTTTAGTCTTCTTTGGTAATTCCGTCAAAATCTATCCTCTTAACTGGTCAATTACTTCCCTACTTATGATATTCTCGTTAACAAGTCTCTTTATTTCATCATTTCCATACTTATACAATATATCGCAACGATTGGGTTGAAAATCCCAAATACCAACAAGCACCACATCTCCTTCTCTCATCCACATCTTCTTCCTTATTTTACCAGGTATTCTAGCTAATCTCTCCTTTCCATCCATACACAATACTATTAAATGATCTCCACCTAACATTTTCTTAACTACACATATAGTCTGTCCCTCTTCAGGCTTTGGTACATCTCTACTAGGCGCTTCCTGCGCTCTATCTTTCTTAGGCAACTTATTTATTCACCTACAGTAGTCTATTGTTATATATGCATAAAAAATTACTTCATCTCTCTCAAGAGCTCGATAGCGACCGCAGTTGATCCTCCAATTCCATGGCAGATACTAGCTATTCCTCTTGCCCCACCCATTTTAGATAATACGTTTAAGAGCGTTACAATAATTCTGGCGCCACTTGCACCTATTGGATGACCTAACGCTATAGCCCCTCCAAAAACGTTAAGTCTATCATAAGGTATTCCCAAGTACCTATTTACTAGTACATTATTTACAGCGAATGCCTCATTATTCTCAAAATAATCGAAATGCTTTATATCAGTATTTAATTTGTTTAATAATTTTTTAATAGCAAAGATCGGCGCCTCGGTAAACCTCCAACTCTCTATACCCACCCAACTATACCCTAGAATTCGGGCTATGGGTTCTATTTTAAGTTCCTTAATTGCTTTTTCACTCATTAATACCAACGCTGTCGCACCATCAGATATTTGTGACGAATTCCCAGCTGTGTGTGGGCCACCATCGGTAAACGCTGGAGGTAAAGTTGAAAGCTTATCTAAGCTGGTGTCAGCTCTTATACCCTCATCGACATTAACTACTTTTACATCAGTTTTAATCTCAACGATTTCTGACTTAAAGTATCCATTAACTGTAGCCTTATGAGCCCTAAGATGACTTTGATAAGCAACTTCATCCAACTCTTTTCTTGAAATATTATGAGCTTTTGCAACCATATCAGCCTCTTGTCCCATTACTTTCTGCAGGAATGGATCGGTTAATCCATCGTATAACATGGTATCAATAAGCTCAATATTTCTATTCATTAACATTTTCACACCCCACCTAATATCAGATTTTATTGTGAACGTTGCTTGACTCATACTTTCCGTCCCTCCTGCAACTATTATGTCAACATCTCCAGATTTGATCATCTGTGAAGCTGTAATTACGCTCATCATCCCCGAAGAGCAAACCATATCTACGGAAAATCCATCTATTTCGTATGGAATTCCAGCTCTAATCGCGCACTGTCTGGCTATATCTTGGCCATGTCCAGCTCTTAAGACGTTTCCCATAATTGCAATGTCTACCTTACTTGGTTCTATATTAGCTCTCCTTAGCGCTTCCCTAATTACTATTGAACCTAGATCCACCGGGGACAGATTTTTTAAAGCACCGCCAAACTTTCCAATGGGCGTTCTAACAGCTGATGCGATATATACACTTTCCGGCATACTGAATATACATTCATTCATTAGGTTTAAATTTTTTAAGCAAAAACTCCACGCAAGTCATAAAATGATGCTTCAGTTATTTTAACATTATACCACTTTCCTAGTTCTACATTTTCAGACCTAATCACGACTGGAATATAATTCACCAATCTTCCTACTACAGATCCTTTACGACCTAATTCTGTTGTGATAACTCTGCTAGTACTTCCCACGTATTCTAAATGAATAGATAACGCGATATCCTCATATAGTTTATTAGCTATTTGAATTCTCTTTTTCTTTACACTATCTGGAACCTGGGGCATTGATGCACTTCTAGTATTTGGCCTGATGGAATACATTGCTAAATGTATCCTTTCAAATCTTAATTCCTTCATAAGCAATAGGGTATTATTAAATGCATCTTCATCTTCTCCAGGATGACCTATAATTATATCAGTAGTTATATTGACAAATGGTATTTTACTTCTTATTTCACTTACCAACTCTTTATATTCGTCTATTGTATATTTCCTATTCATTAGCTTTAATACTCTATCATCTCCACTTTGGACCGGTAAATGGATAAACTTATACACCTTAGGGTTTCTCATGATTTCTATTAAATTATCTATTATTCTCATAGCTTGTTCTGGCGTCATCATGCCAATTCTTATCATAAAGTCTCCATCAATTTCCGTTACTTTATTTACTACATCAACTAAACTTATAGATCCTCCTAGATCTAACCCATAAGCTGCAGTATCTTGACCAGTTAATTCTATTTCTTTAGCACCGGCTTGTACGGCATCTCTCACAGCATTAACTATTTCCCTTAATGGATAGCTCCTCAACTTCCTCCTTGCTAGTTTAGTTATGCAGAAGCTGCAATTTCCTGCACATCCGTCAGCTACTGGAATTATTGCAATTTTTCCATCGAAAGTTCTAGGAGTTATAAGTGCTCTATCGCCCTCAAGGACAATTTTACGCTCCTCTGATTTAATTACATCGATTATTCTTTCAACTGATTGTGGACCTATTAATGACGCATTTGGAGCTATGGAAAGGACTGTAGCTGGTTCTGCACTACTCATACATCCTGCTACCACTAATTTTTTTGATAACGTGTTTAATTCCTTAATTCTTTGTTTCATTCTCTCTTCAGTTTCTAACCTTACTGCGCAAGTATTGAGTATAATTATATCTGCGTTCTCAGGGTTTTCTACAAAATTATAACCCTCATTTTTAAGCAACGTCATCATTACGTAAGTATCTGCCCTATTTAATGCGCACCCATATGTCTCAACGTAGATGGTTTTCATTTTCTTCAGTAGTATTTTAAACCCTATGTGCTTATAGATTTAATGTGAATTCAGAAAAAGAATACGTGGAAATGCTTGATAGACTATACTCAAAATTACCAGAAAAGGGTCGTAAGGAAGGTACACAAGCACTACCTAATCTAATAATACTCAATATAGGAAATACCACCATGATTAGAAACTTTGCGGAATATTGTGATAGAATTAGAAGAGAAGATAAAATATGTATGAAATACTTGCTAAAGGAATTGGCTGCACCTGGTAATGTGGACGATAAAGGTGAACTTATAATTCAAGGAAAATTCTCCTCACAAGTAATAAATACCTTAATGGAAAGATTTTTGAAGGCATACGTTGAATGTAGTACTTGTAAAAGCCTAGACACTGTACTAAAGAAGGAGAAGAAGAGCTGGTATATAGTCTGTCTAGCGTGTGGAGCTCAAACACCAGTGAAACCTCTATGAGAGTGTTTCTAAATATAATTAGAGCACAAGGTATGACACTGGTAAATATATGTCAGGAGGAACTATTAGGGAAAGTATTTAGAGAAGGGGAAATAATACTCGATGTTAGTGAGAAGTTTTACGGAGGAGAGTCCGTAGAATTAGATTATGCCCTTTCATTGATCGATGAGGCTACAGTTATGAGTATTGTAGGGAATTACGCGGTAGAAGAGGCAATAAGGAGAGGGCTAGTTCACAAGGATTCTGTCATCAATGTAGCTGGTGTAAAATTCGCTCAAGTTTATAATGTGTGAAATTTATGTCAGGGAAGTTCTGTGTGCTATGCGGAAAGCAAAATGTTGAGCTAATAGACTCACTCTGCGTGGACTGCTATGTAAAATCTAAAAAACTGATAGAAGTACCTAAAAGGATAACCGGAAAGTATTGCAAGATCTGTGGTGCACAATGGATTAAGGGAAAGTGGATAAGGACTTCAGCAACATCTTTAGCTTCAGTCGTGGAAGATATTATAATAAGAGAACTAGGGAATAAGATAGACATTGATAAAAACGTAGAGGAGTTCGCATTTGATATAAAGAGCATATGGAAGGATCCAAGTGGTAATTCCTTTGCTACTATTGAATTTAGAGGGAAGGTAAGAGGTAAACCCTTTTCCCAAGAGGCGATAATTAGTTTAGAAATGGAAAGGACATTATGTGACTCGTGCTTTAGGAAAAAGACACGATATTATGAGGCCATAGTTCAACTGAGGAGTAAAGGTAAGATTGGAGTTGACGATAAGAAGAGAGCGTTCTTCGAATCCTTTTTCTCTACAAGCATAGTGGATAATATTTCTGATGTTATTGAGGGTAGAGAGGGTGTGGATTATTATTTTATGAGTAAAAGTGTTGCAAGAAAGCTTGTATCGATGATATCTTCTATTGTTGACGTTGAAGTTAATGAGAGTTATCAGAATGAAAAGATGAAAAACGGTAAAAGGGAGGCAAAACTAGTTATTTCATTGAGGATATGAGAATAGGTATAGACGAAGCAGGTCGTGGAGCCTTAATAGGTCCAATGATAGTTGCAGGTGTAGTTATCAGTGATTCAAAGCTAAAATTCCTTAAAGGCATTGGAGTAAAGGATAGTAAGCAATTAACTAGGGAGAGAAGGGAGAAATTGTTCGATATTATTGCAAGTACCGTAGATGCTTTCACAGTAGTTAAAGTTTTTCCTTACGAAATAGATAATTACAACTTGAACGATCTCACATATGATGCGGTGTCTAAGATAATTTTATCACTTTCGGTTTTCAATCCTGAAATAGTAACAGTTGATAAAGTGGGAGAAGAGAAGCCTGTTATAGAGCTCATCAGAAAGCTAGGTTATAAGTCAAATGTAGTTCACAAGGCGGATGTCCTATTTGTTGAAGCAAGTGCAGCAAGCATTATTGCTAAAGTAATAAGGGATAATTATATTGATGAGTTGAAAAAAGTTTACGGTGATTTCGGGAGTGGATACCCTGCTGATCCTAGAACAATAAAGTGGCTTAAGTCCTTTTATGAGAAGAACCCAAATCCACCTCCCATTATCAGAAGATCATGGAAAATTTTACGTTCTACTGCTCCACTATATTATATAAGTAAAGAGGGTAGAAGACTATGGTAACGAATTTACCCGCTGAAGCCAAGGCTAAATGGCTAAAGGTGATGGACGCAAAGACACCGGAGGAGAAATTCCAAGCTTTGCAGGAATTTCTTAAGGAAGTTCCTAAACATAAGGGAACCGAAAATCTGGTATATTGGGCTAAGAGGCGAATGGCCGAATTAAGGGAAGAAATGGAGGTAAGAAAGAGCAAGAAAAGCGGAGGTTTTTCGTTATTTGTTGAGAAAGAGGGTGCGGGTCAAGCGATTTTGATAGGAGATTTACTCCTAAGATCCTTAATAATGAAAAAACTTACCAATGTAAAACAAGAATTCAACGAGTTACCAGTGCCTGGCATGGTTAAATATGAGGATGTTCAAATACAGTTGGTTAACCCACCTAAGAGTCTTCCACTCACTAAGACAATAGGTCTAATAAGGAATGCAGATGAGGTAATTATTGTTGTAAACAATAAGGAAGAACTATCCTTTATGAGGAATCTTTTGGAGGAGAATAATATCTTATTGAGAAAACCTAAGGGGAGGGTTATAATAGAGAGAACAAGGTATGGAATCTCTGGAATTAGGATAGTAAATTTAGGTAAACTGGTGGACGTCGATGAAAAAGCCGTAAGGGATTATATAGAGAGTTTTGGGATTAAATCAGCAATAGTGAAGATCATAGGTGAGGTTGCCTTAGATGATATAGAGAAATCCATGTTCGAAGCAGTTAGCTATAAGCCTACAGTAATAATCTCTAAGGAGAGGTTTGATATTGGCGAGTTTCCAATATTGAGTATTGATCAAATAGATAAGTTACCTAAGCTTCTGTTTGAGATGTTAGAGGTGATCAGAATTTACACAAAGGAGCCTGGGGAAGAACCAACTAAGGATCCTTTGATACTTAAAAAAGGTTCCACTGTTCTAGACGTAGCAAGGAAACTGCATTCATCATTGGCTGAAAATTTTAGATATGCCAGGGTTTGGGGAAGGTCGGTAAAGTTTCAGGGACAGAAAGTTGGTCCCTCACATGTTCTAGAAGATAAAGACATAGTTGAGATTCATGTAAAGTAAAATTTTCTATATAAATTTAAGTATAGGTTTATGAGAAAGTAACAATAGAATGAGTATATTTAATAGGCGTGATAACAAACAATCTCTCAACAATCAAGGCCCATCTAAAATTGAATTATTATTTTACAATTCCAGTATTATCAATGGTTTAGTTAAAAGCGTGGATATGAAAATCAAAAAAGCTGGTATAAGTCAAGATCCTCGTTTATTTGCATCTAAGCTATTTCTTACTCTGATACTTTCAATTGCCATTTCAGCGCTATTAATAGCGTTTTCTATTAGGTTCTTTGAGCTATATAGATTTACATTACTTACAAAATATTTGGCAGGGTTTTTAACATTGATAATATTCGGTGTAATAATACCGCCTGTTGTTTATTTGATGCAAATTCTTCAATTATCTCAATCAACTGAGAATAGAAGAATAGGTCTGGATAGTGAAGCTCCAGCATTCGCTGCAGTATTTAACGTTTTCTTAAGATCTGGTCTAAGTGCAAGATACGTTTTCGACTACTTATCTAAATCCACAGCAATGCACTACGCTAGTCAAATCGCCTCATATGTCAATAAGAGAGTTAAATATCTAGGAGAAGGTGTAGAAAGCGCAATAGTCGAATCATTAAACTACTCACCTTCGAAAGTATTTAATGAGTTTTTAATAACTTACGTTACTGCTGTAAGAACCGGAGCTCCAGTTCTAGATACAATGGAAGCTAAGACTAAAGATATTCTAAAGAATATAGAAACTTTAGCTTCTACCGCAGCAGAAAACTTGTCCGGAATTGCTGAGGGTTTCGTAATTTGGCTTTCCTCCGGTTTCATAACGTTCTTTCTGGTTTTATTGTTACAAGCAATATTTCCATCTCTCTTTGGTTCAGTCCCATTTCCTATAATGGCTATTTTCGCAATGATTATGATACCATTGATAAATCTACTATTCATATGGGTTGTAGATCAAACCCAATTTAGATTTCCAGAGAGATCATTAAAAGCGTACAAGGTATTTTATATTACCTTCCCCTTAGGGATAGTCATATCATTTATCGTACTATATTTAATAAAGGACCCAATTCCTCTTCTTTTATACCTACTATTTTTGAATGGTGGTGTACAGCAAATACCGTTATCTGTATTAGCATTTACAGTAGGTCTATTAATAGCTGTCATACCTCCAGCAGTAATTGCAATTAGGGAATTGAGGGAAGGTACAGGATATGACGTCTATGTCGTTTCTTTTCTAAGAGCTGTTGCTGAGGGACTTAGAGCTGGGTTAAATCCAGCTACTGTAGTTAAAAACTTAAAGGATTCCCCGGAAATGGGAAAGTTCAGAGATATACTGAATACCATTTACGCTTATTCTCTGTTAGGTGTCCCCTTAAAGGACGCCTTTAAGATAGCCTCAGAGAGAATATTGGACTTTTCTAGTAGAGTTTCCTTAATTTCATTAGCGGATATGATAGAAATTGGTAGTTTGACACCAGAGACAGTTGAGTCATTAGCAGAACAAGTAGATGCTCAAATAAGGATAAGGAGAAACTATAACGCCAAAATAAGAGTGTTACTATATGCACCGTATATAGGAATTATTTTAGCCTTAGTAGCGTCTATTCTATTGGGTAACGCTATGTTTACCTTAATATCTCATCAATCTTTGGCTTTATCTTATGGACCATTATCCAATGCTACTGTGATCTTGCCCAAATCCCTCTACGTAATCTCTATTTCGGCACTCTTTAACTCGTTTTTGGCTGGATTACTAGTAGGGAAAATAGGCTATGGCAAAACGGCAGCTGGCTTTATACATTCGGCGATTTTAGTAGTTATAACTGCTATCTTAGTTGTCATATCATTACATATATCTCTAATACCTTCTATATCTCCTTCGTCAACATCTTTATAATCTAGATGGAGAAGTGATATATAATGAGTAAAATTTTAAAATCTCTCTTGCCAAAAGGCAAACCCACCGTTAAGCAATTGCCTATAGCAGAGTTACCTATAACACTCTATCCAGTTAGTCCTTTTCCAGAAGAGGTAACTACAATTGTTGCAGACTACGAAGTGAATATACTAAGCTTAGCCCCAGAGGATGTTAAGTCCAATATAGCCCAAAATAATATAGAGTTAGTATTGCCGAATCCTCACATCTTTATTACCTTTGATGAAAGGAAGGGTATATACAAATACGTTTTATTAGAACCACCAGTAAATGATACCATTTACAACATGTATAATATATTCATAGAAGAGGTAGAGAGAGAATTACTTTCCAAGACACCCTCGCTTGACCTTGCGAAAATTATATTCGAACTTAGTAAGAAAAGATCTAATCTTAATATTATCCAAGAGAAAAGGGGAGATATATACATACTAAGTACAAACGCAAGAGTTACGTTATATTACCTATTAAGGAACATGTTCGGATACAACGTATTAACTTCACTGGTTGCTGATAAGAATATAGAAGATATTTCTGTTTCTGGTTTGAATAATCCAGTCTATGTATATCATAGAAGTTATGAATACGTTCCAACTAACATTATGTTTACTAAGAACATGAAGATATCTCCACAACTTAATATTATGATAGATGGTGAGGAATTGCTGGATCAATTAGTACTAAGAATGCTTTCAACCACTGGTAAGTCAATTTCAGTTGCTGAACCAATACAAGACGGTATGTTACCAAATGGTGATAGGATTGCCGCAACATTTAGGCGTGAGGTATCAGCCAGTGGTTCTTCAGTAGTGATAAGAAGATTTAGTGAAAGGCCTATTACGATACTAGATTTAATCAATTCTGGCACCTTATCTCCAGAGTTGGCCGCATATCTATGGTATGGAATGGATCTGAGAATGAGTATAATGTCAATAGGAGTTACTGGTGCTGGAAAGACCACTTTGCTTAATGCAGTTCTGAATCTAGTAAAAGAGAGCATGAAAATTGTCTCTATAGAAGATATTCCGGAAATCAGATTAGCGCATACTAATTGGGTTCAACTTTACGCTAGACCAGCATATGCAGGAGTAGGCAAAGAGATTTCATTAATGGATTTGCTAAAATTATCCCTCAGATATAGGCCAGATATAATAGTGGTAGGTGAGATAAGAGGACAAGAGGCTTACGTATTATTCCAAGCGATATCAACTGGACACGGTGGTGCTACGACATTCCACGCGTATAATACGGACTCTGCAATAAAGAGGCTTATGAATGAGCCCCTTAACATTCCACAAGAGTGGATACCTATGATGAACATAATGATGACAATTAGGAGGTTACCAGTATATGTAGGCGAGAAGATCGTTCTAAGGAGACGTGTTGTAGCAGTTGATGAAATAGTTAGTTGGAATGATTATAGAAGGGTCTCGAGTTGGGATCCGAAAAGTGACGCGTTTGCAATCAATCTTGACTCTGCCAGAGTATTAAAAAATAGAATAGAGGAAGCTGGCCTTAGTATAGATGATGTTAAGAGAGAAATGGAGAGGAGAGCATTATTCCTAAAATTATTAGCGTCTTCCAGGGAGATAATACAGAGTGAGGAGAGTTATAAGCTTGTGAAGAACTATATAATAAAGTATAGCTTAAAGCCAGAAGAAGCTCTAAAAGAAGTTCAATCAATGGCCAGGACAAAAGCTATAGAATTAAAAGAATAATTGAAACCAAGATTAACAACAAAGATGAAAGAGTGTTATTGAAAAGACTATTAACATATGCCATAATTGCGAGAATAACTCCCAATATTTTTATACTCAAGATTTCTTCTTCTTTTACAATGTGGTTTTTAGGAGTGACTTTCCATTTGAACCTTACTTTAAATACTCCTTGAACGTAACCTATAAGGGAAGCGATTATGGTTACAATCCCACTTCTATAGTCATCCTTAGGTTTTATTAGAGTTATATAAATTCCATTTGAGACCAGTATTGGGATCAGTGAGCTAAAGACGTACAGATAGTTTATATTTAATGTAAACTGAAGGGAGATAACAATCAAAAATACTAATAGATATAAGGGGTACAATCCCCATTGTTGAGAATAAATAAATCCCTCAATTCCCTTTGCTCCTAATTTAAACAGTCTCATGCTGTAGGCGAGCAATTCTCCAGAGCCATAAGCCCATCTTTTAATTTGGTTATATAAATCAGTTAGAGTATAAGGGGCTAAGGTATAAACTACAATATCATCAACATATTTCACTCTAATACCATTTAGAGCAAGTCTAATACCTAGCTCTAAATCTTCCGCTACAATATTTTCTTTCCATCCGCCTATTTTCCTTAAAATATCTCTCCTTATTGCAAATGCTGAACCATTTGCAAAAATTATTAGGCCTAACTTCTCTCTTGCCTTAAATAAGGCATTCATTACGAATTCATTAGTGTGAGAGTATATCTTTTGGACTGGTGTGATAGGATCTCTGACTTTTAGCCTAAACGCAGCAGCATCGTAATTAAGTTTAGAAATTTTACGTAAAAAGTTCTTTTCTACTCTGGCTTCAGCGTCAAGAAACACTAATAATTCTCCATCTGAAAGGTTAAAGGCAAAGTTTAGTGCTCCAGCTTTTCTTCCCCCATTTTCTGGTCTCCTTATAATTACGAAATTCTCTGGAATTCTATCTACAACTTTCATAATTTTCTCAAAATTTTCCAACGAATCATCAGAAATTATTATAACTCTGTAAGGTCTGTAGTCCAATTCCGATAAATTATCGATTAACTCTTTTATAGTTCTCTCGTTTTCGTCCTTTATCGCAACTATTATATCTATTTTCTTATTAGAATTGTTTCTATCATTATCCAATACTTGTACTAAATTTTCATTGGAAACTTTATAGTAAAATGCTTGAAGAAGTATCCATAAAGATGTAATAGAGGAGGATATAAAAAGTAAAATTTCAAAAATTTCCCTTATCATCCTTGTTTCTTTCTGTCAATTGCTTTTTTAATTCTTTCCTTAGCCTCGGCTACGCCTCCCCATCCACTTATTTTTACCCATTTATTTGGTTCCAGTTCTTTATAGTGTTCAAAGAAATGTACAATCTTATTCCTTGTAGCCTCTGGAAGATCTTTAACATCATTAATATTAGAAAATGAAGGGTCCGTCTTATTCCTTGGCACTGCTATTACCTTCGCGTCCTCACCTTCCTCATCCCTCATGTAAATCATTCCTATAGGTCTTGCTTCTATTACCGTCCCAGGCATTAATGAGTAATTTCCTAGAACCAACACATCTAATGGATCTCCATCTTCTTCTAAAGTCTCTGGAATAAAGCCATAATTAAACGGATATACCATTGACGTATACAACACTCTATCTACTTTAATAACCTCTTCCTCTTCATCATACTCATATTTAATGTTTGAACCCATGGGTATTTCTATGAATACGTTTATCTCATCTGGGGCTTTTTTCCCAGGACCTACCTTCATATCATTTCACTGCTTATTATTTTGGATTCATCTTATTTAAACTATTCATTATTTTAGTAACCAGTTCTCTTATCTGATTCAAAGGCTCTATGGAAAGTAATTTATCTATTTCCTCTGCGTAACTTAAGATTATCTCATCAACATTAAATCCGATTCTCTTGTATCTTAATCCTTGTAAATATGTTGAAAGCCTATCTGATAACTTAGCTACTTTAGCCTCATTAGTCTTTAACTCCTTAAGTTCAAGGAAAAGATCCTTTCCTATTCCCAATTCGTCAAATGCCTCCACTTCAGCTTCCCTTTTATTAATTCTATTAGTAGCCCACTTTGGTAAATCTCCTAGTAAAGTCTCCCCTGCATCATGAAATAGAGCAATAACTGCACTATGTTCTGGATCAATTTCAACTCCTTTTCTCTTAAGCTCGGTAGAAAGTACATAGGCCAAGACTGACGCTTCAAAACTATGTGAAGCCACCGTTTCTCCCATTGCTGATGGGATCCCATTCTGCATCCAACCAGTTCTAACTAAATTTTTAGCGCCTTCCAACAATCTCTCCAGTTTCATCTTAAGTTAAAATGAAGCTACAGCATTTTTAATAAGTTATCTAAAGCTTCTATCATTTCCTCCATATTTTTTGTCCAAAATCTAATCATTGCCTCCTTTCCCTTGGTACCTTTATCGTAAATTACATTAGGTATCCTACCGTATTCACTACTTATATACTCAATAATCCACTGCATCGTCTTTCCTTCACCATGGCTAGGTTCCAATTCCCTATTAATCTCAACAGTTTCATAACCAATTCCCTTAAAACTCTCAACTATCTTATCGTCGTATCTAATGTTCATTAAGCAAGTACTATCCATTCCCTTAAGAATAATTGATAATAACATTCTGGCTGTATGGGTCGGATTTCCAAACACGACGGGATGGCCAACAATTACCTTTCTATCCCACCTCCTTATTATTCTACCTCTAAATGTAGAAATGTCGTTTAGATCCCTAACGTATTCTGGTTTTATACTGTGTGCTAGATTCGATTGTACTTCGGGTATTAAAATCCAGAATTTCTCGTTATTTTCAACAAAGTCTGCAAATCTTCTCATCTCCTCAACTACTTCATATTTCATAGACTTCTTCATAATCTCAGCACTTACGTTAACTGGTCCTACACCTTTCCCTATATTAAGTCCATATTCTATTGAGGATTGAACAAAATCTCTTGCTTTCCTAAAGGCCAATTTTACATCCTTTGTCTTTATATATTCTGCAGTAAACGCAGTTGCAAATACGCTGCCGGTACCATGTGTGTCTTTCGCTTGTATCTTGTGATAACCTATCTTATATACTCCCTCTTCATTACACATGTAATCGAAGCTAAAATCTCCCTTACTATGGCCTCCCTTAATTATTACGTGAGCAATATTGTAAGTCTCCCTTATCTTTTTACATACAATAACTAGATCACTTTCCTTTTCTACCTTAATACCGCTAATTGCAGATGCTTCTATTATGTTTGGTGTTATTACCTTGGCAATGGGTAAAATTATCTTCTTGTAATCTTCAACGTCTTTTATTAGTGGAGTTCCATCCTTTGCGTACAGTACTGGGTCTACTACTAAAAAAGAATCGTGTAATAATTCATTCACAACTTGAAACTGTCCTTTTGTATATATCATTCCCATCTTAACAGCTTCGACATTGAAGTCATCAAGTAATGTTTCTATCTGTTTTTTAAGGAATTCAGAGCTAACAACATTAATATCTTTTATACCTCTTGTACTTTGAGCTGTTATTGCAGTAATTGCAAAAACTCCGTGAATTCCTAATACTTCAAAAACTCTTAGATCAGTCTCTCCTCCGGCTCCATTACCAGTATCTAATCCAGCTACGGTCATTCCAACTGGTTTAATCATTGCTTTTTCACTCTCGTATTTCCAGCTACTACCCAATATTCTCCATCATCTCTTATTTCCAATTTCCAAATTCCAGTGCTATGTTTAACCAATTCCAATGTTTCTTTCACCGCATCTATGGCATCTTTTCTTCCCTTGCCTAGGGCCATTATAAGTAAGACATTCTCTCCAGGTTTCATGGACTCTATTACATGTATTATCTCAAGGTCAATCAAGTCACTATATTTCCTCTTCATTTCTTCTTTTATTTCTAGAAACCTCTTCCTAGTGTACTCTTCATAAGCTTCGTATCTCAGTTCTAAGACTTTGTGATTGTCTACTATACCCTTAACAAAACCTACATAAACAACTAAAGAGCCTGCTTCCGGAGGGGCTTTTTCTCTGAATTTTCTAATTTCCTCAAGTAAGTCAAACCTTTTCCCTATAATTAAATCTCCACCAGAAGGTGGTGGTAATAGTGCTACCTCATCTCCTTCTTTAATATTCTTAGTTGATGCTGAACCATTTACCAAAATTGAAACTTTTATCCCGTTTATTCCATTTTTCAAGAAGTTTACTAATTCATTTCCGTACATTTTACCTAGTTGTTCAATGAGGCAGTCAACGTCCTCACACTCAGTTTCCAATACTTCATTCGATTTATGGGTTATATCTTTAATGAATGCAAAATAGAGAAGTTTCACTTTTTTCATACACTCACCATTATTATTTTTTAATCCTTAGTTAGTATGAGTGAAGACGAGATAATAGATTTAATATTCAATAATCAACGTGATATAAGGCAAGGTACAGCGATTAGGAAGGAAAACAATGAAGTTCTAAACAAATTAAATGAGATAGAGAAGCTTCTACAATATCTAATTAAGAGTAAAGAAAGAGGAGTTCAGCAAAACGTGAGTTTATGTGAACAAATTCTTTCATCAGCCTATGTTATTCTCGATGACAGTATTGGAAACATAAGCAGAAATTACTATGTAGTTGAGCTAGATAGCTCGAGAAAACTTATAACATTCAGAGATACAATAGAACTTCTCAACTTCTACTTTTCTCAAACTATAAATGAGCAAGATTTGGATGATAAGCTTCCTAAAAGGCTTGTTCCGCTATTTAGATTCATGAGAAGAAATGGTTTAATATATTTCGACTACGATAAGAAACGATATTTTATTGTTGATTATAAGTAAATAATATTATTTATCACACTTACGATTAAGTTTTCGTTTATAGATCTTCTTAAGGCTTCTTTTAATGCATTTAAAAATTCATTAGTGTTAACTAAATCTTTTACAGAATAATCTAGTTTATTTGATTTTGCTATTTCTTCTAGTAGGGCGTTTATTTCATTGTTAAAATTATAGCTCGAAAGATAATCCTTATATGTGGAAATTTTCTGGTTTAGCAGATGTGTATCTTGTGATAGTTTAGATAAAAATTCCTTTACTCTGGAGTCAGAGGATAGTTTACGTATGAGCTCACTGCTTATATATTTAGAGAAAATTGGAATAGTCAACAATAAGAAGTATTGGCTACCTCCTAAACTCCACATGACTACTTTCTCGGCGACTTCATCCTTAGAAGCTATTAAACCATCTGCAATGGCCCTCACTAACAAATCAAATATTACATTCTCATTTATCATGACTTTTTCTTCCTCAAGTTCCTTTACCTCTTTCTTTTCTAGGAATAAACTATACACTGATATTGTTCCAAACTTCCACGTAGAAAATGGACATACGGTCAAGAAACCTTTTTTAGTAGCCTTAAGTGGATTGCCTTTATAAGATGTCAAGAACAACCCTGCACATTCATTATATCGTGAAGTGTATCCTAGCTTCTTAGCCCAGCATCCCAAATGTGCTTCTTTCTCCTTTAGTTCATTTTTAATAACTTCATACGCAAATATTCCCTTCTGTTCACTGAACTTATTATAAACATACAATCCCTCTGGGCATAGAAAATAGATACCAGCGGCATTTTGTTCAATTCTTAACCGATTTATCTTCTCAACACTATTTTTCACGTCTTTTAGATTCCCCGCTAGGTAATCGTTAAAACCACAACAAATTCCAGTAACTAGTTTTACTCTGGGAGACAGCTCTTGAGGTAATTTATCTCCGCTAAATAGGAGGTAATTTAGAAATCCTTCTAATCCCAATGGATCATACTTTGCTGTACATCCTACAAATAATAAGAAGACTGGTCTATTTCTATATCTAGTGTTTAAGCTTTTTTCCAATTCGTAGATAGTCCTTGGTACATCTGTTGTTTCTAATTCTACTGTTTCCTTATTTTCATTAAATTGTGGTAATATTTCCATTAGATTGGAAATATTTATTCCTACTGGGCAAGCCTCTTGACAAGAAGCGCATCCAAAACAGAATTCAAAATTTCCTTCACCTGTTAACAATCTATCAAATCTACCTAAAGGTGAATAAAGGATATTATTTGTAGTGTTGTACGCAAGGCAACTATCTAAACATAATGAGCAATTTATACACTTCGACGCCTCGATTATCATGTTTTTATTTATTCTCTTAGATCTTACTTTTATTTCATATTTTTTAAAGTTTCTTAGTATATCCTTATGAAATTCTTCATACTCTTTCAGATAGGGGAATGGTAATACATCTGGATTCTTTCTTAGATATTCAAAGAGTTCTGGTAATCTGGTTTCCTCTAGACTTCCTATCAGAACTTTATATCTCTTTGGTGAGTTGTAATTGATTACATATCCCATTTTAAAATCGAAATTAAAGTCCGTATTTTTTTCGTAATTAGTCATCAGTATTATTGGTATGTAATTTCTCTTGAATATACTAGATATCTCTATATTTATACTTTTTATCAAATTATTGGTTGGTATTGATTTAAAATTTTCATTGATTATTTTATTGTAGAACGAGGGTATATAATACTTTATAGTATCCTTGTATATTAGAGCTGACCAAGCAAACTTATTTTCGCCTTCAGTTTCTAACAGCTCTGGATATTTTACCGCAAGAATTCTTACTACCTTATAATCAATTAGCTCATTTATAGTCTTTTTACCTTTTACAAATCCGAACTTATAACTACCAAACCCTGAACCATTTAATACAGTAAATCCTCCAATAGTACCTTTTAAATATAGTGGAAAGATAGCAGGGTAATAATTATTCTTGGAAAGTTCATCTATCAGTTTATCGAAAGTTACCCCTGCAGGTACTTCGAATATTTTATATATATTCCTTCCTTCAACTTCCCTAAATATACTTCCGTCATTAAATCTATCCGGAGCACGTATTATTTTCGGATTAGCATATTTTAATACGTTACCATATAAACCGGTTAATCTACCAACTACTAATTCATTTTTATCGTTAATTTCGATCTTTTTTACATCTAAGCCTCCTATTACAGCTCTGCTAAATATTGATGCGTCTAAAATCACAACTGCTCTAAGTAAAAATTATTAGTAACAATTTTTATAGTTTTAGGTGTGGAGATTAAGGTACCAATTTCTATTTCTGCTATATGGTACCCAGTAGTAGATAGAGAGAATTTGATGGAATCTGGATCTGTAGGGCTGGCCTTAACATTGGAACCTTATATAACTGCTGAAATCAGGGGCGGTAGTGGGATAGAATTTAATGGGATAGAGATAAAACTTCCCAATTATGAAATATTAAAGAAAAAATTAGGAGAATATAGGTTATCTATATATTCTGAAGTACCATTAGGTTACGGTTATGGTTTAAGTGGAGCTATAAGCTTAGCATATGCCCTAGGAGTTAAGGAATTAACTCCAATAAGCGAGAAAGACGCAGTTAATGCAGCCCATTTAAGTGATGTCATAGCCGGAAATGGATTAGGGGATGTGATAGCGCAATATTATGGTGGGGGTTTAGTTCATAGGAAGAAGGCAGGAGGGTTGGGTTATGGTGAGGTTGAGGTAATAAATATGGATTGGTCACAATATCCAATCTTCTCTCAACCTATTAGCCAGCTTCCAACTAAGAGTATTATAAAGAGGTCAGAAATAGCCCTTAAGCTCATAGACGAATTTCTCAAAAATCCGTCTCCGTTAAAATTTATCGAGGTTGCGCAAAGGTTTACAAGCAGTTTGGGTTTCAACTCAGAATATCCTTTTTCATATAGGAAGAAGGGGATAATTGTTAAAATCTTTGATCCAGAGTATGGAGTATGGATAAAGCACAAGATAGCAAGTCGTGGAGCATACGTGACATAATACCAGAAAATCACCCTAGAAAAGAATCCCTGCTAATTAGGGAAAAACTGATTGAAGCTATGGAAAAAAGTATTCTTGTTCCTCAAGGGTTAATAGCACATGGAAGAGGAGAATGTTTCGACTACCTAATAGGAGAGAAGACTCAGGATTTCGCTGAAAAGGCTATAGAAGCTGCAGCAGCTACCCTACTCTTGGCTAAGACACCAGTTATTTCCATAAATGGAAATATGGCTGCATTAGTACCAGAAGGTCTAGTTACATTAGCAGAGGAGACAAATGCCAAGCTCGAAGTTAATTTATTCTATAGGGATGAAAGAAGAGAAAAAGCAATAGCTGAAGTGCTTTATAAGGCAAATGCAAAGGAAGTTTTAGGAGTAGGTGATGATGCTTCGACGGTAATACCTGAATTATTTAGTCAAAGAAGAAGAGTAAGTCCAAAAGGTATTTACATAGCTGATGTAGTATTATTGGGTTTAGAAGATGGAGATAGAACAGAGGCATTAGTCAAAATGGGTAAGAAAGTTATAGCAATAGATATCAATCCATTATCGAGAACTTCTAGGTCTGCCACAATAACTATAGTGGACAATATAATTAGGGCTGTTCCCAGGCTAGTAGAGAAGGTGAAAGAGTTGAAGTCTAAGAATAAAGAAGAGTTAGAACAAATAGTCTTAAACTATGATAATAAAAATGTTCTAGCTGAATCGCTGAAATTCATAGCTAACAGATTAACTCAACTTTCTCTTTCCTTATAATGCTGTTTTTCAGGGAACCTATTATTCTTCACGTCAACTATGTACTGATTTATTGCGTTAGAAATGATTTCTTTCAGATTTACATATGATTTAGCGAAGTAAGGAGTAAACTCAGATAGCCCTAGTAAGTCGTTTATCACTAATACTTGACCATCACAATATGGACCAGCCCCTATACAGATTGTAGGTATGTTCAACTTTTCCGTAATTCTTTTAGCTATATCCACGTAAGTATTTTCTATAACTAATGAAAATACTCCCGCATCTTCTAGTTCTAAACTATCCTTTATCAATTGCTCCTCTTCTTGTTTAGTTTTTCCGATGGTTCTAAATCCTCCTAGTCTTAGAAACCTTTGAGGAGTTAAACCAATATGCCCCATAACAGGTATTCCAGCCTTTACAATTGCTTTAACAGTGTCTTTCATTTCCTCCCCACCTTCTAGTTTTATCGCGTCACTACCAGCCTTTACTAAAAGTCCTGCATTCTTTACTGCACTTTTTGTGTCTATCTCATAACTTAAAAAGGGCATATCTGCAACTATTAACTGAGGTGGATTTGCTCTCGCTACTGCTCTTGTGTGGGAGATCATGTCTCTCATGGTTACGTTGAGCGTATTTGCATATCCTAGTACAACCATTCCTAGGGAGTCTCCTACAAGTATGGAGTCCAGTCCAGTATTAGATATTATCTTCGCCGTTGGGTAATCGTATGCTGTTAACATTGTAATTTTCTCCTTCGTTGATTTCTTCTTTATGAAGTCCCTTATTGTCACCTTTTTCATTATTAATTCTAGAGCTTATTCTCTTAGCTAAATTTATAATTTTTTTCAACTTTTCAGCAATCTCAAAGGTCTCTTCATGTTGAGAAGCCTTATAATACAATTTGACTATTAACGGTAAAATCTCAAATGAAAATTTCATAAAATTTTTCTTATCTAAGTCAAGTAGTTTAGGTTTCTTTAATAAGAATAGTAATTTTCTCTCTACTTCCTTTGGGTTTAAGCTATTATATTGAATAATTATAAGAGAAATTTCAGGATCTTCCTCGCTGTTATCGATTTCACCATTAAGCGCTAGCTTAGTCTGCTCAATGTCTATGAATTTCCACCAATGTTGATTAGCAGACTTATAAGTGGTCTCGATTATGCCGAAATCCTTCTCCAACGCTCTCAATATCATTCTAGGGTCATAGTTAACTCCCAATTCCCCTAGTTTTTCAACTAATTGCTTGTAGCTGAAGTCTCCAAGCTCCCTATTTTCATTCTCCTCAGTAATTTCTATTATAGCCTTTAAGACATATTTAGCCTTGTCGCCATATTTGAGCAAAGCCTCTAATGTTCTGTCCTTTACTGTGCCAATCATTTTATATACTATCTCGAAAGCATATAATAAGTTCCTTAGCCATAATAGCATAAGTATGACAGAAAAACAATTCGCTGTCAGTGTTACCAATTTGCGAAAGAGAATTGGAAATAAGGATATACTTAAGGGGTTATCATTTAATGTGGAGAACGGAGAGGTTTTTGGGATAGTGGGGCCCAATGGAGCCGGAAAAACAACGACGCTAAGAATATTGTCGGGTATTATTAAAAATTTTGAAGGATATGTAAAAATTTTCGGACTTAATCCGGTTGAGGCAAAACAAAAGGGATACATTTCGTATATGCCAGAAGACGCTTTCCCGTATGAGAAGCTAACTGGATACGAAAATTTAGATTTCTATGCTGAGCTATACGCTAAAGGTGACAAGGAGTTAAAGGAAAAATACTTAAAACTAGGTGTTGAGATTTCCAATTTAGGTAAGAGGATTTACGATAAGACCGCTGAGTATAGTAGAGGTATGAAAAGAAGGCTTATTATAGCAAGAACCTTAATGGTAATGCCTAAACTTTCGGTTCTGGATGAACCAACTTCAGCCCTAGACGTGGAGTCTGCAGTAAGGATAAGGAATATAATTTTAGATATGGCAAGAAGATATAACATGACAATAATACTCTCTTCACACAATATGTTAGAGGTCGAATACTTATGTGATAGAATTACTCTGATTAACGACGGAAGAGTAATTGCTAGTGGAAAGCCCGAAGAGATCGTCAAAAACACTAATTCTAAGAATTTGGAAGAAGCTTTCATAAAACTCGTATTCGGTGATCAGTGATGCTGAAGACAATGATAAAGAAAGAGATAATGGATTTAAGAAGGGATAGAAAGCTACTACTTGGGGCTATAATTCTTCCTTTTATATTATTACCGTTAATTGGTATCATACTTTACGCTTCCATAGCGGTATCTCCACCTGTGATCGAAATAGTAAACCATAACCAGTCAAACTTACCCTATGTTGAAGCCGTTTCACATTACATCACTCAAGAGGGGGGAACAGTAATTTACAATGATTCGAATGGAAATATAATACCTGATGTTGTGATCATATTCCCTAATGACTTTAATATAAATGCTAGCAATATCTCAAGACAAGCCTCTGTGTATGTAAAGACCCTAATTTCCTCTAATCAAGAAGCTTCGAATTTGGTTAATAACGCGTTATACCATCTGTCCTATAGTCTAATTTACAATAGGACTGAATTCTTGATAAATTCCTCTAATTTACGGCATGTTATTAATCCTAGTGATATTTTAAGCCCTCTATTGGTTAAAAATTACGTAGTTACTATAACTGGTAAAAGTGCTCCAGCGTCCCAAGCTAACCTAAGTGAAATAGCTAGGATAATAACTCTAGTCCTTTTCCCTAGTGCCACTCCGGTAATATTTTACGTCACAGATGGGATAGTTGGCGAAAAGGAGAGAAGAACTTTAGAATCTCTATTAGCTTCACCAATATCAATAAACTCCTTCATATTCTCTAAGGTAATCATTGCTATTATCTTAGGAGTTCTTTCATCATTAGGTGACATTCTAGGAGTAGTATTATTTTCCTCCTTAATGTCATTCACGTTCGGTTTACCATTATCCCTTAGTACATCATTTATTCTAATTGTTGTCCTTACCTATCTATTGGCTGTATTACTAACTGCAGCGTTGAGTGTAATTTTACTCCTAGCTTTGGGAGGATCCATGCGTAACATGCAAGTGATAAACTTCCTCATTTTATCCTTTGGCCTAATCGCGTCCTTTTCTGCCCTTTTTATAAATGTTGCCAATTTACAGTTTCCTCTTAATTTAATATTGGTAATACCCTATGAGCAATTAAGTCTATCATTACTTTACTTCGTCTCCGGTTCTACTTTTATTTCATTATCTCTCCTATTGGGCGTGCTGATAGTCTGTTTGATAATTTTGTTAGTATCCTCAAGGCTATTTAATTCGGAAAGATTACTGCTAAAGTAAACCTTTAAATATTGAGTCGTAATTAATATTTTATGGCAGAAGTTGTAAGAGCCTACATTCTCGTATCTACTACTGTTGGTAAGGAAATGGAAGTAGCGGATATGGCTAAAAAAGTATCAGGTGTTGTAAGAGCAGATCCAGTTTATGGTGAATATGATGTGGTAGTAGAAGTAGAAGCTAAGTCATCTGATGATTTAAAGAAAGTAATATATGAGATAAGAAGGAATCCTAATATAATAAGGACCGTGACTTTAATAGTAATGTAATTTTTTCTCATCTATTAATTATCTTCGTGTATTTTCATTCTATTAGGAATATACGATAGGTCAGTCTTTTAATTTTTCCACACTAATTTCAGTTCGTCCCTGCCACATCACTTGATAATCATAAAATCCGGGGGTGACCCTCCTGCGATCATTTTACCCCGGTACTCGGGGATTGGTCTAAAATCACGCAGGCCAATAAAAATTAGTTAAGGATAGGTTAAATTTTTTTACATCTGAAAGCCTCACCCTTATAGTGGGGATGAAGAAAAGTTTATAAGTAAGATAATATGGTGAATTTCTATATACCTCTGCTACCTCTCAAATGAGAGATGTAATTCCGAATCAGTGGGAGAACTTATGATCCACTAAAGGAACCTATATAGAACACCCTCATAGAATGGAGAGGAGATCAGCTTTGATTACTATCCACTATCTCTACTTGTTCCTCTTCCTCATCTTTCTCCTCTTCTAATATCTGCAACTTCTTTAACACCTCCACCAATAATGAATCTAACTGCGCAACTTTAGCCTCTAAAAAGGCTATACTCTCATCATACTTAACGTTCTCCTTTTTCTCTTCATTCTCTTCATCTCTCTCAAAGTCTCCTTCAAGCCCTTTCTTTATAAACAATTTGACTAAATCAGTCATTTGAATTCCTAATTCATCAGCCTTCTGTTTAAGTTCGTCATACATCCACTCTGGTAATGATAAATGTATTGTAGGCATCTCTGTACACTCCTCTAAATATTAATATTGCAGTGGGAGTATATTAATCTTTATTTTCTATTATGTATTCCTCTTTATGGAAGAATCCGGGAATACTGATCCAGAGAATACTTAAACCTTACTGATGACAATTTTATATATGATAAAAGATGAGAGTTGTAACATTTAAGGTAGAAGAAGACCTATTAGAGTTATTGGATAGATACGCTATAAAATACGGTTTAAATAGATCAGAAGCAATAAGGAAAGCCATAGAAAAGATGGTAAGGGACGAGTTATCTAAGGAGAGAGTCCCAGTAGCGAGGGTTGAAAAGATAAAGCTCTAGTAGGATAAAATATACACTAATTTCTTGTTCTCTTCTATCTTTTCATCTATAAGATTGTTTTTCAGATCTATTCCTCTTACCTCATATTTTATATTAGATAAGAACTCTTCTGGAGGGTCTAAAGGCATGTAATGTCCTTTAATCCAATAGTGTATTGGGATTATAATTTTAGGTGAAACTTTATCAATTATCTCTAGTGCTTCCTTGTAATTTATAGTTATTACTCCACCTATGGGTATTAAAAGGACATCTGCTCCATATAATTCCTTATAAATACTTTCGTCTGGAAGGTGACCTATATCTCCAAGATGGACAATCTTCTCACCGTCATTCTTTTGTATCACGTATATGCTATTTTGTCCTCTTAATTTACCGTTATACTTATCATGGTAACTCTTTATTCCCTTTATGGTGTAATTGGCGTAATTTAAAGAGCCATAGAAGTTCATTTTGAGATCTTTGTATTCAAAAATTTGGTATGCGTTATGATCGTAATGATCGTGTGTTATTAAGATTAGATCTACCTTTTTTATATCTGGTTTAGGTAAACCAATACTTCCCCCATCATGCGGGTCAATTAATATTTTATCATCAATTAAAACACAAGAATGTCCAAAATATTTTAGTACCATAAGATCGTTTAAGAATTCATCAATTTAAGTGCAATGTTTTTCGCATCTTCTACTGTTACCTTATTACCAGATTCAGCTAATTTCTTAATCTCAGCTAGGACTATTTTTAATTTATCTTCAGATAGGTATATTCCTTGTTCTTCTAATAATTTCCTTAAACCATGTATCCCACTGTGCTTGCCTAATGCCAATCTTCTGAAATTACCTACTTCTTCTGGCGAAATTGGCTCATATGTGAAGGGGTTTTCTATTACTCCATGAACGTGTATCCCAGATTCGTGACCAAAGGCATTATCTCCAACAATTGCCTTGAAATAGGGCACTGGTACGCCAGTCATTTCAGCCACAAACCTACTTACCTCATACAATTTCCAAGTTTTCACATTTGTCTCATAATTTAGTAATTTCTTTATTCCCATTACTACTTCTTCTAATGATGCGTTCCCAGCTCTCTCACCTATACCGTTTACAGTAACGTGAGCTTGTTTAGCACCAGCGTATACACCGGCTAATGAATTCGCTGTTGCTAAGCCGAAGTCGTTATGGCAGTGAACACTCACTATTATTCTCTCACCTACGAAGTTTACAATTTTCTTTATCATATCATAATACTTGAAAGGATGCATAGTCCCTACTGTGTCTGGTATATTTATCCTTTCTGCCCCTGCTTCTATTGCAGTTCTAATTGCTGTAAACAGGAAGTCCTCTTCAGTTCTTGTTGCGTCTTCTGGGCTAAATTCCACTATCATACCGTGATCTTTTGCGTATTTCACGCTTTCATAGATCTTATTTAGAACCTCCTCTTTTGTCATCTTTAATTTATATTTCATGTGTAATTCTGAAGTGGCTATGAATAAGTGTATACTTGAGATTCCAGTACTTATTGTCTTATCTATATCGTTTTTATTGGATCTAGATAATCCAATTACTTCTACTTGATCCCCTACTTCTTCGAAAATCTTTTTAGTAGCTATGAATTCTCCTTCTGAAGAGGCAGGAAAACCTGCTTCAATTACATCAACGCCTAAATCTGCTAATTTCCTAGCTATCATTATTTTTTGCTCCATTGTTAGATCTATACCGGGAGCTTGCTCACCATCTCTTAAAGTAGTATCAAATATCCTAATTTTTTTAGGCGTAGAGAATACTCATACCTCGTACGCACCATGTAAACTTCGGTATAATGCTATTTAAAACTTACTATTCATCATAATTTAAAACTTGTTCAATTATCATTCTGGCTATTTCTAACTTTTTTCTTTTTATCATCGAAGCTGGTACGTCTCTCTTATAGTATGGTTTAGAGTATTTTCCAATAATTCCGGATTCAAAATCCATGGCATATAATCTTATTTTCCTAGCTCCCATGTACTTTGCTAAAACTACGGCCCTATCTCCGTCAGTGAACCCACCATACAGTTTTAAACGACCAAAAGGCATTACTTGTGAATTCGGAATTACCTTATCCATCTCCTTGACCTTAGGTAGTAAACTGATATTATCACCATGAGCCAACACTACGTATATCGGGTTTTTATGGAAAGTTTGAAGACCATCCAAATCAGTTACCACAATATCAGGGATAACTCCTATATTTATGAGATAGTTTGTGGCACCATCCGCAGCTATTATAACGTCCTCTTCAATCTTATTTATTTTATCCAACTGAGGACTTGCTCCAACTACTGCAATTTCCCTTCCCTTAATTATGTCTCTTAATTCAGACTCATCGTACTCCTTGTTTACTAGATAGTTTAGTATTGATGCAGAAATATAGTCATCCCTTTCTTTAAATCCGAACCAACTCCTTACTATTTTATAAAAGTTCAACCATCCGAACGTACTATAAAGTAAATTATATCACCTTCCTCCTTAATTATGTCAATGTTGAATTTACCTTTTATTGTCTCGAAATATGGATTTTTTAAATTTATCTTAAATATTACATTATTATGAAGCAAGTACTCAATTGCCTCTAATGGATCACTCGAACATGTGTAGGAGTCGAGATCAATCGTGATATTCATCATATATTCTCTCAACCTCTTCTAGAATTTTAGTAATTTCGTCAACCAACATTTCCGCTTCCTTATTCCTTATTATCACAGTTGGAGTTTTCAAAGAGGACTCGTTTATCAAGATTATTGGTATTAGTTTTAGTTCGAGATCCCTTAATTTCTTCTCTATATTACTTTCATTATTAAGCATTATTGTAGTATTCCAAAGGGGTTCATATCTAAATATATCCTTTAAAGCTAACAACACTCTAGCTAAATTTTCTATAGTATCTAAGCTTCTTACCACAGTGTAGTAAAGATCTCCATCCTCAAAGGCTATTTGTGCCTCTTTTAACGTTCTTCTAGCCCTGAGCAAATATTCAGCAGCTACTAGACTTTTATCCATTTTTCTCATCCTCTGAAGAATATAGTACTTTTCCATGATTATTTAGATACTCAATTATTGGTATTTCGTATTCCAATTCCTTAGGAGATAATATTAATCCATAGATTTTAGGTAAATCACCATGGCTTAAGATAAAATTCTTTGTACTCTCCATATTCTTTACCTTATTGTAGAAGAACGAAAATATTTCACCCCTAGCATAGAGTGAGATTTTGGAGACTTTATCTAACACTAATAAATAAATTACCTCCTCATTTTCATCAAATTTTTCAAAGGATTTTCCACCAACTATAATCTTTTTCACATAATCTCCGTACCATTCTATAAAAAGAGAGGATAAGTCCTCAATTACACTTAGAAGTAACTTCATGTTTAATAGTTAGTTACTCAATATAAAAATTATGAATGAAGATGCCGAAAGTTACTTGAAGGAGCGAATTAGTATCACTTTACCAATTCTAAACATATCTGTACCTTGTAATACTACTTGTATTATGATGAGTAAGTATAAACATCTTCTCTCGATAGAGAATTTCAAAGCGCAACTAGAAATATTAGATAGTCTCATTAATTTAATTGAGGATAAAATATACACGCTAAGATATGAGATCGAGGATAAGTTCTCTCACTATAAGGCTAACATTAATATAGATAATTTAGTATATGCGATTTACAAGATGATTGAGGAGGGTGGAAATATGGTTCTAGGCGAAAAGATATATTTCGGAAATAAGGAAGTAGCTTACGGTGATTATACTGTTTTAATAGGCTTCCACAGTCTTGTTGAAAGGATTGTAAAGACTGATTCTAACATTAGATCATTATGTGATGAGATAAGATATTTAAGCGAGTCCACATGGGAACATTTTGACAAGAATATAAGGAGGTCTTTAAATGAAAGTTAGAGTTGGTATTGAAGGAATCACAATGGATTCCGCTCATTATACCTTATCGTCATATGCTGATAGCCAAATTCATGGTCATACGTATATTATTAATGTGGAAGTTGAGGGTGAAGTCAATGAGAAATCTGGATTTGTAGTAGACTTTAACTTACTTAAAAAGATGATTAGAGAGGTAATACAAGAGTGGGATCATAAACTTATCATACCGAAGGTTGACTTAGATAAGTCGAGGTTTGAAGGTCCGTTCAGGGTAGATTACAAGGTAATAGATGCTCCATTTCCCACTGCTGAGTATATAGGTATTGAAATAGCAAAGGACATATATCTAAAACTGAATAAAAAGTACAGAATACTTTTAAAGATATATGAGGGAAAGGACTCTTATGCAATTATAGAGTATCCATAGTCAATAGATCTTTTGTCCATTAGGAGGAGAAAATTAGAAAGCGTAAGCCTATATTGTCAATCCACCTACATTCTTTAGATTCCTTTCTGTTCTTGAAACAAAGAATGGAATTATCGTCAAATCTAAAACACCATTCTTTACCCTGCTCAAGTTGCTTAAATAGCTGATTTATGTTTTTCACACTCTCTTCTTCTCCATTGCACAAATATCCGTAGATCTCATATCTTTTTATGATCAAGTCATGATCAAATACAAATACCCCACCAAATATTGCGGGATAACATAACTTCTTGTCCCTATTCCCGCATGCAATATCTATCCTAAAAGATTTAGATAGTTTTAAGAGAAAGTCCTTTAGATCTTCATCTGCATTCTTGAGCGTAATTATTGGGGGAATTACACTGAAGACAAACGTAATATTATCGATCTCTTTTCTTATCATGCTCGGTATGGAAATTATCATTAATTATCTTTTTGAATAATGGTTTGTCCTGGATATAATTTTTATCGAGTTGGTACGCAATTTCAGCCTTTGCTAGTTCATATCCTATATATACTGCATGCTCTTTGCTAATATCCTTAACTCTTCTAACTAATTCTCTACCGATACTAAGTCCATTTTTCCCTTTTATTGTTACCTTGTTTTTACCTATCCATTTTACTCCAAATCCGTCTTCGCTCACGAAAATTTTAGCGAATCCACTTTTGTCCATTTCTGGCTCTATATACTCATTAACAATTACGTCAGCGCCAAAATTCTCCCTAAATCTTCTCTTATCCTTAAGTACGAGCAAATCTATGCCTATATCTTTAGGAAGCCTATTTTCCTTCAAAGCTATACTTATCATTTTCGTAGCCTGTGATAATTCCCAACTGCTCCACTTCGTTTTCCCCTTTTCCATAATTAGCAAGTTAGAAATTCCCAACTCTCCAGCAATAGCAGAGAGAAGTGCGTTAACTCCCAAACTATCCGCATCAATGAGTTCAGTTACGTTAAGAATTCCCATTAAAATCGGTATATCTTGTAACTTTGTCCTCACGTACTTATACTCAATTATACTATTTACTAACCCTCTTAGAGGTGGTGACAACACTGGATCTGCTATTAACTTATCGAATCCCTTCTGTTTAGCTTTTATAACTAGATCAACAGTTATCTCTCCTCTATTTTCAGTATTGAATGGGGCTACGACAAACGCTGCTTCTTTCCTAATTTCCTCAAGTTCCTCCAGGTTAGTTTCATTTAAGTTAAATACGAATGAAGCTCCAGCTCTTACACCCTCTTTTAATTCCCTAGGCGATTCAGCATCTATTCCAACAACATATCCGTAATCCACCAATTGTTTAACCTTGTTTTTGACTTCATCTAAATCGTAGTGGCCTACCGGAAGACCTAATACTACTACATTAATGTTTTTCCTTAGTCTCTCTAATTTCTCGAATTCTTGCTTATTATCTATTTCCAAAAATATTCTGAAAGGAGGCGGATAAGTTGTAATCTTAACTCCATTTATTTCGAAAGAAATCTTAGCCTCTTCTTCTATTTTTCTTAGCTTCTCCTCTATGTTGTCCATTTTACCTATAATCTTATCAGCGGGTTCTGTTGTAGAAAGTTGTACTCCATTTTTCAAGGCCTCAATTACCCTAGGAAGATCCCAGGCTTCCTCTGTTCCTTTGAACGTTTTCACTCCCGTAACTTCTTCAACAATTTTAGCGTCCCCATATACCATACCAGGTAAAAGTATGTAATCTACATCATATTTCGTCTGCTTCAAGTTCTCTGCTATAAACTTTGTACTCATTAGTGAGGCAACGGGATAGTTAAGCACTTTAATCTCTACCTTTGTATCTTTAATGTTCTTAGCAACTTCAGAAAGTATTGGTGCAGCTAGAGTTCCAGTTACTACTAATACTTTCACACATTTATTCTAGTTTTTTACGGTATTTAATTTCACGTTTTTAGAATCGTTGAACAAAACTCTTAAAATTCGCTTACCAAATATAGTATAGCTATGAGTCTTCTACCAAGAGCTGCAAGTGTAAAACCGGGAGAGAAGTTCGATGTCATAATTGTTGGACTAGGTCCTGCCGCTTATGGTGCTGCATTATATACTGCTAGATATATGCTAAAGACTCTAGTTATAGGAGAAACTCCAGGTGGGCAGTTAACTGAAGCGGGTATAGTTGATGATTATCTTGGCTTAATAGAAATTCAAGCGAGCGATATGATAAAGGTATTTAATAAACACATAGAGAAGTATGAGGTACCCGTCTTGTTGGATATTGTGGAGAAAATTGAAAATAGAGGAGACGGATTTGTAGTGAAAACCAAGAGAAAAGGTGAGTTTAAGGCTGATAGCGTTATCTTAGGGATAGGAGTAAAGAGAAGAAAGTTAGGTGTACCTGGAGAACAAGAGTTTGTAGGAAAGGGTATATCGTACTGCTCAGTCTGCGATGCCCCATTATTTAAGAACAGAGTCGTTGCAGTTGTCGGAGGAGGGGATTCCGCGTTAGAGGGAGCTGAGATATTATCTAGTTATTCTACTAAAGTCTATTTAATACATAGAAGAGATAGTTTTAAGGCGCAACCAATTTATGTTGAAACAGTTAAGAAAAAACCAAATGTTGAATTTGTACTTAATTCAGTAGTGAAGGAAATTAATGGAGATAAGGTTGTTAGACAAGTAGTTGTGGAGAATTTGAAAACCGGTGAGATTAAGGAGTTGAATGTAAACGGTGTGTTTGTAGAAATAGGATTTGACCCTCCAACAGATTTCGCCAAGAGCAATGGGATAGAGACTGATACAAACGGATATATTAAAGTAGATGAATGGATGAGGACTAGTGTACCAGGGATATTTGCAGCAGGAGACTGTACGTCAATGTGGTTAGGGTTTAGACAAGTTATTACTTCAGTAGCTCAAGGTGCTGTGGCTGCGACTTCAGCTTATAGATATGTGACAGAAAAGAAGGGTAAGAAATGATCGATTTAGTAAATAAAATCGCTATCAGCGCAACGAAATATTTAAATGAGATAAAGGATGAAAAAGATCTAGATAAGGTAGTTGGATTTCACTCGGGAGACACTACACGAGTAATTGATAAGAAGTCTGAGGAGTATATTTTTCAGTTATTAAATGATACTGGACTAAAATTTAAGTTCGTTTCTGAGGAATCCGGTGTTATAATACCATCAAATGGTTATGATTATATTGCGTTAATCGACCCATTGGATGGCAGTAACAATTTTGTACTTGGTGTACCGTGGTATTCTATATCAGTGGCTATTTATGGCAAAAGTGCAAAAGGTTTGTTAGATTCGCTAGGGGGATTCGTTTCACATATTTCAATTGATAAGATATATTTGTACGATACTTCTACTGCATATTTGAATGGATCTCCCTTAAAGATTGAAATGATTGGCAATTCGCCCTCAAATGTTGTAATTACGTATTTTGATGAGAGAGGCATAGATAAGACATTAAAGATTCTCTCAGTTCTAAAGGGATATAAGATTAGAAGCTTTGGTAGCGCATCATTAGATATGATTCTAACTTGCATTGGCAAGGCAAAATTATATTTTGACATTAGAGGAAAGTTAAGAAACATTGATATTGCAGCTTCAGCCAACTTTTGCAAAAGATTGAACTCTATTCCGTCTACATTGAATGGTAAAGAAATAAGTATTGGAATAGATGATATATATAAAATAGATGAAATTATTGTATCTCGTGATCAGATTTTGATGAAGAACGTTTACTCAATCTTTTCTTAACTGATGGATGTATTTTATTAAGTGCCTCTATTAGGTCTTCCTTAGTTAACGTTCTATTGCTTTCTCCTCTCAAGATGCTCTTTAACACTTTCATCTTAGCCTCTCTCGCTAATGCAGACAAGTCAGCCCCTGAATAACCTTCCGTCTGCTCTGCTAAAAATCCACAATCTACTTTTTCGCATTCCTCTTTTCCAATATATTTCATTAGTATATCTAGCCTCTCTTCCCTATTTGGAAGTGGCATATGAATAATTTTATCAAATCTGCCTGGTCTCAATAGGGCTGGATCTATGGCTTTTAATCTATTTGTAGTCCCTATTACAACTACTTCCTTCAAACTTCTTATTCCATCCATCTCTGTTAACAGTTGATTAACAATTTTTGAAGAATCTGTATAACTCTTATAGTTTCTTTTAGATGCAATTGCATCTAGCTCGTCTAATAAAACTATTGCGGGCTTGTTTTCTCTCGCTCTGTTAAATACTTCCTTAATTGCTGCTATTGCACCCTCGTACCCTTTATACATAATCTCAGCTCCACTTAACGCAATTAACTTGACGTTAAGTGTTTTAGCCAATGCCTTAGCCATCATGGTCTTACCTACACCCGGGGGTCCGTAAAGTAATATTCCCCTAATTGGAGGAACTTTCAATTGTTCCAATAATTTATAGTGATATAATTGTAACTCTAACAATTCTTTTAATTCAGTCTTTATCTCGTTATAGCCTCCTATATCATTCAAAGTTAATTTCTCTTCTAGCTCATTTTCCTCTTCTCCTTTACGTACCCTTCTTTCAAAATCAAGTCTGAATTTCTCATAATCTTCTATCATTTGTAGCGTTATACTAGGCTTATATTTTTTGATCAACTCAATGAAATCTGCCATAGTTATTTTCCTATCTGTACCTTTTTCTATTGCTTCAGATGCGACTTTCCTCGCTGCCTCTTGACATAAATTAGCCAAATCCGCTCCACTATACCTCTCAGTAATTTCAGCTAATTTATCAAAGTCCACATCTTCAGCCAACGGTTTCCCTTTACAATGTATTTGTAAAATTTGTTTCCTAGCCTCTTTGTTAGGTGGACCAATGTAAATTAATTTATCAAATCTGCCAGCTCTGAGCAATGCCTTATCTAACATTTGAGGAACATTGGTAGACCCTACTACTATTACTCCATCTTCACTATGTAATCCATCAATTTCCGATAACATTAGGGATAATAATCTAGGTGTTACAGAGTCGCCAGTGTGTGACTCTCTTTTAACGCCTATTGTATCTATTTCATCAAAGAAAAGGATACATGGAGCGTTTTTTCTAGCATTATTAAACAACTCCCTTAATCTAGCCTCACTTTCTCCATACCATTTACTCATAATATCGCTTATGTTAACGTAGAGGAAATTCAATTTAGATTCGTTAGCTAATGCTCTCATCATCATAGTTTTTCCACAACCTGGTGGGCCAAACAATAACATCCCTTTAGGTGGTTTTAAGCCATATTTCATTGCCACGTCCCTATTTTTTAAGGGTAATTCTATGTATTCTCTTATCTCTTTTTTAGCATCCTCATATCCCCCTATATCATCCCAGGTTATCTTTTTATCCTCTATCTCGACTTTTTTCTTCTGTGATTTATTCTGTAATTGTAAAGCTTTATCGGAATAGGCGAATTTAGCAGTAGATTTTCCAAAAATCTTCATGAGTATGATTACTAGTACTGCTAAGCTAATAAATATAATCGCTAAGTTAAGTACGGGTTCTATCAACTTAAATCAAGAGTAATATCTGCCTTTATGATTATAAGCTTATTTCAAAAATTTTTATCTAGAAAAGGACTCAATTAGTATCTACTTGTAAATACCTTTTCTTAGATCTTCTAGAATTTTAACGTGAGCATTATAACCAGGAGCGCCGGTAACACCTCCACCAGGATGAGTCCCAGATCCACAAAGGTAAAGTCCCTTTATTGGCGTTTTATAATCACTATAACCTATTAATGGCCGGAAGAAGTATAATTGATCTGGAGTCATGTCCAAGTGGAAAATATTCCCTCCATTAATTCCAAATCTCCTCTCAATGTCTAATGGTGTTAAAACCTCATATTTAATAGGTTTGAAATTAGGTGCAAATTCCCTAATTTTCTCAAAAGTTATTTCAGCAATTTTATCTTTCATTTCATCATTTTTCTTAATATCGTAAACCAAATATTGCCCAAATATGGAGAAGGAGAACTTACCTTGAGGGGCTACTGTAGGGTCTACGGAGGACTGAATGTTAATGGAAAGCCAAGGTTCCCTAGAGTATCCTAATGTTCTAGCATCGTCATAAGCTTTCTCTATGTATTTCATGTTTGGCATTATCAATTCAGAAGCTACATGTTCTGGTAATAGGCTCTTGCCATTACCAAAATCTGGTAATTCCTCTAAATATCCAACGATCTTAAATGATATACCAATGTTTTTCAAAGATCTTACCCTTCTAATGAAATCTTCCTCTAACTCAGCATTTCTTAAAAGTTTAAAGAACGTTGTTTTAGGATCAGCATTTGAAACGACAATTTTAGCGTTTATTATTTTTCCACTTTTCAGTTTGATACCTTTTACCTTTCCATTTTTTACCAATATCTCATCAACTTCTGCATTAGTGTAAATCTCAACCCCAAGGTGTTCAGCTGATCTTTTAAGAGCTTGAGTTACACCTCCCATTCCTCCTTCTACGTAACCCCAAGCTCCTTTCACGCCATTTACTTCACCTATAACATGATGAGCAAGCACATATGCCGTTCCCGGAGTTGAGGGTGAGGCAAAGGTTCCTACTACAGAGTCTTCTGCCAATGCTGACTTAACTTCATCTGTTTCGAAATACTCGTCAAGTAATGATTTCGCATCTTGTATGAAAGTTCTTAAGAAACTTAGCGCTAATTCTTCATTCACGTTTCCCTTAAACATATCAAGTAAGTTCTTAGCCTCATCTATATGTGGAGGAGGGTTTAACATCAAGAAATCTGCCATCTCAGCGAATACGTCCCAGAATTTAACCCATTTTTCATAATTCTTTGCATCGTTTTTCGAGAACTTTTCTATTTCTTTCTTAGTTTTTTCTAGACTTGACCAAATGTATAATTTTTTACCGTTTTCAAATGGCAAAAATAATCCCGGATCTTTTAAATAAACCTTTAATCCAAACTCTCTTAGTTTTAATTCCTCTATTATCTTAGGTCTCAATAGGCTAAGCACATAAGCACCAGTGGAAACTTTGATACCTTGCCATAACTCCTCAGTAATCGACGCACCACCTACTATTTCCCTTCTCTCAAATACAGCCACTTTTAGTCCAGCCTTGGCTAGATATGCTGCTGTGACTAGTCCATTATGCCCCCCACCAATAATTGCTACATCTATCATTTAACTCGCCTGATAGTTAGCCATACTAGAAATCCTATTGCAACTCCTAAAGCCCCAAATCCTATGGAGATATATGTAAATGTTTCAATCGTTTGAACAAGTGGTGTTATAGTTTTTGTGGCCGTAGCCAATACTGTTATGGGTAACATTAACTTAAACTTAAAAATAAATACTTATAACCTTATTGCAAATATGGATCTGATATTACCAGACTATTATGGAGAGAATATTTACACGTTATCTTGTTTTATAGCTGAATACCTTGGAGTTCAGAGGCAATGTTTGAATAAGATGAATTTAAACGTTAATAGTAAATTGGTTTTAGCATTATTTGATGGTCTAGGTTGGAATATATTTAATCAAACTGGGGTAAATTTACAAGCAACAAAGATAACAAGTGTTTTTCCATCCACAACATCTACTGTATTGACAACATTATTCACCGCATCAACGCCTGGTGAGCATGGCGTTTTAGGTTATAATACCTTCTCAAAGAGGTTAGGAGGAATCGTAAATACTCTACGTTATACTTATCCTACGGTAAGTGATAGAGATTCCATAAGAGATTCCGTACCTTTTTCTTCATCGTTTCCTTATGTTAAAGGCTATTTGAAAGAAGTTCAAGGTAAGAAGACTATATCCATAGTGCCTAAGGGAATTGAAAATACCGAGTTTAGCAATGCTACACATGGAGCTTCTGGTGAGTCGAAAACTTATGTTAACTTTTGGGATGCATTTTATCAGCTCTCACAGATTTTACAACAAGACGCATATGACTTTATCTACTTCTACGTTCCGGATGTGGATACTTTATCTCATAAATATGGGCCGTATACAGATCCTACCATTAAATCCGCAAGAGATATTCTGATCAGCATCTCAGAGATTTCACAAAAACATAAGAAATATAGTTTTATAATAACAGCAGATCATGGTCACGTTCCAGTTTCTGAAACTATACTCTTCAACAATGACCAAGACCTACTTAATATGCTTGATGTTCCTCCATACGGAGACTCCAGGGCAATATTTTTAAGAACCAGATATGACGTTTCAACCTATCTCAGCAGAAAGTATGAAAGTCTTAAAATATTTGGAAAAACCGATTTCGAAAAACTATTAGGAAAAATTAATGATGTTTCCGTCTTACCTGACTACATTGCAGTTCCTACCGATTACCGAGCATTCATATTTATTTTTAAGGAAAAAGACGAGTATGATAAACTTAAAGGGCATCATGGAGGACTATTGCAAGAGGAATTTGAGATACCTTTGGTGGTCTTGAATGGTTGAATATCATATTCCATCATGGGACGAAATAGAAGACGCGGTTTTTTCGATAGGTGAAGCATTAGTTAAAAATAATTATATTCCAGATGTTCTGGTCGCGGTATTGACGGGTGGAATTGTACCAGCTAAACTTCTTTCTGACTTATTAGATTTGAAAGTAATAAGGTATATAGATATAAAATTTTATCGTAGCGTTGGAAAAACTGAAAGTAAGCCAGTCATCAGATCTGTATACACTGATTCTTTAGAGGGGAAGAAAGTCCTAGTAGTTGATGATGTTGCTGATACCGGCGAAACCTTGGAGGCGGTTAGTAATGTTATAACCATGTTTAATCCAGCTAAAGTAATGACTGCAACTTTATACTTAAAACCTTGGTCCAAGAGGGTTCCGGATTTCTATTACAAACAAATTGATAAGTGGATAATTTTCCCATGGGATAAATGGGATGTTGTTAGGGAAAATAATGATGTTCCCGTTAACAAAAAGGAGAGATTCTTCGACTTGTATAATCAATTATTAAAGATCAGAAAATAGAAGGTTCTTTATATTCTCCCCAAATATCTCGTAAAACACCACTGGTCTCCCCTACTGTTGCCCCTGCCCTTATGGCATCAATCATGTATGGGAACAAATTCTCATTCTCTTTTTCAGCAACTTTCCGTAGATTATTGAGACTATCCCTAACTTTCATGCTGTCTCTTTCTTGTTTATACTTCTTTAACCTTGAAATAACCCTCTCCCTAACCTCTGGATTTACTCTAAATATTTCAGTTGTTCCAATCCACTCTGGTTCATAATACATATTAACACCAACTTTTCCGAGGTCACCCTCTTCTATTCTCTTCTGTATTCTATACGCGCTTTCAGCTATCTGCGCTTGCGGATACCCATTTTCTATGGCTTTTATCATACCACCCATTTTTTCTACTTGGTCTATAATCTTCCACGCTCTCTCCTCTATTTCATCGGTCAGCCACTCTATGTAATATGAGCCTCCCAATGGATCCGCTACATCGGCAGCTCCACTCTCATTCGCTATTATCTGCTGAACTCTTATTGCAATCTTAGCGGCTTTCTCAGTGGGTAACGCTAATGCTTCATCATATGAATTAACGTGCAAGCTTTGGGTTCCACCCAATACAGCGGCTAATGCTTGTAATGTAGTCCTTATAATGTTTATTTCCGGCTGTTGTGCAGTTAATTCAGCCCCTCCAGTTTGTGTATGGAACCTTAACATCATTGACTCAAGTTTCTTAGCGTTAAACATTTCTTTCATTATTTTCGCCCACATTCTTCGGGCAGCTCTAAATTTAGCAACTTCCTCGAATATATCTGAGTAAGCTGCGAAGAAGAAGGATAAATGTGGTGCAAATTCGTCCACGCTAATCCCTCTCTCCATCGTTTTTCTGACATACTCCATACCATCCGCCAATGTAAACGCTAATTCCAATACCGCATCCGCCCCAGCTTCTCTTATGTGATATCCACTTATGCTTATTGGATGCCATTTTGGTAAGTATTTAGCGGAGTATTCGATAATGTCGATAGCGTATCTCATTGAGGGCGAAGGTGTGTATATGAAGTTCTTTCTAGCTATATACTCTTTTAAAATATCATTTTGAACTGTACCATCTAAAACATTCTTGTCAATATTTCTACTTTCGGCAGTAGTAATCAGCATTGAGAGTAATTCCATGGCGGTGGCGTTTATAGTCATTGAAGTAGAAACCTTGTCGAGGGGTATTCCGGACATTACCATATCCATTTCCTTCCAATGGAACATGGAGACCCCAACAACTCCAACCTCTGTGTAAGCTAATTCATGATCTGGGTCTAATCCCAATTGGGTAGGTAAATCAAAGGCCATACTTAAACCGGTTTGTCCTGCTTCCAATAATTTCCTAAACCTCGAATTCGTTTCCTCTGCAGATCCAAAGCCTGCATATTGTCTAATTGTCCAAATCCTTCCTCTGTACATGTTAGGATAAATTCCCCTTGTGAATGGATACTCACCCGGTAATCCCAACTTTTCCATGTAATTGCCTTTGACATCCAATGGAGTATAAACTGGTTTAATATGTATTCCGGAAAACGTTTTGAATTCCTTTTTCCTCTCTCCCCTCTTCTTCACCCAACTTAAATAGACCTTTTCTTCCCATTCCTTAATTCTATCTTCAAGATCCATATTATGTTTAAATCCTATAAACAGTATATAACTTTTTCTTTAGGACAAAACTTTTAAGATTAAACAATATGAATACGTTGTGCTGGTTGAAAATCTAGACCATATTGGAATAGTAGTTGAAGATATAGACCAAGCAATTAAGTTCTATCAAAATACTTTTGGAATGAAATTGATACATCAAGAAATCATTCAAGAGAGAGGGATAAAAGTGGCGTTTTTAGTTGGGGAAGAAGAAAATGAAACTTCAATAGAGTTATTGGAACCAATCGATCATAACGACATGAATAACACTGTGGCTAAGTTTCTGAAAAATAGGGGCCAAGGTTTACATCATTTAGCTGTAAAAGTTAGTGATATTAATAAGGCATTAGAGGAATTGACAGCTAAAGGACTTCAATTAGTAGATTCCGCCCCGAGAAAGGGGGCAAGAGGACACCTAGTAGCTTTTGTACATCCAAAGAGCGTTATGGGAGTACTACTTGAATTGGTACAACCAAAGGAATTATAAATATCGAGATACACTTGTTGAGGAACGTAAGAAACTTTAAAACTATATTTTCACAATATATAACGATAATCCATGCCTAAGAAGGAAGAAAAGGATATTTTTGATTTAATGGACGAATGGATAAGGGAGATGGAAGAAGAGTTCGAGAGAATTGAGAGGGAATTTATGAGAGGTTTCAGAGGCAAAGGAGAGGAAGTTAAGCAATTTGGGCCATACGTTTACGGATTTAGAATAACCGTAGGGCCAGACGGCGTGCCGAAAATAGAGGAATTCGGTAACGTTAGGAAAATCAGAGGTAAGCCAATGATATCTGAAGAACGTGAACCATTAGCTGACGTTATTGAGAAAGGTGATGAAATTAAGGTAGTAGCTGAAGTGCCTGGCGTTAACAAAGATGATATTAAAGTCAAGGTGACAAATGGTGGAAAGAAATTAGTGATTACAGCCAAATCAGAGGATAGACAATACTATAAGGAGATTGATTTACCAGCAGAAGTAGACGAGAAGTCGGCTAAGGCTAATTTTAAGAATGGAGTCTTAGAGATAACTTTAAAGAAGAAAAGCCCTTCGTCAGATTCTGGTGTTGAAATAAAAGTTGAGTAATTATTTTTTCCCTAACTTAATCAGAATTAGTTAAAATAAGTGGTTTTACTGTTGCCTTTTCTGATTTTATGAAGCTTAATCCGAATTCATCCTCAAGTACTAATGTAAATTTAATTTTACCTTCCATTGCTAATCTTATTCTATTTTCACATTCCTTATCACAGAAGTCTCCTACTTTATCTAGTATTATCTCTAGAACTCCCTCAATTGTAGAGACATAACCTTGAGACATACCAGCTGGTTCTATTTCTATTCCTAATTCCGGTATTGTTACTTTAGCAAAAGCAGATCTATATATTATTGTTCTCAGATCGTCCTCGTTTTCTATCCTCATCTCAATTACCCGGGGTTCTCTAGCTTCATATGGTTTAACATCTCTAAATCTATACCCACAATTTTCACAGTACCAATTTGATAAAATTAACTTTCCAGCATGTGGAGTATCATATAGGTAGTCTATTGCCTTAAAGGTCTTTGATTTGCAAACTGGGCATACAAGTGTCTCTTCAAATATTACCTTAGGTTCCTCAGACATTAACAATCCCCTATTAAAATTTATTTAGTTGTTCACAAATTTAATACTTGTTAAAGTGATGTGATGTAATGAAATTACCCCGAGAAAATGAAGAAGGAAAAGTAGAATATAAGCTTATTCTTTCTGGCGTGACGCCAGAGCGTCTTCAAGAATTAGCTTCTCAAATGAAGTACAGATTAGAGGAAGGTGATGGGGAAGCATTTTACGTTATAGGTGTAAGTAATGAGGGGGAAATAATAGGGTTATCCAAGAGTGAATTAGAGGAAAGTATAGCTACTCTAGATATGATTGCTAAGCTAGTAAACGCTAAAATTGTGTATAGAAGAGACGTTGAAGTAAGAAAGGATAAATACGTGGCTGAACTTCTAGTTAGGAGATATAAGGAGAATTTACCAGTGGAGGTCAACGTTGCAGTAATGGGTCATGTAAATGCAGGGAAAAGTACTGTAACTGGTGCGTTAGTTCTAGGAAGATTGGATGATGGAAATGGAGGTTTACGAACAGCAATTGCAAGGCATCTCCATGAAGTTCTATCTGGTAGAACATCTTCCATTACATTGAGAGTGATCGGATTTGACGATAGCGGTAAGATAGTGAATTGGCAATTAAAGGATCCACTTGACGAGGCGGAAACAACGATTAAGAGTACTAAGATAGTTAGACTTATTGATCTTGGAGGGCATGAGAGATACCTTAGAACCACTCTAAAAGGATTATTAGGTTATGAGGTAAATTACGTTATGCTAGTAGTTGGAGCTGATGATGGGTTAAGTATAATGGGCAAAGAACACTTAGCCTTAGCTTCAATATTAAAATTTCCTATATTTGTAGTTATTACTAAGGTGGATAAATACCCAGAAGATAGGGTAAAAGGTATAGTTAATGATATTAAAAACGTTTTAAAAATTCCCGGAATTAATAGATTGGCTCTAGAAGTTGAGGATGAGGACGATGTTGTAAATTCAATTTTGGCTATAAAGACTAAGCGTGTGGTTCCTATTTTTAGAATATCGAATGTAAGTGGAAAAGGTTTAGATTTACTTATAAAATTCCTAAACCTATTACCTCCGGAGACTAAGAATTTAGATGAGAAAGAGACACCACTAGTGTATATTGATGAAGTATATAACGTAACTGGAGTAGGTACTGTTGTACTTGGTTCCGTTGTGAGAGGTAAGCTTAAGAGTAATGAGTCTGTATTAATTGGGCCCAATAAGTTAGGAGAATTTAAGGAGGTTAAGATAAAGAGTATACAAGTAAATAAGGTATTTGTGGATTCCGTTTTGGCTGGGAATATAGCAACATTTGCTATTCAAGGTATTGAAAAGGAGAGTCTTAGAAAAGGAATGGTAATGGTGAAGGGAATACCTAAGGTAGTTAGAAGATTTAAGGCGAGAGTGTTCATACTTCACCATCCAACTACCATTAGAGAAGGTTATGTTGCTACCCTTCACTCCTATACAATAAGGCAAGCGGTAAAGTTTGAGAGAATTCAGAGTGGGTTTCTAAGAACTGGCGATACGAGTGAAATAGTATTGCATTTTCTGTATAGGCCAGAATACTTAGAGAGGGGACAAATTTTCGTATTCAGAGAAGGTAGAACTAGAGGTGTAGGTATTGTATTGGAACCTATTGGTTAATTTTCCCTACACTACACTCTATAATCTGCTTTGATATTTCCTCTGCTTGTGAACCTATATGCTTCTTTAAACTATTTGCTAATGGTCCGCCCACTTCATAATCACTACTCCATTTGATTTTATTTCCAAGAATTGTAAGTAATGTGTTTATGTTTGCTATTATACCGGGTCCCTCAATGATAATTAACGTATCTATGTTATCCCCATTAATTTCGTGTTTTTTTACTGTCCCATTAATTTCAATAGTTAAAAATGAGAATTTAACATAAGCCTTGAAGCTATTCCCATTTATTTCTTTTACCCCAGGAATACAAGTCAATAGGTTCTTATAATCTGAAAAAAACTGTTTGGCCTTATTTGGATCCTTTATAACAATTTCTCCTTCAGTTTTTGTCATTTTATCACCCTCTCCTTTATACAATTGAACAAGTCATTGATGATCTTCTCTACTGCACTACCCATTAATCTTGCGCCTACAGACGCTAAAACTCCTGCCACTTTCACATCTGCTGAATAGTTTATCTTACCATCTAGAGCCTCGGCTATTGCATCTATATCCACGTTACTATTCATTCCAGTACCTTTAGCAATAATTTTTCTCTTATTTTCATCTATCTTCTCAAATCTCACATTCGCCTTATATTCTCCTTTTATGAACCCGATCCCGGTTACTCCCACTACCTTGTACTCTTCACCCTCCTTGGTAAAACTCTTTATCCCTGGAAAACACTGTGCTACCTGATCTGGATTATCCAGTAGTTTGAGTATTTGATCCTTAGTCGCGTTTAAGCTGATTGAACCCTCATATTTCATAAGTAACTTTTGGAATAGCAGTATATATGAATATAGGAGTCATTATTTTGGCAGCAGGGGAGGGAAAGAGATTCGGAGGAGATAAGTTATTTGCAAAAATAGATAATATCCCTATAATTATGCGAACTATTGGAATTTATGAAGATTTAGAGAAAGTCATTATTGTAGGCAAATATGTTAATGAATTACTTCCCTTACTCATGGATCAAATAGTAATATATAATCCGTTCTGGAAGGAAGGGATAAGTACGTCAATAAAGCTTGGGTTGAGATTCTTCAAGGATTACGACGCTGTATTGGTAGCATTAGGGGATATGCCGTTTGTGACTAAAGATGATGTTAACAAGATAATTAGCGCATTTAAGCCAAGTTGTAAAGCTGTAATTCCAACCCATAAAGGAGAAAAGGGAAACCCGGTATTAATTTCCAAAAGTTTATTCGATGAGATTGAAAAATTAAGAGGAGATGTAGGGGCAAAAGTTATACTAAATAAAATGAGAATGGAAGAATTATGTTTTGTAGAATGTAGCGAAGGTGTTTTAATAGATATAGACAAAAAAGAGGACTTAATGCGCCTTGGGAATTTCCATCCTTAATTTTTGTGATGCCAATTTCACTGCTTCCACAATATTTTGATATCCGGTACATCTACACAAATTACCAGAGATTCCTTCTCTAATCTCTTCCTCTGTTGGATTAGGATTTTCCTTAAGTAGCCAATAGGCTTCCATTATCATGCCAGGGGTACAATACCCGCATTGTAAGCCATGTTTCTCCCAAAACGCTTCTTGGATTGGGTGTAGTTTACCATCTTTTGCTAATCCCTCAATTGTTAAAATCTCTGACCCATCTGCCTCTACAGCTAATACTGTACATGATTTAACGCTCTTTCCATCCATAATTACAGTACATGCTCCACAATTGCTTGTATCACAACCAATATGAACACCAGTAAATCCTAGTTCTCTAAGTACGTGAACTAATAGTCTTCTAGGCTCTGTTTCAACTTCATAATTTTGTCCATTTACCTTTAGGTGAACTTTTACTTTTTGATCCTTCTCAAATACTTTCATACTTATCACCTATTAAGTGCGGCTAAAATTGCTCTCTTAGTCATAACTTTTACCATTTTCTTTTTATATTCTGCTGATCCCCTTATATCGGAAGTCGGATTAGCGTAATCCATGGCTTTTGTTGCAGCTTCCTCTATTAATTTTTCCGATATCTTTCCAGATAATAATATTTTCTCAGCCTCACTAGCTCTTACTGCAGTTTTGTTTACAGCAGTTAATCCTATCCTCGCATCTTGAATTACGTCACCATTTACCTTTAGTGCAACAGCAACTCCTACAATTGCAAAATCGCCTGCTCTTCTCTCTAGTTTCTGATAAGAGAACTTATAATCCTTGAGTAGGGGAACTTCTATTTCTGCAACTAATTCACCTGGATTCAAATCTGGTGTAAACATATCCTTGGCAAATGAAGAAAAGCTTTCTACTCTTTCTCCTTTTGTGCTCTTAATCCTTATCTTTGCATCCATGGCAATCAATGCGGCTGGATAATCTGCAGAAGGATCTAAATGTGATATGCTACCGCCTATAGTTCCCATGTTTCTAACTTGCGGATCAGCTATCTTTGACGCAGTTTCACTTAATAACGGAATATTAGCCTTCATAATATCGTAATGAGTAACTACAGGTCCTATTTTCACTACGTTTCCTTCCATCTTAATGTATTTTAGTTCTGGTAATTTTCTTATTTCGACTAAATACGATGGTCTAAATATCCTTAACTTTAGCATTGGTATTAAACTATGGCCTCCGGCTAGTGGTTTAGCATCATCATGTGACTCTAGGAACTCTAAAGCCTCTTTCACATTATCTGGAATTACGTAACTAAACTTTGGCGGATACACATCCTTAATATTTGGTAGACCTTTATATACTTAGCTCTTATACTTTTAACATCTAAACAAAAACTTATATTAAATCTTATAGATTTGTATTATTTAACATATTTTTCTGGTCTCTTCTTGAATTCTGCCATACACATCGGACTACAGAAATAGTACGTATTCCCTTTATAATTGAATGAGTAAGGTTTACCTCTTATCTCATCCCCACATACAGTGCATTTCATCTTTGTCACTTAAATTTCCATAAGTATTCCCTAAATTTAACAACTTCGCCAATTACAATAACCGCTGGAGACGTCACATTATTATTCTTGATAATGCCAACTAAGTCTTTTAATTCCCCAGTAAAAACCCTCTGGTTCTCCGTTGTCCCGTTTTCAATAACGGCAACAGGTTCTCTTTCATTTCTTAATTTTATTATAATATTGACTATATTCTCTATTTTCCTAAGACCCATAAGAATTACCAGTGTACCTTTTCTTGGGATATAATCTTCGTCAATTACTTTATCTTCTGCTTTCGTTCCAGATATTACAGTAAATCCACTGGCTGAGTAGATCCTACTTGTAACTGGAATCCCCGCATAGGCAGGTACGGCAATTGCACTGGTTATCCCAGGTATTACCTCACACTCTATACCTTTGGATGTAACGAATAGGCATTCCTCTTCTCCCCTACCCAAAACGTATGGATCTCCTCCTTTTAATCGAACAACAATTTTATTTTCCATCGCCTTTTTTACTAATAACTCATTTATCTCATCTTGTATTACATAATCCCCTATATTTTTCCCAACGTATATTTTTTCAGCCTCGACTTTACAAAAATTTAGAAGCTCTTTAGGGATTAGCCTATCGTAAACCACAACATCAGCCTTTTGCAAGATCTTTAAGCCTTTGACAGTTATTAATTCTGGGTCACCTGGGCCTGCCCCTACTAAATAAACCTTCCCACTCATTAAATTCCCCCTATCTTTTTCATAATGTAGACTGCAAATACTACGCCCTCAGGAAACTTTATACCATATACTAGTACTATTACCGAATTTAACAGTAACTGCGATGGGACGTGGAATATGCCAGATGCTAAGTATAGTAATAACAAGTATATCGTATCTCCCGCAAAGCCTAGACTAAATAAGAGAAGTTTTTCCGTAAATTTTAGTGATGGTATTATATAACCTATCATAAAACCCCCTAGAAATTCACTGAGAAAAGACAGTACGAATAGCCACTGTATTTCCAATACTATTTGATATATCTGAGGCATTAACCAAGGTATTATTAATAGTGAACCTATGGCCATGAATAAGGGCACTCTTTTCCTTATCAATATTGAAACAATAGGTATTTTTTCTCCTTCAGTTTCAATAAATTTATCTCTTGGTGTGTTAGAAATTAATACGTACCACCCTAGTAGTGCGCCGGAGAGTATTGGCCCTTGATACGAGAGTAACCTGTCCACTGGATCTACAAAAACGTAAAGTACAATTGAAACTATAAGTAAAGAAAAACCTATATACTTGGCAATTTGAACTAAGTCCATTATGGTAAAAATATTGTATATACTATTTTATCTTTTTCATCCTTTTTGTCCACTAGTTTAACTCCTTTCTCACTCATAACATCTATCCACATATTTACTTGTTCTTCTTGTGATCCTTTTTGTGCAATAATTTTTATCTCTCTATTTCCTCCCACTTCTAGCCAGAACTTCAATAACCTTACACTTGCAGAATTTGCACCACATCCACTTTCAGCTTTAGTTAAATCTAATTCCTCCATCTCAATATATCATCTTGGAGCTAACGTTTAATATTTTTTTGTTCTCTAGAAAGTAAATCTTATCCCACTTTTCCCTCCTCATTTTATTTACTATTGATTTTATTAGTGTAATCGCATTACAGAAAGCTCCATTACAATTAGTAAATTGAATGTCAGTATAATCAACACTATTAATTAATTCAATCTCCCTCTCATTACCGATTCTAAATAGTATTATCTGTCTGTTTTCCGTCATGAAAATTGGAGAATGACAAAATTGCTCGAATCTTTCACTGTTTGTGGTATAACCAAAAATTTCAGCGAACTTAAGCATTGCGTAATATGCAATACCATAACCTTCCTTATATCCTATGAAAAATGGATTATTTGTCAAATTAAGTGACCTATCAGATTCCTTAATATCGTCTTCCTTTTCTCCGGCAAGTGAGTATATCGCGCTTAAACTCATTAAGAACGATAATGTACCCGGTAGGGGTTGACTTGATTTGTAGGGAATAGGAATAAGATAATCAGCCAATTTTGCCAATTGTGATTCCTCATTTGCTGTTATTACGTAGAGTTTTGTTTTTCCTTTGAATTTCCTAGCAAGTAGTATATTTGATTTTGGTCTTCCGGAAGCTGATACTATGACTAAAGGGCGATCTAGATTTTCATAAAACAATCCCTCGAATGGATCTAACGCCTTAAACCTACCATTGGTTTTACTCTCTATCGTGAGAGCTACTGCAAAAGAGTCTCCGGCTCCTACAATGTAGGCATTATCTAACTTTAAGTCTACATTTACTCTGTAATCTTGTGTTATCTCACGTTCAATTAAATCTGCGTACATTAAATAACTTTAATTAACATTCTGCCTTATAGTGTTTTAAGAAAAATGAAGGTTTTAATAAAAAGTGATTTAGTGTTAGGTGCACCTAAGCCTCTCAGAGATGTATACATAGGAATTGATGAAGGACAAATAAAGGTTATATCGAAAGAACAGCCAGAAGAGTATGACTATGCAGAATACGTGATCGGTGGGAAAAACAGGGTAGTGGCACCAGGGTTTGTAACTACGCATTCCTTTCTTTACCTATATCCATTTAGGTATAGGATATTTTCGGGTAAGGCAAACGCCTTTCAACTAATGTCAACACTTACACCTAATGACATTTATTACTTCTCCTTAATGGGTGCGTATCACTTATTGAAAACTGGAGTTACCACAGTAGTCACTTCAGGTCCTAATTTAGATATGATAGCTAGAGCGATTTCGGAAGTTGGACTAAGACCAGTACTAGCTGTGGGCGTGGATTGTCCAGATTCTAAAGAGGATTGGGAGACAGAGTTCACAACGTTATATAATAGATGGTCTAATAAGAACGAGAATAGGGTAATTTTACGTCTTTGTAGCAATGAGTATTCTAAAGAGGTGTTTGAACTCTCACAACAATATAACTTCCCTGTTCTTTTAGAGAGATTTGTAAGCTTGGAAAATATTAATGGTAAACCAATTAACATAATAGGATTAGGTGGAGGGGCTAGGAAGGATCTAGATATTATAAAACAGAAGGGATTTCACTTAGCGTCAACTCCATCCTATGAGGTTTCACAATTTCCATTAAGCCAATATAAACCATCAATATCCTTAGATCTATCTCCTACTTTTGATATTAGACATGAAATCTCTACAACTATTACCAGGTTAATCTTAACGCCAGAAGAAGCGCTTAACGCCATGACAGTTTGGGGACAATTACAACTAAAATATAATGATAGGGGTGTTTTAGAGAACGGAAAAGTGGCTGATTTAGTTGTCTTTGAAGTTAAGGAGCCCCCAACTTTCCCCTTGGATTATGAAAGTCCCTACGAGTCCATAGTCTTTAATCTCTCTACTCCAGAGACAGTACTAGTGGGTGGAGAGGCAGTATTAGATGGTGGTGTCCCTTTAAATATTGGAATAAAACATATTGAGAAAGCCATAGAGAGGCTTGAAGACATTGATAAAAAGGTTGCAAAACCAGCAAGATATATGGAAAAGGATTGAAATAGTAGGAGATATAGTAATTATTGGGATCCCTTTCAACAAAAGACCAGAAGATCTTATAGAGATAGCAAATGAGATACTTACAACTTTTCCCTATGTTAAATCTGTGTGGGGAAGATATAGAGATGTCTCTGGCACATATAGATTATCAACGTATATACATTTGGCAGGGGAAAAAAGAAGTGAGGCCATATATAAGGAGCATAAATGTAAATACTTTCTTGATTTTACTAAGGTATTCTTTTCTGAGAAGCTATCATATGAACATCTGAGAGTAGCAAGACAAGTTAAGAGAGGTGAGATTATCATAAACATGTTCTCTGGTTTTGGACCATTTTCAATTCTCTCCGCAGTTCTTGGCAAACCAAAAGTAATTTACTCAATGGATGCAAATCCCTACGCATATTACTATATGATGGTAAACGTGGAATTAAATAAGTCTTACGAAGTGCTTCCAATGTATGGAGATGCTTTCAAAAGAATATACGATCTAGAAGATGCAGATAGGATAATTGCACCTCTGCCAGAACTAGCGGATAAGGCATATGAGGTAGCGTTGCAAAAAGTAAAGAAAGGTGGCGTAATTCATCTTTATACAGAAGTAGAGGCGAATAGAGGTGAGGATCCCGTGAGAATTGCGATGAATAAGTATAATGGATCTTATTTTGGTAGGATAGTGAGAAGCGTCAATCCACATAAGTATCATGTAGCAGTCGATATTAAGGTTAATTAATTGGAATAATTTATTGTTATGAATTTAAACCGGAATTGGCGAGGTTAACGTGATAAACTCCAGTACTTTCTATACCTATCTTACAACCCTTAGGCAAGATCTTCCTTATATCCTCATAACCTCGCCTATCATTAGGAAACTCGAAGAATTTGTCTTGAAAATATATGACTACTTTATCTTTTGATACATCAATTCCTGCAACTGGTGCCTCCGTGTATGCTCACTTTTATTCGGCTTTAAGCCCAACTTCCGGTCCGAATTGGAGGTAAGGCTCCCCATCGAGCTTTACGCTCAAGAAAGTCAACGGTCTACATCCCAGTTAGATCTGTATTACTCAGATCTGACTAATATGTTTTATATAAGGAAATCAGTTAAATTAAATTAAGAACGCATTATACGTTAAATCTTTTAAGTAGTTTAGAGTACTACTTCAATTACTTCAAGTGAACTCACATTATTTATTAGTGTAAGTATCATACTTTCATTGTATTTAGATACCTCTTACCCCTCTCGCTAATTCCTACCATGTATAGACATTCCTCAGCTACCTTATTACCCACTATATAACCTTCTGGAGCATAAACCCTAGCCTTCCCTAACAACGAGTAAATTGTTGAAGGTGATTTTAACTTCACTACCGGGTTCTTAACAATTTTGGACATCCCAACCCAATCGTCATAACCTATTTCATCTCCCTCACCATTAACTAGAATTTGTCTACAGAACACTTTATCATAATTCTCTATGGATCTAGTATATAGTGAACTAATAACTGCTATATCTCCAAATTTATATTCAATAGCTTTACTAGCGGGTAAGGAACCCAGCAAAACATTTTTTGTATCTAAATTAAGGACTTTCTTATCCTCCTCTCCGATAATAGATATGGAATCATCATACTTCTTCACATTGACCTCAACTTCCTTACCTTCTTCAATTTCTTCGTTAGGCTTAAGCATTATATAGCCCTCAGTTAAGGAAAAAGTACCTACCATATAGCTATCGAACTTTACTGGAAGAGCGTAATAGAAATTATCGATACTCCTAAATAAATAAACTGGGATCAGAGTATCTCTATATTTATCAGCTGTAACCCCCAATGCTAATCTAGCTTTAATTTTACCTAATCCAATTATTTCTTTACGAGAAGGATAAAGATTTTTCAGAATTTCCGAAATGACCGTATCAAATACAACCATTGAAGATACTATATTCCCTGGTAGTCCAATTACAGGCTTATTATTAACGATTCCTAAAATAGTAGGCTTTCCAGGCTTGATCTTTATACCGTGAACTATTATACTACCTAACTCTCTTATAGCTCTATGGACGAAATCTTTTTCTCCTGCACTAGTACCACCAGTCAGTATCAGAATATCAGCAACTGAAACAGCTCTCTTTATCTCACTCTTGATACTCTCTATATCATCTCTAAGTAATGAAAGACCTACTATTTTGTAGTGCTCTTTGAGCTTAGAATATAAGTAGTGTAGATTAGACTCGTAAATTTTACCTTGTGGCAAGGAGTTACCGGGCTCAACTAGCTCATCCCCCGTTGCAATTAAATATATCTTTAACTTCTCATAAACCTTTACACTACTTACCCCTAATGAAGCTAGCAAGCCAATCTTTTCATGGGAAATTACTTCACCTTTTCTCAATATTATTGAGTTTTTAGGAATATCGCTTCCTATCCAGCCAATATTTTGGCCAAAGGTCATCTTTCTGTCTATTTTTATGAGATCACCATTGATTACTTTAACATCTTCAACTTTTATTACAGCATCTGCGCCCATTGGTATCATTGCACCAGTATCTACTTCAACTGCTACACACTCATTTACGTGAATTTCTTTAAATTCTCCAATTCCTATTCTGTCTATTACCTTTAGTTCTCCGGGAGTGCATGAAGATTTTAAGGCATAACCATCTACGTTTGATCTTGAAAATGGAGGATAATCAATAGGCGACGTAAGATCTTCTGCAGACACATAGCCAAAAGAGTCCTTTACTCCTACTTCCACAATTTTAGGAGTGAAATTTAATGACGATAAATAGACTTTTATTGCTTCTTCTATTGAATGTAATGATTCATCCTTAACAAACACTCTCATATAAAAAAACAATATCTTATACGATTAAAAAGTTATGAGAGACGCTTTTTCTAACTCGTCTAATACCATTACTACGGGATCACGAACTTGCGATATATCTAAATTCGCTTCTTTACTTAATTCGTTAACTATCTCATCCACGCTTCTATTACCATCACACATAGCCCAAATATAATAAGCTATGGGAGCAAGCTCGTATACTTTATCTTCAGCTACTTTTACTATATAATTATCACTCTCTTCGCTTCTATCAATTAATTCTCCTATCTTCTTTGGTTTTTTATCTTTTACATCTTCAAAATTCACTCTTCTTCACCTTCTTCGTTTTCTTGCCTTCTTCCGCCTCTTCTTCCATATCTTCTTCCACCACCGCGGAATCCTCTGCCTCCTCCACGCATTTGCTGAGGTGCAGTCGGTGTGTTCTCTGGTATTTGAGAAGAATCTGGAAATCCATCTTCTGAGGCTTCAGCTATCTTAGTCTTACTTCCAGCATTTAACTGCACTTGGCCCTTAAAAGCGGTAGTCCATGCATTTTCTATTTTTACTACTTGGCCTTCTTTTATACTACCAGCGTGTTTTCCCCATAATGTTAACTTTACTCTCCCTGTTTCGTCTCCAACAATAGCTTCGCTTATAGTCCTAACACCATTCTTTGTCTGTATTTGTCTTGCTTCACTTGCTTCCAAAACTCTTACGGTTACATCTACGCTTTCCATATTTGGTTTTAGATTACCTACTTTTTCTTCCATTCGACTCGACTCACAGATTTGTTATTTCTAATATCATTTTATCCATTTATAAATCTATGTGTTAATGAAAGGATGTTAAAAAGAATTGAAGATAAAGGATCAAGAAGAGACAAGTGAACTAGTACCCATAAAGCAAAGTTTTTTAGATATAGTATACTAGATAAATTACGTACCAAAGAGTTATATAAAGTAGCCATGATTGAAGCTAAGAATCACATTTTTCATTATCTTGCATTATTTCTTATATAGTTTAAATAGAATAAGGAATTACAGTTCTTTAACATAATGAGATAAAATTTATTAGACTAAAAAGTATCATCAAAGATATCGTATTAGATCATACTTCCTTTCACGCTAAAGGATGAGACCCTCCTTCTTCCTGTAAGAGACCCGTTCTTAATTTTTGTTTATAAGCTAAAATTGAGAAGTAAAGAATGGGATAGAATTGAGTGAAAAGACATTACTTGAGTTACCCAAGAAATTCATGGAATCATTAATGGCACCATTTATAGGAAGAGAAGAAGAGGCAAAGGTAATTACGTTAGCCTTACTTAGTAAAGAGCATGTAATACTAATAGGTGAGCCAGGTACTGCGAAGTCAGCACTAGCGAGAAGAGCTGCAGAGTTATTGAATGCCAAATTCTTCATGTACTTATTAACGAAATATACGGAGCCTGCAGAACTATTTGGAGCACTTGATATAAATGCCTTAAAAGAAGGACAGTATAAGAGAATTACAAAAGATCGATTACCGGAGAGCCAAATAGCATTCCTAGATGAGATATTTAATGCGAACTCTGCAATACTCAACGCTTTATTATCGTTGTTGAATGAAAGAGTAATCTATGATGGCTACAATGTAATAAAGGTACCTCTAAGGACGCTAATATCAGCAAGTAATAGGGTACCAGATGAACCAGAATTGGAGGCACTTTACGATAGGCTACTCTTGAGACATTATGCTAGACCAGTGGGAGAGGAATTGTGGAAACAGCTTTTGGACGCTACATGGGAAATAGAATTTACTAATAGATGGGCAGTTAAAGAACCTATAATGAACATAGAGCATCTAGATAAACTATACTCATATTTATCCCAGGTTGATTTGTCTGGAGTCAAAAACAAATTATTAAAACTATATGCAATGCTAGAGGAAAAGGGAATCCACTTATCAGATAGAAGAAAGGGTAAAGTTCTAAAAGTGGTTTCTGCACATGCGATATTAAATAGTAGACTGAAGGCTACTGAAGAAGATCTAATAGTGTTAAAATATATAGCTCCGAGGGAAATAGATGACTTTGAAAAAGTAGCTGCATTACTATCTGAAGAGTTAAAGACACCAATCAAATACATGAAGGAATTGAACGAAATTTATAATAACATTAAGGAAGCAGCAAAATACGTTGAAGCGGCAAACGAGTCTGATCCTAGACTGATTGAATTGATTAGAAGTTTAAGGGCAACTAGGGATAGGATAGTAGCTTTAGGCAAAGAAAGCGGTGACGAGAAGGTCGAAGAGTTTTCCAAAGAGGTTTTAAGTGAAATAGACAAATTAATAGAAAAAGTGGCTAGAAAATTAGGGATTTATCCATGACTGAAGAGGAAGGTGTATTAAGAGGAATAGATTATAAGGATCCTCTGGTCAAATATAGAGGAGAGAGAATCTCCTATACTTTGAAAAAATTACTAGGAAGAGATGTCCAATTAAACGAAACATTTTTAGTTGATACTTATTATGTTCACTATTTACCATTACCAATAACTAAAGGAAAGAGTGAAATAGAAAAGAACCAAGAAATAGCGTATTCGTTAGTGAATTCCACTCTATCTTCTGACGTGGTTCTAAAGAATAGGGAATACTCAATTGTGAACTCTGCCGTAAGCTTAGCTTTAACCGTAAGTTACGTCCAAAATCTGATTGAGGAGTTGGAAAGAATAAAGAAAACCTCCCAATCTATGGAGGAGAGGGAAGCGGCTGAAGAAATACTAAACGGTCTAATGAAAGGTAGCTCTTCAAAAGAAGGGAAAGAACAAAAGAACACGAATCAACAGTCCATGGAAAAAGTCCTTAGACAAGCTCATGAAAAGGCAATGTCTAAAGCTATAGAGGATGCCAATTCAGTGAGGAATATGCAAAAGATTGTAGGAGGAAACGGAGCAGGTACTGGGAGCGTTTTGACATTTGAAGGAGAAATTCATGAAGTGCTAAGGCTTGCTAGGAATACTGAAATTAAGAAGATCTTAGAGTTTCTAAGTGGGATTCCAAAATTAGGTAGTATTACCAAGAGAAGAACAACTAGGTTCTCAAAAGGTGAGCTTTACGGATATGAAGAGGGAAGTGATATTGAGAGGATTGTCTATTCCGAATTAGCCTTACCAGATATACTCTTTTACCTAAAACTAGCTGAAGGTCAGTTGCTATTATATCAAAAACAGATTAAAGAAACGTTAGGACCTATATATCTGTTACTTGATAAATCGGGAAGTATGGATGGGGAGAAAATACTATGGGCCAAGGCTGTTGCATTAGCATTGTATAGTAGAGCTAAGAGGGAAAATAGAGATTTCTACCTCAGATTCTTCGACAATATTCCATATCCTTTGATAAAAGTTCAGAAGAATGCAAAGAGCAAAGATATCATAAAGATGATAGAGTACATAGGAAAAATAAGAGGAGGAGGAGGCACAGATATAAGTAGATCAATAATATCCGCCTGTGAAGATATTAAGGAAGGTCACGTTAAGGGGGTCAGTGAAATAATATTATTAACAGATGGAGAAGATAAGATTGCAGAAACGACAGTGAGAAGATCGTTAAAAGAGGCTAACTCTCAATTAATAAGTGTCATGATTAGGGGAGATAACGCAGATCTTAGACGAGTGTCTGATGAGTACTTGATAACTTACAAGTTAGACCATGAAGATCTATTGAAAGTTGTGGAAAGTTAAAAAGAAGAGGAGGCCTCAACTTCACTCCCCCACGGGACACGTGGGTGTCTGCTGAGTATGGCCAATATTAATATGTAACAAAAAAGTTATGAAGTTTTCTGTTGTTTCTGCTTTCTTATATTTTCTATGAAAGTCTTTAAGAACTCGAAATCTCTTTTTAATCCTTGGATATCGAACTCTTGAAGCCACATTAAACCGCCAGCTGCATCCACAACCTCACCACTAAGTTTCAGCTCCTTTATTCTGTCTTTCCAGTTGAATACATCCTTTGAGATTACTAGAACGTAAATCTCTCCTTCGTTCCTAACATGCACCTTACCCCAGAAATAATCACTAAGACTATAATTGAGTTCCTTCGCAAATGGTTCCTTTCCAGGCCTTTCAGAAACCCTAATCCACTCCTCCGGTTTCCCACCAATATCTTGTATTATTTTTTTAATTTCTTCATTCATTCATATCACTCCCTTGCTTCGTAATACCTCAATAGCGAGTTTCCCTATTCCTATTTCCTCTGGGCTAAAACCAAATGATAAACCTAATAGTTGTGTCACATATATTGCTGGCATGGTCCAATTTACGTTGAACTCTGCTTTGACCTTTAGTTGTAGAGAGTCCAGCTGAAGATGACATAGGCTACATGGATGTATGACTAAATCGGCTCCAGATTGTTTAGCACCATTAAGAACATTGAATGCTAACTTTAAAGCACCTTTAGGATTGCTTCCAATTAGAGGAAATCCACAACATGAAGTCATCGTTGGAAAAGGAACTGGTGTAGCCCCAGTGACTGCAACCAATTCTGATAAACTAGTTGGGCTATATGCCTTCTCAAATCCCATAATCTGCTCTGGTCTTAACATTTGACATCCGTAATATGTACCTACTCTAAGCCCAGTTAAAGGTTTCTTAACGTGTTTTTTAATATTCTCTAATCCAACATCTCTTATTAGAACCCAGACTATGTGTTCCGCGTCAGCCTTTCCATCATATTTAACTGAAGTTCCCTCTAACCTTTTTTCGACTTTCTTTTTAATATCTTTGTCTTCCTTGTACTTGTATGTAGCTAATCTATGACTATGAAGACACACGCTGCAAGGTGTAACCATCTTTTGTAATCCCATCTTTTCAACTTGTGATAAGTTCCTTAAATTTAGAGCTACATGACCAACTTCATTATATTCATCATAAAATCCTCCACCACAACAGTTCCAATCGGGTACTTCAACTAACTCTACTCCCAACACTTCTGCCACTTTTCTTGTGGCTATATCTACATCTTTAGAAAGACCATGAGCTGCACATCCAGGATAATAAGCTATTTTCATTTTTATTCACCTCCTAGAATCTTTTTAATTTCCTTTATATTCTGAACTGGTTTACTTTGTACAAGCATATATTTAAGTTTTCCTGCCCCAGACATATATACCAGATCGATAAGAGACTGTAATACTCCATATGCTTTTACATACACCTCGGCTTCTTGAAGCTTTCCAGTTTTACTTATTGACTCATGAATAGCCTCAATGTGTCTTTCTCCTATTTCAGCTACTTCTGACTTGTCTTTGTACAATTTAGTAAAGCTTCTAGTCTTCTTTATTGCAGTCACTGGCTCTATATCTCTTGGACACACATTAAAGCATTGATAGCAATAAGTACAACGCCATGAACTATCAATTAGTATTTTCATTCTTTCTTCAGTTATCGTATCCCTTGGATCTGCTAAGAATCTATAACCCTTAGCGTGAGCTGCTGGACCCAAGAATTGCTGATCTATTACAACTGCCGGACAAGCTGAGACACATAATCCACACCATATGCATTGAGCGAATTTCCACAACTCTCTTTGATCTTCAGGTTTAAGCCTATGTTCAGCTTTTCCCTCTAATACCTCCTTAGCTTGATATAGTCTTGGTTTTACCTTAAACATCCTCTCGTAAAACTCGTCCCAGTCAACTATCAGGTCTTTAATTGGTTTAAAGTAATCCATTGGCTCAATTATTATTACATTATTATTGTATTTCTTTGCAACATCTAAAACTAACGTTTTACAGGCGAGTCTAGGTTCACCATTAATTTTCATTCCACAACTTCCGCATACTGCCATATGACATGATGCTCTGTACGATAGTGTAGGATCTTGCTCACTCTTTATTCTCCTAAGAGCCTCAGTGAATTGTGTAAACTTATCAACCTTCAGCTTATATTCTGCCCACCAGAATCCCCTTTCGGGATTGAATCTTTTTACCTTTAATATAACTTCTTCCTCTTGAGACTGAGCCATTTCAATACACCCTAGGTTCTGGTTTCCATCTGGTTATCTTAACTGGTTTAAATGTAACCTCAACTGTATTACCCCTTAGATACGCAATAGTGTGCTTCAACCAATTATTATCATCCCTATCAGGATAATCCGTCCTAAAATGGGCTCCTCTTGATTCTTTCCTCTCCAAAGCTGATTTAGCTATAACTACTGCTAAATCTAACATATTCCTTAATTCTAGAGCGTTAAAGAATTCTGTATTATAGACTTTACTCTTATCTATAACATACATATTGCTAATCATACCTCTTAATTTATTTATCTCGCACATCGCATTAAGCAGTCCACCTTCATCTCTATATATTCCCACATAATCCCACATTGTATCTCTTAACTTTTCTAATATTTGGCCAAAATGAACACCACTCTCACTCTTTACGAACTTGTAAGCATCGTCAACAACTTTCTCGGCCTCTTTCTCGTAATTGGATGTGGGGTTACCTGGATTAGACTTAAGAAATTGTACAACAGTTCTCCCTGTAACTTGGCCAAATACTAAAGTATCCAGAAGTGAATTAGAGCCTAATCTATTAGCACCATGTACTGATACACAAGCTGCTTCGCCAGCAGAGAATAGTCCCACAATATCTGGGTTCCTACCATCTATATCCACGTCTATTCCTCCCATATAATAATGCTGAGCGGGCCTCACTGGGATGGGTTCAGTAAATGCATCAACACCGGCAAAACTTTTAGCAGCTTCGACAGCTAAAGCTAACCTTTCTTTAATATATTCTTCACCTAAATGAGTTAAATCTAAGCCAACATATCCACCAGGGAACCCTCTTCCTTCCCTTATCTCGGTGATGATTGCTCTTGAAACTATATCCCTAGGAGCTAGGTCTAGCTTTTTGGGAGCATATTTCGTCATAAATCTTTCTCCTTTAACATTTTTCAGTATCCCACCTTCTCCTCTAGCGGCTTCACTAATCAGAACGTCTGATGGGTATAATGCTGTGGGATGAAATTGCACAAATTCTGGATCTTTTAACGCAGCTCCAGCTCTTAATGCAATTCCGAAGCCATCACCAGTGTTAATGTAACTATTGGTTGTATGCCTGTACAACATCCCCATTCCTCCAGTTGCCAATACGACAGCCTTGGTCTTAAAGAAGAATGGAGTCAGCGTCTTCATTTGCATTGCTACTATACCAACTACCTTTTTATCATCAGTAACTAAGTCTAAGGAGAACCACTCGTTGTAAAAATCCACATTTAGACCGGAAGTCCTTTCAAAAAGTGTATGTAAAAGCGCCATACCTGTTTTATCTCCCACAAATCTAGTCCTCGGATAGGTCTGTCCTCCAAAATATCTAACTGCAACTCTGCCATCAGGTTGCCTATTGAATAGAGCCCCCCATCTTTCCAGCAGCATTACTATTTCTCCGGATTTGTTAGAAAGTAACTCTGCCGCATCTTGATCTACTAAATAATCTCCTCCTTTAACTGTATCATATGTCATATAATCTGGGTTATCATTTGGATCTGAATTCCCAGGGATATAGGCAGCTATTCCACCTTCTGCAGCAGCAGAGTGTGACCTCGTGGGAAACACCTTTGAAATAACAGCAACTTTAAAACCAGCAGAGGCTATCTCATGTGCACTCATTAAGCCAGCTAGTCCTCCTCCAATTACAACTGCATCGTATTCGATCTTTTCCATACAAGTTTATATTTGCATAATAGTTTTTAAGTATTCTTTCTACAATTTCACAAAAGGTCTAATAAACTATTTACTACGTATTTCGGCTTAACACTACTCCTATCAACATCGTCAACAGTTGATATACCAGTTAAGACTAATGCTGTATCAGCACCTATATTGTATCCCATTTGGATATCAGTCTCTATCTGATCCCCTATAACTAGAATTTTATCTACCTTCTTAACACTTGAAATTCGCATGGCTATTTCTATTATCCAAGTGTTAGGTTTCCCTGCTATAAAGTCTGGATCCCTTCTCAAGGCGTAAATTATAGAACTAGCCAACGCTCCAGCACCCAACTTTAACCCATCCTTAGCTGGCCAAAGTCTATCCATATTTGTCACTATGAATTTAGATCCCTTGCTTATACACCTCATGGCTAAAGATAGTTTATCGTATGTACTTAATCTATCCAGTCCCATCACTACGGCATCTGGTAAACTTCTCTCTGATTCCGCACTAGAGAATACTAAGAAACCGTGATTTTTCAATTCTTCAATAAGACCCTCTTCGCCTACAGCGAATACAGACTTTACATTAAGCTTCTCCTTCATATAAATCGCAGCAGCTAGACCACTTGTAATTACCATATCTGGAGTAACTTTAAGACCTAAATAGGAAAGCTGTCTAGATAATAAGATCCTACTAAAACCGGAATTGTTAGTTACAAATATAATCTTAACTCCATTATTTTGTATATTCCTTAACGCTTGTATATTCTCCCATATTGGTTCGCCTTCTCTTACTATTACCCCGTCTACATCACTTATTATTAGTTGATAGTCATTAAGTGTTGACATGTTTGATTAACGCCTCCATCTTCTCTCTAATTTTTTGTTCCAATTCGTCTTGTTTATTCGCAAAGCCAAAAAGCCCAAATGCTGTATAGAGTACGTTTTCACAATCTTCCCATTTCCCAATTATCTCCGGCATTATTTTGAAATAATAGTATTTTTCTCTCTCAAATAGGTATAGGAGAAACACTTTATCATTTTTTTGTATGATATATAGGTCACAGTGATCTAATGAATTTTTTATAATTTTATCCACACCTAACTTTTCCTTATTGATTAGCAAAACTATTTTATTTCACCCCATCAACTTATCATGGACATGGATACTGAAAACTTGACAAGGAAATACTATGGTTATCTTAAAACTCTGCCAAATATAAAAATATTTGCAACAACCTTTTCAGCAGAATCCTTATTTATACTGCTAAGGAGTTTCCAACTAACTTTCGATTATCTGTTTTCATTTGCACTCTACTCAATTCTTCTAACGATAATTTTTAGGAATAAGATAAAAGTAGCCTTATTTCTTATGAATCTAACTGCGATACCTTACCTTCTTCTTTCTCTGCTACCTATAGCTCCATTTTACGCATTTGGATTTTTCATGCCGCTAATGGCGTATATTCTCCTAAGTAGTTATAAGGAAATCCCTTCCATAGTACTATCTGGAATTACATCATATGTCCCTATAATATTTTACATCAAATACTCAATTATCTTTCTAATCTATATAATTATAGTAGGTTTAGTATTCCATTTTTACATATATACAGTTAATAGAAAGGGCGTAAAAATACTTGGTTTCAAATCAACGCAAGTAGCTGTTCCCTTCATAACAGCGATAACTGAAAAAAATAAGGTACCTCTAGAAAATTTTCTAAATTTAGTATCTGTAAAAACTAATCTGAGTGTATTTATGTACAAATTGGACGATTTTCTTTTCATGATACCACAAATACATTTCGGAGTTTTCGATAGTGTTGGTAGTTCTAGATTCGTTTATGATATTGAAAAAACCTTAAGAAATAGCATAGTAACGGTATTTCATGGGCCGGGTAGTCATGAATTAGATTTACCCTCATCAGCCGAAGTAAATAAAGTAATGGAAGTAATCTCGAAAAGTACGCTAGAACTTAGTAATTGGAATAAAGCAACTTTTTACGGTATTTCAATCGAAAAACGCTCTACTTTTGACATTACATCATTAGAATTCGATAAATTCAGAGTATCATTTATGGAGAGACCTGAGTTTGGAATAGATGATTTACCATCTTCCCTATGGAAGTATATGCTATCATCAAATAACTACCTTATAGATTGCCATAACTCTTTTCTAGTAAAAGAATACAATAATCACGAAATAAATAGTTTAAAGGAATTCATCATGGATCAAAGAGGGATTAAAATTACAAGGAAACTTTTGGTAGGATATGCAGAAGGAAAATTAGCTAAAACATGTGAGGGATTATGTGATAGCCGTATACGAGTCTTCACATTTGATGATGGGGTAAAGAGAGTATCCATAGTTTACATTTACGCTAATAACTCAACTAAAGAACTTAATAACGCTATATCCAATGCAGTAAGGCAAATCGTTGATAAGGTAATTTTAGTCACACCAGATGATCACTCTTGCACTGGGATAAGCCTAGGGATTACGTACTCTCCAGCCACTTTTTGTGAAGATCTTGTGAATAGGGCATCTGAACTAATTAAAAAATCCACAGAGAATATGAAGGAGATAAATAGCATACAGTATAAAGTGGTTAAGATAAAAGGTGTAAAGATCCTCGGAAAAATAATTTCTATTATGCTAAAGGCGCTAGAGGACGTGGGGAATTATACTTCAAAAACGTTTTGGATTCCCCTAATAGCACCATATGTCCTACTGGTAATTATACTACTTTTCCAAAGCCTTATTAAATTCTAAAATTATTGAGTCTACACTATGTTTCCATTTCATCAAATCTTTAGGTTCTTCTGGGAAGTGCTTGTAAACATCCTTAACCTTTTTCATATACTCAGCAACGGTCTTTAGCTTAAATAGTAGTGACGGTTTTCCAAGAGCCATAATAACTCTCATTGCCTTTTCGGCTGTGGAAAGCTGAAGATCACCACTTGTACTTGCCTCCAATAGGTCCTCCTCTCTTATCACTTTCCTATTCATTCCATAATTTATCTCATCATCACTTAACCTCTGTAGAAATCTCCTAAACAAGTCAAGGCTAGCCTGCTTAGCGCCATATCTCTCTATATAACACTCATTAGCATCCCATAATCCTTTTGCAGAGAAATCGTTATTCTCAAATGCATTAAGTATAGCTTTACCAACACAGTAAGCTGAAATCATTGCAGAACCTTTACCTCCTCCATGTACTGGATTCACTGTAAATGCTGAGTCACCTATTACTGCTATACCATCCCATACGATAGTTGCAAGGGGTCTTCTAGTAGGTACTAACGCTCCACCTTTAACTAATAGCCTATTCTTATCTATGTCTGGAGCGTAATAGTCGACGTATTTATTGTAGAATTCATGAATACTGGGATAACCCATTCCTCCCTGTATACCTAAACCAACATTGACCTTATTTGGTCCTTTCGGAAAGTACCACCAATAACCTCCCGGAGAAGCCTTCTGTGTTATGAATATTCTTAAATACGGATATTCATCAATTTCATCCTTAGTATTTAACACTTCTCTATATGCAACATCAGCGTCTTTGTCATCTAATGACTCAGTCACCGGGAATTCAAATGGAAGCTTACTTCTAAAACTGGTTGAATATCCAGTAGCATCGACGGTAATTTTAGCTTTAGCCTCTATAGTTTCATTAGTCCTTCTGTTAAACAAGACCGCTCCTTCCACTTTATTGCCAACTATTATCGGTTTCATTGCAGTCGTTAGATCTAAAATTTCAACTCCCCTATCTCTAGCCTCTTTGGTCAACCTCTGTACATAACTGGGAGAATCAATTTCAAAACCTTCTCCTTTTACAGTCCAAACGGTTTTCATGTCAGGGCTATACAGCTTTATACCTTCTACCTTTTCCTCTAACTCTTTGCCTTGAGGATAAGGCATCCCCAGGTTATCGAAATGTTCCTTGCTTATTGCATCTCCACAAGGTTTATCGCCAAATCTATTCCATGGTTTACTATCTATGGCTAAGACCTTAAGGTTAGATTGAGATAATTTCCAAGCAAGTGATGCACCAGCTATACCTAAACCAATAATTAAAACATCATATTCGGCTCTTTTCAATTTAGCACCACTATCTACTTCCCTCGTTAGAATAAAAAATTATTTACAATAATCCTTTATAATATTTGCCTTTATCGAATTAGGAACCTTAGGAAGTATTTTTTCAATCATATGTTTATTATTATCATCACAATATATTATTATACCTTTCATATCTTGACGATTTTCCAAGATCTTTTTCATCATTTGGTCAACCTCTTCGGGTTTCCAAATGTAAATATACGCACCTAAATCTATATTATCTAAAAGGGCCTCCCTGGCATTTTGTATAAACTCTGGATAAGAAATTGATGAAATGAAATTTATTATTAATTTCTTGCTCCCATTTAATCTGCAATCCTTAAACATCGCCCTAATGAAATTCGGTATTTCCTCAGCGTTGGTTGAAGAGATCACTACAATTGGCTTATTTTCAAGTTGCATAAGCTATTAGTAAGACTCAGATTTAAATGGTTTATGAAAATACCATCTATTATTATCAATTATCTTAAGAGAATAGAGGGACAATTATAATATGTGATTGTAGTAGTCAAGTATAGGATAATGGATAATAATATAAGAAAAATAGTTAACTCTCTTAGAAAAATACCATTTATAAAAGAAATATTGTTTTATAGTGGAGAGAAGAATAGTATATTTGCAAACAACTACAAAATTTGGGAAGAGGGATCTGATTTAAATCCTATAGAAGAAGTATATGATGTGAAAATACTAGAACTTGCGAGAAGAATGTATTTCCCAACATGTGGTTAAGTTCTGAGATTCCTAATGTAAAAACTTGAATCAGTGATAACTACATAACCTCTTGCTTCTGGCGGAAATTCCCTAGTTATACCACCACTATATAATACTCTTGCTAGTTTATCGATTTCTAACCTCTTATATTGGCCTATTACTAACCAATCCCATGGTCCAGCCCCAATACTCTTCCTTAACTGATCTATTTCTCCCTGGTGTCCATGAATAATGTGATATTTGACAGAGGCTGCTTCCGCAATATACATAGTTGTACCAATTATTTCTTCCCTATATCTGGGTTCTGCAGTTATACATTTTATTGCATGAGGATCCATATCTCCTTGAACGTATATTATCTGAGCCCAGGGAGCTATACTCCTAATAACGTAGAGCACATCAATGACTCTAGGACATTCATAGTCCCAATAGCATTGGGTAGTATCACCATTTAATACTATAACTTCTGGCTCCTCCTTCTTTATAATACTTGATAACGTACTTTCAACATGAGGTTCGGGGAATCTAATATTGCTCATTACTAATATCTTCATTTAGATTTCACCTTCGAAGACATACACTTTCTTAACTCCATCTGAGGAAATAACACCTCTAGCCATCCCTTTTGTATTATAGTAAGCCGAGGCATTTCCATATTTATCTAATCCTATCATTCCTATATTATCTTTTCCAAAAATTTTAGTTATTTTGTTTATCACAGCTCTTAGTGCATCATCAATAGTGAAACCTAATGAGACTAAAATATCAACTTCTTTAGCTGGTAACATCCTTAAAATTATCTCACCAATTCCGGTACTAGAAACAGCTACATTCGGCGTTGCGTAATAGCCTGCGCCCGGAATAGGAGAATCCCCAACTCTACCCGGTAATTTTCCCTTTATCCCACCAGTGCTAGTTCCGGCAACTAGATTACCATGTTGGTCTAGGGCTACTGCACCTACAGTATCTCCGGAAACCTTACTTTCGGAAATTGCATTCTTATTATTATTAGAAGTATTATCGCCACTACCTATCATTAATACATGCCTATTTTGAAGTAAGATTTCCAAAGCCTTTTTTATCGCGCTACCTTCTCTCAATCCCATAATACCCCCCGCTTGAAGTGTATTACCTATCATTATTCCAGCGTCCATTTCAATATATCCAGCTGAGTTTCTCACACTACCTTTTCCCGCATCGAAAACTCCAGACTCCTCCATATAGTATATGGCCTCTACTACGGCTTCAAGCGCAGAACCTTTCCTAAACTCATAATATCCTCTCTCTAACGCTTCGCTTATTGTCAGTTTCGCCTTATCTTGATCAGCTATTTGCCAACTTCCTGCTCCGCCGTGTATCACGAGTACTGGTAAATTATATCTCACACTCTTCTATTGGGAATAGATATTTTTATTTTCTAATTAGTAGTCTTTAAGAATAAGATGAAAGCCAGTTATACGTTACCCCTTTCCATATTGATGATAGTTTTACCAATAGTTCCAGGATTAGTAGACTCTTTTATAGCATTTTTGGTAGGAGCCCTAATAGACTTTATTATTGCAGTGTACGTTTTAATTTCTGAAAAACCTTGGATAAATGGTATAAAAACTGCAATTAGTACTCTTTACTTTACTGCGTTGTCAACATTTGCAGACGTAGCGGGAGTTTTCTTTGTTATGGCATATCAAGATGAGTACAAATTCGCCATAGTTACGTTAACCTTATCTATTCCATTCATATATAACTTGTTTCTAGTGTTGAAATCGGTATTACCTAATATAATAAAGAGAGATATATTATATGTAGGAAATGGATTCTTTGCATTTATATTAGTTTTAATTATTGGAGCAATAATAGGCAGAGCGTTTATAACAAACTTTTACGCGCTCTTACCCTTATATACTGGATTTTTAATACTAGCTATTATAGCTTTATTTTACTTCAGAAAAAAGTGAACAATATATGACGAGAATAGCAATAGTAGGCGCTGGTCCCGCAGGATTATCCCTAGCTTATTTTTTAAAAGGGAATAGAAAAGTTGAGGCAACAGTTTATGAGAGTATGGAAGAACCTGGACTTAAACCATGCGCATGGGGCTTAATAACTGGGATAGAAAATATAATACCAATACCAAATGAAACTATAATTAGTGAGATAAGGAGTTTTAGAATATATCTTGATAATAAACTTGTTTTTGATATAAGGACAGATAACAAATTAGGATACATTATTGATAAACCTCTCTTCTTAAAAAGGCTTTCAGAAGAAGTAAACGTAGAATTTAATTCAAAAGTTATAAAAAAGGATGATAAATACTACGTAAATGATAAACCACTAGATCATGATAAGGTGGTATTTGCAACAGGGCATTATAGTGTAAGTAAGTCTATGTCAATTCCCGCAATTCAGTACATTACCGACTACGAAATAGATAAGGAAGTAGTGGAATTCTATTTTTACTCTGGCTTTTTGGGTTATGCTTGGGTATTTCCAGATAGGGAAGGATCAAAAATTGGAATTGGAGGATATGCTGAGGTTCCAGAGCTAAAGGAAAGATTAAAACAAATCCTTAAGGGGAGAATTAAAATATTTCATGGAGCTAGGGTTACAGATTACGGAGTGATAGAAGACAGATTAGACGGTAATTATACGGGTGAGGCGTTGGGTACAGTATATGCAATAACTGGAGAGGGAATAAGACCGTCAATTATTTCTTCAAAAATTTTAGCGGACTCCATATTAACTGGAAAAGATTTCAAAAAGGAATTTAAAAAGAGTAAGTTATATTGGTCATTAAACTGGCATGCAAAAATTATAAAAATGACGAAAGAGAGAGATCCAAGCACGGTAAGACTTTCGAAGGCGTTGCTTAATAATGATCCCCAACTAATTTTAAAATTTGCAATAGGCGACTTTAATAGAGTTGATTTGATAAAGATCTTTGGGAGGTCCCTTATTTGAATTCCTCATTTTATTATCTTGACGATATTGATAAAAAGATACTTAATATACTACAACAAGATTCACGAATACCTTTCTCTAGACTAGCTAAGATGCTCAATTTGAGTGAGGCTACAATATATGTTAGAATAAAGAGGTTAAAAGAAAATGGTGTAATTAGGGGTTTTTATACTGAAATAGATTTCGATAAGATTGGACTCAGCGTTGTAGCTTTTATATTAATAAAAGCGGATCCCAAGAAATATGATAACATACTAAAACAATTAGTGGAAATGAAAGAGATTTATGAAATTTATGATGTAACTGGAGAATACTATGCAGTGTTGAAAGTGAGAGTACCAACTAGAGAAGATTTGGCAAAAGTATTAGATAAGATAGGAAATATGGATGGAGTTACATCAACTTATACGATGCTTGTACTTAGATCAATAAAGGATAAGAAAGAGCTTGATCTTTGAATCAGGAGCGAGAGCTCCTCATCACATCTCAGACGGTTTTCTATTCCTCATCTCCTAATCTTTTCTATTAAATGCGCGGCAATATATTTAGCTGGATTAATATTTGTAGCTGCCTCAAATCCATCCCATAAAGGCGCTGCATTGACTTCAATTATCTTGTAACCACCGTTCTCTACGTCTTCTATAATATCTATCCCAGCATAATCCAGACCAAGCACTCTAACACTCTTTAAACTTATCTCCTCCAATTCAGCATCAGGAATTAAAACTTGTGCTGTAGCACCTTGAGCTATATTAGTCTTCCATCCGCTTTTTGATATCCTATATATACTCCCTAAAACTCTATCACCAATTACAATTACTCTAATATCCCTATCTGGTTTCTTCACATATTTTTGAACGTAAACTGGTTGGTTTACTGATAAAATGGCCTTTGCTACTCTAAATGCTATATCCGGATCTGAAACTTTAACAGATCCTAAACCAAGACTTCCCACTACAGGTTTTATTACAACTTCACCCCACCTTTCTACTAATCGCATAACTTCAAAGGGATCTTCGACTAAGGCAGTGTTTGGTACTGGAATACCCGCTCTTCTCATTCGCATTAAACTTGCAAATTTATCCCTGGCCAACAACATAGAATCTGGCCTATTCATTAATACTACTCCACTTCTTTCTAGCTCCCTCAATACGTCGAATCTTTTTATGAACTGTTCAGTGGTAGAGATGAAGCCTAAATTCCTTATTAGCCCACCATCTATGTCAACTTTCTTTCCACTATATGTGAATTCTATACCCTTTTCTGTTATTTCTGCATTCAATTTAGAAATTCTAATATAATAGGCACTATGATTCCTGTTTTTTATCTCCAATAAAAGTTGCTTAGAAGCCTTTGTTACTTTCTCAGATTCATGGATTACTGCAAGTCTAATAATAATTCACCAAAAAGACCTTGAATTTAAATTTCTTAAATCTTATCTATGTTAGCCTCCTTTAGAAGACCATTAGCTAAGAACTCTGGAAGGGATCGTATTTCACTAATATATTTAGATTGGAAGGGAATGTTACTTATTAGCTCATCATATTTTTGCTTATATTCTAAATATACTGACCTAACATACTCTTCCAACTTTCCCTCTCGGTAATACTTGAATAATTGCTTGGCACTACCATCTATCTCCTCTAATTTCTTAGTTTTATAGTCAACAAAGTCGTCTATTACTTGATAGATTATTCCTAAATACTTGCCAACATCCAACATCTGTTGTTTCGTATTATAGTGCTTAGAAGCATATGCAGATAACACTGTGGAAAGCTTAAATAAACTACCAGTTTTTAACTCAATTGTTCGTATGTAATCACTATTATCATACATATCCCTTAAAGCGCCAACTGAAGTGTCTTTCCACAACTCAATGCTCGTATTTAACGCATCGTCACCATAAGAAGTCTGAATTATCCTGAGAGCAGTGGGAATAAGATAGTTGGTTATAAATATTACTTTCCTATTTCCATATACAACCCACGCAGCTTTATCACCTCTCCTAGTCGCGTCAAGGTCAACTATATCGTCCAAAGCTAAAGAAGCAGAATGTAAAATTTCAATAGCCAAAGCACCACCGTAAGAGTCCTTAATATCTCCACCTAAAGCAACAGTAAAGAACATGTTTAAAGTTCCCCTAAAGCGCTTACCATCTTTAAGAATATAGCTACTTATATCAACTAGATCCCAATCCCTATTTGAATTTAGAAATTGTTCGATTAATTTGTCTATAGTAGTCTTAGCTTCTAGCCAAAACTCTATGATGCTCAATCAGCAGAACCTCCTTTATTTCTTTTTTAAGTAAAACATAATCATACTTAAATATATGGGTGCTAATAGTGGGTCTACATCTATAAGAACATCAGTAACCTTTTTCCCCTTTGATTTTAAGGAAAAAATCATCCTTCTAATAATATACATATCGACACCAGTATAAACTATCTGTGCACCATCTAATATTTTAGTATCAAAATAACTTGAAACATTTATCCCAAGACTCTCTAAGAAAGACTTAGCTGGAAGCATCACCGGAGATAAGAGAATAGGCAAATCTGGGTTGAAAGCTTTGGCATAATTCTTCACGTAATCATCTAAATCCGAAAGGTCGTTTAATTGATCTAAAATTCTTTTTTCTCTTACTGTACTTTTATTATTACTTAATACTCTCAAAATGGATAGGGATAGATTAATCTCACAGAAAGTTTTATCTAAACTATTAATTGAAATAAAATTATATCTAGGTTTAATATCTGTAACACCACAATGGTAGATGCTTCCTCTTACTCTTAAACTCTCTATACCATCCAAAAGTTCCCGCAAATCATTTTCATCCCCAGTAAACGCTACAACGTTTGAAACTTCAACATAAGGATTGTAAATAAACAGAAAATCGTAAATATTTAATGTGTTGATTATTTTATTCTTCAAGGAAGAAAGAGCTCTTGCAAGAGTAAATGCAGGGAGTTCAAGACCACGACCATATACTATTAAATCTATTTGCGGAAAATTAATATTTAAAAACTTCACCAATTTCCTTATACTAGTGCTGTCTTCAGACTGTTGCAACAGGAACACGACCCCTCTTCTGGTTTTTCTGGTAACCTTTGAATTAACGCATATAAAAGTTTCTTAGCCTTTTCCGTATTCTCTGCCATAACTCTAGTGACCTCCTCTGCTGTAACTGGAATCTCAGCGAAAACATCGTAGTCAGTCACCATGGCAATAGTAGCATAACACATTTGTGCTTCACAAGCTAGATTAACCTCTGGTACTAACGTCATACCGATTATATCAGCCTTGTAAACTTCTCTCCACGTCCTACTCTCAGCCCTTGTAGAAAACCTAGGACCTTCAATACATATGTAGGTACCACTTTCATGCGTCCTAATATTTAGTTCCTTAGCGATCTCTAATGCCAATTTCCTTAAGCTATTACAAAATGGATCAGCCATTGAGACGTGAACTACTACGGGGCCATCGAAGAAGGTGTAATCTCTTTTCTTTGTCATATCTATAAATTGATCTGGTATAACAAAATCACCGGGTTTATAGTCCATTCTTAAGCTACCTACTGCAGAAACTGAAATCACCCATCTAACTCCAAGTTCTTTTAATGCCCAAATATTAGCCCTATAGTTTATTTTGTGAGGAGGAATTCTATGTCTCCTTCCGTGTCTAGGCAAGAACGCTACAGTCTTATTTCCGATTTTACCTATCGTTATTAAATCGCTAGGTTCTCCATATGGTGTATATATTTTTACTTCCTTACTCTCCGAAAAAATACCCGGATCATATAACCCAGAACCACCAATAATTCCTATCGAGGCTTTTTCATTTTGCTCAATCATAAGTGAAATACATTAACGTACCTTATAAAGTATAAACCAAAAAATTGATAAAGTTTTAACAGAGATTTTTTAGGGAGTTAATTTTGCCCAAAATACCAGTGAAAGTGGTCACATGGGATGAAATAGTAAGTCTTTCTACTAAATTGGCCGAGAAAATTAAAGATGATAAGTATGATGTGGATGTGATAATTGCGATAGCAAGAGGAGGTTTAGTTCCAGCTAGATTAGTGGCTGACGTCTTGGGTGTTTTTGATATATTATCAATAAAGATAGAGCATTGGATAGTGACAGCATCTCATACTCCAGAGGCTAAGGTGAAATATCCATTTAAGGTTGACCTATCAGATAAGAACGTAATTATAGTAGATGATATAACAGATACTGGAGATAGTATAGAATTAGCACGGAAATATGTAATGGAAAATTTTGGACCAAAAGAAGTTAAAACAGCGACTTTACAATATATAAAACCAGCTGCGAAAATAATGCCAGATTACTACGCAGAAGAGATTGTAAACTGGGCTTGGTTTATGTATCCTTGGAATTACTGGGAGGACGAAATTAACTTAGTGAACAAAATTCTGGTAGAAAGGAAAATAAAGGATATAGACTTAAATGAGCTTAAAAAGAATTTTGTTGAAAATTATGGAATAAAAGACCCACCGATCTCATTAGATAAAATACTAATGGAAATGAAAAGAAGAAAAATAATCTAATTAATATAGCCTATACCTTAACTTACCCACTACACCATTAAACGTTTTTTTAACCCATTCAGCCTCTGGTACTTCATCACCAACCACAAAAACCTTAACGCCATAATTTTCCGCATCTTGAGCTAATTTCTCTAACTCTTTATCACTAGAGTCCTCATGAATTACTATAGCCTCTACTGCTCCCATTTCCATAGCTTTTTTAATTTGCTCCTTTCCATATATTATTAATCCATCATCCTTAGCCAAATGATATTTTAATTCCTCTAGTAATTTCTCCACCTCAACATATTGTTGATTCTTTAATAAATCCTCAGCCCTCATTATCATTTCCCTTAATCCAACCTCACCTTGATCAGAAACGTCAATTAAAGGTTGTAAAATTAGATTCTTTATCCTATAGTCAACATAATCTTCCTTATAGAAATCCTCTTTAGCATATCCTGGACCACCTAATAGTATACCTTTCATCTTGCCAGTCTGAATAAAAGGCATAAAATACGCATTGACTTTCTCACCAACCTCTTTTAAGAAATTATGATACATCTCGTCTATTATTCTGTCAATTCTCCTCTGAGACTGTCCTCCCATCATGTGCTTCCCTGGTACAAAACCTTCAATTTCCTCTAAAATTTCTATTCTAGTTCCCTTAAGTAAACCTATAGTGGCCTCATCCCTCTCCACAATTATAAGACCATATACTACAGTATCCTCCACCATATCCTCCAAAAATTCCACATGAAACTCCTTGTCAGTTCTATAGAAGAATAATGGAACTTTATCAGGAGGAGAAAACATAAAACATTTGAAATCCTCAGTATCGAAATTTTCACCGCAAAACAATACCAAACCATTACCATCTATCTTCGGTATCTTGTTCAGCCTATCTATTGCCGCACCTATCGCGGAAAGTACGGCATCTCTAGTCCTCTTGAGCTTTATATTCTGAGCTATGGAGTACTCTTGCCTAAGTAGATTAACCACATCGGGAATTGGTCTACCGGGTGGTATATACAAAGACAGAAGAACAGTAGCTGGTGCCTTCCATTTCTTCAATTCCTTAATTAGTGCCTTTAATTCTTGCTTATTTAAAGCATATTCGTCAAAGACTCATCCCTAATCATTATCACTTTAACATGCAATCCCTTAAAAATCTGCCGATCTTGCTTCATATCAATAACATCAAAACCATTAAAATTGATAATAAAAACTCTGATGAAAATGGCATTAGCGCATACAGTACTGGTACTATGAGACCCATCACTGAACCAATATTCAAAGCCAAACCCATCCTCTTTGGATCTTCACCTCTAATTGCGAGATACTTCGGCGTTATCCCTAAAATACCAAGACCTACACTAGTAAAAACAATTACCATCGTGGGCAATAGAATAAAGGTAATAATGCTACTAAGGATTACAATAATGGAACTAATAACCAAAACCTTTCTAATTCCCACTTTTCCGCTAATCATAGGTAAAAGCACGTAAGTTGGAATTGATAACAAATAGGATGGAAGAATCAACCAGGTAAGCTTTATCGCCTCCAAAAAGCTCGGCATAACTTGCAAAATGAAAGCTGGTGTTAACGCTGATATATAAATCAGTATTGAGGTAAGCCTAGGAAAAGATACAGAACTCCCACTTCTCTCTCTAAACTTTTCCTTGTTTAATTCAAACAACGCTAAAAACATTATTAAAATTCCACTTATAGTAATTACATTCCAATTTTTAAGTAAGGAATACACAAGATAGCTAATTACCCAACCTATAGACCAACCTGCAGTGGTAAAACCTACTAACACATTTCTACCACTTCTTACAGCACTCTCAACCGCATAGCTCGTTAACAGACCAAATATTACCCCTACTAGAAATCTCACAAAAATTAAAGCCCCTAAAAAGTTTTGAAGAACAACTAAAAAGCCAAGCAATGGAAAACAATAAGAAACTACACTACCTCTGAACAACTGATACATGAAAGAGCCAATTATCCTACCTAGAAATGGTAAAGCAATTATTGCGAACACCTCCCAATACGCTAAATGCATAGAATTACTGAGCCAGCTTACAAAGAATGATGGATAAACTAACACAAATGTAGGAACAGCATATGAAATGATCGGTAACGTAAAGGATTTCACTTTACTGCCTAGCAAAGACCTTACACCTTCAACTTACGTTTAAAGAACAACTAAGCGAGGGACCATGCTAAAACTTTTAACCTCTTAACCACACTAACTTTCTCTAATGTGAGTATCCGCGTCCCGTGGATTCTGAATTTTAGCGGTAGTCAACAGATAATTAGCCACTATAGTTCGAATAGTATTGTATCCATATCATTCCCTTCGCAATCTAATCCATACTAATATCATGAGCAATAATGACAATTTGTTTATAGTCTTAATTTATGGAACTTCTCTTATGCCATATAGCTATGTAGAACAAATCTCTTCATATTTATTTAGTTTCCAAATGAAACAAGATCCATAGAGTATCTCTTCATACTAACCTAAGCAATTATTGCCCCAAAAGGAGAGCTTCTCAACTCCGTCCTGTACTTGAATTATAATTTTAAAAGTTCGGAACCTCTATCTCTTTCATAAAGTCGTTCTGTTTTATTCTATGGTAAAACTTTATACCTAGTTAATATAAAGTATTGGTGTGCGGGGGTGCCCGAGTCAGGGCAAAGGGGGCGGACTGAGGCTCCGCTGGCGAAGGCCTGCGCGGGTTCAAATCCCGTCCCCCGCATAAAATTATTTCTATTATATTTTTATCATATACTATGGTATTATCATTCCTCTAGAATTTAGTTTCAATTATTTTGTCTATAACGCATTTACGTGACTTTTAGTTATTTTTAATCACTTCCAATCCTCTTAAAGCTATTAAATAAGCTGATCCCATATGCCTATCAAAACCCCTCAACCTCATAACCACCTCATGCTCCTTAGAACTCATAGTACCCCTAGGACTAACTAGGATGACATTAAAACCCAGTTTCAACCCCTTAATAACACCGTGGACAAGCATTTGCCTCTTAGCAAAACGCGAAACCTTCCTATTACCCTTCCTACTCCTCGTAAACCTCTTCCCCTTAACAAGGAATAAATCCTCAAAAACCACGTAGTCAACCCCGACAAGAAACTTTAAAGCTTGTGACAAGGCATTAAACCTTAACGCCCTTCCCCTTAGGATAACCCGGCCTAGTTACCGTTTGTCCCTACACCTTCATTTCAATCATTTTATCTTCAATCATGATTAAGTGTAGGGACTTAGCCCTCAACCACTGCGGGTCATGGGACTCCTTTGAGCCCAACGGCACGGGGCTCACATCTCCGCAATTTTCACCCTCATCTTTTTGGGCATAGCCCACATCGGTGTGAGGGCTCATCTCCATCATAGAAATTTAAAATTAACGAATATAAAAAGATTTCTATCAACATAAAAAAAGGATTCAGCCCAGAATACCAATAAGTGCTAGTAGTAACAACTCCACCTAACTTATCCAAGACTACAACATTCAACCTATCACTATTCAAATCAAAACCAGCAACAAGAACAAACCCGAACTCTATAACTATAATCTTTATTATAACGAGAGCTATAATCTTGTAAATCTTAAGTACTTTTAGTTATGAGTTCAAATTCGTCTACTTTATTTGAAAAATTGTTAACCCATTTGTTCTTCGTACTTCTAAGTTTTTACGCTTTCTAGATTATTCTTTTTGTGACATATCTTTGAGAGAAACTTAAAATCTAGTTTTCTAAGGCTCAAGTTCGCTTATTCCGCCTAATACATAACTAGCTAAGAGTTCTAAATGATTTAGATCAACTTTATAGGATCCAAAATAATTTTCATCAAAGAAGAACAGAAATACTTTACTTATCTTCACGTTACTTTTGGGAGGCAAGGAATCTAAAAACTTCCTTACTAAAACGTCATGCTCGTTATCTTCCCTTATGACCATATTTACAACTAAAAAATTAGTCCCTTCCTTATCATTCCATTCCTTTATGTAATTTAACGTATTATCAATCGAAGAAAAGTCCGAAATGAAAATATTGTAAATACGATCCCCCTTAATATCTGATAGCGTTCCTCTAGGTATCCCAGAATAGGTATCAATTATCACATATTCGTAGTTGTCAAACGAAATCTTACTGAGATCATCGCATGCAAATACGAAAAAATCTCTTACATATGTTAACTCACAATCCTTAACACCCAATATTCTTGAAACAGTATGAAGGTTATCCATATCCAAAAACAATACCCTATACCCAGAAGTAGAGATAGTCCTCGCTAATGCATAAGCTATAGAGCTTTTACCAACACCACCTTTAATACTCAAAAGTCTGACGATATTTGTTGTCAATAATTCTCTATGCTATACTATACATCTAAATTTAATAATTTTTCCGCTTCAAACTTAAAACCATATAAAACCTATTGTATAATGATCATGAGTGTGATAGAGAAATTTGTTAAAAATATTGAAAAGGTATATGACAATGAAGAGGTAAGAATGCTAGAAAACCTATGGTTGAAAAAGGTAACTAATTTTCCAATTAATCTACAAGTTGTTGAAGAAGAGGATGGAGAAAAATTACACCTATTTGTACTTAAAGGAGCTGAAGCCATTTTATTACATAAGCCCACGAATATATTTTTATACATAACTAACTTAACATCAGTAGAACTGGAGACCTTAAGGTATATCACAATAAAGAAGAGGGGTGAAGAGGCTGATGAAGCTTTCGTAAGCCTTGCGTACGAATATATTAGCTTTAAGAATAAGGCCAAGATAGGGATAAGACAATAGTTACCCAAAGTTAAGAAACCGATTTATATTGCGGAGAAGACTAGTTTTTTATGAAAGCCCTAGTTTTCGACAAGAGTGGTTTAGAAAATCTCAAGGTAAAAGAAGTTCAAGAACCACAATTAGGTCCACATGACGTTTTGATAAGAGTAGTTAAATCTGGTTTAAACCCTATAGATTACTTCGTAATTAACGCTATTCCTGTTACCCCAATGCCCCATATCCCCGGTGCGGAAGTTGCTGGAGTAGTTGAAAAAGTAGGGGATCATGTAAAAGGACTAGCTAAAGGAGATAAGGTAGTAGTATACAACAGAGTATTTGATGGCACTTGTGATTTGTGCCTATCTGGAAGAGAAATGTTATGTAGAAGCGGTGGGATAATGAGTGTTATAACTAACGGTGGCTGGTCAGAATACTTTTCGGTTCCAGATAAGAATGTTTTTAAAATTCCAGAAAGTATGAGTTGGGATCTCGCAGCAAGTTTACCTGTAGCTGCTCTAACTTCGTACCACTCATTAAAAGAATTGGAAGTCTCTCCTAATGATACTGTAGTGATCTTTGGTGCAAGTGGAAATACTGGTATCTTTGCAGTTCAACTGGCTAAAAAGTTCGGAGCAACAGTGATAGCGGTTTCAAGAAAGAACTGGCTAAAGGACTTTGGTGCAGATTATATAATAGGATATGATAATGTAGTACAAAAGGTTAAAGAAATAACCAATGGAAAAATGGCTGATGTAGTAATAAACTCCTTAGGATCTTCTGTGTGGGAAAAAAGCTTACAAGTTCTAGGTTTAGGTGGTCAATTGGCATTCTTCGGGACTTTAACTGGAAGTGAAGTGAAGGTAAATCTAAGCTCCCTATACGGAAAGCATATAAAAGTAATTGGAACCACAGGTGGATCTAGGAAGGAACTAATGGAATTAATAAATCTGTGTAAGGATTGCAAGGTAAAGGTTCATAAAACTTATAGACTAGATGAAGGTGTAGAGGCGGTAAAAGAAATTATGAGTGAAAATAGAGACGGGAGAGTAATGTTGCAAGTATCATAAAATCGAGGTGGGCTCTCTCAACAAATCTAATATATATCTGACGATATCAGTTATCTCTTTAGGAGGATCAATATCTTTGAAATGTCTTTGTGTTAGAGAAAGATAATAGGGAACAACAAATCTAGCAGATCTCTGCAGAATCTCGTCTCCTCTTATAAATTCCTCTAACTTACTTTCTTGACCTTTGAGGATTTTATTTATAATCACTGCTATAATTTTTAGAAATTTAACATCCCTTGGTAAAGAAATACCTAAGATTTTCTCAGCGTAATTCTTTACAAAATCATTCAGCAGAGCTGTATAGTTTAAATATCTTTTTATCGGAATCTCATCTCCACTAAGAACTAATACTGTATTATATGCAAAGTTTCTAAAATTTTCCATAAATGCCTTTAACTCTATCTCGGTTGCGAAGTCATGAGGAATAGATGAATGATCTACAATGACTATATCACTATTTTTTATTAATTTACCATATAAGTATTTGAATGTGCTAAAATCAAAATTATTAAGATCATTCTCGCTTGAAAAAGACATGTTTATAACTGAAAAGTTATTCTTACTAACATAAAATAACTCGTTCCTTCCTTTCAGAAAGGAAAAAATGTTATTATTAATATTATATATCCGGCTTATAGTTCCAGAATATGTCTTATCTACGAGTACTACATTGTAATACTCACTTAGCTGTCTGGCTAAATAATACGATACGGTAGATTTCCCAGAACCACCTTTAAAGCCAACCACATTTATCCTAATCATTAATTTCTATTATCATCAACAACCTTATAAATCTATATTAGAAAAATAGTATTGGTTTTTCTATAAATTTTTAGTGTAAGCTTTCTTGGATGTCGATAATTAGCTTTAATTATTACGCTCTTAAAACGTAATTTGACTTAAAGGTTTAAATAACAGTTAAATTTCTTTCTTTTAGCTCCATTTTACCCAATCCTTTTTTAATACTCACTGTAAACGCAATAATTATCTTCTTTACTACATATAACTCGGCAATATCATGTTTATTTGAGAGTATTACATCGATAAACTATACATGATAATATACTGTTCAGTTTCTCGTTTTCGTACTCAGCGATTATTGGATTATAGTTATACATCTTCTCGTCAAATTCAACAACTATAACAGCATTAAATAACTCGTTATAATTATTATAGACTTCATTTGCAATTTTTGTAGCTTCAGATAGGCTTTCTGGTATTGGTGGAACCATATTTATAGCTAATACCTTGTATTTTATATTATTCTCCCATAATTTAGCGTATTTTATAGTAGAATTTATGGACAACATATCACTTAAGAACACTTCTTTTTTCTCTGTCTCTAACTCTTCTAGTAATGCTATTACAATATCATTATCTGGAAGTATACCTACTGAAGAATCTAAAATAATATAATCCAATTCTCTCTTAAGAATACTATTTAAAACTTGAGGTATCTTATTGCTTAATAAAGAATAATTCTTATTCACGTTTAAAGGATCTGAAAAAAGTTTTAAGATATAAAGATTATCAATGTTTTTTAAACTTCTTGAAAATATTGGCAAATTGCGTTCGATCTCCTCCAGAAGTCCAAGATCATTATGTCCTAATATTAAAGATCCAAAGGAAAAATAATCATGATCAATATACATAACTTTTTTACCCATTAAAGACAAGCGTTTAGCAAAATAAAGGGAAAAGGTTGTTTTACCTATACCTCCTTTTACTCCGAGCACATAGATGGCTTCCATAATCTAAACCACATAACTCTTCTCCAATGCTAAATAAAAATTTTATGTATGATTCTTACATTTTCAGAATTACATCTTAGCCATATAAATCTTTTTAATTTCCTTTATGCAACTATATCCCTACAATTAACTTAGCAAATTAATTTGCGTTTACTTAAACTTAATTTTGTTCATTGATAATTCTTCTCACTGTTATTACTAATTGACTTAAGATAGTTTATATATTTCTCTATAGCGTCTCTAATGAAATCACTCCTATGCTCATAACCTAAGTTCTTCACTATTTCATCAACCATACTCAAAATATTTTCTTCGAGCTTGAATGTTATAACAACCGATCGTTCATCTTCTAGTATATAAGTGGTCTCATTAACTTTTACTATCTTTTCCACAAATTATCGCCTATAGATATTACTAGTTATAGGTTATAAATCTTTATGATTACTTATAACATACGACCCTAAGGATATATTAAATAATAATTAAATATAGCTAATCTATAACTTGAAACATGTATTAACTCTCATTAATTATAATCGTAATTTGGAGGGTGTCTCATGCAGTCATCCTATTCGATATTGAATAGTAAACTCATATCAAATTTTCTCTAACATAGTTTTTTCATAATAGGTTCTATATGCTCCGTCTCTAACAAACCTAAGTTTTGCAACCGTAGGAGGTCAACGAAAAGGAAATAAGCCCGCAAGAACTTCAAGGCAAATCCATATGTGAAGCAAAGTCTTACATAGAGGAGAAGTTTCGCGTGAAATTAAGTTACGTAACAGCTTGTAGAATAGCGAGAAAAAGATTGAAAATCCTACATAAAACCATATTCAACAAGAAGCGACGCTTTAACGCCGATTTGAAGGATAGACTAAAGGGCGTCATTAAGAAGGGTATTAAGGTGCTTTTCACGGACAAGTCGGGTATTCATCACGATCCTTCTAGGAGGTTGGGGTTGTACGATGTTCCCGTGGATTATCCTATTAAAAAGCTTAATATTCTAGCTTGTATTCCCTTGTTTAACGGTGTTCCTTGTTTCATTTCCACCTATTCCAATGTTAATTCTAGAGTTTTTGTCGAATTTCTTCTCTTGCTTAGGAATTCCGGTCCTATCGTGTTGATCCTTGATATAGTCCATTTCTTAGTAAGTGCGAAGAGAATATAGCTTTTGTCAATACAAAATATAGCCAGTTAAACCCCTTAACTCATTCATTCCCAACATCAGCCACTAAGTTAATAACCCTTTTACTCCTTTGCAAGTATTATGAAAAAGACTATATAATCTTGAATACACTCTTGATTCAATGTAGGAGGAGTTCTATTATTTGGTTTCGATAAATGATTACACAAGTTATTGGGTTAATAAGTTTCACGACGTGCTCGAGAAACTGAAGGAAGAAGCTAGTATGAAAAAGTTTTTATCATTTCTCCTTTATTATTTGTTTTCAAGTTCTATCAAGTTTAATTCATTAACTATTCAGACTTATTCGAATGTTCTTCTATATTTTGTAATGGGAAATATTATTTTCCCTTCGCGTCTATTAAGAAAAAGACTATATACTTCTCGTAATTTTAACAGATCTTAGAATTATGATAGATAAAAGATTTGGAGGAGACCGAGATTAAAATAATTTTCATAATTCAAAACATTAATTCTTAGTTATTGCTCCATGTACGGCTATAACTATAACGCCAATAAGTAGGCAAAAATACGAATAATCCCCCAATAATACTGACAAAATAACTCTCTTATCAGAATAAAAAAGAGAAGCCAGTATTAACTCTACTATACCAGTCAAAACTAAAGCCCTTCCGAGATTATATATTTTCATTTTTTATTCACCCTCTCAAATATGATGTAGAACGAAACTACTAGCACAATCGTAAGAAGAATTGTCTCGTACTCTTCTACATTATTATTTCTTTGGTGACTTAGTATATAGGAAGGGATTAATTTATACACCCCTGGGCCTAGGGGAATTGTCGCTCCAATTAAAGTTGCATTAATTCCATCTCCTATGTAATGTATCACTATGCCATTGTATACGTCAACATAAATTGTAAAATTGCGTATATTTATAATAGTGGTATTTATTCCCTCAAACTGAGTGACTGTACTTTGTTGTGTTACATTTGGTACATAAAGAAGGAAAATTGGATAGGCTACGACATATGATAATGTAATGTTATGACTTATCTCAGTCATGTTTATAATAGCAAAATTTTTGCTCACATTAAGTATAGTAATCAGCATAAGATAATGAGTATAATTTCCAGTTATTAAATATAGAAGACTAACATTAGCTAACTCCATATATAACCATCACCTATCTCATTGTTAAATAAGCGAATATACTCAATAGTGAGGTGAAAACCAACATATATAACCATAAAATACCAATCACACGAATGGGAACATCACCATCGTAATATATTATTATGGGTGACGATAATGCGAAGAAAACCATAAGTTTCATCAAGGCTGATTCATAACTTATACTAAAAGTCATTTTTAATAATAGTCTTAGAAACAGGTTATTCTTTATTCTAATTAGACTTGGTACCTTGTAAGCTATTTTTCTACCCTCATTAGTTAATACAACAGTTTGAACATTCTTCCCCAATAAGCTCTTCTTATTTACCTTCTTAAAAATCTTCTTCCTCATGAATAATTCTAGATAATACTTGACTGTCTGTTTCGATATCCCCAATTCTCTACTCACTTTGTCAATAGGTAAAATACCGTTATTAAGCAAAGACATCTTTATCAGCTCTAACAAATAATAATTCTGTGAAGGATTATCTATATTTGATAATACATTATTACCGCCGTCAACACCATTTTGGGTAGATACTGTATGAGATGTAAAGTAATTGAGTTTATTTAATACTTGCTTTCCCTTTTCGGACAAATCATAGACGTCATACTTAACCTTAATAATTAGTTCCTTTTCTATTAGTTTCCTTATAGCATCTATTACTGCCTTTTTGCTGTTATTCGTACCTTCTGCTATTTCTGAAACAGATGAAGGCCCTCTAGAATTTATGAAAAATAAAATATCCCACTGCAATTTAGCCCTAGCGAAATCTACTATGGAATCTAGTTCCCTTAAGATATCGAACACATTATAAGACATCCCATTAGTTATTGGGGACAGATCTATTTAAGTATTGTTTATAATTAGCCAAACTATATCGTCACTACGACTAATATGTTCATGGGAGATTCAGGTTTCCATTGCGAATTGTAATTATAGCAAAAATAGATTAAAAAAAGGAAATTGTTAAGCGAGAATCCTTACCTAGTCCATATGAGAGTGTTCAATTAAATTCATTTCGTTTCAATAAATAAACTGAATTCGCAAAGGAGACGTGAATCGCCCATGTTCATCAACTAGATGCATTATCTTTAATCATCTCTATTAAATAATCAACACCCTCATATTTACTTAATACTAATACTTTAGAATTTAGTTTCAAGATTAGGTGATTATTGCTTATAACTACAGTATTATCTTTAATTGATGACGGGAAATAAGCCAATGTTAAATCACCTTGGATAATATTATATTTCTTCCTAATAATAGCTGCGAAATCTCTTCCATAGACTTTTTCCACGTATCTATAAAATGATTTTAAATCTTTTATTTCTGGTATTCTAGACTCAATAATCAAGTATATTGAAAACAAAACAATGGGAACGAGAAGAACATAAAGCCTAGAAACTGCGGTTATAATTACTAAAAAAGAGATAATACCAACTAATAGTAACTGATATATCTCCCTCATTGTTAATAAATCTCTTCTTAAGAAAAATAAAAATCTTACTATCATAACATGGGAACGCTGTTAATACTCATATAAATACCCCATAGTATTAAACTCAGAAGTAATAATACTGAAACGCTCTGCCTATCAATATTTCTTATGGTATAAGCTGCAGGAATGAAAAGAGGCAAGTCAATAATTAAATTGGTCGCTGGTGCCAGAAAGATAATACCAAATACCGAGATTGAATACACAAAATCTAGAACTCCTTCCTTAATATACCTGTTTCCAAAGGATGATAACAAAAAGTAAAGCGAAGCATTATTCGATCCCCAACTCACTACAGCTATTTGGTATATAAGTTGATTATAGTTTAATAATCCCATAGGTACAGGAAAAACACCATTTAAAATTAGAAAGAATCCAATGGCTATAAAGGGAATTGAAAAGGACAAATATATTAGCGCATAGTTATCTGGTCTAGATTTACGTATAATTGATTTAAGAATATAGTATAAAGTTATACCAGCAGATAATTGAGCCCAGGCATATATGTGAGAGAACATTGATAGTAAAGAAAAAAGTATTGCTAAACTTAATTTCTCTTTTTTGATAAGATATGACATTGAGATAAACATCAGTGAAATTGAAAATAAATTTGCTTCCAAACCAGAATAGAGAAAGGTCATTAACATAGGAGATACTGAAGCTAATAAGGCTGCTAGGGAAGCTATAGACTTGTCTAAGGCTGAGGCTAGTTTATATGCAGAATATATATAAAGGATTGAAAGAAATACAAATTCATAATATGCTACTAAATACGGCCTAAAAATAAATGATAATCCGTATAAAAGCATTAAATAGAGAGGCCTGGAGTAAAAGAACCACCCGCTGAAAGTAGGTGTTAAAAGCCATGAGTAATAATACTTAAAATCAACAGTTTCTGGAAATTTGTAAGGATTTATAAAAGGAAGATAAGGGATTAAAGAAATAAGTAGTACTACAATAAATGGAATTAAGGGATTTATCAATAGTCGGCTTTTACTACTTAAATCTCTTTTATAAGCAGATAATATTATTCCAGCAAACCATATAAATGGAATTACCGTAGGAACTCCCGCCTCTAAAATCATAAGAGGAATAGAAAAGTAAGTATTAATGCCTAATAGTAAACGTAGAAAAAGCCATGATAACATGGATGCATCTATTATTAGCAATATAATACTAACTATTCGATCAACTTTCCTTAGCTCATGTAAAATAAATATAGAGATGATAAGAGGAGTAAACGATACAGAGAAGAAGGACAATAGAGATAATGGAACAAGAAAAACATATCTCTTGTAATTGTAAAGAGTCATTAATGATGACGAGAATATGGTGAGAAGTACTGAAACAATTTTAGATTCAAATAAAGGATAATATGTAACACGTTGTATGGTTATATATAAACCACTCCCTATGGAATAAGCAAGCAATAAGGCAACTATAGAAATCCAAGGAATGAAATTATTTTTATCTAACCTTATCATATCGACTCACCATAGTCTTTAGAATGAGGGATGACAAAATAGTTAGTAAAACCCCTAAAACTAGAACCCTTATATTAGAATCAAAAATGGAAATTTTCGCTAGTTTATAAAGACTAGGGAATTTACTGTTATCAATTCCAGGATAGTTAGCTGCTATGAGATAACGAACAGAGTTATTGCTAGCCTTTTTCAGTATTAACCCATTATATGCTACGATTATACTTCCATTATAATCTTCATAAGCAAAAATCTTTTTTCCATTTAAACTATAATATGTAGTTAATCCAGTAACATTTGAAAAAATTTGCTCAGGCACTAAAGACACATTATAACTAAGGATTGCATGGGAATCTGGATATATTACGTACATTGTTACTAATTTTAAGGATAAATTATATATAAAAACGTAAATAATATAATATGTAATATTATCTTGTATGATCTTATATTCCAGAAATACAGGGGTCATCATATAATACTCGTTAAAAGTTACTTAAAAGATCGCCTAAAGTTATGTCGACTGGTAGTCGAAAAACAGAGAGAGCTTTTTAAAAGTGTTATGAGAAGTGAACTTAAGCAAGTGATCCAAAAATGGGCCTACAAAAAATAGTAAAAAAATACAATAAAAAAATGAAAAGAAAAGGATTAGCAGGATTAGATACTGCTATAATATTAATAGCGTTTATAATAACTGCATCAGTATTGGCTTATGTAGCTATAAACATGGGATTATTTGTAACACAGAAAGCTAAATCCACCATCAATAAGGGAGAAGAGACGGCTTCAACAGCACTAACGTTATCTGGCTCTGTCCTATATGCTGTCAATTACCCATCAAATACGCGAAGTTATTGGATATACTTCACAGTATCTCCCAGTTCTGGAGTATCCAGCGTGGAGTTATCACCCACCACTACAGCCATCTCGTTTACCGCTTCTACGGAGGGGGTAGCATATTCAAATATCTACAAATACACTTTATTAACAGTAGATCCATCAAGCCTAGGTCACGCCGTATACGCCAATGGGCAGTACCTAAATCTCATAAATCAGCAGACAAGTGCAGGGCAAACATATGTATATTACCCTAATCCTTACTATGCTTTACTAGCACTTAACTACACATTATATAATTACTATCTTAGTACAAAAACGCCATCACCAATATTTATTAATAGTAGTACTCTATCTAGCATTCCACAATGGTTAAAGAATGACAATAGCTTTACTTTCACTCTAAATATAAGCGGCCAACTAGTTACCTACGATGTGTTTGTTAATCAGACATTTGCATTTACATATCCAGTAGCTGGAGATCCATTAATAGGGAGCGCAATAGCACCTGCTGGATCAGTGATAGGAGTAATGATCTTATTCGGACCAGATCTAGGAAGTCACGTATTCCAATATCAGACAGTAACAATACAAATTACACCTAACGTAGGATCTCCTCTCACAATATCTGAATATATATATCAGCCAGAAGGTAGTGTATCCGTAATAGGGTGAGATCAAAGTGCAAAAAAAGGTAAGAATAAGGTATTATTCTTTTTTCCCACTTATAACATTCATGAGGTGAAGAATGATAAATTTAAACTTACCCGAATTGCAACAACTAATGGAATCTCCCCTATTTATTTTACTGATTAGTATAAGCATACCCTTAGCAGCATTCTTTATATCCTTTTTTAAGATAGTATTACCAAGAATAACTAGGCCTAAAAATGCACAAACAGCACAAACTACTTCCACTACTACACAGAATCAGCAACAACAGCAAGTTACGACGACCAATTCTAGCAAGGAGATTGAAGAACTTCTTAAGAACTTAATAACTAGAATGGATAAATACCAAAGTGATCTGGTAAATGTTCTAAATGGATCTATGGAAGATTTAAAGCAAACTTTACAGAAATTAAACTCTTCAATTGAAGATGCCGTATTATCTCTAAAATCTGCTCAAGCTGATTCATCATCACCTTTCAATATCATATCAGAGCAGTCTAAAGGTGAACAGAGGCCAGAAGGTAGTAAAGAATTAAAGGCTGTAGCGGAAATTGTTGGAACATCGAATATAGATTTGAGCACTTTCATCAGAAATTGTGTATTACTAGAAATCTTAGATTATGATGATTCTAAGTTGACAGCTTTATACGAATTAGGTTACATCTCTGCAGATGATATGTTCATTGTGAACAAGGTGCAATCTTATATTAGGACTAATAATGAAAAGATAAGAGCAAAAGATTTAGCCAATATAGCAATGAATGTAGCTGAAAGTTACTCCTCAGTAACTGCAGAAATGAAAAAGTATCTATTGGTATTGGAGGTTGGGAAGAATGGCTAGTGAAGTGATTAGCGAGACAATTATGTTAATCGTAGCAGTCACATTAGTAGGAGTAGTTGCGGGATCGGTTTTTTCTGTAGTGTCGTCAATATCTACTAACATGGTATCGTATAGTATGTTACAATCGCAAAAATTGGTTACTGATCTTCAAATAGATTATGTTACAAATGCTAGCTCTACAACTGTAATAGTATACTTACATAATATAGGAGAGTCAACAATTTTTAACTTGAAAAATAGTGTATTATACTTCGGCCCACAAGGAAATCTACAACAGATAGGATATAGCTCCAGTGCATTACCCTATTGGGTTGTTAATACTAACACATTATACCCTGGATCTGTAGCTAAAATTATCATCTATTTATCCTCACCCTTATCTACTACACAATATTATACAGTTCAGCTGGTTACCCCTAATGGATATTCAGTAAGCTATACATTTGAGGCGAGTTAGGTATGGGGGTTTCACAGGTAGTAGCGTATGTGCTATTATTTTTCATTACAATTTCACTAGGATTAATTGCTTTAGGAGCATATATAAAAAGTCAGCAACTCTTATTACATGCTGAGGATATGAGACAAAATATGGATCTAAATCAACTGAACACTAGAATATTTATAAAGAGTGTAACGATAAATGGTAATCTATTATATATAACAATAACTAATAATGGATCTACTGTATTATATGATTTTAAGGATTTCGCAATAATTATCAAATATTATGCAAACGTAAGTAACATATCTACTCTTATAATTTCTAATTACAACTACTCTACTAGCTTAGGCCCATATAAGTGGGTCTCAAATACCGTTCTAATTAATCCAAACATGGTAGGCACCTTTATAGCTGATTTACCATATCCTCCATACCCTAATACTGAGGCGACTGTAGTTGTTGTATCTAATTATGGACCGGAAGCGTTATGGAGGGGTGTACTGTGATAATAAAAACTGGAAATGAAGATTTAGATAGAAGATTATCTGGTATACCATTCCCTGCACTGATTATGATTGAGGGAGATCATGGAACTGGTAAAAGCGTTCTATCTGCACAATTTTGTTATGGACTACTAATAGGTGGGAAAAAGGGTTATGTAATAACTACAGAACAAACTAGCAAAGACTATTTGAAAAAAATGAGAGATGTAAAAATTAATCTGATACCGTTTTTCTTAAAAGGTGTCTTGGGAATTGCCCCGTTAAATACGAATAGATTTAATTGGAATTCGGCATTAGCGAATAAAATACTTGAAGTTATCATAGACTTCATAAAAAAGAGGAAGAACATGGACTTCGTTATTATTGATAGCTTGTCAATAGTAGCAACGTTCGCAGAAATAAAGCAAATTTTACAATTTATGAAAGATGCTAGAGTGTTAGTTGATCTAGGAAAGCTTATATTATTTACCGTCCACCCAGATGTATTTAATGAGGAACTAAAGAGTAGAATCACAAGTATAGTTGACGTTTATTTTAAACTTTCTGCAACAAGCATAGGGGGAAGAAGAATAAAGGTCCTAGAAAGAATTAAAACAATAGGTGGTATACAAGGAGCTGATGCTATTTCATTCGATATAGACCCAGCTTTAGGAATTAAGGTTGTGCCACTATCCCTATCGAGGGCTTAACCATGAGCTTCGTCGAAGATTACTTATCTAGATTTCTGGAAAAACCAGTAATGATTGATGACCCGAATAAACTGAAAGGTAGTAAGAATTATAATGCAATTTATAAGGTCGATAAATATATTTACATCCATGTTCAGAGTACAAAGGCAGAAGACGGCTACAACCAATATACAGTAATTGAACCTCCAAGGCCAAAACCTAAAGAAATGGAAGAAATAGAAGAGAAATTCGCAAAAGCCATTAGTGACTTAGAGCCACCACCTACTGTTGAAGAAAAGGAAATACTTATGAGGAAAGTTTTAGATAAAATACTAAGCAAGATAAGAATATCTGTACCAAAGGAATACGCAATTTATCATTTCGTAAGAGATAAACTATATTCAAGCATATTAGAGCCATTAATTAGGGATCCGTTTATCGAGGATATATCTATTCCAGGCTTAGGTCATATTTACATTGTGCACAAGGTATTCGGTCCTATGAGGACATCATTATTAATTGAGAACGAAGAGGAACTGGATAATCTAATTATTTCTTTAAGTGAGAAAACATATAGACCAGTATCTCATAATAGACCAATAATTGACGCAAGCTTACCAGATGGATCAAGAGTAAACTTCGTTTATGGAATTGATATAAGTAGAAGAGGTTCTAATTTGACTGTAAGAAAATTCAGCAAAATACCAATTAGTGTAACTCAATTGATCTCATTCGGTACCCTGTCCCCACTTCTAGCAGCATATATATGGATGATGTTAGACGAGGGTATGAACTTGTTCGTATGTGGAGAGACTGCATCCGGAAAAACAACTACACTTAATGCAATTACAGCTTTCATTCCTCCTAATTTAAAAATAGTAACAATAGAAGATACACCGGAACTTACGGTACCTCATTCAAATTGGGTAGCAGAAGTGACTAGAGAAACAGGCGGTGAGGGAAGTGTAAAGCTATTCGACTTACTTAAAGCCGCTTTAAGGCAAAGACCTAATTACATTCTAGTCGGAGAAATTAGAGATAGAGAAGGTAATGTAGCATTCCAAGCAATGCAAACTGGACATTCAGTGATGGCGACATTCCATGCAGCAAATATAAGAACACTTGTTCAAAGGCTTACTGGTTATCCTATAGAAGTACCTAAAAGTTATATTAATAACCTTAACATAGCACTATTTCAGACTGCATTATATGATAAAAAGGGCAATTTGATAAGAAGAGTAGTGGAAGTTGATGAAATAATAGATATAGACCCTGTTACTAATGACGTAGTCTATATACCAGCATTTACATATGATCCTGCAGAAGATAAGATAATTTTTGCTGGGAGAGGGGCTTCTTATCTTATAGAAAATAAGGTTGCAATTAGAAGAGGAATCGAACGTAGAAATATAGGAATTCTTTATGATGAATTAAACTTAAGAGCTGAATTTCTAAAAATACTTATAAGTAAAAAAATTTTCAATTATTTTGAAGTATGGAATCAAATATTAAGGGCTAGACAATTTGGTATAGAAGAGGAGATAAGATATGCCAAGAATATTTAGTATAAAAAATGAAGTAGACTCTAAATATATTTTTATGTTAGCTTTTATGCTTGCGTTATTTTCCTCGGGGGTGCCACCAGAAATCGTTATATTGCATTTAAGTAGGGAGGACTCCTTTGAACCATATACCAAAGTTTTCAAAAAAATAAGAAATTTAGTTTCTGGATATAGATATAAATTCTCATCTGCAATAACCTACAGCATAAAGAACCTCAACATTAGATACCTGAAAGAATTCTTAATAAGATTATCACAAGCAGTAACTTTTGGTGATGATATGATAGAGTCCTTGTCAAGAGAAATTGATTTTACATTATCTGAATACAATGCTTATTCTGCTAGGTTAATAGAATCAATGAATAATTTTCTTACAATCTATGCTACATTAAATAGTTCCCTTACCTTTTTAGTAGCTGACATTACAATTTTATCATTAATTTATAGTGGAGGAACTACTCTAATAACACAGCTTACTATCTTATCCTTAGCACTTCTAGGAAATTTAACATTAGTTATGTATCTCTTATATAGACCAGAAAATTACATTAGGTACAACGTTATAGATAAACTTCTTCTGACATTCGCAATATCTCTTTCAATAATATTTTCAATAATATATACTTCATATATAGTTTTAATGGTAATTGGTATAGTTCTATTAGGAGTTGGTCTTAGGTATAGAATATATGAAAATAAGATTAATAGAATAGAGAGACATTTCTTACTTTTTATTAGATACTTTTCGAGAAATTATGCAATAGTAAGCAACTTAAAAGAGTCTCTGATGGCAGTACTAAGGGGGGATTTAGGAGACGTAAAACCTTTAATCAAAAGATCGCTAAATAGATTAAACTTAGGCATCAATAAGGAAAAAATATTTAGATTGATAGGAGATGAAAGCGGAAGCGTACTGGTGAGCATGTTAAGCAAAGTACTATATGAAACGATAAGTATGGGAGGAAATGTCATGATAATTGGAGAGATTCTAAGTAAGATAGGTGATTCGGTTTTGAACATAAGATCTAGAAAAGAGCAAAATGGAAGAGCTTTTGAAACATCAATATATGCACTGCAAACAGCTTCAGCGGGGGTATCTGCTGCACTAATATCGATAGTTGGTATGCTAAATAATATATTTTCAACCCAGAACGTATCTACAGTATTTAGTTTCTCTGAAGTTAATATTGATATGATATCACGAATATTTCTAATTATATTATTAATATTGAGCTTCGCTAATGGAATTGCGATTACATTGGCATATGGCAAATCGCTTTATGTTAGTCTATATTTTATTGGAATACTGATAATATTAAGCTCAATAAGCTATCATATAGTTCTCATATTAACCGGAAACATATTTAAGGAGTTGGTATCGCCATCGGGTTTATTACAAACAACTTGACGGATCGGTATTAACCATATCATATATTTACCTAAAATTACTTTAATGATACCGAATATTACGCCAGTTATACTTTATAATAAGTGTACAAGTCATTAGCTACATTGTAATCAGAGAGTTATATATTTCACAATGAGAGTTATTTTATTTCAGGTAGATACCTGATAAAGAAACATTCTAAGATTGATTTATCCAAAATGTATTTACATTGCAATACAATCTATAAAGTTCTTTAGTTATAACAACAATTAATGCAGCATTAGAGACTATAACACCATGTCTATTTTTTAGATATCCCCTAATGAACTTTTCTTCTAAAAACTAAACCTTTTTGAGTTATATTATACTCGATATTCTCTAACCCTAGGAGTATTGACCTCACAACAACGGAATTTAGCAACACATTAGCTGGTGTCAAATCTTGCTTTAACTTGACCACAATTTCCTCCACTGTAAACTCACTGTTTGACAATAGATCTAGGATTTTTCCTATTAACTTTTGAGCATAAGTAATATTACTCTCTAAAATCGAGATCATCTTATTCTTATTAGTGTAAACTGGACCATGACTTATTACTATGTTATCAACACTCTTTGCCAATTCTTTAACTTTATCCAACGATTCTAGAGCAGTCCAGAAATCAGTATAAAAGGGAACTGAGAAACCCTCCAGTACTTTCTCACCAAAAAACGCATCTCCCGCATATAGAACATTATCAACAATATAGCCGCTATGACCTGGTGTATGTCCTTGCAATTTTACCACTTCAATCTCTGAATTTCGAACCTCACCATTCAAAGAATCGAGATTCTCTTTTACATAATCAAATATGAAGACTTCGGAATTCTTCGAACTACATCCATAAATCATTGCTCTTCTTCCCATTAGAGTTAATGACCAATAGTCCTCCTTAGGGAGATATCTTATTTTAGCATCCTTCTTCAATAAACCAGCTATATGATCGGCATGGCCATGAGTAGCCAATTGAACTTCAGCATTTAGATCTAGGGAGGAGTTCTTTCCTCCCAGATCTATCACAACTCTATTATCATAAATCAACGTATTTGGACTCCCAGTCATAACCGTAACGTTCTTTGTGAGTTTCACAGTTGGCATAACTTGACTAACGAAGTCTGTGATATTTAACTTTTCGCAAAAGATTAATACATGCGTTTGTATATTAATTAAATATGTCAACTTTAAAACCTATGATAGTAGGCAACGTGAAAAGGGCACTTCTGGGGCTTGGAGTTAGAAAATTACCTCTGATTGCAGGACACAAGTTGTTATATACGTGCAACTTAAGATGCAGAATGTGCCCTTTTTGGAGAAGGAAAGACGAAAAACTGCTATCTTTGGAAGAAGAGGTTTTGATGTTGAAATCATTAGAAAGAGCGGGAGTTCTTTTCATGGGGTTTGAGGGTGGAGAACCGTTACTGAGAAGAGATTTAGAGCAAATATTAGAGGAGTCTTACAAGAGATTCTATACTTCATTAGTTACAAATGGATGGCTCCTTAAAGATAGGGTCAAGAGTATAAGTGAAAATCTAGATTACTTATTTGTATCCATAGATGGAATAGGCGAAGTCCATGATAAAATTAGGGGGATTTCAGGCGCCTTTGAAAGGGCTGTAGAAGGTATAAAGGAGGCTAGGAAGTATTTACCAGTAGCGATTAGCTTTACAATAACTAGAGAAAATATGGATCAAGTTAAGGATGTAATTGAGCTTGCACGAAAACTTAATGTTAATATTAGTATACAAGTTGAGTACGACTATTCTACCGCTGAGAAATTAAGTCCGGATAAGAGGAGACTTTACGATACATTAAGGCTAATAATTGAGCTTAAGAAGAGGGGCTATCCCATAGTTGAATCTGTAGATTACTTTGAGGCAATAGTTAACTCATGGTATAATAAGATACCATGGAAATGTAAACCTTGGTTAACCATAAATATTGACCCACAAGGTAGAATCGTACTCCCTTGCTACGTGCTAAATGAGTATAGTGGAACTGATAAAGTCTGGGAGGTTAATATAGTTAAATTATGGAATACTTATCCTTGGGAGAAATATGAGAATTGTAACGCCTGTGCTCTTGCTTGTTACTTAGAGCCTTCACTGTTTAGTTGGTCAAATGGAAAAATGGTAAAAGAGAAAATAATAGATAACATAGCAAGCTATCTTTATAACGCTACTCCTATTAAATTTTTATTATCAAGATAAACATATATATTAAAAAATGTTCTGCTATAGGTTAGTACTAGTAGATGATAGGTACTTCATGTATATTTACGACGGAGATAAGATAATTGGATTGATACCATTAGACAAAAACCAATCCACTTCCATGGGTAAAGTAAAAGAGTACGAGGATAGATTTGGATGGAAACAATGTGTTAATTGACTTCCCATATAAGAAGATTTATGTTATATAATTGCCATATAAGAGCCCACTAGAAGTTTAGCTTAATCATAGTCAAAAACTATTCCTAAATACATTAACAAGCTTCATTTGAATTGAGACTGATGGTAGTTAAAGACTTTTAGATTCGTATACTACTGAAAGTTTATATATAATGAGTACGTATATCGAATGAGAATATACTAGGTGTCACTTAAGATACTCATTGGTACTATATTCGCAGTACCTTCTTTGTTATTTTTCCGAATATTACATACTAAATTACAATTTTCTATCAATATCCGTATAGAACATGTTTGATCAACTGTACGAATAACTGAAGTTTCTATTTACTATATCAACAAGGATAACAACTATTGATATAGTTTATCAAATGATGCTCTATGTTGAATTACGTACTCGTCCTTCATTTTTCTCTTTATTACGGTATGTGTCAATTACAACATGATAGATAAAGTTCCGATTCTGAGTATTATTATATCAGCCTCAACTTCAATGGCAAAATATTAAACCTCTAGTAGGGCTCATAAGCGAGTTATAAACGCGTATATTATGCTTTGTCGATTGGAGTGTGGACATGGTGTCATTATTAAGGTATAAATTTTCTTTCTAATATTCAAACGTATATTAAGTATATCAGTTTAACGTCTTCTCTTCATGAAGATCAGTTAACCTAATTAATTTGTGGCTCAGTGATGACACTATGGGTAAATTTTACCAATTTAGATCAACTTAGCGATATATTAAATAAAGCAAATTAAGTATTTAATATGGCATACTTGGAATTAAAGAAAAACTTAACATTAAAGAAGCTTTAGGTCCCTCCCAATCTTCACTACTTCAGCCAACTTTACGAGATTTTGTAATAGTTCTCTTAAATACTTTTTAGCGTCCTCATCTAAGAGGTTACCGTTTTCATCAAACTTTTTATGGGCAAATGTAACGAAAACCTCTGGCCTATTGACTGGTATCATATTTAAGAACACAAAAATTTGTCTTAGATGATATTGAGCTCTAGCACCACCTAACATACCTATTGATGCACTAATTACGGCAACCGGCTTACCTTCAAATGAGTTATCCTTAGGCGGAAATGAAGCCCAATCTATAGCATTTTTTAGTACGCCAGGTATTGAGTAATTATACTCAGGTGTAGCTATGAGCAGCGCATCTGCTGATCTTATCTTCTCTTTAAATACTTTTACTATTTCTGGTGGTTCTAGGTCTACATTAAATGGTGGTATACCTTCTAAATCAAATATTTCCATCGTCACGTTATCAGGAAGTAGTGTCTGGGCTACCTTTAAGAGCATTTTATTATATGACTGTTTCCTTAAACTACCTGCAAATCCTAATATTTTTACCTTTTCCATTGGTTATATTTACTTAGCTAAGTAAATATAAAGTTTATGCCCTAGTTACTACACATTTAATTTTATATTACCAAAAAGAGAGAGCGTTGCCTAAGAGTTTTTGATTCGAAATCATCTTCTTCTCAAATATTAAATAACTTAGTATACCTTGAGACCATATATGCACAAAGGCTAAAAAATACGCAAAATAGTTGAATATAAAATAAGAGTAAGAAAGAGTTAGTACATAAACTTAGTTATTACTGATTAACACTAAACAAAGCACGTATATTATGCTTTGTGGATTAGTTCAATTTTCTTAGATATTAAGTTCGTTAAGTTTTCTTAAATTCGAAATCATGCGTTGATTTAAAAGTAGGTTCCACGTCAACTCAGATGAAAATTGAAGTAATCCACAAATCACGTACATTAACAATCCTTAAATACTAGATGATGAAAATGAATATGTGGATAGACAATCCAATACTGCAATAATGCTAATAGGTCACGGTTCAAGGAGAGAGACATATAATAGTGATATTGAAGGTATGATAAATTACTTGAAGGAAAAAATCTCAGTACCTATATACTTAACTTATAACGAATTCGCCAAGCCCGATTGGAGATCTCTACTAAATGAGATCATTAAAGAAGGGTATAGGAGAGTAATAATAGGGTTAGTGTTTCTAGGAAGAGGAAATCATGTTTTTAGAGACATCATGGGAGAGCTAGGAATCCAAAGGTTGAACAGTTGGGAGGTAAGTAAGATAAGTGGAAAGGAAGTGGAGTTTTACGTTACAGAACCGCTTTCGTCATCACCCTTGATTGGATTGGCACTATATTACAGATTGGCGAGGGCATTAGATGCACTTCCAACTCTTGAATACACGGAGGATCCTTATGAGATAGAAGAGAGAAGTATGAACTATATTCTATCAAATTTAGATGTTAAAGATGAGAGGGAGAAAAGAGTAATAGGAAAAGCCGTTTTCGCATCTGGAAATCCAGAAGTAGCAAGATACTTGAAGGTGACCAACTTGGATACGGGGATTGAGGCAATAAGAGCTGGAAGCGAAATCGTAGCCGATGTGAAAATGGTCTCTGTAGGTATTAGATGGAAAAAGGTTACTTGTATGATAGATGATGAAAGGACGAAGGAGCTATCAAAGGAATTGGGGATAACTAGGGCCGCAGCTGCCATGAGGTTATCAATTGGACAAGGTGGCAAAGTGGTGGTTATAGGAAACGCTCCGACTGCACTTATAGAAACGATTAAATTGGTTAAGCAAGGGGTTGATATACCATTTATAGTAGCAACACCTCCAGGTTTCACAAACGCCAAGGAATCCAAGGAAGCGTTGATAGAGAGTAAAATTCCATCTGTAGTATTAACTGGGACTTATGGTGGGAGCGGTATAGCAGTGGCGATTATTAATGAGATTATTAAAATGGCAATGGAGGGATGAAAATGGGGAAATTATACATTGTAGGAATTGGACCAGGATCAAAAGAACAAAGAACTATAAAGGCACAAGAAGTTTTGGAAAAGTCAAACGTAATAATTGGATATAATACATACTTAAGGCTAATATCTGACGTCCTAGGTGGAAAAAAGGAAGTAATAGGAGCTAGAATGAAAGAGGAAATATTTAGGGCTAACACTGCAATAGAAAAAGCCTTAGAGTCAGATAATACTGTTGCCTTAGTATCTAGTGGTGATCCACAGGTCTATGGAATGGCTGGTTTGGTATTTGACTTGATAGCCAGAAGAAAATTGGATTTAGACGTTGAAGTGATACCGGGAGTAACTGCTGCTTTGGCAGCTGCTGCTAGACTAGGAAGTCCCCTTTCTCTTGACTTCGTCGTAATAAGCCTAAGTGATTTATTAATATCACGAGAGGAGATTTTACATAAAGTAACCAAGGCTGCAGAGGCTGATTTTGTAATAGTATTTTATAATTTAATTAATGAGAATTTATTAATAGAAGTAATGGATATAGTTTCAAAACATAGGAAGCCGAATACCCCAGTGGGATTAGTTAAGAGTGCGTATAGGAATAATGAGAACATAGTAATAACGACCTTGTCGTCATGGAAAGAACATATGAATGAGATAGGTATGACTACTACAATGATAATAGGAAATTCATTAACTTATAGTTATAAAAATTACATGATAACACCAAGAGGTTACGAGAGGAAATACGAGCTATGATAATAAACTCTTTGAAGAGATTTGGAATAACCACTGGAGCTGCAGCCTCTGCAGCCGCAAAGGCAGCAGTTATAGGATTACTTAATAGAGAGAAAAGAAACACAGTGGTAATACCGACACCCATAGGATTAAGACTGGAAATACCCGTAGAAAAAGTTGAGATAGATAGTGGAATCGCATGTGCTGAAGTTAAGAAATTTTCGGGAGATAATCCAGATATCCTAGATGGGTTAGTGATAAGATGTTGTGCTAAACTAAATGAGAGTAATGAAATTGTCATAGTTGGAGGAAAGGGAGTTGGCAAAGTTACAAGGAGTGGGTTAAAGGCAACCATGGGGGAGACGGCAATAAGTCCTACTGTAAGAGATATGGTAATCAACGCAATAAGGGAAGTTACAGATAAGGGAATACAGATAACGATTGAAGTACCAAATGGAGAAATCATTGCTGAAAATACCTTAAATAAAATGGTTGGAATAGTGGGTGGGATTTCCATATTGGGTACGACGGGTATTGAGACGCCTGTTAGTGATGATGATTACTTAGAGCATATTAAATGTGAGCTTAATGTAATTAGGCAGTCTTACGACTTCGTAGTGATTGCCCCAGGGAATTCCGCAGCAAAATATGCATCAGAGTTATTTGATAGTAACAGCATTATAAAAGTAGGGGATAGGATAGGGGATTCGATAAAGTTAGCAAGTAGTGTTTTTAGGAAGGTAATACTAGCTGGATTACCTGCAAAACTTCTTAAAGTATATGCAGGCATTTTTAACACTCATTATTCACAAGGTGACGCTAGACTGGAATCATTAACCCATGCTTCAGTTCTAGCAGGACTCCCCTATGACGTGCTGGCTAAAATATCAAACGCTCTATCAGTTGAGGAAGCTTTCACGTATATGACAAAAGAGCAGAGAAGGAAAGTGATGAACATTGTAGCGGAGAAAATATTGAGTAGGATAAAAGGTTTTAATGGTGATATAAACTTCTGCGTAATTATTTTCGATTATGATGGTGAATCTTTGAGTAGGGTGGGATGTTAAATGGAATGGGACTACGTTATACCAGGGATTCCAGATAACTTCTTTGAAAGGGATGAGGAAATACCAATGACTAAGGAGGAGATAAGGGCTTTGGCTTTATCCAAATTGAGGATAAGAAAAGGTGATACGGTCTTAGATATTGGATGTGGAACGGGTAGCGTTACTGTAGAGGCTTCATTACTGGTTGGAAGTACTGGGAAGGTTTACGGTGTAGATAAGGAGGAAAAGGCTATTAACTTAACTAGGAGAAATGCTGAAAAGTTTGGAGTTTTAAATAACATAGTACTCATAAAAGGTGAAGCGCCGGAGATATTGTTTACGATTAATGAGAAATTCGATAGGATTTTCATAGGAGGTGGATCAGAGAAAATTAAGGAAATTATATCGGCCTCTTGGGAAATAATAAAAAAAGGTGGAAGAGTAGTTATTGACGCTATACTATTGGAAACTGTAAATAATGCCATATCTGCGATGGAGAACATTGGATTCATGAATTTAGAGATAACGGAGGTAATTATTGCAAAAGGTATGAAAACAAAAGTAGGTACTGCAATGATGGCGAGAAATCCAATATTTATAATTTCGGGTGAAAAGCAATGAAACTTTACGTGGTTGGATTAGGGCCAGGTGATGAGGAGTTAATAACTATAAGAGGAGCGAAAATCCTTAAGGAGGCTAAAACTATCTTCATTCCCTATTCCACTGGAACCAATAGAAGTCTGGCAGAGAACATAGTCAAGAAATATGCTGACAGTAATTCAAAGCTGGTTCTATTAGGTTTTCCCATGGCAAAAGACGTTAATGAGAATGAGTTGAAAAAGATAGGAGAGAAGATCTGTAATGAAAGTGAAGGCGACTCCGCATTTGTAACCTTAGGTGATCCAACGTTATATAGCACATTCTTCAGAATAAAGGAGAAATTACCATGTAATATTAACGTGGAAATTATCCCCGGCGTCTCTTCCGTAACCGCTTGTGCCTCAAAAGCCATGATATCTTTAGCGAATTCTGAGGATTCGATAAGTATAATACCAGCTTCAAGACTAGACTCTATTGAAAAAGCTAGCGAAATATTCGAGACTATAATAGTACTTAAGGCTAATGAGAACATTAAGGAAATAGCTCAAATGCTTTCCAACAAATACGACTTACTTTATGCTAGAAGATGTTTCATGAATGACGAAAAGTTAGTTAATATGGAAAAAGAGATCATTAATGATAAGGATTACTTCTCAATGATAATAGCTTTGAGAAAGAAAAGGTGACAATAATGGTAGGAAAAGTGGTTTTCATTGGATCTGGCCCAGGAGATCCAGAACTAATTACAGTAAAGGCCAAGAAATATATAGAAACAGCTGATGTAATAGTATACGCAGGTTCCCTTGTAAATCCAGAAATATTGAAATGGTCTCGAAAGGATGCCGAAGTATACAATAGTTCATCGCTTACATTAAATGAGATAGTGGAGATAATGGTCAAAAAAGCGAGTGAAGGAAAACTAGTTGTTAGACTCAAATCTGGGGACTCATCAATCTACGGAGCGTTATTTGAGGAGATGTGGGCATTAGAAGCTGCTGGAATCCCATTCGAAGTTGTACCAGGTATCACTGCAGCTATTGCTGCGGCTTCTGTAATACCCATTGAGTTAACAGTCCCCAAGCTTTCCCAAACTGTTATTATAACAAGAGCCTCACTGAGAGTCCCAATGCAAGGTTCCATAAAAGATTTCGCCAAAATGGTAAAGATTGGAGCTACTATGGTAATCTATACTGGAATACATATCATAGACAGAGTAGTTAATGATCTTAAGGAGGGAGGATTGACTGACGATACTCCAGTGATAGTGGTCTATCGCGCAACTTGGCCAGAGCAAAGGATAATTAAAGGAACTTTGGCTGACATCGTGAGTAAGGTTAGGGAAGCTAAGATATATAGGGATTCAGTAATAATAGTAGGACTAGCGTCAGATCCACAACAGATCAAGAACATGGTAAGATCTAGTGTATATGATCCTAAGCATAATCATTCATATAGGCCTTGGAAAGTAGAGGAAGACTGAGAATGATAGAAAACTTATGGCGAGGAATTGCCATAATCTCAGCCTCTGAAGACGGTTTCAAAGCAGGCGAAATAGTTAAGGAGAAGCTAAAAAGATTTGAGATACCCGTAGTCCATTTTAAGTATAAGGACGCAGATATCGAAACAGTATGGAGATGTTATGATGCGATTATATTTGTAATGGCACTAGAAGGAGCCACTAGGATTATTTGCAAATACGCGAAGTCTAAGACCGAGGATCCTGCAATAATATGTATTGACGATAAAATAAATTACGTTATACCCCTTCTTGGTGGCCATTGGGGTGCTAACGATATCGCAAGAGACTTATCTGTAATTTTAAACTCAACACCGATAATAACCACAGCTGCTGAATTAAAAGGTAAGTTAAGTGTTGAAAAGATAGCGAACATTTTAGTTGCGAAAATATTAAATCCCGAAAATATCGTTAAGATAAATGCAGTCCTATTGAGAGATGAGTATGTTTGTGTGGATGGAGTCGATATTAACTTCACGTTCCCCGAAAATATAAGGATAAATAGTGAGGAGTGCAACTACATCGTATCGTTGAGGAACGATAAGGAGTATAGGGATAAGATAGTAGTATGGCTGAAACCACTAAAGATATCAATAGGTGTAGGGTCTAAAAAAGACGTGAAAATAGATGAGATTAGAGATGGAATATACAAAGTACTAGAGAGGCTTAACTTAAAAAGAGAGAGGATTGGCATAATTGCGTCTATTCGAAAAGAGGTCAAGAAAATTGCTGATGAATTTAATGTTAAATTTAGATTAGTAAACGAGGAGGAGATAAACAACTTTACAAATCCATGCCTTACTCCTCCTAGCAAAACCCTCATTGAAGTTGGCTTGAAAGGGGTAGCTGAAATTTCCGCCCTAATAGCTGGTGGAATTAATTCAAAATTGATATTGAGAAAAATAACCATAAGTAGAAATTCCACTATTGCAGTAGCAACTTATGAAGGTGAGTGAAATTCCAGTTTACATCATTGGAGTAGGCCCTGGAGATCCAGAGTATCTTACATTAAAGGGATATAAGGCCATAAAGGATAGTTCAATAGTAGCCGGATGGAAATCAGTCTTAGAAAGATTTTGGCCAATATTGGAAGGTAAACGAACGGTGGTATTAACATATAAAAAAGAGAGTGAAACGCTAGAAGAGATTATTGAAATAGGGAAAACTGAGAACGTTGCAATACTTGATCATGGAGATCCTTCAGTATCTGACTGGCAATTTGTGGAAAAGATAAAGAATATAGCTGCAAGTAAAGGTGTTAAGGTAAATATAATCTCTGGAGTATCCTCTCTAAATATTGCCCTTTCTAGACTGGGTCTTGACATAAATTTTATTGGCTTTGTAACCTTACATGTAAGGGGAGATATATCGAAATCTTTGAATGATCTTCTTAACATATTGAAGATGGGTCGTGTAGCCGTGGTAATACCAGAACCTTACAAAGATGGGCCACAAAAAGTAGCTAAATTCCTCTATGATAATAATTTAAACTGTAGAATAGTGGTATTTGAGAAACTCAGTTACGATGATGAGAGAAGGAGGGATTATGATAACTTAGTATCGTTATTGAATGAAAACAATGAATTCAGTGACCTTACAATAATGGCCATATTTCCTAAATCCTAGTGCGTTTTAGAGTAAAAAGATAAAAACCATGATGAATAACGCATAGAACATGGAGAATATCGAATATGTTTTTGAAGATGTAGTTAGAATATATGATACTGACGCTCAAGGTATAGCACACTACGCCGCATATTATAGATTTTTTACCAATACGATAGAAAAATTTATTAAAGAAAAAGTTGGAATACCATATCCCATAGTCAATGAAGATTTGTGGTTTGTTATAGCGGAATCCCATGCCATATACCGTAAACCAGTCAAGTTAGGTGACAGGCTTACTATTTTATTAAACCCAAAAATCTTGTCTAATAAAACGATAAAGTTTGACTTTAGGATTTTGAGGGATGGGGAACTGACAACTGAAGGATATTTAATACAAATAGCAATTAATCCAAAAATATGGAAATCAACTGAGATGCCCAAGGAAATTATGGATAAACTGTCAATAAAGTAAAGACTAGGCGTAAAGAACTTAAAAAGCGTAATCTAATTGTTAATATTATGAACTTAGAACCATTATTCCAAAGGGCAAATGAGCTTTTACGTGCATCAAAATTCAATTTTAATTCAGGATTTTATGAAATAGCAGCAATAGCTGCCGAAGAGTCTCTATACTTAATGCTAAATGCAACATTAATCAAGTTAGGGGCTGACATACCATGGTATCTTGATTTTGATGGGCTTTTTAGAGTAATATCGAGATATTCACACGATGATAGACTCTCCGAAATTAGAATTAAAGAAAGGGATATCATCAGATTATTAGACGACATCAAAATTAGATTAGGATATTCAATACCCTTGGAGCTTAATGAAAAGGATATTGAGAAACTGATTACTTTCTCTGAGAAAATGTTTGACCTACTCTGGAGGAATTTCCTTAAAAGTTAACGATAGATCTATTCCTTTCTTTGAATTCATGTACTTAGTTATACTCCAGATTATTATGCCCGATATAAAAGACCCAAGAACAAATGACAAAGTGATAATATTAACACCAGACGTCGTTGAGAAACCGAACAAGGGATTTGTCGCAGCTTCATAGGTCAGATATACGAAATAAATCGTCATTAAGATACCTGCAATCTTCATTAATCCACTTTTAGTCTTCTGTCCAAATATTATGGCTGAAATACCTACTGCCAAGAAATACAACATTCCAACTATAGAAGCACCATATAGTGATACGGCAGCATCTATTGAAAATACTGGAATTAAGAGGAATAGTAGCGTTAAGGTTATATCCAGGAGGTGAGCGTAAACTGGAGATCCATGTGCGTTAAGTTGCGAGAATTTCTCAGGAAATACTCTGTCAAATGATAGGGCAAATACATATCTTGAAAATACTAAGACACCATATGATAAGACGAAGTAATTCCAGAGTATTAACCCAAGTCCCAATATCCATTCTATAATTGGATTTAAGGATAACGCCATAGCTACTGCCCAAAAGTTATAAATCGCAGATGGGTAGGCGTTTAAATTAAAGTAATACCCACCAACAACATCCATTTCCAGAAATCCTAATGTTACTAAAATTCCAGTAATTAATAGCGAGAAGAACACATTGAATTTGGAGACCTTATCTCCCCTAAACTCCGAAGATACTGCAGGACCGGCATTCATCCAAGGATATGTGTAGAGTGCAAAGAGAGGTAAGAGAGAAAGTGTAGCCGGTAATGATATTGAATAAGGTAATATAGTTTTAGGCAGGTTCGATGATACAGTTACGTTAAAGTCCTTAAGTAAAGGTATGACTGAAGAATTAAAATGCTTAGCGTTAATTGCAATTATTATCATCGCGAGTATTACAGTAAGAATTGAGAACGTTCCTAAACCTGTAACTAACTTATACCCCCATTTGGAGTGTAGAATATTTATAAGCACTATTATTACAAACGCAAGTGCTGAAATTCCATAGAATATTAGCCTTTGTTGAAGCGTTGGAGTGGCATAAGGATTAACGATCACATTTTCAGCAACATAAATTAACGTATTTTGATGGTTAAGATAGCCAATTGTCAGCAACGCAGAGTTAATTGATGACGCCGAGAAGAATGAGATGATAGCGTAAAATGCAGTTGATTCCAAAAGATATGCTACTGCGAAAATTGTACCTATTATTCCGCCTAAATTCCTTGATATCCATACGTAATCCCCACCCGTTCTTCCAACCTTTCTGTTGAATATGGTGTAAACTAGCGCTTGAGGTAACGCTAAGAACATACCTATCAATGATGCCATCCATAGCACTCCACCTTGTGTTATATAGGGAGATATGGATTGGAACAAGGCTATGCCTATTGACATGTTAGCTAAATTGAGCATTACCGCATCAGTAAGGGATACTTGCTTTATGAGACCAGAAGTTTCCCTCACAAAGACCTGCTTTCTTTCCATATTGCCACTCTAAACTTTTGATTAATAAATTTTACTTAGACACAAAAATTTAACTGGGAATCTTCACTAGGGGATTTACTTAGATAAATAAATTTAGCCTTAACCTCATGATACTAATAACAATAAGATCTTAATTATCTATGGAAAATGACCTATCTTAATTGGAATAGTTTATTCGTGTCAATCTCATCCAAGGGCTATAATAGAAATTTTTAACTTTAACTCATACACGAAAATAATGAGACGAGGGGTAAAAAGTAATGAAGTGAGATTCGTTCTCGCTAAAAATGGTATATTGGTATCAACTATCATTCCACTTCTTGGATACATAATGTATGGGATAGCCTTAGGCTCCCTTTCTTCAATTGGATATTCCACATTAGCTGGAATACTCTATACATTTACATTATACTCTCCTTTCATATTTTCCCCTTCTCTACTACCACTTTCTGCCATATCTTATTTTCTAGCTTCCATATTTCTTTATAAGGCTTATAAATACAAGACTCTAAGAAAATATGGAATTATAGCTATTTCACTATCAATATCTTACATCGTATTGTATGTGTATAATCTCTTCTTGGCGGAATTAATTCCAAAATTTCTAATGAGTTGGGTTTTGATAGGATTTTATGAGATAGGCAATACTATACAATTATTAGCGTGGAGAGTAAGTCTAAGGACTATCTTGATAAAAGTTTATGGCTTGCCAAATAACCTAAAATGGAACATTAATATTGAAGGACAAAAATACACTTTTTCCGACTCTCAAGCAAAAGTAAAAGTTAACAAGGAAAAACCTAGCTTCTATGTTGATAGTATTTTAGAAGGATATAATACTTATATGCCAAAGCCTAATAGTGGAATTATAAGTAGTAACTTATTGGAAATTTATTTCACAAAAATTAGCAAAATACCAGATATTAGCAACTGGGATCCAAAGTTATGGATAGGAAATAAGATAAATGAATACGAAGTTATTGATATAATAGCCATAGGTGGCAGCTCATACGTGTTAAAAGTTAAGAGGGGAGATATGTTATATGCGATGAAAATTCCGAAGATTAGTAAGACCACCCCGGGACAGACTAGGATTAGTGCTAGTAATATAATATTTGATCTTAGTAGGGAATTTATCAATTTACAAGAGATTGGAAACAAAACTCAAAATGCAGTACAGTTATTCACAATAAGTGAAATAGATATTAGCAATATAATGAAAATTGAGAAAGGGGAGAGCTATCTTTACCTAACTAGGCCACCTTATATAATAATGGAATTAATGGAGGGCGGTAATGCTTTACAGCTTTTAAACATAAGTAGAAGTAAAGATTGGTATAGAATTGTTGGAATAATAATTAGAGATGTAGCAAAGGCGTTAGATATTATCCATTCATCTGGTTATGTTCACTTAGATGTAAAACCACAAAATATCTATTTCAGTAAATTCCCTGGTAGTGAAGAGAAAGAAATCCTCAGTAATTTAACTAGTGGTAAAGTGGTGGTTAAATTAGGAGATTTGGGCTCAGCCAGTAGAATAGGCGAAAGTGTCGCTGAATTTACGGAATTCTATTGCCCTATAGATCAAATAGAAGCTGCTATGCTAAAGAATAAAGGGGCATTACCTAGTATGGACGTATTTGCCTTGGGCGCAACAGCCTATAAGCTTCTATTCGATAGTTACGTATATCCTAAAGAATACTATGAATTAATAGAAAAGGCGATAGAAGAATTTCAAATGGGTAGAGGAAATTACTTGAATAATCTAAAACTCGCTAGGCAGTACGCCATATTACCTAAAATAAATAATATACCATCATGGTTAGTTAACCTCATGTATGACATGCTATTACAAAGAACTAACGCTAGAACAATCTATACTACTATAGAATATAATTTACGTTAATTCTAAGATAATAGGTGCGTGATCTGAGCCTTGTATATCTATCAAAATATCAGCCATTTTTATCCTATCTTTTAACTCTTCCGATACTATACAATAATCTAATCTTAGTCCCAAATTCCTCTCCCTAGCCTTTCCCATGTAACTCCACCAACTATATTTTCTAACATTTGGATGTAGATATCTAAAAGTATCAATGAAACCTAAAGAGAGAAAGTGAGAGAACCACGATCTCTCTTGTGGTGTAAGTCCAGGAATTGTTGAGTCAGAAAAAGCTCCATCAATATTTTGGTGTGCAATGTTGAAATCTCCACAAAGTATTACAGGTTTAACTTTTCTTAATTTAAGAACAAAATTTTCAATTTCATTATTAAATTTTAGCTTAAAGTCCAACCTTTCTAGGTTATCTCCTGCCCTAGGAAAGTACGCATTAATCACGTAGAAGTCCTTCAGTTCTAAGGTAACTGTTCTTCCTTCATCATCGAATTCCTTAATTTGAAGACCTTTAATCACATTTATGGGCTTTATTCTAGTTAATGTCATCACTCCACTATATCCTTTTCTCTTTGCTGGAAACGAAATTACTTCATAACCCATCATAATAAAATCAAGTGGGACTATATCACCTTTAGTTTCTTGAAACATTATCACTTCAAACATGTTATTTTCTATGAAGTCTATTAGATTTTTCTTTAAAGCTGCACGTATACCATTAATATTCCAACTTGCTATCTTCACATTTAGAAGATTATAACGAATGAGTTAAATTATCTATTCTCCCTCCATCTGCAACTATGACTTGCCCAGTAATGTACCTTGCTTCATCGCTCGCTAAGAACAATACGATATTTGCTATATCCTCGGGCTTTCCAGTAGTTTTTAGAACTGTCTTATTCCTAAATAACTCCCTCAATTTCTCAGCCTCCTCTTGGCTTTTTCCAGACAACGTCATATCAGTCTCTATCCAACCTGGCGCTATAGCGTTAACTCTTATCCCATATTTTCCCAACTCGAAGGCTAACCTTCTTGTAAGAATTATAATGCCTGCTTTGGTTATTGCGTAAAATGTAGTACCTTCAGCAGCAGTTCCGATACCTGCATTTGAAGCTATATTAACTATTGTACCGTTTTTTGATACCTTTAATAAGGGAAGAAATTCATAAGTGGTATATATCGCACCGTTCAGATTAATTTTTATCATCTTGTTATACTTCTCTTCATCAAATTCCTCAAATGGCATCAGGACCATTATTCCCGCATTATTAACTATTACATTAACTCTCCCAAATTCCTTCTCAACTACCTCTTTAGCCTTTTTAACTTCATCTCTGTTTCCCACATCACACTTTATTGTGAAAACCCCTTTCTCTCTTAGTTTTTTAGCCTCATTTTCCGCGGAATTATAAAGGACTACCGGTAATCCTTCCTCTCTTAAAAACGCTTCCGTTATTGCCCTTCCTATCCCTCTAGTACCTCCAGTTATCAGAATAACTTTGTCTTTAAACCTCATATGATAAGACACTACCATATCTCTTATTAACGTTTTGCTTTACTAGTTGAAATATTGTGATTAGAAAGTATATGGGACAATACTTTGTCATAACGAGCTTCACAATGATAGGTCTATTATTCCCTGTAGAGTTCTATAGCGAGACTAAATCGTTGATCTTATTAGGTGTAATTACTGGGATTTATAATGCGTTAAATGCGTTAGGATCTTATATATGGGGTTATCTAATTGATAAGACGAGGTTAAGAAAGGAATACGCTGTAATGCTCTCGTTATTTGGTGTAGTTATTGGCATAGTATATCACTACAATAAATTAATTGCTTACGAATTAAGTGGATTCGTTTCAGCATTGGATGGTCCTATATATTCGGCAATACTGCTTGAAACGACTCCCCAGGAAAAATTAGTTTTGGGAAATACTAGATTATCTCAAATTTCATTAGCCGGAAATGTTACTGGTAGTTTACTTTCTGCTTTTTATCATAACGACTACCTTATACTTATATTCTTTTCAGTTTCCCTTATCTTCAATGTAATTCATATTCCTAAATATGATGGTGGGATTAATTATGATGTTGCTGATAGGAACAAATTACTTAGAATTTTATTTATTCCGATTATATCTTATTTCTGGTTTAATATGGCAGCTGAAATATTCTATACCTTATTCGTACCTTTAAACTATTTAATGTTGAATCCGTCTTACGTTATATTCCTCAGTTATACTTTCCTTTATTTAATAGAAGAAGTGATTTACAGTAAAGGAATAAGCGTGGTTAAAGGGAGGGAAGAATACTTTATGTTATTAGTAACATTTGCTAGATCATTAATAGTTTTATCGTTAGTTTACATAATTCTTATGGGATTAAAAATATATGAAGGAACTATGTTATTATTCTTGGTCTTCGGTCCATTATTTCCAGTATATAATATCTCTTTCTTCTCACTATTAATAAAGGGGTTAAAGAGAAATAAGGCAACAATTATTGGAATATTCAACGTCAGTGAAGATATAGCAAATGTTGTTGGAGGATTCTTATCGGGTTCTACTAACAATATAGTGTCTGGGTATCAAATTTCGTTCTATTCTTTCGCGCTTTCATTATTCCTACTATATATTTATTTACGCAAACCTCTACGTGTTAGTGCTTCTTCATGAAGTCTTTTTTCTCTTTCCGTAACGGGTACATATTCTGGCATTTTAATGGGTTTTCCTTCCTTATCAACTCTAACATATGTAAAATATGCAGTAGCTACGTGTTCCTTTGTACCATTTACATCTTCTCTAATTACGTTAATTAAGATGTCGGCAGAAGTGTTACCTACATAAATAAGTCCTGCTCTGATTGTTACAATATCATTAAGTCTTATGGGAGAGTAAAACGCTAATCCCTTTACCGCTACTGTGACTACGGCGTTGAAAACATTATCATAAATATTTTTACTGTTATAGTTTATATAGTTTAAACAAATTATCCCTCCAAGATCATCCATAAGTTTCAGTAGTTTACCAGCTGACATTATTCTGCCATCATATGTTAACTCTGGGGATACGTGGACCACATTGCTTATCCTATATCTTAATCCATCAGTGATATCATCCACATAAAACCTCATCTTCTGTCTATTTAGTATTTTAGATAGCCTATTCTCTCTTCTCCTCTTTGCCTCATCCATTTTTCTCTTATCATCTTCGCTTTCTGCTATGATCTTTACGTTAACTGGAGCGGGCCTTAGCAAATCGTCAACTTTAACGTATGTAGCGTAAGCTGAAACAACCTCTTCATCCCTATCAAACGCACTGACCTCTACTTCAAGCGAAGTATTACCTACATATACCGTTTCAGCCCTTACTTTAACTATATCGCCTAGTTTAACTGGTTTTTTAAATGTAACATCGTCAAGCGAGGCTAAAACCGTAGTACCCATCGCAACCTTAGTAGCAGATAACATACCAGCCTCTACTAGAAAGAATAGCATGTCACCCCCATGTAGTCTATTTAAAAAGTTAGATTGTTCATAATGGATAAATCTAAATGTTTCAATAGTAGTATCAGAGATTTTCAAGTATGACATGATTAACCATATCAGCTATTTTGTCAAAATTTTTATCTCTTTTTGCATACTCCAAGGCTATATCCCTTAGTTGCCTTAAAACTCCTTTCCAATCAAGGTTGTTTACAAGATTATCCGGAAGTTGCGAGTAATCTATTCTTTTCTCATATGCTGACATATAAGGTAAATACTCGTCTTCAGCTATTCTCATAATTGCTACACCATTCCTATCTAGAATATACTCATAAATTCCCGATTTCCATAACGTTATGGAAAAGTCGTCTGAGGGTGGCAAGTATTTCCTAACGGTTTTCAAAAACTCTATAACAATTTCCTTATCTTTCTTTCTCTTTAACGTATTTATAACATTTTCTAAGTTAGACTCCACTAGTCTAACTTAGTACAATAGTATTTATGTTTTAGACAAATCATAATGACCTAATGGAGGAGGCACCGGAGCTTTTATCTTAATTTTACCTTCTCTAAGCCAAGGTGTAAGCAAATAGGCTACACCATTTCTCTCCCAGTTTAGAATCTTAGCCTCAGTCTTAGATAGACCTAGAGTTTCAGCCACTTCTGACTTAATTCTAAATATAATCTTAGTATTTGCTAACTGTATAATTATATCGCTTAAGTCATTAGGATTATGAGTGGCAAACACGAAACCAATTTTCCTCCTCCTACCTAATCTCATCATGGTAGCTATTTTGCCCGCAACTCTTCTAATATAGTTAGTATCCTCTTCTCCTCCTTTAGACGATGGAAAGAACCTATGAGCCTCATCAATGATTATCACGTTCCTTCCTTTTACGTTTCCACTTCGCATTTGCCTCTCTCTAAATTCAAATAATCGGTCTAGGAAATAATATGTTAAAATTTTCTGTGAGAAATCATCAAGCTCACTATTATATAGATCAAAAACTAGTGTAGATGACGAAGACTCTTTAAGAATCTTGCTTAATGGAAACCGCTCTACACCAACATCAAAAAGTTGGGTCTCCTTTAGTAAATATAAACCTCTGACTATGTTTTCCCTTGTGCTTCTATGAATTTCTACACCTTCCAAGCTATTCTCATTAAATAAATCTATCAGATCTTCTAGCTTTCCGATATCTTTACCCTTTTTTCTTATCATTATTTTTATAAAATGTGATGCTTGCTCAGTAAAATAAGGATTAAGCCTATGTAAAATTGTCTTCACATCTTTAAATCTAAAATAAAATGGATAAATTGTAACTTGAGATGACCATTCTGCATTGGAAATAATTATTTTATTATTTATTATGGAAGCGTATATGGAAATACCCTTGTTATTCAAGTGATTGAGAATTGGTTTTACAAACATGTCAAAATACACTTTCGCTATGGATCCAGCGGATTTGGCACCACCTAGATACTTTTTCACCCACGATTTACTGACAGGGTAAATAATGTCAAGATTTATACCCTTAACTATTGCACCATAAAGTTGATTAAACTCCTCTACGCCCCTCATAACTACCTTATCGGATCTATCCGGAGGAAGGAAAATATGATAATAGTCACCAGTTGCATCAAGGATAAAGATCTTACTACCCTCTTCATTAGCTACATTAAGTCCAGCTATTAGGTCTTTTATGAATGAAGTTTTACCTGCTCCCGTAGTACCTAATATAAGCATATGAAAATTCAGATCATCAAGGCTTGTGCTCACTCTAACCTTACTATACGCGACGTCTAAAAATCCTAATCTTAACAAACCTCTGGTAGTACCTAGAGATCTCTCTATGACTTCTGGCTTAGGTATTATCACAGGTGATTGTGGCTCTAATATGATATCAGCAGCGTCAGGCTCAGAAGAGGAAAGAAAGTCTACTTTAGTTAGCATTTCGCATTTAAGAGTAACATTAGTTATTAATGATCCAGGTTCGTCATCACTTAATCCAATATTATTTAATACATTAGAATCTCCAATGAATAAAGAAGAGGCATCGTTTCTTTCATAACCTATAACTCTTAGCAAAACAAAGTACAGTGTCTTTATATCTATAGCTCCTAAGAAGATACCTATCTTACCTAGAAAAGGATACTTATAATAAGTATTGGGATCTATAGTTACGTTAACCACATTATTTTCCTCATCAACTCTGCTAGGAACATATCTAGAAACCTTTCCTACCAAATCACCCAACGTTATGGCTAGTGCCCTTGCCTTAGATATCTTGTCTTTTATATCGTTGTATAACGGAACATCTGAGCTCAAATTCTCACCTGCTCAAGCTTACTGTAAAAACTGGCTTGTAATCCCATACTCTCTAGTGAGGTCATAACAATCTTTAATATGGCGTTGGTTATCTCCTTTGCCGTTCTATCAGCGATAGCGAGTACAAATGGAATACCGTCTTTAGTGAACTTTAATGAAGATAACTGGTCTATAACTCTAGAATCATTACTAAGACTCTCTACCCTCAATATGGCAAATTTATAAACATAAGGGTGAAGAGGATAAATTAAGTAATTAACATAAACTGGCGTGTTACCTATATTTCTCAATATGGGACCTAAAGATATGGGAGAATAAGGAGGTGATAAATTAGCTTTTATTAAATCAAGTATAAACGACTCGTCACTGAAATACCTCCTCGGATCTATTCTAAATTTCTCCATAAATTTGGATGACAATTTGTAGAGACTAGAAATTAATAATCGGCTTTTGTCTAACCTCTTAACAATACCGATCACATTCCTCCCCCTTATGGCTTCTAAACGTAAGTTCAATACGTCGTCTCTAACCTTACTTCTCAAGAAAATCAACGGGGGTATTAATGGACCATCTAATATAACAGAACCATCATTTGGTATTTTTTTAAGAGCTTCGGTTTCAAGAATAGTCCTTATTTCAGTCTCGATTTCTTCTGGAGAATTCACTGAAGTAAAGAAAGATCCGTCTAGAGATAAGGTTGTAACGTATTCTGAGCTATAAAAGAAGGGTAATAAAGGACTCTGATGAGCAGAGGATGCTAATGCTAAAAAGGGCTTTCTCAAATCCAATTCGGGGAAACCAGAAATGGGAGGATATACTCCAAAAATAGGAGAAATAGTTGATGAAACTACAACAGATGCAACGCTAATAATTCCTTTTGACGAAATAAAACTCCTACTACTTCCATCTAATGAATAAATTAAAGATTGATTAGATTCAGCGCTGACAACTTTAATAAACTCATTCAAAGGAGAGACCAAAATTCCACTATTATCATCCTCTCCAACTAGATTCTCTACCCCAAGACTCATACTACTGGAAGAGGTTAAATAATTCACAATATAGTTTGAGATTATGTCCTTTAGTAATACTTGAAGCTCTAACTTTTTAGCCATCTTTCATATCATATTTTATTATGGTAATATTTAAATATGAGGTAATACTGAAAGAAGACCCAGAAAGCTTAGGTCTATTCCCCGCTAATGCCAGTATATAGTTTTCTCGCTGCTAAAGTAACCGCGTCCCATACTCTATTTACGGGTGGAACATATCCCGTTTCTACAAAGAATAACTCTTCTGCAGTGAAACCTTTTTGAATAACAGCTGCCATCATATTTAACCTTCCTAGAACCTCCTCCTCTCCTATAATCTGTGCACCTATTATTCTCATAGTATTAGCCTCGGCGATTAACTTCACTATGATATCTTTAGATCCAGGGTAGTATCTAGCCCTAGTCTTATGATGGACTGTAGCTGAAACTGTTTTGATGTTGTGACGTTTAGCCTCGTTCTCGGTAATACCAGTCTTGGCTATAACGTATTCCTCAAATTTAGTTATCATCGTCCCTATTACTCCAGGGAAAGTTACATCTTTACCGCCTATGTTATTCCCAGCTACGAAACCCATTTTATTGGCTACTGGCGCAAAGGGAACCCAATCGGGTTGTTTGGTAATAATATTTATCGATTCTGTTGAATCTCCAGCTGCATAAACGTTTTCGATGCTCGTTCTCATATGGTTATCAGCCCATATAGCGCCAGTCTCCCCTATTTTTAGCTGATCTTTAACTAGATCGACATTTGGCTCAACTCCTATAGCAACTACGGTAGCATCTACCTCATATTTTCCTTTATCTGTTACTATGAGTCTTCCCTTTTCTGTAACGCTTATTAAACTCTCATTTAACTTTAGCTCTATTTCGCTTCCAACTTTATCTGTTATTATCTTACCCATATCTTCATCGAGCATTTTATTGAGCAAATATTTTCCCCTATGAATCAAAACAAGTTTCTTTCCTCTAGCTCTTAGTGCTTCTGTCATCTCAATGCCTAATATACCCCCGCCAATTATTGCAATCCTATCAAAACTCCATAATTTTTGCCTTATGTATGAGGCGTCTGCTGGATGATGAACATAGAAAATTCTGTCTCCCTCTGCATTTAGCTTTTTGGGTTTAGCACCTGTTGAAAGTAATAGATAATCAAATTCGTATTTTTTATTTTCCTGATTTTCCCTTACTGTGATAGTTCTGGATCTTAAATCTACCTCCTCCACCTTAGAATTTATCTTAACATTTATCTTTCTCTTTTCAACAAAATATTCTGGAGTATATGTCATGAATAAGTTTTCATCGTCAAAAAGACCCTCAGTAAAATAGGGAATACCACAAGGTGCATGACTGACCATCTTAGTGGATTCAAAGACTGTTATATCTATATTTGGCTTATGCCTTCTAGCCCACGAGGCAGCTGTCATTCCAGCAGCTCCACCACCTATAATAATAAGCCTTTCCATAACTGATTAAATTCACAGAAACCTTATTATATTTACGGTCTAAATATATCACATGAAAGCTGTTGAAAGATTAGATAATACTATGGCTGAGCTGAATAAAATAAATGAGAGTGAACTAGGAATAAATGAATTAGATCTTTTAAGATTCCTAAAAAACCAATTGTCAAAATCCAAATCTCTATTCGAATCCTTCTCTAAAAGTATTGATGAAAAGAGATGGGATGATGTACTCTCTTACACTTTTCAAATATCACAACGAGTTAACTCAATCTTCGGTTACTTAGTGCAACCAGCGGTTTTCTCCATGATCTCTAGAAGTAAACTTTCAGAAAATATAGAGAATATTATAGATTCACTAGCGTTCTCTATTTCGGAAATGATCATAGCACTAAAGCAAAACAATAAGTCGCTAGGTATAGATACAATAACTGTTAACATGTCCTCTAATCCTCCATCAATGTCTATATCTGTGGTGATAAAAGGTGGATGAAATTTACCTTAATTGGGATAGAATGTTTGATGAGGCATATAGAATTCCCATTCATGAAATTAAGAACGATAACATAGTATTCTCCGGAATTGGTGGAAGTGGAATCGTTGGAGAAATAGCAAATATCTTAGGCGTTGAACTTTCCTTCAAGAGAAAGTTCACGGGAAAAGAATCATTAGTAGCCGTAAGTTATTCTGGGACTACTTCAGAGACAATAGTTGATGTAGAAAATGCAGTAAAAGCTGGATCTGAAGTCATAATAATAACGTCTGGTGGGATACTTGAAAAGTTTGCTAAAGAGAAGAGTTTGAAACTTATCAATGTACCATCAGGTTTTCAGACAAGATATGCTTTTCCATATCTTTTCACACCCTTAATAAAAATGACTACCAAAAAAAGAGGAATCAAAATAAATGAGACCGAATTAAAAGAGGGAGTAGTAGAAGCTAAAGAGAAAATAAAGGCAGATGCTTCAAGATTGGCTGAATTGCTAATAAATAGAATTCCTGTAATTTACTCGTCAAAATACTTGGCGATAGCGAAAAGATTCAAACAAGAAATAAATGAGAACGCTAAGCACCCTGCGTTTTATGGCGAAATACCAGAGATAAACCATAATGAAATAGAAAGCTATGTTCACGGACCTTCCCTTGTATCAGTCATTGTTGAAAGTTCGGAAATAGACAAAATTACTGAAGATGTATTAAACTCAATAGTTATAAAACCGTATTTTAGTAATGATTTAAAGAATATTTCTAGCCTACTAGCATTGGCTGGGGTTACATCACTTGAAATGGCTAAAAAAATTAATGAAAAACCGGATAAACTCTATAATATACCAAAAGCTAGACAATTAACTTCAAAATTATTTAGAATAAACTAGCGTGAGTTGATAATGGACTTCAGAATAAGGGTATATAATTCGCTGGGGAGAAAGCTAGAGGAATTTAGTACAATAAATCCGAATTTAGTGAAAATGTATATTTGTGGTCCCACAGTCTATGATTACGTTCATATAGGCCATGGAAGAACTTTCGTTGTATTTGACGCAATTTCAAGATATTTAAGGTTAAAAGGTTATACAGTCATTAGGGTTCAGAATATTACAGATATTGATGATAAAATAATTAAAAAATCCCAAGATACTGGAAAAGATTGGAACGAAATCGTTAATTATTACACAAAGGATTACTTGGACATGTTATCTCAACTCAAAGTAAAAATAGATATACACCCTCGCGTAACACAGCACATAAAGGAAATCATTGACTTCGTACAGAAACTAATAGATAAGGGGCACGCGTATGTAGCACCTAGCGGTAGTGTGTACTTTGACGTCGATACTTATCCTAATTATGGGGAACTTTCAAACACTAAAAAAGAAGAATGGAATCAAGGAGAAGAATTCGTTAAGGAGAAAAAGCATTCCTATGACTTCGCGTTATGGAAAGCATGGAAGCCAGGTGAGCCTTATTGGGAATCACCTTGGGGTAAGGGAAGGCCTGGGTGGCACATTGAGTGTTCGACTATGTCAACTAGGTATCTAGGTGAGAGATTTGATATTCATGGAGGAGGAGCCGATTTAGTGTTCCCACATCATGAAAATGAAAGAGCACAAACTGAGGCGTTAACTGGGGAGAAATGGGTCTCATATTGGGTTCATAGTGCATTTGTGACTATAAGAAAAGAAAAGATGAGTAAATCTTTAGGCAATATAATACCATTAAACGAAGCTATAAAGAAATGGGGACCCTCAGTTTTAAGATATTGGTACTTAACGTCTCATTATAGGTCACCGATAGACTTTTCTGAAGAAGCCCTAGAGCAAGCAAAATCCGCGTTGCAGAGAATAAAGGATTCAATGGCAATAATTAGAAACATAATATCTGAGGGGCCTAAGTTCTATGCAAAAGATAATGATATCAAAGTATCTAGAGAAATACTTAATAATTTAGATAGTTTCCATACGGCAATGAGTAACGACTTCGACACTTCCACTGCCTTGTCATATATACATGAGATAGTGAGATTAGTATTCTCCACTTTACAGTATAGTAGAGATTTCCTTGGTGCTATGTTAGCTTTCGAGGCGCTTAGACAATTCAATGAGGTATTTGGAGTAATGGATGAGGAGTTCTATCCTACCTACGATAAGATGTATAAAGTAATAGACGCAGTTGTAGATATAAGAAATCAATTAAGGCAAATGAAATTGTATGAAATCTCCGATAAGATAAGGGAGGAGTTACTAAAGGCTGGAGTTAGAATACTTGATAGTAAGGACAAGTCTACCTGGAGATTTGAATAATGGAGTATGGTGCCTTTTCCCCTTTAAAGTACATAATTAACATATCATAAGTGGTTTTTGTAGTTGGTATATCTTTCAGTTTATTGAAAGGTATATATTCTACTTCTAAGGCATCACTGGAGGCACGAAGTTTCCCACCTATTGGTTTGCACTCAAAGTCTAGAATCACATAATGATAACCTTCATTTATTACTTGCACAATAGATATAATATTACCTACAGCTATTTCAAGTCCAGTTTCCTCCCTCATCTCTCTCTTCAATGCATCCTCCAACGTCTCACCATACTCTACCTTACCACCTGGTATTGCCCATAACCCAGCATTTGGTGGGTTCTTTCTTTTAACTAAAAGAACATTATTTTCTTCAACAATAAGACAACCTACAGCTACGAGCGGCCTATCCATAAAATAACGATAAAAGTTAATATTAAGTAATTTGTGGTGTATTGTGTATGAGATCAACAACAGTTGCAATCTTGGCCTTAATAACCATGTGGGGAATTTTAGGGTCATTGGTAATTTCGCAAGCTAACACTACTATCATTAACTCCATAACTATACCTACTTCCATGACATACACTGTAAAACTAATAAATAGTACTACTGTTGAAAATAAGACGATAACACATGTTTATAATTATACGCTAACTTACCAGGTGACTAAATTTGTTCAAAATGTGATTTACGTTAATATAAGTGGGAACTTCACTAACGGTAGTTTAAAACTAGGAAATGGTGTTTATATTAAGAAAGGAGAGTACGAGGTAAATTTGTTATATCAACCATTATCGATTTATTATCCTTTCATAGAACCTAGTCTAATTTATAATACTTCATACGGAATAATAACACCAAATGAGACGATAGCCTTAGTCTATAAAAGTAAGACGTTCAGTATTATTAATGGAGTAAACTATACTTCATACAATTACTCAGTAAATATAAACAATCAACAAATAAGTGTAAATATACTTGGAAATGGTATAGTATCAAAATTAGAAAATAGATCTTTAGAATTAATCTTGTATTCCTTCTCGAACTTATCAACCATTCCGCTAAACTCTATAACCAACAGTCAATATACGAGCTTCCTAAATAGATCGTATTTGTACGCCGTGTACAACTACTCCACATTATCAAACTCTCTTATCCCTGAAGGTTATTTGCAAATAAGTTATCCAATTATCCTGGGAAATGATACTATTACTGCACAGATAACTCAAATACAGATGAGAGCAGGGCAACAATTAGCGTTGCCGGCTTCATTATTGGGAGATTCAGTAAATTTCGTATTATATATTAACCAACCACAAAACATACCTACTAGTTTTACGCTGAATGTAGGTGCAAAAAACATTACGTGGAATAATAACGTATTCACATTAGTTGGTGAAAGTAAAGTTTCTACTCCTATTGGAAACTTCATAGCATACCAGTACGTTCATAACATTTCACAAAATCAAGTACAACAAGTTCTATACTTCACGCCTAATGGAACACTAATAAAGGAAGAAGTAGTTGAGATGATTAATTCCACAACACAAATTCCATCTTTTAGCCTAAGCTTCGTTGGTAACAATTATATAAGTCCATACGAGACCTATCCTAACGTATTTAACTATACTAATACTTCATTACCATTCAAAGTAATTAATCCTAATCTGTCATTTACCATCTCTATAGTAATTACCATAATAATTGTAGCAGTACTCGTAATATTACGTAAAAAGGATTAATAATTTTTTATCATAATCACGCTACAAGATGTAAAATATCACCATTAGAATGAACAATATTACCGCGACTATCAGCATCCATTTAGCTATACCCTTTGATGAGCCAAACACTATCGGTATCGGACCAATAAAAATTACCCCACCAACTTGTGTTTTTTGATCCCTATTAGATGATTTGCTAGCTTCACGTATCATACCTACGAAAAGAAGAATTATCCCTATAAATATAAGGAAAATGCCTATATCGAATAAGATACTAAGATCCATAATTTATAGTGTTGCTTGGAGGGATTTAATTTTATTTGCTAATATCTCTATTTCCTTAGGTATTTCAATCGTGTCAGCATTAGTTATAAGCTCTCCTATAGACATCCTAAGCTTCTCGTACTCTATACCTCTTTTTCTCAAAACATTTATAATCCATCTCAAGTTTTCCTCTTTGCCTAAATCTCTTATTTCCTTCTCATCTGGATATATGCCAAGCCTTCTCAAGACCTCTAATAGGGCTTGTTTACTATAAAAATTCTCCACCTCACGACTTAAAGGAACGCAATAATCCTTTAAGGTCATATCAAGCTTGTCACATAATCCAAGGAATATCACGTCCAGGTTCAACATATTTTTCAATTTGAGCCAATGTTGTAATTCTAAGTCTGATGATACTTTATAGACAGATATACCATTATCTTCCACATTTATGTTAAGCCTCTTTAACCAATTCACTATTACAGAGGGTTCTGCTAATTCACTTGTCAGTATTATAATCCTACTAAACAAGATACTACTTAAACTGGCATTTAACAAGCTTATAGTACCCCTTAAATCTGCTGTTGGTTTCACTGTTATCGCAGTGGAATTTCCGTTAACTCTTCTCATAACGACATAACTATCCGCTGGCATTTCCACGATGTATGGGGAATGTGTAGTAAGGAAAGACTGTAATATGTTATTATCTGTCCAGTTCTTAATTAATTTCATGATTTTAGCTTGAAGAGTTGGATGCATATTCACCTCTGGTTCTTCAATTAGTAATATCTTATTTCCACTGAGCCAGATTATAAATAACATAAGTATGACTCTCTGGAAACCACTTGCAGCCAAATCTATATATATCGGCAAATTATATACGTTAAGTACCAATCTTCTTCCATCCCAAAATTCCATTCCTTTAACTTCTGGTATTGTTGCAGCTACCAAATTAACGAAATCATACCAGTACTTTCTTAAGTTAATCGGTGACTTATTCATATCAGTCATTCTCTTCAACGTTTCGTCAAAGTACGCCTGATCGAAGATAGGCACATACTCAATGGCTTGTGAAGCGTATTCAGCCAGTTTCTTTGCAACCTTCAAATCGTCCTCTCCCGGAGGAGATCCGTTTATATAAAGAGTATCCAAATTCCATTCTACAAACTTATTATTATACCTCATTTTATTTACTATCTCTAATGTTATCTTCTGATTTTTACCTACGATTTTATTTGCTTCTTCGGGCGAAAATTCCACTTTTCCTCCTATCATAATAGGTTTTGAAACATCATAACCTTGCCATAATAATATAAACTCTTGATTCCTATCTTCTACTGACCTTTTTTCTATTCCTGCTGACAAATTTTTAATAAATAAGAAGATGGATGAAAGTAGATTAGTTTTTCCATATCCGTTATAGCCAACGACTATGTTAAACCCACCTAGATCCTTTAAATTCACCTCACTGAGACTCCTAAAGTTCGACACGTAAAATTCAGTAATCCTCACTACAGATCACTCTACGGTAATACTTAGCAGAATAAAATATAATCGTTAGCAGGCTTCTTTAACGTTAATCTATTGTGAGAGAAAAAACGGAGTATTATCTGCAAAAACGCTTAAAAGACTCCTTTTATGCTACCTCCATCTACTGGTATTAAGGTACCGTTAACATAAGTAGCAAGATTGGATGCCAAAAATATTGCAATGTTAGCAATCTCTTCTGGTTCTCCTGCTCTACCAAGAGGTACATCAGCGACAATCGCCTTAAGAACTTCCTCTTCACTTTTACTCTCCCTCATCGCTCTATCTCTCACAATCTGAAGCAGCCTTTCCGTCTTTGTCCAACCAGGCATTATTCCATTTACTAAAATTCCCTTAGGTCCCAGTTCCCTTGACGCAACCTTAATTAAGCCCGCTAATGAGAGTCTCACAACATTTGATAAATCGAGGTTATCTATAGGTTGCCTTAATGTGGTTGATGTAGATAGAATTATCCTACCTCCGCTTTGCATTAGCTGACCAGCTTCTCTGACTGCAATAACTGCACTGAGTAAAAGTAGGTTAAAAGCATCTATCCAATCCCTATCTGTTAAGGAGAATAAATTTCCAGGTTTTGGACTACCGGTAACGTAAGCTAAAACCTCTAAGCCTCCAAGTTTTCTATATCCTTCATGAACGAGATACTTAACTTCTTGTGGATTCGTCAAATCTGCCTTTATATAACTTACATTGTCACCATAAATCTCCCTTAGTTTATTGTAGGCTTTTATTAGATTTGATTCTTCATGAGATGAAATAATTACTTTCGCGCCCTCTTCTAAAAAACGTTTGGCTATGGCTAAACCTATACCTTTACTTGCTGCTGTCACTATTACCTTTTTCCCCTTTATTCCCAGATCCATACAAGAAATTATCTAAAGAAATAGGTTTTGAACTTAATGCTTCTTTAACTTTTCTGAAATCTTCTTCTAGTATTTTTCTAATGGGTGGATTATAAAGAGCTGCAGCGGGATGATATGTTGGGAATACCAGAATCCTATATTCATGTCCATTCCAAGTATAAAACTTTCCTCTAACTTTCCCTATGGATTCCATTTTTATGTTCATTATCTGGAATAGATAAGATGTGGAATGCCTACCTAAAGTTATTATAATGCGAGGTCTTATCAATTCAATTTGTCTATGTAAATACGGTGAACAAGCAATTATTTCGTCCTCCTCCGGATCCCTATTATTTGGAGGCCTACATTTAACTAAATTCGTTATAAATACGTCCTCTCTACTTAGACCCAATACCTCGTTTATAAGCCTCGTTAACAGTTTACCAGCAGCCCCAACAAAAGGTTTACCCTCAATATCCTCGTTTTCGCCAGGGGCTTCTCCTACGAACATTATCTCAGCTTTATTATTACCTTCTCCAGGTACAGCGTTTTTCCTATACTTCCATAATCTACACTTTTGACATTTTCTTACCTCTTCCGCAACAAGATCCAAGGTATCCATAATTCTCAGCCGGGGATAATTCTCTTCATTATCCAGTATTTCCCATCGACCTTCATCATCCCTATATACCTATTTCTTTTAGTACATTATATATTTCCCCTTCAGCCCTACTGTCCTCCATTAACGGTTTCCTAACACTGCCGACGTTAATCCCCCTATACCTTAAACCTATCTTAATCCCGCTTGGATAATCGCCTAAGCTTACTACATCTACTAATTTATTCACCATTCTTTGAATCTCTATAGCCTTTTGAATATTACCTCTATCAAATTCCAAGTATAAATTAGTAACCAATTCTGGAACTAAATTAGAGATCCCAGAAACTGCACCATCTGCGTCATAGATAAGAGCAGAAAGGATCATCCTATCCTCTCCAATGAATACCTTAAAGTTCTTATTTACACTTTTTAATCCCTTTAAATACTTTAGGAAAGAGACGAAATCTGTGGTTGAGTATTTCATACCATCTAATACTTCCTCTTCCGCTAGTTTCTCAACTATACGAAGAGGAACATTATACCCAGTAAATGAGGGTATGTTGTACAAGAACAATGGTAAATCTATCGTGTTACGTAACTCGTTGAAATAGGTTACTAACCCTTTTTCTGAAGGTTTATGATAAATAGGTGGGACTGAAAAAATATAATCAACACCAATATCATAGTATTTTTTAGCCAATATTAGACTATTTTTGAGTGAATTCTCATTAATACCAGCGTATATTTTGCCTTTTATAATTTCACGTATTTTACTGACGATTAATATTCTCTCATCTTGAGAAAGCATATTAAACTCTCCACTAGTTCCAAGAACCCAAAAGTCCTTAATCCCATTTCTAGTTAAAAAATCCAACAATTGCTGTAATGCTTCGACATTTATATTCTCTTTATCATCAAAGGGTGTAATAAGAGCGGAAATATTGTCTTTCACGACTATATGATTTAAAACAAAACTTTATTTATTTTTATTGAGAGTTGTTTCACAGATGTCTAACTTATCACGAAGAGAATTCTCATACTTGCTTACCATAAAGAGGTATAATGACGATGGGGAGGGGGCCAAGATAAATAGGATTGCGAAAGATCTAAAAATAGCCCCATCAAGCGTTTTTGAGGAAGTATCCCATTTAGAAGAGAAAGGTTTAGTAGAAAAGAAAGAAGATGGAGTATGGATTACCAATAATGGAACAAGAAGTATAAATTACCTAATAAAGGCTCATAGAGTTATAGAGATACTACTAGTTAATATTGGAATAGATAAGCAAACAGCTTGTGAATATTCCAAACAGTTTGACTATCTTGTCCCTGAAGAAATCATTGATAAATTATATAATTACTTGGGAAGGCCATCTTACTGTCCACACGGATTGGAGATCCCACTCTGATTTCGTAAATTTAAACAAGAATTTAATAATAAACATTAAACTCAACACATCAAGTTAGCTATTTGTGACTTACGCATAAATATAGAGTTAAAAATCATTCATTCCAAATAAACCTTAACAAATTTAACTATGTTTGCTTTAAAAGTACTAACAAAGTTTTACATAATCATAAACTTTTTAAAGTTAAAACTAGATTAAGTTATTATGTTTCAAGACCCATCATTTCAAATAACCGTGACACCATTGCAATACGTACTCTCTATTATTTCTGGAATATTAGTAGGATTCAGTCTTGGTCTTATTGGGGGAGGAGGTTCAATCCTTGCAATTCCGCTTCTATTGTATTTTGTTGGGCTAGCAAATGGAATTGCACCAGGGACGCCAGAATACAATTACATAACACATCTTACTTTAGGAACTACTGCACTTGCTGTTGGTATTAATGCATATATTAATTCCTATATGCACTTCAAGAGAGGAAACGTTAGGGTATCAGAGGGAATAATATTCACAATTCCAGGGATAATAGGGGATATAATAGGGGCTTATTTAAGTCATTTAATGTCAGGTGCACTAATACTATTTCTCTTCGGCTTTCTAATGATAGCGGTGGCAATCAGAATGTGGAAATCTAAATGCAATCCTAATCAAAGTATATTAAGCAATAACTCTCATAAACTAACTCTGCGTGAAAGGATAAAAATAGATAAAGTGATCCCAGCGGGATTTCTAGTAGGATTCGCATCAGGCTATTTCGGGATAGGAGGAGGGTTTCTAGTAGTCCCAGGTTTGCTATTTAGTACTGGGTTAGATATGCTTAGGGCTGTAGGTACATCACTTATTGCAGTAGGTACATTTGGCGTTGCAGCAGCCATTACATACGCGGTGTATGGGTATGTTGATATATTAATAAGCCTATTATACTTAGTAGGAGGAGTAGCAGGTGGATATGCTGGCTCCACGATTGCATCGAGAATGCCAAGACAAACTTTAAGAAAGTTATTTGCAATAATTATTATTCTTGTTGCTATATATACTATGTACGTAAATAGAGTAGGAGTAGTAGATCTATTGCATTTTCTGTAAATCTTGATAATATTTTTCAATTTCATCCGATATAATATCCAATGATCTTTTTACGTTTTCAAGTATTAACTCATAATTTTCCTCCTCTAAACCCTTATTGATATTATTTACCAAATCTCTAAAACTTTCCATATTAGAAAATTTTCTGAAGAACCCCGTTAGTTCCTTCCTAACCCATTTGAATATGGTTCTATCCTTTCTCTCTTCAATATGTAATTTCACCTTTTCTAAAGACACCTTAGCTAAAATTAAATCTTGAAGTTCATAGAATTTTTTTGTAGTAGACATTACATGAAATAACTTGCTAAAGGATTTTATATAGATACGCTTAATGCTGAGGAATAAAGTTATAATTTATTATATACCCATTATCGCTTATGAAAGATTCTGAGTATTATGTTTGGGTATTAGTGGGATCAATAATATTAACAATTATACTACTTTCCATGGCTCCCTTAGTTCCAATAGATGAACCACTTGTATATAGGGCAAGTAGTGGAGTAACATATAATCTCACAATTCCAGTAGGAGTATCATTTTCTGCATTTATAGCACTGATTATGTTTATAATATCTATTTTATTAGTTTCAAGTTATAAAAACGATTATTACAATGTGATCATTGACGCATCTGCTATAAGTTTTGCATTTTTAAATTATCTTAATTATTACCTCATATGGTATGTATGGAGGCCACAAATACAAATACTACCTTTTCTTATTGAAATAGGTTATAATCATGCTACCACATTACAACTGGATATAGGTCAGATAGTAATTGTTATATTCTTGTATAGACTATATAAAAGATTGAGAAGGCCCCGTTCTCTATCTGGGCCCGACGAGAAGTTATAAAACGAGTGAAGGCTCTCAGCCGAACGGGGCACATGATGATGCCTACATCGTCTAGACTAGTGAAGAAGGGTCGATAGACTGACCTACTCATAATATATTAGAACATAGTACGTAACATTATACTGATTCCATATTGGAATCAAATAGATCGTATTCGGAGATGCGTTAAAGAATGTAATTTCTACTTGAGTAGCTACAATTTGATCATCAATAACTGTTGTATTAATCACACTAACATTAAAAATTTGCTGGGTTACAGCTATGTTCACTCTATCGTGAGCTGAGTAATAAATAGTTATTATAGCTGAGTTATTGAATGAATTCAAATCAATTATACTTGGATAAACATGGAATACTGGATCCTTGTTAATTACCAAAGAAGATTGGAGAGGGGAATAAATAAGGTAGGAGTTTATATAACTCCCATTTGCTGGTCTTGCATTGACAGTTAACTCATACATTTGTGGGGCATAGCCAGATTGTCGTTCAACAATGTTAGGCTTTTTTATACTATATGTTATAAACATATGAGAGACATAAACTACTAAAGACGCAATAGCTAAGCTGACCAATACGCCAGCGATAATCATTAAGTACTGTTTCACAATAACTACGATATTCACATGGTATATATATCTATTCGCTACAACTATAATATTATTAAAAAAGATAAGAACATTCCCTACTCTAGTAAGCTTTCCTAGAACTTATCAAGTTATGAGAACTTTCAATTTCTTTATTTGAATAAACTGAAGAATACATTTAGAATGAGGAGAAACTAGATTTTTTAGATAGAAAACCTTATTTGTAACGTTAAACTATAAGTAGTTAATGGAAGAGGAGTTGACAGGGACTGCTAGGAAAATATACATCTACCTTCTTAGGCAGAAAAGACCGGTTGGAATTAGGAAAATACAAAAGGATCTTAATTTAAGTTCTCCATCCATCGTAAGTTATCACATTAAGAAACTAATTGAAGATGGCCTCGTTAAGGAAGTTGATGAGGGATATATAGTTACTAAAGTGATATTAGAAGATTACGTAAGGTTTAGAAGTGCAATTGTCCCGAGATCGATCTTTCTTACTTCTTTTCTAGTCTCCTCACTTGTAATTCTAATATATCTTATTATAAGTCATCCATTTTCAGCTGATATATTTTCGTTAGTAGTAGTTTTCATAATAACCGTGATTTCAGTTTACGATGTAACTAGAAAATATAAAAAGCTCAAATCTTTGTAATGTAATAATAGAATAAAAGTATAGTAATAAAGGAGAGAGAAACAGTTATCAAAGATGGATAAATATAGATAGGATTCTTATCATTAGACCATATAATGAAGTCTAGGAGAAAGGATCCAAATTGAGCAATTAAGAAGCTACCAAGTAATACTAAAACTGTAGTTAACTTCCCTCTAAATTCTTTTCTCATCCTTACAAATTCCAACACTACTAGGCTGGATAGAATCAGTGCAATTATTGCAATAGAGATATGAAGATACCACATCTTAAACATATGATGAATGATTAACAAGCTGACATTATTAAACTTTTACCCATATTTATCGACCTCTAGGTTTGACAAAACAACAAGCAAAAAGTTTAAACGTTTTAAGTATTAGTAATAATGATGATTACGACAAAAAGAATTAAGGTGATCGTAGCAAAATTAGGTTTAGATGGCCACGATAGAGGAGCAAAAGTGGTTGCAAGGGCGCTAAAAGATGCGGGAATGGAGGTAGTATATACTGGATTAAGACAAACTCCAGAACAGATAGTAAAAGCTGCATTACAAGAGGACGCAGATGTCATAGGAATTAGTATATTAAGTGGAGCTCATTTGGAGTTAATACCAAAAGTAATAGAGATAATGAGGCAAAATGGGTTAAATGATGTAGGACTAATAGTGGGAGGAGTAATTCCTCCAGAGGATATTAAAAAATTGAAAGATATGGGAGTGGATGAAGTATTTCTACCTGGAAGTAGTCTTAAAGAAATAGTAGAGAAGGTTAAAAAAGTAGCAAGGCAAAAAAGAGGTATAGATGTTGAATAACAATTTACCAAAATTAATAGAAGAAGCCTTAAATGGAAATGAGTTAGCAATAGCCAGATTATTAACAAAGATTGAGTATATGACCGATGAAGGAATAAGCGCATTAGGAGCTCTCTCGAAGAGATCAGGGAATGCACATGTGATTGGCATAACTGGAATCCCTGGGGCAGGGAAGAGCACCCTAATAGGAGGACTGATCCAGGAGTACGTATCTAGAGGACATCGAGTCGGAGTGATAGTAATAGATCCATCTAGCCCATACACTATGGGTTCCTTTATGGGAAATAGGTTAAGGTTTCAAGATAAGACAATGCTCAAGAACGTTTTCGTAAGAAGTATAGGATCTAGAGGATATCTTGGTGGGATTTCAGCAGAGGCACTAATGCTTACTGAAGCTCTAGATGGATTAGGATATGATAAAATAATAATAGAGACCGTTGGAGCTGGACAAACAGATACGGAAGTAGAGCAGAGTGTCCACACAATTCTAGTAGTAACAATACCTGGTGCGGGAGATGATATACAAGCGTTAAAGGCTGGAATAATGGAAATTGGTGATATATACGTTTTAAATAAGGCTGATAGACCAGATGCTGAATTGGCATTTAATACACTAAAATTCGCCATAGATAGCTCCGAGATTTCCTACAGAGATGGATGGAAACCACTTATCGTTAAGGCTGTAGCAATAAAAAATGAGGGAATTAGTGAATTAGTGAACAAAATAGAGGATCATCTTAATTATTTGAAACAAAAAGAGTTATTTAAAAAGAGAATAATAGACAGAAGAGCTAAAATAGTTGAGTTAATAGCGAGAAGAAAAATAGATGAAATAATAAGTGAAATAGTTAAAAAGAACTACAACACAATTATAAATGAAGATATTACAGAAGCTATCCCAAAAGTCATACATAATGTAAAAGAATTACTTAGGTAAAATCCCCCTTCTTTTCATCTCCCTAACTACCAATTCTCCAATCCTTGACAGACCGTAATATTTATGGTGAGTCCTTGTTTCCTTTTTCGGCTTGGCTTTTCTATCGGCAAATTTAATTATTTTCGAATTCTTTTCTTCTAATAATCCCATCTTAGCTAACTCCTCAATCTTTGGTGTAATCTCTTCTAGCCTCTTATGAGTCAATTTTGCATACGTTAGGGCATGATCTGCGTTAAGTTCATCTGCTAGTCTAAGAATATTTAACGCTAGATTATCATTCTTGACGATATCCATATAGGCATCGATTAACATTCTATCTTCTAAATGCCTTAATAGATGATCTCCTTCTCTGGTGAGTTTATAATACGTATGATGCTTGTGTACCTCAGAACTAAGCTTAAATTTGGCTTCAGTATTCTTTAGGGTTGCACCGTGAACTCTCTCTATTAAACCTAATTTTTCAAGGTCATCCAATATCTCAACTATCTCAGCCAATGGAATCTTGGTGTTTAGCATTATCGACTTACCATAGTCTACATTAGCAATTTTCAAGTGTTTTAGAATAGTAAGATATCTTATATCTCTCAATATTATCCTAAGTTTAGCGCTTAATTCCTCTTTATCACTCATTTCATCCCCTTGAGAAAATTAACAATTTTTTCATTAAACGTGTTTGGATCATCTAAATAACAAGCGTGATTTTTACCTACAATTTCTAGTTTCACATTTTTGACTTTATCTAATATTAACTCATAATTTCTTTTAGGAGAAATAGTATCACGAGAACCCCAAATTAATAGTAAGGGAATCTTATTTAGTTTTGATAATTGGACCTCAAACCCCTCTACACCCACAGCACCTACTAGTACTAGCCCAGAAACAGATTCAGTATATTTAAGACTAAATTCTAATACTGCCTTCCCACCCATCGAGGCACCCAGCAATATTGCCTTATTGATACCTAGAGAATTCATGAAGAGATTTATGAACTCTGAGAGACTAATGCCTTCAATCTTTTCAGAAGATCCAAATCCCGGAAAGTCCACCGAAATTGCCTTGTACCCTATACTCGAAATTGAGTCAACTGTATTAGTCTCTACCCACGTTCTTGCGTTGAACCTCGCACCGTGAAATAAAAGAACTGGAGAACCGTCTCCACTCTCAATGTAATGTATTTTACGTCCTTTTACCTCTAAGAACTTATCTATTAACTGTTGCATGAATAATTACTGGTTCAAAAAGTTATAAGCTTTTTTACATTTTTAACAGAATGAAATACTTAATGATAACTTTAGAAAAAGGGAGACAATAAAGTTTATAGAAACAAACCTTTATAAACTTTAAATTAAATTAATGAAATTGATATGTATGACAAAGGTACTTGTTTTAGGAGCTAGGTTCGGTGGCTTAAGTGCTGCATATACTCTAAAAAGATTAGCCGGAAACAAAGCCGAAATCAAAGTAATTAACAATACAAGATTTTCTTACTTTAGACCAGCACTACCTCATGTAGCTACTGGAGTTATTGACGAGGATGACGTAAAGGTAGATCTAACTAAAGCACTACCCGAAAAAAGAATGAACTTTCAGCAAGGTACAGTAGAGAAAATAGATGCTAGCGGTGGTCTTGTATATTACACTAAACCAGATGGGAACAAGGCAGAAGAAGACTATGACTATCTAATTATAGCTCTGGGAGCACATCTAGGTACCGAACTCGTTAAGGGATGGGATAAGTATGGTTATAGCGTTTGTGAACTGGATTATGCTCTGAAATTGAGAGAAAAATTAAAGGATTTTAAAGGTGGAACAATTGCAATAGGATCTGGGTTATTTTATCAGGGCAAGAGTCCAAAGCCTAAAGTCCCAGAGAATTATGTACCAGTTGCAGATGCAGCTTGTGAAGGACCAATATTCGAAATGTCATTAATGTTATCAGGATACTTTAAGAAGAAAGGAATGCTAAATAAGGTAAAGTTTGTCGTATTCTCACCCGGTGAATATTTGTCAGATCTATCTACAATGTCAAGAAAGATAGTTAGAGAAATGTATAAGCAAATGGGGATTGAACTAGTTGACAACTTTAGGATAAAAGAAATTAGAGAGAATGAGATAGTAGATGAGGCCGGAAAGACAATTGAAGCTGACCTAACCATATTAATTCCACCGTATACTGGGAATCCAGCCTTAAAGAACTCTACACCAGACTTAATTGATGATGGTGGATTTGTTCCAACAGATCTCAATATGGTCTCAATAAAGTACGATAACGTTTACGCAGTAGGTGATGCAAATTCCCTTACAGTACCTAAATTAGGTTATTTAGCAGTAAAGACTGGAAATGTTGCAGCACAACATTTAGCTACGAGATTAGGAGTACAAGTAAAAGTTGATCAATATTATCCTACTATAATATGTGTTGCTGATAATCCCTTTGAAGGATTTGGAGTAGCTGTAAAAGATGATACATGGTATGGAGGAACTACTTCAATAGCTGCTCCTTCACCGATAAATCATATGAAGAAGGAATTATTCCATAAGTATTTCATTTGGACTAAAGGAGATATGGCGTTAGAAAAGTTCCTAGCGAGCTGGTGAATTAATGTGACTAATGGAGAATTGTATGCTTTAGACAATTTACTGAAAGATGAAAAACTTAACAGTCTTAACAAAATCCTAGACATAATAAACACTACTGATAGACTTGGCATACTTGACGTAATTAAAGGAATATTAGAAGATGAAAACACAATAGGAAAGATAATAGGATCACTTACTAGCGATGACGTTTTAGAATTATTAGCGAATTGGGATAAAGTCATAAAGACCACTAAGTTATTTATTAATGATGACAATATATACAATATACAGTTCTTAATAAATCTTATAGATAAAGTTAGGAGCAAAGGAATTTTAGACCCCATAATTGGACTATTAGAAGATGAAGAAAGCTTAGGAAAGATAATAAATGCTCTAATAAACGATTTCACATTAAGCCTAATCAACCATTGGGATGAGATTACTAATGATCTGTCAAGAATAGATCTAACTAACTTCAAATATTATACTTTATTGGTTTCTGCAACTGGAGAAGCCTTAAAAACCGAAAATGTAAAACCCATAACCAGTATTTGGGAAATTTACAAGTTATTAAAGGATCCGGATATTCAAAGAGGACTGGGAGTAGCTGCATCTGTACTAAAACACATTGGAAAATTGTACGTACCCGACAAGGGATTAGCCTTTGAGGCAGAGAAAAACTCTAAGACTTGAGTAATATATCTAGAATCTCGTCTTTAGCTACTCTTTCTCCTACATCTATTTCAAAACTTTTCCCTATTTTTAGATACTTTATAAGAGTGGAGACTCTAACATTCCATGGCGGGATTGAAAATAACGATAAGGCCTTCTTAAATTCCTCACCTTTTATGAGAAACGCTTTTGTTGGGGACACTGTAAACACGTAATCTACGTCAGCCGAATTATAAGTAGGAGAAGCCGAGTCATTATAGGACTCTATTATCACGTTTTCATAGTTTCTAAATACATCTATAGTACAATTGTCTACTAGTTGTGGAGAAGCGTCTATTATCTCTCTCATTTTATCATATGATTTTGCATTAAATTTTAGGGCTAGGTTTCTAGTAAATTTCAGCATTGATTTCGGCACATATATATCTGCACTACTGTTTACAAAATACTGATCTATACCATTAATGCAGTCGCTTAACCTTATTAAATATGGAAATCCATACTCCATTATCATATTATATAGAGATACGTTGTAGCTTACCTTTTCCAAATCTATAGGAACGAAAAGAACAGCAAATGGATTAATTCTCCTAATATCATATTTTGTTTCATCATAATACTTTAAAGCATCATTCCCAACCAATATTCCTAACTCTTCACTCCTTATGAGAGTGTTAAAGCTATACCAAGCATTATGCCCAGCAATTGGCTTGAATGGAAACAATCTGATTCCTACTTGATTAAATAGTCGAATTATGGATAACGAAAATGTTGTCTTACCCGAATCCAGTGGTAGTAGACCGTTTACTAGTATTCTCATCCCAAGGATTTTCTAATTAATGCCATCTCATATAAATACTTCTTAGATTCTTGAAGGATTTTCTCTTTAAATGATAGTAAAAATAGCGAAGACATTAGGATGTGTTTTCTACTATCGTAATCTATGCCGCCTAATTTTATGCCTATCACGCTCTCAGCGTAATCGATATCTTCCTTGATCTTTGCTATAGTATCCTCACTAATTTTCCATATATCCTTAATTAATTCGAACGACTCCCAATTAAAGAATCTAGCAGCAGTTTGTAGATCATGTTTAAAATTAACGTAATTCTGTTTGAATATATCCCATTCTTTCTCATCTAAATTGCTTAAAGACGAAATTCCTATTAGTTCTGGTGGTATTCCTATTGAATATAGTGAACCCACGAAAGAAATTGCCCTAGGTAAGCTAACCTTGCCTGCGCTTCTAGAATATCCAAAAAGGCCAATATGAAGTTTTCTGGCTCTTCTTCTAGGAAGTAGCACGGAGACGTCATTTATAGCGTTTGCAAGACTTTCTATAATTGGCTGGTAACGTTCAGTATATAAGATCGTTATCTTTCTTAGAACATCCTCCTCGTATTTTTCCAATATTTTAGCTGGGCTAATCCTTGAGTTATTTATTGAAGAAATAGCATTTTTTACTTTGTCATACTCATAGTCATACTTAAACGCTGATTGAATCGTATATGTATAAACTCCCTTATACTCTTCCAATGTTTTTTCATAGTTTTCAGGAGATAAATGACCTCTAAATGGAAGCGAACCAACACCAATTATTGGATATATTTCAAAGTTTAACGATTCTGAAAGTTTGTATAATTCGCTTAAGGCAATCTTTACTGATAGAACTGCTGTTATCATTCCATAATTCATTGCTGGATCCGACCTGGCTAAAAAGACTCTCATATACTTAGGTTTAATTACCTTATAATACCCCTCCACTATATTGTCAATATTTTGAAGAGAGTCCCTATCTTCGACTAGTGGTATAACTTCTATTACTTTAGGATATATTTCTCCAACTAAATCCTTTACTTTTACACCATCGTAAAGTTCTAGTTCATCTTCATTTGCAACTGCTTTTTCGTAATACCTAGCCACACTTATTATCTCTAAATTACTAGTTGTCATTGGTAAAATTACTTCAAAAACTGGCACCGTAATCCCATTACCGTAAAATTTCTCTGCCAAATCATAAGTTATTGGAATACTCTCCATGGTTTCGGCAAATACTTTTCTATCAGCACCTTCCACCTTTGGGTTAGGTAACCTATAAGTTAGAAACAGATCTTTACCTAAAATATGTTCTCTAAAGTAATCTGAATAATTTGACAATAGCTTTCTTACCACATGAGTATCTACATCTTTTCCCTCAGCATCCCACATTACCTCATGAACTCCATACATACTATAAGCTAGGAAGGCTTCTTTAACTTCATCTTCTCCTTCGATAACTTCGCTTTTTGCCCACTCTGGTACTTTCGCATTATCGGGATGTTGTGTTGACATAGTGCGCGGTATGATTCTCATTTTACTAACTGACTATGAGTAAGAAGTAAAAATATTTTGTCTAAATTCTTATATCCGAATTACGCTAGAGTTAAATTAGTATGAACGTAGGAGAAGAAGCACCAGATTTCGAGGCTGAATCCACTCTCGGAAAAATTAAGTTATCAGATTTTAGAGGGAAAAAAGTAATATTATACTTCTACCCAAAATCCTTTACCAGTGGTTGTACAAGGGAACTACAAAGATTTACTGAGCTCTATGACGAATTCAAAAAATTGAATGCTGAGGTAATAGGTGTTAGTGTAGATAAAATTGATACCCAGAAAAAATTCGCAGAGAAATATGGAGCTAAATTCCCAATAGTTGCCGATGACCAGAAAACAATATCGAAACTTTATAGTGTATTAAACGAAAGGGGGACTAGTGCCCAAAGAGTGACTTTCATAATAGACGAAAATGGCAAAATAGTAGATATCTTGAAAAATCTGAAGAAGGCAGAGGAACACGCTGACAAATCATTAGAGATAATAAAGAAACAAAATTCAACTTAAAACTCTTTTATACAATTTTCTTTTGAAAGAATCCAAGGGATTATTTATCACATTTGGAATTTCATTTATTATGTCAGTAGGTGTCAAATGAGCTCCGAGCCTATTATATGCTAAAGTTCCAGCTAGGCTATTTATGAAAACCCCTAAATATGCGGCTATAAATGGTTCGATTTTTTGAGCCATTAATGTTGCTGTTATACCAGTCAACGTATCCCCACTCCCACCCACAGTCATGCCTGGGTTACCAGTTTTATTTAATTTAAACCTTTTACCATCACTTATTATATCAACATACCCCTTAAGTAGAACTGTACATTTACATTTCTTAGCATAACTAATTACTTGGCTTATTCTATCTCTTATGTTCTTATTCGGTTCTTCTCCAAAGAATATCTTGAATTCACCTGCATGGGGTGTTATTACAGCATTTTCATACAAATCGAACCCACTTATTGCCTTAAGTGCATCAGCATCAATAACAGCTAGCTTATTCTTCTCTTTAAGATAATTCACAATTAGTTTAGAAGCCTCAATAGTCTCCTCAGCTAGACCCATTCCCGGACCTATAACCACCACATCTGCTCTATCTATCCACGATTTCAATTCTTCAAAATTGTCTGGAGAAATGTTCTTTCCCCTTAATTTTATTGTAATTAAGTCTGGAGAGTATCCCGCTATAATTCTAGCCGTATCCTCTGGTGATGCTACATAAACTAGGTCAGCTCCAGCTCTCAAAGCACCCATAGCGGCTAGAGTTGGTGCACCACTAAAAGTGTAACTTCCTCCAATTACTAGTACTCTTCCACTATCACCCTTCTTAGAGTAATAAGGTCTACTACGCACGTTAACTATCAAATCCCCTGGCCCAACATATATTTTGGCTTCTACTGGAATACCTATTTTCGTAACCACAGTATTGAAATTATACTTTAATAAGCCAGGTTTGATATCGTGAAACGTGACAACCAGATCCGGTTTAACATAATCGTCTTCATATGCTTCACCAGTATCAGCATTTATCCCAGAGGGAACATCTATAGAAACCTTGAACCCTTTACTATTATTGAACGCTTTTATCGCACTTCTAAACGGTTCTCTTGGCTTTCCAGAGAATCCCGTACCTAACATGGCATCGATTAAAATATCAGCAGAGATTGGCTTTAGTTCATCCATATCCTTTATCTTAACTAACGTTATTGAATAGTCCATCTCTTCTATGACATTAAGATTAAGGATTGCATCCTCGTGTTTATTTTCTCCCAATAAAATTACGGTTACCTTAGCACCTTCATCGGCTAAATGTCTCGCTGCAACTAACCCGTCACCACCTTTTCCACCATGTCCTACATAAACATATGCTACCTTATCCTTTACGTTAAATCTCTTTACTATTTCGTCTTTAACGGATCTACCTGCATTCTCCATGAGTAATAATGTAGACACGCCTAAAGCAGAACTATTTATTTCCAAAGCCCTCATTTCTTTTACCGAAATCATATACTTGAATATAAAAAAATGGGTATAAATGCAATTCAGTCGCGAGTTACTACATCATTGATCAGAATTGGAGTTATTCATCACGCTAAGCTTAAATAGGAGGAATGTCCTTATAATTTTAATTAGTACTTCTTTATGTAAGCTTTCTAGTAACTTAGAACAGTATTATTATGTGTGATGGAATGATAACAATATTAAGTTAGACTATAATTAAAGTTTATAAACCTTGGATTAGTATATTAATGTAGGTGTTTGTTATGGCTCTCGGAAAAGAAACCGAAATGGGTCTAAAGGAGTTATTTAAAGCAAATGCAGAAGATTTTATGTCATTAATGCTAGTAGCTGAGAAATTAGAGCAACTAGGAAAGAAAGAAGAAGCTAAGGCATTAAGAGAGAAGGCATTAGTAGAATTAGGGCACGCTAAGGCAATCTTCGAGACCTTATTAAAGAACCAAGAATTAAGAGGAATAGTAGGGGAGATGGCTAAAGAAGAGCAAGAACAACATATAAGTGAGTATAATAAGGTTGCAATGACAGCAAAACAAGAAGGACATGAAGACATTGAAAAAATGCTATGCAGTTTTGCGGATCAAGAGGCTAAGATTGCAGAAACGATAGCAAAGGTTTCTAAAGTCTTAAATGAAATGGCTAAGGAAGAGGACATGCAACATATAAGTGAGTATAATAAGGTTGCAATGACAGCAAAACAAGAAGGACATGAAGACATTGAAAAAATGCTATGCGCATTCGCCGAACAAGAAGCAAAAATCTCAGAAACAATTAAATCTGTCGCCAAAGCCTTGTAAAGCTATTTTGCTTTTTAATTTTTCCATTTCTAGGTATTACTCTTCTACAATGAGTAAGCCATTTTAGGAAGCCAGTAGTATTTTATCTATACATGATAATTGGTTATGTAATTGGTCAAGCTACAACACAAGAGGCTTTGATACTAGCTGAAAGGCCAGTTAGATTAGGCACTTATGTTGTTCTAGAATATGATAACGTTAAGGCCCTTGGACTAATAACAAACGTGACTAGAGGTAGCCCTATGCTAGATGATAATATGAATGATATAGAAATCGTTCAAAGATTAAAACAATTCAACAATAGTATACCCGTTTATACAAAGGCTAAAGTAAAAATGTTATGTGATATGAATAATCACTTTTTAATGCCCGATATACCCCCGTTCGCTGGAACCCCAGCTAGAGAGGCTGAAGATGAGGAGTTAAAAAGTATTTATTCGCAAGATGGCCAAATTAGAATAGGAAGCTTAATAGGTAAAAATGTGGAGGTTAAATTAAATATAAATTCCTTTGCAAGGCATTTAGCTATTTTAGCAGCTACTGGTTCTGGGAAGTCAAATACAGTAGCAGTTCTTTCTCAAAGAATTTCTGAACTTGGTGGATCTGTTCTTATATTCGATTATCATGGAGAGTACTATGATAGCGATATAAAGAATCTAAATCGTATTGAACCTAAACTTAACCCTCTTTATATGACCCCAAGGGAATTTTCTACGTTACTAGAAATAAGAGAGAATGCAATTATACAGTACAGAATTTTAAGAAGAGCTTTCATAAAGGTAACAAATGAGATAAGAGAAAAGCTAAAAGAAGGACAAATACCATTTTCTACTCTAAATAGCCAATTTTATGAACTAATGAGAGACGAATTGGAAACTCAAGGAAATAGTGATAAAAAGAGTAGTGCAAAGGATGAGGTACTGAATAAGTTTGAAGAATTCATGGATAGGTATTCAAACGTCATTGATCTTACATCTTCAGATATAATTGAGAAAGTAAAGAGAGGTAAGGTAAACGTTGTAAGCCTAACACAATTAGATGAAGACTCAATGGATGCAGTAGTCTCACATTATTTAAGAAGAATCCTTGATTCTAGGAAAGATTTTAAAAGAAGCAAAAATAGTGGCCTTAAATTCCCAATAATAGCCGTAATAGAAGAAGCTCACGTTTTCTTGTCTAAAAACGAGAATACATTAACCAAGTACTGGGCGTCCAGGATAGCAAGAGAGGGCAGAAAATTCGGAGTTGGATTAACAATAGTAAGTCAAAGGCCTAAAGGCCTAGATGAAAATATATTAAGTCAAATGACAAACAAGATCATTTTAAAGATAATTGAACCGACTGATAAAAAATACATCTTAGAGTCAAGTGATAATCTAAGCGAAGATTTAGCTGAACAACTGTCCTCCTTGGACGTTGGTGAGGCTATAATTATAGGTAAAATAGTAAAATTACCTGCAGTTGTGAAGATAGATATGTTTGAAGGAAAATTGCTTGGATCAGATCCCGACATGATAGGGGAATGGAAGAGAGCAGAAGAAAATGAAAGAATAGCTAAAGGCTTTGCCGACTTTGGAACGGAAATTGGTGATTGATGATGGTACAAATTCTACATATTTCTGATACTCATTTAGGAAAAAGACAGTACTCCCTAGCAGAAAGGGAAAAGGATATTTACGATGTTTTCTCACAACTAATTGACATTGCGATCAAAGAACGTGTTGACGCAGTAATACATTCTGGAGACCTTTTCGATGTTTCGAATCCTACTACAAACGCATTAGTAATAGCTGTTAAAATCCTAAAAAAATTAAAAGATGCGAATATACCATTTCTCTCAATACCGGGGGACCATGACACTCCAAAGAGGAAAGGTTACCTCATTCCTCATAATATTCTAACTGAATTGGATTTAATCAAAATTTTGAATTATGATAAGCCATATATTATAAAAGACATAGAAATATACGGAATCCCCCATATTCCCACAGTTTCAAAAAACGTATTGGTTAGTACGTTATCCTCTTTAAAACCAAAGTCAAGTAGGAGTATCCTATTACTACATCAAGGTGTAAAACAGATATTGCCGTATGATGGTTCGTGGCAAATGGAATTAGGAAGTTTACCTAAAGGTTTTGGGTATTACGCTTTAGGACATTTGCATACTAGGTGGCGACTTATTCAAGATGATGGTTCAATAATCGCTATAGCTGGTTCTCCAGATATTATGAGAGAAGAGGAAATAGAAGGGTATGAAAAATTTGGAAAAGGAGCATACCTAATAGACTTTTCAAAGGACTTACCTACACTTACCACGATAAATACTACAGTAAGGCCACAAAAAGTTATAACCATAAATACAAAAAATCTGAAGAATGACATATCAAAAATAAAAAGTGATTTATTAAAAAATAATAATGGTGAAAACAATAAGCCAATATTACACATTATCGTAGAAGGTGAAAGAATGAGAAAGGATCTACTTTACAGAGAGTTACTTCCTTTAAACGATATTGCACTTTATTATAGAATATATAAAGATGAAACTATTCAAAGTGTAGACAACTTAACATATACCTTGCCGCAAGATAGGGGATTAGATAAGATAATAATCGAATACCTTACTAAATACGAGAAGTTCAACGAGGACGAGGCTAATTTAATTTTACAAATGATAAAGAACGTTGATTCTGAAGATATAGTAAATGAGATATTAAAAAGACTAACAGGTGTTAACTTATGAGAATTGACAAAATTACTTTGACTAATTTTTTAAGTCATGAACACAGTGAAATACAGTTTCTAGGCGAAATAAATGTAATAGTGGGACAAAATGGAGCAGGTAAGAGTTCTATAATAGATGGCATAGTATTCAGCTTGTTTAGAACCCATAGTAGAGGAAATAACGACAACTTAATAAGAAAAGGTTCAAATAAGGCGAGCGTTACCTTACATCTTTCTAATGAAAAAGATAAAATAGAAATAATAAGGGATATAAGAAGCACTACAGAAGATAGGTTAATACGGAATCAAATACCAGTTGCACGTAGTGCAACGGTAGTCTCTAATGAAATAGAGAAAATTCTGGGTATTGATAAAGATATTGCCCTATCAACAATAATAGTTAGACAAGGAGAATTGGATAAAATTTTGGAGAATTTCCAAGACATTATGGGGAAAATTCTAAAGTTGGAATCAATCGAGAAGCTTATTGATAGCAGAGGTCCAATAGTGGAATTTAAGAAGAATTTGGAAAACAAGTTAAGAGAGTTAGACAGAATAGAACAAGACTATAATAATTCTAAGAAGAACTTAGAGGAGAAGAGAAATAGAGTGTTGGAGTTAGAAAAAGATAGGAAAAAACTGGAGGATGAGATAAAGAACTTGGAAAATCAAATAACTGAGTTAAAGAAACAATTCGAAGATTATGAGAAGAAAAGAAATCAGTACTTAGAGTTGACCACTATCTTAAAGGTAAAAGAAACTAAATTAAATGAATTAAACAAGAGTATAGAAGAACTAAGAAGACAAACGGAAAACATGGATAAGCTTGAAAAGGAGGTAAACGAACTTGACAATTTAAAGAATTTTAGATTAAAATTTGAAAAATATGAAGTTTTATCGAGAAGTTATATGGAGATATCCAATAATATACTTAATTTAGAAAAGGAAATTGAGGAATATGAAAAAGCTATCAAAAGAAAGAAAGAACTTGAGCCACATTATCTAAGATACAAGGAATTGGAGAGAAAACTGGAAGAATTACAGCCAAAATATGAAGAATATCTCAAATCGAAATTGAATTTAGACTCCAAACTAAATTTAAAAGAACGTTTAGACAAAGACGCAAGCGAGTTTTCTAAAGATATAGATAGAATTGGTAATCTTGAACAAATCATGGAAGAGAAAAGAAAAAGACAACTTGATCTTCGAGCTCAATTAGGTAAAGTTGAAAGCCTAATATCTGAGAAAAATGAGATAATAAATAATCTTAGTCAAGTTAAGGGGGAAACTTGTCCGGTATGTGGAAGACCCCTAGATGAGGGACACAAACAAAAAATAGTAGAAGAAGCAAAAAGTTACATTTCACGATTAGAATTAGATAAGAATGAACTAGAAGAAGAATTAAAGAAAATCACTGATGAATTAAATAAAATTGAAAAAGAATATAGAAGACTCTCAAATAATAAGGCAAATTACGATAATATAATAAAACAACTTAGAAAGTTAAACGAGGAAATAGAGAATCTTCATAATAGGATTGAAGCTTTAAAGGATATAGAGGAGGAAATTAAGAAAATAAATGGAGAAATAAAGGACCTAAAACAGTATTATGAAGAGTTTATGAGACTATTTAAGTATGACGAGAAGGAACTTGAAAGAAAAAAAGTAAGGTTAGATGAAATGAACAAGAAAAAAGTAGAAATCGAAAAAGAAATGAGGGTTCTAGAAACCGAATTACAAGGGTTAGACCGTAAAGAGCTGGAGAATAAAATTTCAGATTTAGAGAGGAAGAAAAAAATCTTGGATGAAATGAAGAAGAAAAGAGGAGTACTAGAAGACTATATAGGACAAGTTGAGCTACTACAAGAAGATGTTAAGAAACTAAAGGAAAAATTAAATATCATACAGTTTGATGAAAATAAATATAATGAACTTAAAACGAGTTTAGATGTCCATAATGCCAGTCTTAAGGAGAAGGAAAACAGAAAAAGTAGAGTGGAGGGCGAATTGGATAGTTTAGGTAAAGACATAGAGGAGATAAGTAATCGAATTAAGAATTATGAATTGCAACTAAAAGATAAAGAAAAGATAATCAATGGTATTAATAAGCTGGAGAAAATTAGAGATGCATTAGGAGAACGAAAATTACAGAGTTATATAATCATGGCAACAAAACAATTGATTGAAAATAATCTAAATGATATAATATCGAAATTTGATCTATCTATTAAAAACGTAGAAATGGAGATAATGCAAAAAACTAGTAGAGGAAAGGGCAGTGGTGGGAATATAGTAATATACACTAATAACGGCGATACTTTGCCCATAGTATCGCTTAGCGGAGGTGAGAGAATTGCCTTATCTATAGCATTAAGGTTAGCAATAGCTAAGGCACTGATGAGTAATACTAACTTCTTCATTCTTGACGAGCCAACAATTCATTTAGATGATCAAAGAAAAGCGTACTTAATAGAGATAATTAGGGCAGCAAAGGAAAGTGTACCTCAGATATTAGTGGTAACTCATGACGAGGAGGTAGTCCAAGCAGCTGATTATGTTATTCGTGTTGAAAAGAGAGGAAATAAAAGTTTTGTGAGGGAGGAGACTTGATAAGAAAAATATATGATAAGTTAGCGGAAAGTCACAACGAGATAAAAAATCAGATTTATAATATTGCTAGCTATCTCAGGCAAGAAATACAAGAAAAGGTTAATGAGTTTTGGACTGAATACACCAGAGATAATGAGTTAAGCGAAATATGCAAATTTGTAGCTATTGATGGCGGTTCTTTCAGTAAACCTATGAGAATAGGGATAGTTTATGCTGTAGGAGCTGAATCCGTAATCGGAGATAATAAAGGAGTAAAGACATTAAGCGAGGATGGTCAAATAGGTATATTCAAGCCAGGGAACGATGCACAAGAAAGAATATCACTATTAATGGAGGCATTGGAATTATCACTAGCTTTAAGGGATGGTAGTAAAGGAGATTACATTCTTATGGATGGAAGTTTAAACAAAAAGATTGGTAATAAAGTTGATATTCAACAAATCTCTGATGAAGAGCTAAAGCTAGTTAAGAATGTCGATATAAATAGTATTATTAGCATAAAAGATGAAAGGAAAATGAGAGATTTGCTAATGCTACTAAATCAATTTCTCGTTAGTAGAATAATAGAGGAATATGATGGCAAGGTTTTATGGATATCTAAAACCAGTAGGGGGAGAGATTTATTTGGTACAGACTATCCCGACATAACTGTTTTTGAACTGTTTACTGAAAAAAGAGGATTTTCAAAACTTATAATCAAAAATATAGACGTCAGAAAAATTTCTGAGATACCCGAGCTTGAGATATTAAGAAAAATGGAATATACGACTTTCTATACTAGATTGGATAATGGTAAGAGGGTTGTTAGAATAGATATGATTGGAAGAGTGGACGAGAAAATAGTAAAGGAGATAATGGATCATTTGAGTGGAGTAAGCATTAAGGGATATCCATTTCCACTCTTAAAAGCTCATATAGACGTTAGATTTTCAAGGATGGATAGGGAAAAAATAATAAAGTTAATGGGAAGTAAACTTCACAAAGATATCGAGTGGTGGCCCAGCCAGTTTTATTAATCGTCATCATTCGTCTCAAACTGAACCGTTACATGAGAAATGCCATATTTTTCTCTAAGCAGACTACAGATTGAACCCCTTATCTTATCCGCCTCAGCTATAGTCAGATTTGGAGATGCTTTAACGTGAAGCGTTGCTACCTTTACATGATCACAAATTGACCACACATGTAAATGATGAATATCTGGAGAAATTTTTGTAAGTTCTCCCATGATATTATCAATTTTCACTGGAGAACCTTCCATAAATATTAAAAAAAGATTCCTTTAATAATGGAATTGCAAGTGCAAAATTCAGTATTACAAGTATAATTGCTCCTACTGGATCCAATTCACGTATTCCGGAAATAAGGATAAGAATGCCTATAACAAAGCCGATTATATATCCTAGAAAGTCTGATATTGTGTGCACATATAATCCCCTCTTACCCAAGTCGTCCTTTTCTTTAGGAGATGCAAAGAAAGTTAGAATTGATGCTAGGGCTGACGAGATAATCAACGCAAAAGAACTGTTAGTAGTCTCTTTTAACAATGACGTTATGGAAGTATATGCTACGATAAGTGAAAGGAGGATAATAGCAAAGATATTAATCATAGCAACAATAACTTCCAGTCTATGTAATCCATAAGAGAACCTCCCCTCGCTTACTTCGTTCTCCCCTATAAATTTTAGGGCGATAATTGAAAATGTAATTGTTAAGAAGTCAATTAAGGCGTGAGAAAATTCTGCTAAAATTAATGGACTAAGGGAAACATAGTAAGCTATAATAAAACTAAGGGATGTAAACAACGTCAATATAAAAGTTCTTTGCACAATGAAGAGATAGATGAATAATATAAATAAGTCTTTTTAAGGTTTACCCTAAGGGAACCATTACAAAAAACTAAATAAGGAGCATTTTTGGAAGAAAGGATAGTCGTTAGAAAAAAATATAAACTAAGTTTTTAAAGTTTAGAGATAGGGTCAGCAGGATCAGCCCCCGAGTGTCTATTAAGACTCGATGAAAGGGGCTCCGATTTCTTAGGGATAGCTTCAACACAGATGAATGACCCGCTATCATCATTATATGTTTCATCAGTTTCCGTTTCGTTCATATCTTTTAGTGTGGATGTAATTCTTGAGATTTTCATGAAATCGTTTATAATTAAGTAAAGCTCTCTCCTTGATATAAAGTGAGCATATGAATAATACTTATGGCCACTTTTACCTAGCTTCTCATAATATTCGCCCCATGGAGAGTCCCTAGCAATAAAACAAATAACTGCCCTTTCTTTAGCTACCCTAGCTATTTCCTTTATAAACCCCTTTACATCTTCTATAAAACAAACGGTGACGGAACTAAATATACATTTAAATGAGTCATCTCTGAAGGGTAAATGTAAAGCGTCAGCTAGAACTTTCTCGTCACTTTTACTTTCTTTTAGCATAAGTAACGATATATCCAGAGATACAATCTTTCCCCTAATTTCCTCATGAAAAATATCTGGTCCTGATCCTAAATCTAAACAATCTTTAAGGTTAAAACTTCTAACTACCTTTCTCTCATTCTCGTATAATTTATTATGAAGTTCGTACCATTTCTTATAATTTTTTGGATCATTAAATATGTCTTCCGTCCTCATGCTCTCTCTCACTTACCCTTATTATTTCCATGAGTATTTTAATTTTAGTTGAGATATCATCAAGGAAAGCTACCAAGTCCTCCCTCCTCCTCTTCAGAGCTATGGAAGTGGAAAACGAAAACTCTGAAAGTCTGCTCTCTATAAATTCTAATTCCCTTTCAATTTGTGTCTTTAAATTTTTATATGTTAAGTAAATATCGAAAAGATCAATAGTTACGGTTTTATCATCGTCTCTTAACGAGTAAAATGGACATAAATAGCAGAATAAGGGATGAGGAACAATCTTTCCATTAGATATCCAGCTAGCAAGAACTTTACTTTTTGACGAAACTTTTTTACAATAGCCATAAGTGAAAAACACGCACGAATCACGTTTTCTACTGCCCTCAAGAATTATTTGGTCATAGTCCCGTATCCTATGCGAAAGAACTATATCAATTGATAGTTCCCTAAAGTTCTGCATTATTATATAATACTCACTTAACCTTATAAACCTAAATTTAAAGGTGTAAGAGGGTTGCATATAGGAGAAATTTTAAATTACTCCAAAATAGAAATGAGTACAGTATGGAAGTTGATCTTGCAAACCTGTTGAGGCAAAGAAACCTTAAAGTAACGCCACAAAGAATAGCTATTCTAAAGCTAATAATGAGAGGGGGTCATTACAGTGGGGAACAAATTTACGAAGAACTTAAAAAAACAGAGCCTAGTATTAGTCTATCCACAGTATATAATACACTAGAAACATTAAAGGAATCTGGAATACTAAATTCCTTTGAAGCAAACGGTATAACTTGGTTTGAAATTAATAGAAAGCCTCACATTAATGTTTTTTGCACGGACTCTAATAGAATTATTGACTTAGATGTTGACATGGATAACTTCATGGATAAGCTAGTTAAAAATGGCTTAGACGTAAAAAATGTGAACATTATAGTATACGCTGATTGTTCAAAACTCGGAAAGGGTTCTGAATAGAAGATTTTTGAACTTGTTACTATCTGCCTTTAATACAATTTCAGCATTAGGCTTATTTTTATGTAAACTGTACCAGTCTATTAACATTGCTCCTCTTGACTTTGAACATAATTCTACATCAATATAATTTAGAGAAGACTCTGAGATAATAGATCTATCATAGGCTATAGAAACTGTTAAGGAATCTGGATGAGTACTACCTGATATACCTTGATTCTTAGTAGTATATTCCTTTAATGTCTTATTGACATTAATAAAGAATTTTGAGAGCTTAGTATTGAGTTTGGAGATAAATTCCCAATCTCTCTCGTTTAAAGAACCACTTGTTTCAGCGACTTCCCAAGGAACGACGGTAATATCAAATCCTGCATCTAAAACTATTTTAGCAGCCTCAGGATCTACCCAGAAATTGAACTCCGCTATAGGGGTAGTATTGCCCTTTGAAAAAGCACCACCCATTATCCAAATCCTTCTTATTCGCTTGACAACTGACGGATCTTTAAGATAAGCCAAGGCAATATTTGTTAAAGGGGAAACTGCAAGTATTTCCAATTCCCCGTCGTATTCTTTCGACAATCTGAGTATAGCATCTATTGCATGCTCTTTCTCTGGCCTTTTAGTAGGTTCGGGATAGTCCCAATCACCCATTCCATTACTTCCATGGACTTCCTCAACTGTTCTCCAATTTCCCAAAATAGGTCTTTGTGATCCTAAATATACTGGTACGTCTTGCTTACCAATGTACTCTAAAGTGAAAAGTGCATTCTTAACCTCTTGATTATAATTTACATTTCCAGCGACTATTGTCACACCTAATAATTGGAAATATCTAGATGCAAGCAATATGGCTATAGTATCATCACTAGCTGTATCTGAATCTAATATGACTTTCCTCATTAAACCATATCACCTTGACAAATATAATAAACTTTGAGTATCTAAAGTCTTCTCTGCTTTAATAAATTATAAAAATTTGAAGTTGATTGAATTTATACAAGGTCAAAGTTATTGAGAAAGAGTATTTATGACTTTTATCATTTCTATTACACTAGAACTAGACAGTAGGAGAGAATTTTTATACTAGTTTATCTTTAATACCACTAGATGAAGGTTAGAGTATTTAATATAGGCGGCATAACGCAAGACTATAGTCTTGATTTAGAGAAAGGAGTAACATCATATGAAGCGCCAAATGCTTACGGTAAAACATCACTAGTAAGGGCATTGATATCTTTACTGACATCCAGTATTAAGGCAGAAGATCTACTTAATGTATTTGCAGATAGTGGTTATATAGAAGTAGAATTGGATAACAAACTATACTATAGAAGGATAAAAAGGATAAAGAATGGACTAAGTGAAGACAAAAATCTAATTATGGATGACGATAGAGCATTGCTACTGACGTATTTCTCTCCAGAGAACAAGTTAGTAACCCAAATATTATCTGGAGATGGTAATGTAGAGTGGTTTATATCTGCTACATCAAAAATAAATGAAATAAAGGCAAAAAAGGAAGAATTACAGAAACTCTTAACTGCTGAGATAAATGCTAGAGATGATTTACAGAAGAAGTATAATAATATTAGAGAGATACAAGCTAAAATAAGGGCGATAGATGAAGAGATAGACAAACTGGAGAAAGAAAGGGAAAGCAGTAGTAATATAGTAGCTAAAACCACATACACAATAACACTAACAAGACAGAATAAAATAAATGAAATATTAAACAAAATAAAAGTTAAGAAAGATGAGTTAGCAAACTTAGAATTTGCCTTAAAGAAGATTGAGGAAGAGATCCAAAACAAGGAGAGTAAAGTCTCTCCCGACATAAAGACTCAACTTCAGAAAGAGTTAGAAGAAATAAATGAGAAACTTAAACTGAAAACCTCTGATAGATCTGAGTTAGAAATAGAACTTAAGGTGCTTGAACGCGTATTAGAAGAAGTAGACGAAAGTGATAGACATCATTTAGATACGTGTAACGTCTGTGGGAGCAAAGTAGATCCTAGTATATGGAAAGAAAGAGCTGAAATAATATCAAGAGAATTAAGAGATAAGACCTCACTTCTAGATAGCTTGCGTAACGATATAATAGGATTACAGAAAAGAAAAGAAGAAATTGACCTTAGATTAAAGGAGTTACAGACGCTAGAGAATGAAATCGCAAGACTAAAAGCTAAAAAGGAAGAATTGATCAACAGGATAGGTTCAGTTAAGTTCCAGATAGATGATTTGGAGAGACAGAAGAGAGAGACTGAAGAGAGATTCAATAAATCCGAATCATTATCAGGGGCAATAGCAACTAATGATGATAGTACAAGCATTTTAAAGAGAATAGAAGAGCTAAGAAAGAAAAGAGAGGAATATGAGTACGAACTTCAGCTATTAGGAGTGCCATCCTCTATCTTAGAGGAGTTGAAAGAAAAGGAGGAACATATAGAACAATTACAGAAGAAGGTGGATGAATTACAAGTAGAATATATAAAAAGATTAACTAAGGCTAGGGAAGAATTTAACAGAATATCTAACCAATTATTAAGGAAATTCGAATTTGATATGGAAGCTGAAATTGACGGTAATTACAGATTAATTGTAAGGAGAAAAGGTGCTATAATTGATATAAAGAAGTTATCATCGTCGGAGAGAACTACGCTAGCTTTAATATTGGTATTAAGCGCGTTAAGAGCTTATTTCAAAACTCCTTACTTCATAATCGACGAGTCTGCAATGACATTTGATCAGAAAAGATTCAATAGACTATTAGAATATCTAACTGAAATTGCAGACTACGTAATTGTGACTAGAAGTAGTGAAAACACAGAAATAAAGACACTACCGCCTAAGCAAATAGAGATTTCTAGTTAAATTATGGCGACCATGGAACTTCTAATTTTTTCATCAATATCTTGTTTAAATCAGTTCTTATCGCATCTTCAACTTGTGGAGGTATTTGATTTATAGGCTGGAACCATCCAACTGCAGATGTCATACCCAATTCTTCTGCACGTTGTTTTAACCATAATGCCACAGCTAAACCTGCCATAGTTGGCTTAAATATAACTACAGAAGGACCAATCGAGGAACTTGCTATCTTTATGGCGTGCTTTGATATAGTCTTCCACCTTGTTTTTGTTATAATTCTAACCAATTCTTTTGCTCTATCCCTTTCACCAATTGCATAAAATATAATCATAAATAGAAGAAAGTGCGAACCTTAAAAAAAGTATTGGTCATCACTTAGATACAAATCCACATAATTTCTCCCAATTTCTAAAAGAGTTAGATACAACTTATGCGTTATTAGTTGAAAAGTTTTGATAGAGATAATTCGCTTCTTAGCTTTCTAATTCTTTCCTTTTGGCTTACCATTAGATAATTTTGGTTGTTACAAGCTAGCTAATTAACCTAAGATAAACTGATGAGCCTTGATTGATTCTCCTTCTAGTATTACTAGAGCTGCGTGAAGAAGACCACTATTATATTCACTGCCTGGATTGATGACTACTGTGTTATTGACTTTATCAAAGCCTCTTGATTCGTGAATATGTCCGTGTAATCCTAATAGTGGATTAGTTTCCTCAATAATTCTCCTTATTGATTTAGAACCCACGTGTGTATATACAATCTCACCTCCTCTAACTATGGGCTTTAGATTCTCATCTAAAAGAGGAGCATTATCTAAATTGGTATTGTAAGGAGGAGCATGAAAGTTGTAAATAGCCTTTGAATAATTAGTTATTTTTGACACTATCTTACTTAGGTCATTATAGATCTCCTCTTCCTTCTTCTCCCTAAACGTATTCCAAGGTGTTGGATTAACGTAGCCGTATGATATGATTTCGTATCCATTAAAATCAAACACCTCACCCTCACCAACTTTAAATATCTCGCTCTCCTTCAATACTTCAAAGAGATATTCTGGGTCATCGTTCCCAAGGTTTATAAAGATAGGTATTTTATAATCCTTTAATCTCTCCTCAGCAATTTTCATCCATTCACGAATAGTCGCAATGATTGCCTTCTTAAATAATTCGTCTTGGGCTTTTTTATTTTGAGACGCTTCTTCATACTCATTTTTGCTTAATATAGCATAATAGATCCCTTCGCTCTTAAACCTCTCGATGAAGCTATTCAATTCACTTGATGTTATAATCTTATCTTGAATATTGTAATTATTATTTCCAAGATCAATAATAGGTAACAATGTTTTGCCAGCTATATCCCCACCTATTATCAACGCATTGACCTTGTAAATTTTCCCTGCATTTATAAACTTCTTGAAGACTGTATACGATGCGTGAAGATCCGAGCTAAAGAGAATTCTCAGATTAGTAGTAGAATTTGTAGAATGTTTGTTCCTTTTAAATAATGAGACCACAATACTCCTATTCTTATGATGATATTTAAGTTTAAACTAATAAAGTGGGGAAATATAACAACTAAGTGATGACAATAATTATTTTCATTAGGCATGGGCAAAGTACCTCTAACGTTAGTAAGATACTTAGCCATGATATTAACACTTATCCTCTCACGGAAGAGGGTATTACACAAGCAAAGGATGCTGGGAAGGAACTTATGAAATTGAAAGTTGAAAAAATATACACTAGTCCAGTTCTAAGAGCATATCAGACTGCGCTTATCATTGGTGAAACCTTAGGAATTTTTCCAATAGTAGATCAAAGATTAAGAGAAAGATCCTTAGGAGAATTGAATAACACCACTTTTGATCCAAATGACCACTGGAAGTTGAAGGTCTTTAAAAAACAAATGGAGATTAAAGGTCTGGAAAGTTGGGAAGATATGACAAAGAGAATGAAAAACTTCCTCGAATCCGTTATAAATAAAGATAATAATGTAATAGCTGCTGTATCGCACTCCGATCCTATAAGAGCTATAGTTACGTACATACTTGATATGGACGATATCAGTGGATGGGGAGTGAGAATACCTAATGCTAGCTTGACTATCTTGAGATGTGAAAATAACATAGATAGTTGCAAAGTCCTTAGTATAGGTTCACCACTACTAACTCCACAAATACTATCGAAACTGAATATAAATATCAAAGCTTTTTAGAGCCGCTATAATTCGTTCTCTCTGCCTGGAGTTTAAGCTATCGATAACGACTTTATTAATATTATTCACAGAATTGGCTATAGCTTGAATTATAACCTTGTCATCCAACTTATCGACATAATGCTTAGAAATCACATGGCCTATACAACTCTCGTCAGCTAACTTAGTAAAAAGCTTAGAATAGTGGGGTCCACCGAAACCTGAAATGTAATCTCTACAATCTATCTCGTCAACCTTATCAATACCTTTTAGAGTTGAATCAACTAAAGTTCTGACTATTCTCTCGTTAGTCCAATACGTCTTGTCACTACCAATCTCTACGAATATTACTGGTACGTTTTGATATGTAGGGCCATGATGAGTAGCCTCCATAGTTTTCTCTATATCTAGATCTATTTTTTTAATTTCTCTTAAAATCGAAGTAAGTAGCCTAGGATAAGCTATTCCGAGTTTTTTAGGCTCTCCACCCATAACTTCTTCAGATGGATTGCCAGGATAATGTACTGTTAGTGAGGGAATACTTGCCTTACTTTCATGCCTAGAAAAAATTACTATAGCCTCACCATTCTTGTAGTGAAAATCTGTTACATCTTCATCAATCTCTTCGAAACGATATCCAAGTTTTTTTATCGTCAAACCCACTGGATCTGAAGTAGAGTAAACTAGCTTAATGTCCATATTTGATCATCTGTATGGCTTTCTCAGCAAGTACCGGAGCTAATGCAAAGCCGAACCTATAACCAGTTATTAGTATTGCATTTGAGTAAATCTTCTTTACAATTGGTTCCCCATCTTTACTTACGCTTCTAAATCCTACTCTGATCTCTAAACTTGTAGTGTCTATCTTTAGCACCCTACCTATTTCATTAATGGTCTTAGATATTTCATCATAATCTATTGAAATGGAGGAATTTTGCTTTGAGTCGCCATTAAGGTATAAGTTCTTCCCCTCCACTGCAATTCTATCATTCACAATTAATATCCCATTTAAACTAGTTTTTTTGGTAATAATTAAATGTCCTTTAAACAGATTTACCTCTATTCCTAATTTCGAGAATAATTTAGGAGTTAGGTAGCCAGTAGCAAAAATATAGAACTCTCCCTTTACCTCACCCTTTGATGTTAAGAGAGATTTTATTTCATTGTCTTCAACTAATATATCCGTAACCTCTGAGTTCGATTCGATGTTAAACTCTGTTCCAAGTATGTTAAAGAGTTCGTCACCTTCTACGAATAGACCATTGTCAAAAAATTCTGCTTCTTCAATATTCAGTTGAGGTTCAAAACTTCTTATTTCCTTTCTATCAACAATCTTACCACCTATTTTTTTACTGGAAACTCTAAGAATGTGAGTCTTTTTACAATAGATACCATATTTTTCGCAAATCTCTTCATAGAATCTCATACCTTTTTCACAATCTTCTCTATGGTTGCTACATAAAGGTGGAATGATTGACCACAAACTAGCTTTTGAATTATTTGCAATACTTTTATTCCTTTCTAAAATTATCACATCTCCACTATATTTCAGTGCAGTAATTAACCCCGTTATCCCACTACCTACAATTATAAGTTTTGTCATGTCTAATCTCTTTATATGATAAAAACTTTTTAAATGAATACTATATATAATCTCTTATGAATGACGAACTAAATGACCCAGAATTACAAAAAATCCTCTCTAAAAAAGCAAATCAAATACTCAACAGCTTGAAGGAGAAAGATAAAGAGCTAGTAAAACATCTTAACTCAAAAAACTTTGATGAATTTATAACTAAAAACAAAATAGCAGTTGTTGACTTTTGGGCAGAATGGTGTGCGCCATGCTTTATATTGGCTCCAGTAATAGAAGAACTTGCCAATGATTATCCTAAAATAGCTTTTGGGAAATTAAATACTGAAGAGAACCAAGATATAGCAATGAGATATGGAATAATGAGCCTTCCAACTGTAATGTTCTTTAAGAATGGAGAACCCGTAGACCAAATACTAGGTGCCGTACCTAGAGAGGAAATAGAGATAAGACTAAGGTCTCTATTAGAGTGACAAGTGGGAGAAATGAATCCTTTATTGTTAGGAATAGATGGGTTAAGCTATACTAGCTTTATGAAATGTAATCCAAGAACGTTATTTACACTATTTAGTAGTACTTATAGAGGAGTTGTTTTAAATAAAAAGCCACAATTTCCGCAAACTTCATGGATGTCAGTATTAGAGCTTAAGGATATAAAAGATATGTCAGAAGTTAATTTGAATGATACAACGCCTAGGCTTCTTAAAGAAACTAACGCAGTAGCAATAAATTTGCCTATAACTAATCCAACTTATGGTAAACTTAGCCTTCCATACGATTCTTCAGTAAATGCAGAAGAGGAAATCAATAAGGTAACACAAATAGTTCTAGAGTTAATAGATGAAGCTCCCGTTATAGCATCCATAACTGCTATAGATAGACTTCTACATAGAGAACCTACAGAAAAGTGTAAAATCTATTCATTAGTAGACACAGCGGTAAGAAAGATTTTAAACAAGATTGATGACTTTATAATATTTTCTGTATATGGCGAACCAAAGGGTGAGAGTGAAGATGGAAATCACGAAGATTATGGAGTATTCCTAGCAACAATTCCAAGACCTTCAGAACACGAGACTATCAAACTACAAGAGATCGGCGAGTTATTTATCAAACTGGTTAAAAAGGAGTATTATTAATCATTGTATTCTGACTTCCTCTGCCATAAATGGCGGATGTTCCCCTCATCGATTCGCTCTTACATCTCTCATTTGAGGGGCAGTCGAGAGGGTCAGAGACCCCCTCCCATTCAAATTCATAATCGCAATAACGTCACGATCATAACCACAACTGCATTTAAACTAACGATGAGAAACCTCAACCATCCTTTTCCCACACTTAGGACATGAGACGGAAGAATGACTTGGATTAACATACTCAACTAATAAGCCGTGTTTCTTAGCTTCCCACCCAAACCCAATACTGAACCCTACGATACCACATCAAATATAACTTATCCCTAAACTCTGAAGGCAGATCTTTCACACGCTTAACCAAGTTAGTCAACCTCTCCAACTTGATAACGTTAGCCTTAAAATCCTCAGCAATCTCTACTACCCACTTACCAACCTTCTCGGCAAAATCCTCCATAATACGCTTAACCTTAGCGTAAAAATGGGAAATCCTTGATATGATATGCTTATTCCCCCTCCACCTCTTAGGGTACTTTCTCTGTAAACCCTCAGCTAAAGACTTCCAGTGATGAACCTCGGATAAACAAGTTGGAATCCTAACGTAATGAGTATCATCTTTCCCTACAACTATCTCGCCAATATTAATATTAACAGCCACACTACCCTTAGCTTCAACCCTTACCGGCTTCTTCTCGAAAACAACCTTAAGGAATGCTTTACCATCTTTAATTACAAGTCTAGCCTCCTTCATCTTCCAGTCCTTATAAAACGAGAGGTTCCTAGGATAACCTAGGATTGGTAGTTCACCAACACTTGCTATCCTAACAGTCATTCTTTCAAAGTTTATTGAGTAACTTAGCTTGGGTGTTAACCACACCGTGGGTTTGTATACTCTCGGAAAACGCCCCTTTCTCGGATTATTGTACCAACTCTTGTACGTTGTTAGGGCATCACGATAGCAGTCCTCAGCAACCTTTGATGGTAGTTGGAACTCGTCCCTTAGCTTTTCATACAACTCTTGATGAATAACTCCTAGTACCCCTTTTTCATTTGGGTTTGTCTTATTTTCTTTTAACTAGAATAATACGTATCTTAATGCTTTTACATAACGACTTGAGAGAGCTAGGAGGGAATCATTTACCCCAATCTTCATGGAAACTGTTGCTCTGATTGAGTTCCTCTCCTATGCATTAAAGGGAATTTAAGAAAAGCTTATATTTAAATATAAGGGGCTATCCATCTCCTTGGCTAAGCTTTTCGCCCCCTTAACCACTATTTTGGTAAATTGGATATAGTGCAAGAATGATAGGTTGAACATAGAGCGTTTTTCTACTAATTGCATTATTAGTTAATAATCCCACAGCACCTTCTCTAGTCTTGCTATTGTTAGTTTTAAAAATAATGTCTGATGCTTCACCAAGTTCCTTTCCTTGAAGTATTAAAGAAACCATAGAACTAGGTAAGGTAAAAGATGAAGAAATAGCAAAATTCTCTACACCATCTTTAGTAATAACATATACAACGGCGTTTGCTATAAATTTGCCATAGACGTTGCAAACTCCTCCCTCTATCCCTAACCCTATATCTGCATTCGTAGCCCTTATCACATTCAGTGCCCTATTTCTAGCACCCACATACGTCTGATCGCAAAAAGGTTGTTTATCCACACCACTATCAACTTCAATTGCGATCAAATCCCAATTAAGCTTTAAAACATCTAGTGCCTCCCTAGTAGCATTGATTTTTACAGGATTTTTACTACCTAAAGCAATTGTTACCATCTTTTAAACTTAATATTAACAAGGATTTTAATAAGTTGCTAATGTAAAACATTATAAACGTCTTTTAAATTACACTTATATATCGTTGTGTTAAATTATAGCTTATGGTAACAATAAGAGTCGGTGCACTTGCAGATTCTGGAGACCTTTATCCTTTTATCCCATTAATGGAGGGCAAAGTTAAACCAGAAGGGTTCAATTTAGAGTTTGAAGTAATACCTACTGTTCAAGACATTAATGAAGCGGTATTAAAGAAAGAGGTGGATGTTTCAGTTCCATCTGCTGCAATGTATCCATTCATACAAGATGACTACTACATTCTAAGTAATGCTGTAGCAACTGCAGTAGATGGTATAACTGGTATGCCAATTTTAGCAATAAAGGAAATGAGTGAGGAGGAAATAAAGAGAAGTAGATTAATAGTTCATGGACCAAACACCACCGCTTTCACATTATATAGGCTACTTATGGGAAAATATGGAAAATTAGTCATAATTAGAAGAGTATTGGATGAAATAAAAGCCTTGGGAAAGGAGGGAGATGTGTTAGTAGCAGTTCATGAAATAAAGATGATGTACGCTCTGAAGAAGTTGGGAATTAACGTAGTTAGAATAGGTAGTATGTGGGACATGTGGAAAGCAATTTCAAATAATACACCAATGCCTATGGGTATGGTAGTGATTTCTAAAGAGGTTGGGAAGGATTTGGCGATTAAATTCAAAGAGACTTACGAGAGAAGTAAGAAATATGCAGAAAAACACTTAGATGAAGTAATACCAAGAGATGTTCAAATAATGAGGGAATCACAAAAGGCAGAACTTGATGAAGAGATAGTAAGAAAGACAATTTGGGCTGATATACAAGAGTATAATGTTCCAGTCGATGAGGTAAGAAGAGGACTAGAGTTCTTCTTTAAGATAAGTGAGGAGAGAGGAATATTACCCAGAGTAAAGAGCATTGACTTGCTCTAATATTTTCTTTTTCTTAATTTCGGTTAAAGGAACAAGTATTACATCAACACAAGCTATATTATCATATTTCTTGATTATTCTCTTAGTTTTCCTCTTAATTTTATATGCTTTTTCAAGGCTTATATCTTTAGACAAACCTATATAAGCATATACTGCATAGAAAGATCCGCATCTCTTTAAATACAAGTTTAGTATAGGTATATTCTTTGACCTAAGTTCATTAATCAACTGAAACTTCATTGGAGAATCTATTGAAGCACCAAGTATGGATAGGACTGAATCTTTAATCTCTCTAACCACATCGCTTAAGGTAAATGTAATAATTGATAATGTTACTACATCTATTAAAACCGTATTTTGTACGATTAACGTTATGCCAGAAACCACTTCAGCTATAGTATCCAAAAAGGAGTGAACCATGTCGTTTTTAACTATTTGTATCTCAGCATATCTCCTCTGTATGAAATATAACGTGAGTGAGTAAATGCTACTTACGAATAATATAATCGAATACCAGGGTGAAATTGAAAAAGTTGTAGAACTATCAAACATGCTAAGTATTAAATTTACTGATAAATAAACAATAAATATGGATGCAGCCAAAATTACAAGACTTTCGAGATTATAGAGTCCCCAAGGAAATCTTCTAGATCTAGTATTTATTTTAACTAAAGTAAAATAAAAAAGAAGTGATATTAAAAAATCTATTAGCGTGTGATAAGAGTCTGCTATTAGTATATACGATTTAAATAGTATTCCAACGATAAACTCAAGCAGAAATATTGGAATGAGAAAAATGCTACTGAAAAGGAAAATGGTAGAGACTCTTCTTAGGACTTTAACTGAAATCAATTCTCATCACCACACCATAACTTATAGGAAAACAGAGTCTCTATTATACAATATTTATTAAATAATATGGGTATTTATAACTTACCAAGGAATGATAGCATGTTAATTAACTACATAAGACTTTCCCCGTGAAGGTACATTATCGAGGAACTACAATATTGGAATATTTAATGGCTAAGATAGTCTAATATTGTACCATAATCATCTTTAAAGCTTCAAGAACATCTAACCATGTGATGTCTTCTCTAGAGATAGATCTAGGACAAACTATAAAGGAATGTGCTTTGTTAGAGAATATTCCTCCATAGAGAATAGATATTTATCGCAACTTCCATGAGTTCCCCTCGGTTAGAAGAATTCAATATTCTAATATGACTAATAGCACCGTAAGTCACTGTTAAAAGCTTTCAGCAATGTTCTAATACTTAATCACATGTTTAATGGAAAAGGTCATCATCACACACTGGAATCGGATTCAATATAATTATTTCATAAGTAGCTAATACGCTAGATTGGGGGTTTTTTCTTATACCCTAGTATATATGATTTATTTCATAAATAAACTTTCGCATATATATTAGAGCAAAAGTTATAAATGGGAAAACATAAATTAAAGTGGTGGATTTACTTGAGCCAAAAGAAAAGTGAAATAAAGAGTTGGACTGATCTAATTAAGGCATTATTTACTGATGATAATTGGTATTTAGGAGGCTTTATAGTATTATTAATACTGTTCTTAATTTTTGATTTAATTGCTTTCACACCTCATTCATAGTTTTTTAAAATAAGTTTAAACGATAGCACGACTAAATATAAATAGTCTTTTTTACAAACTTTCTATAGACAGATTATGCCAAGAGTTAATATAGCAGCTGAAGCTGACCTAATAGAACAATTGGAAAGCGAGGCAAAAAAGAGGGGTTATACTATTTACTCTTTAACTAACGCTGCTCTTAAGGCCTTACTCAAACTGTTGAAGGAAGGTGAGGACGCTAATACACTAGAAAGTTTAGTAGATTATTATGCGATATCAAAGGCATTAGATATAGTTCCGGTAACGAGTTGGTTCCTTGAGAACTTAACCAAATTGGCCTATGAAAAAGATAGTAAACAGTATGAGAATATGTGTGAAGAAGTAGGAGAGCAAATAGGATCGTTCTTGAGATCAAAAGCCTCAACGCTAGATGAATTATTTGATTTTTATAATGCAATAAAAATTATCCTGCCCATAAGAAATGTTGCAATTAAAAATGCTGGTGATGTGATAGAATTTAGAATAACTGGAACCGGATTTAGTTTAATCTCCACCTTATGTGCAGGAAAGATATTCTCAAAAATCGCAGAGGCATATGATTTGTCAATACAAGATGTAGATGTAGTACCAGGTGGAATAGTTACCATCAAAGCTAAGGCCAACCTAAAATAGAGTTGCAGGCGGAAAAGATTCTGCATAAAACCTGTTGTGTTTCAAGCTGAAATTTGCTTATAGAATAGATTTTCTTAGCTAAACTCAAAATTTTTTCAGAAAAGTCTCCATGAGGAAAAGCTCCTATTCCCAAAATCCATTTTTCATCTAACTTACAGAGTTCTTCTGGATTTATTTTCTCTCCCTTTTCTGACAACACTACTAAATTATATCTAGCCGCAATTTCCTCTAGCGTAAGATTTGTAACTTCCATTAGACTCTCATTGCCATTAATAGGGATTCTGCCATATTTCAATAGTTGCTCCATTAAACCTATAAACCTCAAATAATTTTTAGGTGGCCTCATATTGGGATTTACCTTAATTATCTTAGATTGTATAGTATGTATAAACAGATTGCCTTTAATTACTGGATCGGTTAGAATTACAAGTAAGGCTTGATGTAAAATATCAGGTCTGCCTCTTTTATGGCTATTTTCTAAACTTTTCATTGCATGATAATGTAAGGAAATGTCTAGTAAAGTCTCTTCTGGTTTTTTATTCCTCCTTTTAGCGTTTTTAATAACAGCTGGATGATTAACTATTTCTTTTGGGACTAGTTCTAGACTAGTTTCCAGTAAGACAATATTTAAATGCATAGAATATTTTAACATAAAGGGGGTTTAGTAGTTATCGTGAGAATAAAAAACAAGATTAAGAAGAGAATTATTGAGCTTATTGAGCTGGCTTACATTACTGCAAGGAAGGGAGATTTGGAGTTAGCAAGAGAATATATAAAGTTAGCCGAAATGTATTCGAGAAAAGGTAGAGTTAAAATTCCTTTAAAGTACAAACGCATGTTTTGTAGAAAATGTTATACACCCCTTATTACTGGTGTGACCGAGAGAAGGAGAATTAGGTCAAAGATTTTAATTAGAACATGTCTTATTTGTAATTGGCAAAGGAGATATGTACTCTCAAGAAATAAAGGATCTAATAAAGAAAACTAGGACTGAAAGGGCAGATATAAGAATAGGCAAATATAGTGTAACTGAAGGTATGATAAATGAAATAAAAAGGAGATTAAATGAACATAAAGTGATAAAGATAAAAATAGGAATTAAGGAAATTGATGATCGAAAAGAATTCGCAAAAAGAGTTGCAGAGATGGTTGGAGCTAAACTTATAGAGGTAAGAGGATATACTTTTATACTAGCCAAAGTTGATAGCAATAGACAAGATAAAGATCAAGGGGCATTATAACATTAGAGGATTACATAAGACCACATTAGAAATAACTAAGGATCATTATCTTACGACTAGAGGAGACTGTATAATAGGAATATTAGCCAATAAAGGGGCAAGAGATCTAAGTGAAAGCTTCAAAAAGATTGCTAGAAACGATGAAAGTTTTATTTACGCGGTGATTAGGGTGAAAGAGCTCTTCGACATAATTCACGGTAGAGGTTCGTCTAAATTTACTTTTGAGAATCAAAATAAAATTATATTCAGAAAATCTACTTTTATAGAAGGATCAACAGTAATGATAAGGTCAGATAAAGCAGCAAGAGATATAAATAGAGAAATAATTAACTTGCTTAAAACTGAAGTTGAGGGAGAAGTTCATATTTTAGCATCTGACAACCCCCTTGAAGATAAAGAGATTCTTAGAATAGTCGTTGATCTTAACCCACTCAGTTTTACCTAAACTTGAATTTGCCTTATCTTTGGATTCGCACAAAATGTAAAATACGACATTTTCAGAAACTCTGCACAACTCTTCTTTGAAATCAATTATCAAAGTAGGATTATCTCCAAAAGATAACTTAAAGACCTTATCCCTAAATGGCAGATAATGCGCATCATATTGAACGATATCTATCATACCTTTTATCTTATTCAGACTTAAAGACTTCTTGAGCAGATACAATCCATCGATATTAACATCCCCAGCAACAACATAAGCCTTTTTTTTATGAGCTATATTTAGTGCAATAGCACCATAACCAGTAAAAGCATCTAATATGGTACTTCCTTCTTCAACAAGTTCCACATTTTTTAGTCTATCCCCAGAAAGAGAAGGATTAACATAAACCGTGACTATATCTACGTAAAATAATACTCCATTCTCCTTGTAGATTGTGCTGGATATTCTTTCTCCAGATAGAAATTCTAATTCATTTGTTCTTAATTCACCTTTTACCTTCTTTTTGAGATATACGGCCTTTATCTTAGGATGAGCTTGCATAATCTTCTGAGCAACTAAATTGTAATCAACGTTAACTCGTTTAGGAGTTACTATAGCTATCTCGCCTATAATGTAATAACTTCTCACGCCAGGGAAATACGCGTTAAGCCTTTCAGTCTTCATTGCATTTAGGAAAAAAGAATAATTACTTAGGTTTAAATTTGTCCATTTCCGAACTATGACCAGCAAATAAGGAGGCACTAGGCTCCACATACTTCTTTGCTACACTTATAGCAATAGCGGCATGGGCAAAACCCACAGCTATTAGCGCTAACTTGGGAGAACCTTCTAGCTGTACAATGTCTCCTCCAGCGTAAACACCCGGTAAATTAGTTTCCATCTTACCGTTAACAACAATGTCCCTTCCCTTCATGTTTACTCCCCATTTAGGAATGTTACCAAGATCACCTTTGTATCCTATACTTATAATTACACTGTCCACATCCAGCACTTTCTCCTCCTTTGTCCTATTATCAAATATTATAGCTTGCGTTACCTTATTACCATCCCCTTTAACTTCTTTTAGTTCGTGCCAAACGTAGACATTGGCGACCCTAAAGAGTTCCTTTACACTTCTCTCATGAGCTCTAAACTGATCTCTTCTATGTATTAATGTCACGGACTTAGCTACTGGGGCTAAATTTAATGCCCAATCCACTGCGGAGTCTCCACCACCTACTACTAATACCCTCTTGCCCTCAAAGTCTTTCTTTCTCCTTACGGTATAATAAACCCCTTTATTCTCATATTCAATCTCTCCTTTAGCTCCCAACCTTGAAGGTACTATTTTCCCTATACCTGCTGCAACAAAAATTGTCTTAGTTTTATATGAACCTTTATCAGTCTTAACTATCCACATGTTATCACTGGTTTTTTCTATCATATCTGCCCATTCATTAACTCTTATATCTGGACCAAACATTTTAGCTTGCTCAATGAGTCTTTGAGCTAATTCATAAGCTTGAATTCCTGCGAAACCACCAACATCATATACAATTTTCTCCGGATATAATGAAACTAATTGACCTCCCAACTCATCTTGAGCATCTATCAATAATGCTTTCATATCTCTTAATCCTGCATAAAAAGTTCCAAATAGACCTACTGGACCACCACCGATTATAACCATATCGTACTCATTCACTTACACACCACCTATTAGGTTGTAGTATTTATACTATTTAAACCTTAGTGCAAATTTTTATTACCAAATAACGTAAAGTTATATATGACTGATCAGATACAACTTGGTATAGTAATTTTAGCATTACCATTGCCTATTCTGACCTATTTATGGTTTAGATATTATAATATCATTATAAATGAGGGGACAAAATACGTTGGGGAGAATTACAGAGAGGAGGAAATATTCTTGTTACCTTCAAGCACTAAAACTGTCAAAATAGATGGAAAAGTATCCATTTTAGTATATGGAGTTAATCCTTGGATAACAATAAGAGTTAATGGTGGACCAAAGCAGAAAATCTTTAAAATACGCCTATTGAACGAAAGCGGAAATCTGGAGTTGATTAATGAGAGTAAAGTATTTCAAGTAAGAGTTAAATTGAGATATTCTGCCTAACTAACATTATAAGTGAAAAAAGTACTAGTCCGATGATATTAACAACAATCCACATATAATAACCTGAATATGACGCTAGAGGTTCAAAATTCATTCCAATTAAAATATTTAGTGAATTAACTACGGCTAATCCCATGGTTGCATTTGCGTCTCTTTGTAAACTAGCTATTATCGAGTACAGCACCGATATTGCTAGTTCATTAAAAATACCAGTTATTACTATACCTAGTAAATATACCTTAGTATAGAGAAGAAGAGAAGGAACTGATCCTAGAAGTGAGGAAATTATAAGGAGGTTGAACTTCTTGAACTTTCTATCTGCTAAAAATGTTAAACTTCCGCCTATAACTGAGGAAATAAGCAAGAGCGATGTAAACAAACTTGAATCAACTAAGTTTAGATGCAAGTAATAATATGCAAACGTCGGATATAATTCTCCTATAACATAATAAACTCCCCATATTCCAGCTATTGAAATCCCTAGAATTACGATTCTATTATCCCTAATTATTTTCCAACTTGGTTTTAGGTTTGGGTTATTTAAATTAATAATAAGTGAAAGAAATGTCAAAATTGATAGGACGTAAAATGATAAATAGTTCCCAAACATGGTATACCAATTTAAACCTATAAGACCTCCAACTGCAAAAGATGCATTATATATACCTAAAGCTAGCCCAGGGGAGTCCCTATTCAATGAAGCCAAAATCCCACCTCCAGTGGAAAAGAACATTGAGGCACCAATACCATCTGTTAGGTAAAATATTAATAATTCAATAAAATTAGAGGAAAATAATACTAATAATGGTGATATGCTCATTATAATAAGACCTAGGAGTAAAGTATTCCTCAACCCTATTTTAGTTGAAAGATAGGCAGAAGGTACTTGCATAATACCAGAGCCCAAAAAGAAGGAAAAAGGAATTAAACCAACACTCTGTAATGATAAACTGAGTTTACTTGCCAGAGAAGGTATTAGAGGTGCGAGATAAAACCAATGTATAGCGTAAATAACCCTGGCGACTATGATTTTTATGCCTTTCATTGTTGTAGTGGATGATTCAAAAATTACGATATTAAATTTTTCCTATACAGCCTAGGGAAAAGGAAAAGAATATTATAACTTTCAAGTATATATGTGAACAAAATGAGAGTTAAGATAGTGAGCAAACCTACTTCACAACTTAATAACATAATAGAAAAAATTAAGAATATTTCTACTAAATTGGGCTTTGAAGTAGTCGATAAGGATTTCGATTATGTTATTGCAGTAGGTGGAGATGGAACTCTATTAAGGGCCGTTAAGCAAAATAAACCAGTGATCGCTGTAAAGGCAGGAAGAAGAGGATTATTAATGGATGTTCCATTAGATAAGGTTGAGGAGGCTCTTTTGAGATTAAAAAAGGGAGATTATGAAGAGGAAGAATACATGTTATTAGAAATGATATATAATGATAAGGTAGAATTAGGATTTAACGAGGTAGGAATCTTATACGATAGACCAGAGGCCATAAAGGTTGGAATAAGTTTTGATACAGAAAGAGTCTCAGTGGAAGGGGATGGGGTTTTAGTTTCCACACCACAAGGAAGTAGCGGTTGGGGTATGTCTGCAACCAACTCCCTGTTATATAAAGACCTAAGTGCCATAGAGATAATATTTGTTAATCCAATTTTCTACTATCTGAGATCGGTTGTAATACCACCAAAGCCCCTAACCTTAAGATTGGAGGATAAGGGGTATCCACAAACAGCCAGAGCGGTAGTAGATGGCGAGGTTGTAACATTGATAAAAACTAACCAAGAAATTACGGTAAGGGTTTCCCAACGCAAGGCAAAAATCTTAAGATTTTTCAAACTAGACTTAATAGGAGAAGTATTACATGCATATCATATTTGATACCTCGGCGTTTCTAGCTGGACTACAATTGTCGTTAGATAGAGTCTATACCACACAGGAAGTCATAAATGAAGTTAAGGATAGATATTCTAGATTTAACCTAGAAATCGCTATATCGTCCGGAAAGGTAATAATAATGAAACCCTCTCCAAAAAGTATGGAAAAGGTAATTAAGGTATTAAATGTTACCAAAGAGAGAAAACTATCTAATACGGATATATCAGTTATAGCACTAGCGCTAGATCTGCAACCGTCAATCGTATTTACTGATGACTTATCAGTACAAAATGCACTTAAACATCTTGGAATACAGTTCTCTTCGGTGAAGATCAATAAAAAAATAGAAAAATCTTTCAAATTTAAATATATATGTATTGACTGTAAAAGAGAATTTGACATAGACCATAGAGAATGTCCATATTGTGGTGGAAAAGTGGTAAAAAGAAGAATAATGGAGTAAATATAGGGTGTGTTTCTTCTACCCATAAAAACAAATTAAAAAGTTATAACAAGTAAAAGATATGGACTACTATACACTTTACGATCTTTCCTTGAAAAAACCAGAAACCTACTGGGAAACCTTTGCCAATAAACTATCATTCTTTAAGAAATGGGAAAAAGTCATAGAAAAGAATAAACAACTACCCATAGCTAAATGGTTCGTTAACGGTACTACAAACATTGCATACAACGCTCTTAATCACACTGGGAAGGCCCTTATATTTTATAAAGAGGATAAATACAAAGGAGACGAAATAACCTTCAATGAGTTAAACAATATGAGCTCAATAATTGCTGGATTACTGTTAGATAAAGGGATAAGAAGGGGAGATAGGATTGCAATCTACATGCCTAACTCAATACACACGATAGCTACAATATTAGCTGCAGCTAGACTAGGAGTAATTTATACACTCATTTTTGCAGGATTAGGAATAAATGCTATAGTAAGTAGGATTTCAAATCTGGAACCTAAATTAGTAATCTCCACAGATAAGACGTTCAGAAGGGGAAAGGAAATAAAATTATACACTAACTTAGCTAATATAGTATTTCCAAGGGAGTCGCAATTTGATTATCCAAGAGAGTATAAAGAATTTGAGAAAATAGAAAGTAATGAACCATTAAAGATAATGTACACTTCTGGAACAACTGGAAAACCTAAAGGTATAATCTTACCACATGGAGCTTGGATGGTAGGAGACTACACAGTATTTGACTTAATGTTCTCATTAAAAAGTAATGATATAGTTCTAACAACTGCAGATGTTGGATGGATAACGTTTTCGAGAATAATGTATGGAACTCTAATGCATGGTTCCACATTGGCATTTATAGAGGGAGCACCAGACTATCCAACAGATAGATTACCGAAAATAATTAACGAGTTACAGCCTAAAGTACTATTTACATCCCCAACACTTCTTAGAACTTTGCAGAAATTGGATATAAAACTACCAAGAGTGGAGTTTATAGCCACTGCTGGGGAGATAATGGATGAAACAGCATGGAAATACGCATTAAGATTCTCTGATAAAGTTACAGATGTATATGGACAAACTGAATTGGGTTACGTAATAGGTTATCCATATGCATTAGATAGTGTGGAACCAAAAATAGGGTATGCAGGATTACCATTCCCTGGTGCAGTTATAGATACAGTGGACGAATATGGGAAAAGTTTAAGAGGACATGTTGGCCATCTGATAGCAAGAGGACCATTCCCTACTCAATTTATTGGGATTTGGAAAGACGAAGCCAAATTTTTAAGCTATTTTGAAAAATTCGACGGCCATGATACTGGGGATCTAGCCATAATTAACGAAAAGGGTTATGTGAAAATAGTTGGTAGAGATGATGATATGATAAAGATAGCTGGACATAGAATAACTAGTGGAGAAGTAGAAAGTGTAATAAATTCTTTGGAAGGAATAGTTGAATCAGCTGCTGTAGGAATACCAGATGAGATAAAAGGTGAAAAATTAGTAGTTTTTTACGTGGGAAACATAGACGAAAAAACAATAGCAACTAAAGTAAGGGAGATGTTAGGTCCCATATACGTTATTGACAAAATATACAAGGTTGAAAGACTACCCAAGTCTCGAAGCGGTAAAATAGTTAGGAGAGTTTTGAGGGATTTACTATTGGAAAAAGAAATAGATGAAACTATATTGGAAGACCCAGAAATATTAAAGGAGATCAAAAGTGAGATTAAGAGATCCGAGAGAATTTAGGGAAAACTTACCTGTTACGAGAAAATATGTTTATTTAAACCATGCGGCAGTATCACCTACCCCTTTACCGTCATTATTTGAGGCTTACAGATATTTATATGAAGTTGCAAATAGAGGAAGTATAGCTGCTAATGAAGAGGAAGAGGACGAACTATATCACATAAGGTCTAAAATAGCCAATTTGATAGGAGCATACCCAGATGAGATTTCACTAATTCCAAATACTAGTTATGGGGTAAACTTAGTTGCACATGGACTAGAATGGAAAAGAGATGATAATATAGTAACAGATAATCTCGAGTTCCCAACTGTAGTATATCCATTTTTGAAATTAGCGAAGAAAGGAGTCAAGGTAAATGTAGTAAAGACTAATCCTTATAACTTTGAGGAAGATATAATATCAAATATTAATAAAAATACTAGATTAGTTGCAATAAGCCATGTTAGTTTTAATACCGGCTTGAAAGTGGACGTTAGGAAAATTGTGAAAGCTGCAAGGGAGAATGACGCATTAGTCCTATTAGATATCATACAAAGTGCTGGTGCAGTCAGAATAAATGTAGAGGAACTTGGTGTGGATTTCGCTATCGCAGGAGGGTATAAATGGTTAATGAGTCCACAAGGGTCCGGATTTATCTACGTTAAAAGAGGACTAATAGAAGATCCACCGTTTTACGGATGGAAAACTAGTGCTGATTACTTGGATTTTAATCCAAATAAGTTCACATTAGAGAAAGGTCCTAGAAGGTTTGAAATAGGTACAGTAGATATAGCTGCAAACTTATCGCTTGCTAAGTCTTGCGAAATAATAAGTGAAAATATGGAATTGATTGAGAGTTCAGTAACGCATCTTTCCCAATTTGCAATTAGACTAGCAAAGGACCATAACATGGAGGTAATCACTCCAGACGAAAAGAGAGCTGGAATTGCCGTAGTAAAGGTTAAAAAACCGAAAGAAGTTGCAAAGGAACTATTAAGGGAAGATATAGTGGTGTCGCCGAGAGGAGAAGGAATAAGAATATCAACACACTTCTATAATACAGAGGAAGAGGTTCAAAAGACCATTGAGAAGATTTTAGAAATCGAGAGAAAACTTAACTAGAATTTTTAGCCATATATTTATCTATACTATTTATGGCCTCTTCAACATCTTCCATAATTCTTACAAGCATACTGTGTAATATTTCGTCATCAACATTATCTAGATTATTTACAATTTTAAGGATGTCAAGAAGTTCTTGAGCCAAAGTAGCTGAAATTAATCCTAACTTCATCAATTGAAATATCAAATCGTCATTAGAGGTAAATTTAATTATCTTACCAGCTTCTTGAAAAAGTAACTTCACTAAACCTTTAATCCCATTCTTAACACTTTCCTTTAATTTCTGATTACTTTTAAACTCCTCGAGACTTACTAATGTTCCCCTTTCAATCATTCTATAATACTCCCAGAAGCTCACAAATTTTTATATACGTGAAATTATTTATATGCACCGAAAATGATTAAGGAATATTATGGAGCGGAAACTTTCACCCTAAATAAAGACTTCGCCTACATATTGGTAATAGGAACTACTGACGTCAGTTTAGTCCCAGGATTAACCATAGCTGGGGCAACTCCAGAGTTAACTCACTTTACTCCTGCCGCTGACGCCGAATACGTACTTCTAGGTAAATGTAAAAGTATAAATACTATTCCAGTTAGTCCCACTGGAATACCAACTCCTGCTTTGTTAACAAGAGCGTCACTATCCTTCATAAACCCTTTAAAAGTTGTAGTAAATGCAGGCAGTAGAATACTCCCCAAGATTCCATATATAGATCTTCAAGGTGAGCCCGGAAAAGATATCAGGAAACAAGCGCTCTCCATGGAAAAAGTTAATAGCATAATAGAGAACGGTATCAAATTAGGCGAAGAATTATCTAACGAATATGAACTTATTATGATAGGAGAATCGATACCAGCGGGTACAACCACGGCCATGGCTACTCTTTTGGCATTAGGTTATGATGCTATGGATAAAGTGAGTTCTGCGTCTCCTGATAATCCGAAGGAATTAAAAAGAAAAGTTGTTGAAGAAGCTTTGAGGAATTTGCCAACAGATCCCTTACAAAGATTAGCTAAAGTTTCGGATCCCGTCCTATTGGGCGTAGCTGGAATATCTTTAGGATTTAAAGGAAAGATTTTACTAGCTGGAGGAACTCAAATGACAGCTGCAGCTGCTATAGTAAATGAATTCGATAAGAATAAGTTAAAGGATATTACAATTGGTACCACAAAGTGGATAGTAGAAGATAAGTTTGCAGACATGTTAAGTTTAGCAAAACAAGTAGGAGTTAAAGTATTAGCAAGCATGTTAGATCTTTCCATTTCCGCATATGAAGGGATAAGAGCGTATGAAAAAGGTTATGTAAAGGAGGGAGTAGGAGCTGGGGGATCAACAATAATGGCCCTCGTGAGAGGAGTTAGTAATAATACGTTAGTGAGAAAAATTGACGAGTTATATGGTGAATTAGTAGGAAGTAATAATTTACATATCTAGAAAAGATTTTTATTTCAATCCATAATTTTTTAAAAAGTATTAGTATTATAAAAATACTAAACAATGCTCTGCTATCAGTTACTGATATCATTACGTAATAGACATTAAGCTACTCTATGATATTCCTAGCTTATTTTTAGTATAAGATTAACTAGCTGATCGGCGAGTTGTTTAGAGATTTCCATAACTACATGAACAGAAGGCTTATCCATTGAAAACTTAAGAGGTGCAGAAAATAGAATAGTTTTATCATCACAAGAAACAATTGAAAAGGAAACTTGACTATCGATTTCTATAATTTTCAACTTTTCTTTGATCTTATCTCTGATTTGACTGACCTCTTGTACGAAGTTCTGAACACTCTCCCTCAATATACTTATTTGAGATAAAGCTTCCCTCCTCTTTCTTATTCCATAGTAAATCAGAAACCCTATAGCAATTAAAGATAAAGGAACATCATAATAGATGAGACTACCCATCATGAAATAAAGGATAATATCTATTATAGCAATGGCTATAGAAATGATTGAAGTGAAATAAATTATTTGCACGTAAATACTCTCATTTCTTCTCAGCTCCCTATATAATCTCTTCTCTTCATCTTTTTTATAAGCCTCAGACTGATTTTTCAACCATCGTGCCCAATCCTTATCAGCTGTTACTAGGACTGTATTAACTCCACTCGCTGCTCTAGTCAGTATTTCGGAAGCGGCTTCTTGATCAATACCATATGTAACTATTAAAATAGAAGAAGTAGCAGAGGCTAGCATACTCTTTATAGTCTCTAACAATCTACTGCTTTCCTCGAATTTGACACTCATATAATATATTGTGTGCAAAGAGTTTTTAAGGTATGATCTCAGTTGAATCAAGTAACGGATTATAATACAAATCACTAAGTCTTATATTGCCATCTCTGATAAGCTTTTCAATTTCTGGTATTATTGAGAGTACCGTACGAAGATATTCCTTGTTAACTTCATCAACAACTTTAAATCCCTCCTCACCCCAGTATCTTTCCTTTTGTGCATATAAGCATCTCCCACCACAATATCGTTTAAACTCGCATCTCTTGCAATCATCTGGTAATGGATCCTCTAAGAGCCTATACCCTAAATTTACGTTACCCAATTCAGCCCATTTTTCCCTTACCGCTATTGGACAAGAAAGTATTCTCCCATCTGGAGTAACTGTAACTGAGGAATATCCTGCACCACATGGAGAACCCTTATACCCCTCAAAGAAATGAGCACTAATTACACCTAATATGGGTATTATTTTAACAACCCTTCCCTTCCTTAGTTCTGAAAGGAAATACTCAGTCAGCCGTTTTATCCCATGCAAGTACGAAAAAGACCAACTTTTAAAATCCCATTCCTCACTCCATATTACATCTAATTGCCAATGTACCTTATCAAATAAACCTAAATCTATTAAATGCATGACATCAGCAAAGATGTCAGTATCTTGTGTAACTGCCATTCTAGCTATAGTTTCAACGCCTAGATCCTTAAGGTATTTCGCTGATCGCAAAACCGCTTTATAAATACCCTTACCCCTATGTTTGTCAGTAGTTTCCTCTCTACCATCTATAGATAACAACGCAACATTAATTTTTCTCCAATATTTTTCAGGAAGAAGTCTTACTGCAATACCATTAGTTTGTATGCCATATCTCTTAGCTCTTACGTTATCTAAAACGGTCATTATAAATTTGTAATTAAGCAATGGCTCCCCACCGTAGAATATTATTGTGGACTCCATGTCATTCTCTACCAGTCTTTTAAGTAAATTGATATCATATTTAACACCATAAGGTACAACATTAGCCGGAAAAGAACCTCCACAATAATCACATTTAAGGTTACATTTTCCCGTAGTCATTACAAGCCATAGCATAGTATACCAAAAGTGGACACGTTTTTATATGCTTTTTATATAACTTAGAGTAATCTTAGATGCAATTTCCTCTTGTGCCTTTTTCACACTGTAGTATAATTTCAGCATATGATAAATCGCTCTGATATGAGAGTCCAATGAAGTATGATTTAAGGGTCTAGATATGCGTATTTTAATAATCAAGGAGTTATCATCTAATTGTGCATATTGGAAGCCGAAGCTGAATATCAACGAGTTTATAATATCTATTCCGGTTAAATAATCTAATATTAATGAAGGGACTTCTATACTATTATCGTTTATTCTTAAATCTAACCTATCAATCCATTTTTCTGGTGTGTAGAGAACTTCTTTAAGTTTGCCAACTGAGGGGAGCTGGATGGAAAATGAAGATAATATATCATCTTTAAGATCATAAACAGGATATATTAAAATACCGTAATCAGCAAACTCTTTTACAATATACTTTTCATTGGCTTTATCTTTTACGATTGACCACTCGTCCCTTTCCTCTTCTATGGTAAAGTGTTCTAGCTCATGCCTGAATGAATAAATATTTAGGTAAATTTCCACTGAGGTACTCTGCATATATTATATTATCAGAAGTGGTCCTTATATCATCTATCTATAGCACTCGACCTCATCATCTCAGCGTCACACCTCCAATCATCAATCTTTAGGGGTAGAACATCAGCATCATCTTTGTATCTTTCACTTCTCCCTTAAAGGTTTTACTATATATCTTTTACCCCTCCAATAGACCTCTCTCCTATTCCAGTTAAACACCACAAGAAATAACGCATAAGGTATTGCTACTATAGTCATAAGTGACGCAATTAGCGCTTGTTTAGGATATTTCGCTCCTCTAATTACATTCTTAACTATCCATAGTAAATAGGGGGTAAAGGTAATTATATTGAGATAAACGAGAGAGTAAATTAGAATTAAAGTGAAAAACGTTCCTGCTACCAAATACGCCTTTGCTCCTCTAGGCGAGTAAGCTAAAATAGTAATTATCTGTCGAGATGACCATCTTATGAGACTATCCTCGTCATAAACATTAAGGGGAATTGCGCTCATAACGAAACCTATTTTACCACCTCTTCTCTTAATTATCCTAGTCAATGTGCAATCGTCACACCATTCTTTAGAAAGCTCGTCTAGAACTTCATTATCAAAGAATTCCCTTCTTAGCGCCATTGAACCTCCCCATAAAAATCTAGAGCTCTGAAGTGATTGAGATTCAAAACCTAAGGTCCAAAATCCAGCTCTTATAAGATTGCTTAAGGTGATTCTAGAAGGGGAAGGCCAAGAAAACGTAGTAGTTGCTTCATATTTATCTAATGGTGAAATTAAGTTTCTAAGCCAATATCTAGGATACCATGTATCTGAATCTGCGAAAACTATAACATCATTAGAGGCCCTTAAAAGACCTGAAATCTGGGCCCTAATTTTCCCACTACATGAATCACAATTGAAATCTGAGTAAACGATCTTGACGTTGTACTTTTTTAGAACATTTTCCACCTCATCTCCCTTATCTACAACGTATATTACCTCATAAGGATATGGGTAATCTTGCGAAAGCAAAGACTCTATGTTCCTTTCTAATCCAGTATCTATGCCCTTTATTGGAACTATTATTGATACTTTACCTATGAAGCTTCCTTTCACTGTCTTCCACATTTTGATTTCGTTATATGTCTGCAGAATTATTAACATGTCAGCCCCAAATACAAGAAGGTAAAGTATTAAATCATAATATTCCATTAGTATCGAGTGATACAGTAAGGTATTTAAGCATTGAGGATAAGTAATACTGTGTACTCGGTACTACTGAATCCTAGCAATACGGAAATTTATTCCTTCTTAACAGAGAGAATTTATAGAGAACTCGTAGTAATCTTCGCTACATGTAAGGTGAATTATAAGGGAAGAGCTGAATCAGTAGCCTCGGAATCTCCTAGGTTAATAATATTGAAACCGGATGGCACAGTGATAATACATGAAAGTGTGAAAAGGGAACCGTTAAACTGGCAACCACCAGGGACTAAAATAGAGATAATGAATGATTATCCATTGAAGATAGTAGCTCAAAGAAAAAGACCAAAAGAAGTAATAGAGATAGATTTGAAAGAAGTATTTTACATAACGTCAGCTGAAGTAAAGGATGGAGATTTCGTGATTAAAGGAAGAGAGATTGACATAGTAAATACTATTATTCAAAATCCCAGTATGATCGAAGAAGGATTTATCCCATTAACCAGAGAGTATAATACACCTTATGGGAAAATAGATCTGGTGGGGTTAGATAAAAAAGGTAATTTCGTAATAATTGAAGTAAAGAGAAGTAAAGCTCAACTGAGTGCAGTCTCACAATTATATAGATACTACTTACACATAAGAGAAACAAAAGAAGAAAAGGTAAGAGGGATACTCGTAGCACCGGATTTAACTACTCATGCAAGAGAACTATTACAAAAATTAGGTCTTGAGTTTATCAGATACGACATACAGAAGTATTCTGGTTACTGAGATAATCGTTGTTTAAGATAATCTATAACTTCCGTATATTTTGCATTGAGCGTCCTATAATCCCTCAAGAATTTAGAGAATCCGTTCATGTCAACCTGAAAACTTATACAATCATTAGAAAACAAAAAAGAATCCGATTCGTAGGTGTTGGATAAGGCTAAAATAGCCTTAATACAGCCCTTTTCATTTCCTAGTATTAATTTCAACTTCTTTACTACATCAAATTGAGATGAATGCTTTGCAAAGTCATTAGTCAAATGGATTAGAAAATAATCTAAACCATAATCTAAACAGCTTAACAATGAGAAATTAAGATTAAATATTGCTTCTAGGTTATCATTTAGAATTTTCACTGGAATATTATACATTATAGCCAGGTTGTTTATCTCATTTGACATATTTCCCTTGATATTACTAATCGTATTAGAAATGTGCACTCTGGCATCATGATCCTTCAAAACTCTTAAGTTATGCATATCAATTAGCCTATTACCATCATATGATATTCTAATATTATCTGATGAAAATAACGATAAATTATATTTTCCGTTAAAGAGATTAAAGGACATGGAATAATTAGAAACATTAATTTCAATCTTTATGCTCCCATTCTTGACACACTCCATAAGAAAACTGGTATCTCTTATCCAGCTCATTTTTAGTACACCGTAGGGTCTTTCCTTAAAGAGGCCTCCCAGAAGCCTATCTCGAACCTTACAGAATCTACAAATATACTTAGAAGACCTTCAGTAATATTTACCTCGTTTAAGGCATCAAGAATAGCCTCAACTCTCTTCTTATATTCATTTGAAGCATAAAATGAGGCCCACGTTTTATAGAGCTGGTGAGGGGACTCAACTACATAATCACCAATTATACTGTATCCAAACATACATGGAGTCCATGCAACCAAAAATTTATTCCAATCTAGATTAGCATAGTAGTATAGATGTCTCGTATAGGCGTAATTTATTAGATTGTATCTAGTTTTAACTATCTCATCTCTAGAAATACTCAACTCAGAATAAAGCTTACTATGAATTTCTAACCCCTTATCCCGAGTGGAAAAAACTAAATTAAGTACCTTAGTAACTTTATCAATAGGACCTTTACTTGAGGCAATCAGCAATGCCCTTAGCATGTCCTCTACGTATTTTCCATCCTGTATTAGGTAATATCTAAAGATATCTAATGGAAGAGATCCATCTCTCATCTTAAGTACGAATTCGTGTTTAACATACCTATTCCATAATTCTCCTACGCTTTCAATCAAATTTTCAACATTACTCATTATAGACACCTATTTTAGCCTTGCACCACCGTGAGCTGGTATTACCACACCATCTACCCAATCTGATTCATCAGTTAAAAGCCAAATAATAATCCTAGCGAAATCCTCTGGAGGTGCCATATCATCACCCAATTTTCTAAACTTTTTCCAATTTCTTTCAGGTTCAAATTCTCCGCTTATGGTAGTTGGAGCAATACCGTTAACCCTAATTCCCCTCCCTAATAATTCAGAGGCTAAAATCTCGACCTCCTTAGCCAGGCCAGCTTTAGCTACTGCATAAGATAATTGATCAGGAGAAGCCTTGCCAATACCACTCATTGATGATACTAAGACTACACTAGAGCCTTCCTTAAGAAACCTTAGAGATGAATTGATCACATAAAGAGGAATCTTTATTTGATTAGTTAACATCTCTTCTAATCCGCTAAAATTATCTATTGTGTCCTCAACATACCCACCAACAGTAACCACTAAATGGTCTATTCCGTTAAGGAGAGATGCGCACTTATCTATGACATTCCTAGCACCGTCAGTACTAGAGACGTCACCAGCTACATAATGGATATTACCATACTTACTTAGAGTCTCTTTCATTCTCTTTAGCTTGTTCTCATTCCTCGAATTTATGCAAACTTGTGCACCCTCTTTTAATGCGAAATAGGCAGTGGCGTAACCTAAACCCTCGCTTACACCTATAATAGCTACTTTCTTATTGTCTAACCTTCCCATACATAAAAAATGTTAAAGCTTAGTTTTAAGTAATTGTTTAATCTTTTCCTCTTCACTTACTGGCATACTACACGTATTGCCTATACAAACATATGCTCTACTCTTTCCCGCATTATATTTTATCATAGCCCTTATTACTGAACTAACGTAATCAGTTCTACTGTCATCTACCCTTTCAACTAATTTAAAGGGATAATAGGTAAGTAACGCAGTTCTATGCAATCTTTCAGCTAGTCCGTCCTTTTCATCAACCACTACGATATGAGCCATACCATTAATGTAACTCGAGATAGTATTAACTATCCCAGCAATAAATTGAGAATTTTCAGCAGTTAGAGAGGGAATTAGAGGTTTAATTTTCCCTTCATCAACTTTAAACTCATCAGATAATAGAGATAATTTGAATAATGCCCTAATATACATTGAATTTGCAGACTCATTAGGCATGTCAGTGAAATTATTAGGCTTAATATCTCCAATATTCCTACCAAGTTCAATTGCCAAATCATAATACCTTTCTTCACTTAATACCTCGTATGCGGAGATACTTGCTAAAAGTGCTGCAGCATAATCTTCTGGTAATCCAGCTTTTCCACCATCTAACCTCCTGCTAACGCTTTTTCCTAACTTACTCAGAACAAGCTTAGCCTCCTCAATACCCTTGTTTAAAATTAATGAGGAAAACAGTATAGATTCAGTAAGCTTTGCGTTAGGATAAGTGTATGTACTATCATCTCTATATGGCATTTTCCTATTTTGCTCTCTATACGTCAATAGTTTGGCCCTTATCTCACTTACCTTCTCTATTATCTCATTTACTTGTAAACCAGTTACCTTAGATAGCTCCCTAAGTTCAGTTGTTCTCAATAGAACTTTCCTGCCCTCAACTTCTACAGTATTCTTTAGGTCGAATACCCTTATCGCAATACCGTAATCATTTCCTAACGCACCTTTAAGCTCATCCTCAGTCCACGTATAGTACTTACCCTCCATACCTTCACTATCTGCATCTAAGCTATTAGCAAAACCTTTCCCATCCATGTATAGTTCTCTTAAAACAAAATCTACTGAATTTCTTAAGGCATCGAGAATTTCTATGTCATTAGTTGCCGTATAATAAGTAAAATAATCGTAAATCAATTCGGCATTATCTATAAGTAGTTTCTCAAAATGAGGTAACTTCCATTCTCTATCAACAGTATATCTATGAAATCCTCCACCAACTTGATCAAAAATCCCGCCATAATACATTTTCCTTAAGGTGAATAGACCAAGTTTTTTACCTAAGTCATCTCCCCTAGTAGCACTGTAGTTAAGGAATAGTAAATCCACAAAAGGATGGGGAAATTTAGCGCCAAACCCTAATCCACCATATTCAATGTCAAAATAGGATGTTATATAGGAAAACGCGTCATCTAGAACACTTGAACTCAGAACTCCACCACTATTCCTAGCAATTAGCATATTAGGGTCTATTGAAGATGAGAATATTTGATTTCTGTCTTCTCTCCATATTCTCAAAATCTCTAACAATAATTTCTTAAAGCCTATTCTTCCATACTTATCTTCTGGAGGAAAGTAAGTTCCACCAAAGAAGACCTTTCCCTCGGGTGTCATGAATATGGTTAGAGGCCACCCAGACTCACCTGTTATGGCCATGGCTGCGTTTTGTAGAAGTCTATCCAGATCGGGCATTTCATCTCGATCAACCTTAACTGGAATGAAATTTTCATTAACTATCTTAACTATTTCTGGGTTTGAATAGGTATCTTCATCCATGACGTTACACCAATGGCACCAAGCAGCACCTACATCAATAAGTATCGGCTTATCCTCCCTTTTCGCAATTTCAAATATTTCGTTAGACCAGGTATACCAATTTATTGGATGATTTACCGCTTTCCTCAAATAACCGCTTTGAGAATTCCTTAATCTCTCATTCATTCTAATATTTTTAGTAACGAGTTCACATTTAAAAGTTGTTATCAAACATTAGTATCTTGGTCTTTTCTAGAATATATTTTATATAATACGAAAAATCCTATTGCAAACAAACTAAGTCCTACTTCTGTGTAATTTACTATAGGTTTAACAGAACCAGACTTTAGAAGAATACTAGAATTACCAAAAAACGCTGTAATTGTTGAGTTACCATTAACCGTGTACCAAATAGTCATGGTATTACCACCGTTTGACCAATTAAGAAGATCTCCACTAGCCTCAAGAAGAACGTTAGACCCATTATATAATTTAACCACAGAAGAGTTCCTAACTGCAATAATAGTACCATTATTTAATTCAATATAAACTGTACCCTTTCCAACTACATCAACTTTCAAAAAGGCATAACTAGGAATAACGATTACTGTGAGGTTGAATTCAGAGTAATTGGACAGATTAACGTTTAATTCATTAGTATTATTGCCATTAATAAGCATAGAATAGGAATAGGGGGCTAAAACAAAAGCTTGAATCCTTAAATTTGAACTATTTACGTTTAGAGTTTGATTGGAAGAAACCAATTTGACACCATGGGAGTCAGAAAACAGTAATGTAACCGGAAAGGGACTTAAAATTTTTACATTAACTACGTATGCGTTACTAATAATATTTAGCGTAAATACCAATACTGTAAACAATATAAGGATTTCTGCTCCTTTAGACACAATGATCCGGCGTTTAATATCTAACAGTCAGTGAAGCGTAACTGATAATAGTAACTAAAAATAATGATTATAATGTATGAGGAAACCAACCTTAACTGAAACGTGATGATGGGTTGTTTCCCTGATATACTATAATATGAACGTGAGATTTTCGTTAACTAAAATGTAGAGAAATAAACTTGCCAATAAGGTATTATTATAAATGAAGTTATAACCCGATAGTAATACCAATACCAGGAAAAATGAAGATAATACTAGGTATACCTGACTTGAAAATCCCAGTTTGGACGTTTAAACAACCATTAATGGTTAACCAATTAAACTGGAATAATCTATCTTGGGAAAATGAGACATGGGTAGACTCTGGAGGATATCAAATAATGGTAAAAGGTATAAAGGTTGAAATAGAAAAAGTGGTTGAGAAATATAAAATTTTAGATGCTACACAATACATGAGCCTCGATATACCGTCAAACCCTTGTCATAAACCTTCAGAATTAAATTACAAATACTTCGAGTATCTGTACGGGGTTTTTGATAAGAAAATAGTACCAGTTATACACGCTTATGATGTAGAATCAATAAAGAAGTCCATAGACTTCTATTCCAAATATACTGATCTAGTGGCATTCGGTGGAATTATACCTCCTACCCTCAATAAAAGTGGAAACAAAAAACTCGCAGTTACAATATATCATCTAGTGAGAAAATTATGGAAAGGAAAAATTCACGTATTGGGAGCTGGATCACCATTCATGAGAAAAGTCTACTTTAACGCTAATAGTGTAGATACCTCAACCTATAGAATCAAGGGAATACATGGCATGGTGATTATACCCGGCAAAGGAGAAAGATACGTTGGTGAAAGAAAAATAGTTTGGGGCACTAGGAGAGCGAGTGAAGAGGAATTAGAGAATTTATTATCATTCTTAGATAGGACAAACTATCCGTTTCCAATCAGACTTGATAATTGGGTAGATAGAAGTCTAATTAATGCTTGGGTACTCTTAAATTCAGAATATGAGATTAACAATCCATTAATAGAGTATTCTAAAAAGCTAGATAGTTTCCCAGAAGATGAGATAGAGGAAGAGGTAAATGAGCTCTGCATGCGAGCGACTATATGAATATCTAAAGCCTGATTTTACTAGAATATCTAAAAAAGATAATACGGATGATTTATTCAGACACCCGGTAGTAATGAGATGGCATCATTATTTCCTGGAAAATTGGAATTCGGACAAGGAAATTGGATTGCTATTGCCTTGTACAGTAGTTAAGCCTTATTCATTATCACCAACCCACAAAATAGCCTATGCTACATTAAACAAATATAATTTAGAAGAAAAAGTGCAAGTCTATTCAGTATCGGAACCAATGCTTTTAGTGCCTAAAGAATTAGAGGAATGCTATCCCTTTAATAATTACGATTACCCGCCGAGACTTATGAGTAAAGAGGAGAAAGAAGAGTTTATAATGTTATTAACGAAACCCCTCATAAAAGTAAGTATGTTACACAAGAGATTAATAGGTATACTACCTAGGCATCACTACGAAATAGTCAAAAGGGCAGCTGAAATCTCAAATTTAAAAGTAACAATTTACCCATATGGTAGATTAGCCTTCAAAACCATAGCTAATGTGATAACAAGCATTTCATCATAATTCCAGTAGCTTAATCGTTTAAAAACGTTCTTAAATAATGTTAAATGTTGATGGAAAAGGGAGAGATCATAGGAATAGTACTGCAGAAGAGCGAAGCAAATGAATTGCAAGGGCTAATTAGAGCTGACGAAGAAATAAACATAGGGCAATTGTTATTAATTGATGATTCTGAGAAACTTTCGCTAGTCAGGGTTGAGAATTATGAATTTCTGAACGAGTTCTTTGACGAAAGGGGGGATATAGCTAAGTCAATACTAAAAGAACCATCGATATACGAGATTCTAGATATGAATACAATAATAAAGGCTACTTTGCACTTAATAAAAAAATATGATCATAACACTACTCCTAAACCGGGTTCTTTCGTAAGAAGACTACCAGAAATAAAGAGTGAAAAAGACCTACTTTCATTTTATGGTATAAAAAACAAGAAAGGATTAATTGAGTACGGCGCTTTAGCGGGTTCTGAAATACCATTATTATTAGACCTTAATGCGATAACGATGCATGTAGGAGTTTTTGGAGAGACAGGGAGTGGAAAAAGCTATAATATGAGATATTTAATCAAGCTTCTATCCAACATAAAAATAGGAGATAAGATCACAGCCTTACCGATGATTGTAATTGATGCGAATGGAGACTATATAGATTTAGCTTCGACAAATCTAGACATCGTATCTAAGGGAAGGGGCTGGATAAAAAGGTATATACTAAAGGATCCTAAGGAACAAAATGACATTAAACTCACAATAGATTTGTCCATATTCACTCCTAGAGAATTATCAGAATTCATTATGTCTCTAAAATACGGAGAAGCTTCCTATAACACCTTGCAACTAAATTTCCTAGAGCAAGTGCTAGCAAATCACGATAGTAAGGAATACAATACCCTTCTAGGAACTGCAATAGGAATTGAGAACCTAAGAAATGAGATCCTTACTATGGCTCAAAATAAAGATATAGGAATAACAACAAGCACGGCCAGAGGAATTGCGAGTGCACTAGAAATATTCAAAAACAAGGTGATTAGCAGACTACAACTTGTCAACTCTTCTGCATCTTTAACTGAAAATACACTAGAAGTGATTTGGAGGAATAGAGGTTTAGCAATAATAGACTTCTCTGCTGAGGGTTCACCGGGTATAGACGTCCTTACAAAACAGCTTATCGTGAGTTACATAACCAGATTGATCTTCAATTATCTCACAAAATCCAAATATAACGGCAATCAAAGGTTCTTGGGATTTGTAATAGAAGAGGCACAAAACTACATACCTTCTGTTGATTATCCAGTAAACGCCAACTTGACAAAAGACGTATTAGTAACATTGGCAACCCAAGGAAGAAAATTTGGGGCTTCTTTAATTCTCGTAAGTCAAAGACCGGCATTTATAGATAAATACGTATTGTCGATGATTAACACCTTCTTCTTTCATAGAATATATCACGAAGATGTAAGATATGTGATGTCTGCTTCGGGAGGTTTACCAGAATCGTTGACTAGGAATTTGACATCATTAGAGACTGGACACATAATAATAAGTGGGCTTATGTCAATAATGAAAAGTCCAGCATTGGTAAGAATACCGTGGGATGCTAGGTTGGGATCATACGCTGGAAACGTGGAAAGAATTGATTTAATTTTAAGCGAAGGGTGAAAATGTGAGTTGTTACAAGAGAATAAGTGAGACTGCCTCTGACTCGTCTTACATCTATCAAATTTTCTCTTGCATTAGCGAAAACCCATTATACATTAATAGACTGAGATTTTTCAAGCAGGTTAAGGATGAGATAGACAGGATATCTAAGACTAAACAATCCCCAGAAATAATATCCCTTGTAGCCGATTGGGGTCAAGGAAAAAGCACATTCCTTGACATTATTGAGGAATACGCCAAAAGCAAAAATATTAACGTAATAAAAGTACCTTTTGTAGAACTTTTAAGTAAAACTGAGGACTTATTAACGTTCAGAAATAACGTATATCTTATTGATGAGGTAGAGAGTTCTGTAGATTACTTTGCAGAATATCAAAGCGAGATAAAGGATTTTTGGAGTAAGGTAAAGGAATTAGCTAACTCAACCGGAAATTCAATAGTATATCTTTCCATGACTCCTAGCGCATATTCTAAAATATTTGGAACTGGTGGATTAATTTATAACCTATTTTCAGAGACATACCCTTCGCTCTTAGAAAGAATAAGGAAAGTTAGTATAGAAAATCCATCTAAATTAGAGTTTCTATTGATGTTAAAATGCATGCTAAATATGGCTAACGTAAAGGACTTCAAAATACTCCAATACATGGATTTGCCGTACTGGGTAATAGACCAAGAAAGAAGAAAATACGTAAGGTTCTTCAACGATATATTGTGTGATAATCTTCCTAATATAGATAGAATTTTTAATGAACTAGCCAGATCAGAGAAAGGAATTAGCCTAAATTCAGAAGGGGAGACCATTAAGCTAGATACATTAACGAAAATAGAGAACGAATTGGACTCTCAAGAATCAAGTAAGTTATATAAAGTGCTAATGAGTAGAATATTCACTGACGAAAAACTAATCATAAAACAATTAGAAGGTCATGTAGCGAAGGGAGTACTAATACCATACCTAAAATGGATTGAGATATTCCCTAAAGGACAAGAATACGTAGAGGACTTCCTTTTAACATACTATCAAGATGACTTTCACGTATTTATATCTGATAATATAGAAAGTGTAGTGTACGAAAGTATAGATACAAGCAAATTAAAGGAGAATATTAAAAAACTAACACTATTCAGTAAAACTGAAGCCTATGCATTATCTTGGAACTTCTTTGAGAGCGTAGCGAATACGAATATAGGAGGACTAGTAGTAGAGTTCAAGTCTAGGGAAATACGAGATAAAGCTCTACAGTTCGTAAATACATATATTACAGATAGAGAGAAGGAACTTGAATCACTAGAATATTTTATGGAGGTTCTAGGAATAAAAATAGATAGTGTTAACAGAACCAGAGACTACATAAGGTTTTTAAAAATCGTCGAGAGAAATGACAAAATTACAATCATTTTAGCAAAACCGTCTAACGAGGATGAAATTAGGAGTCTAATAAAAGAGATTAAAGAAAGCGATGATATAATTCACGGACTTATTCTAATAGAGCCTCAAATAGGAAAGGAAGAATTGTCGAAAACTTTAGACGAACTATCAATACCTTTGATAGAACTAAAAATCACCACACCAAAGAAAAGACAGTTATTATATTTACTATTCTCTAAGATCTATGGGCAAAGTAGAATTAGGCTGGATTCCATAGAACTAAGACTAGGTGACTTGAAAAATTCGATATCCTCTCTACTGCTAAAAATAAGAGATAACCTTAATTTGAAACAACTTCCAATACCTAAAAATAAGAGATTAATACAATCGTTCAATTGGATAATATTTTACCCTTCAATTAAGATGGCAAACGCTGATGAAGTGTTCGACAAAGTAAATGACATCATTAATGAGAAATTCAGAATGTATGGAAGTAAGCAATTCCATTTAGAGGATATAGAAACATCAAACACATTTATTGAAGACGTTGTTACTTACTTCTATAATAATTATATAATAAAGATAAGAGCTAATTACATAGATTTCGAAGACTTAGCTGGAGACTCGTTATCCTCATTTTCTAAGCTATTTGCGGGACTTATTAGACAAAAATACAAACAAGAAGCGGAGGATGTTATATTTAATTATATAATGTACTATGTAAACCCACAGGATATAAAAAGAAAGGATAACAAAAATAATCCTTTAGCCTTCGCTTACCAAATTTTTAATCCTGATAAAAAAATTGGACAAAATCCCACTTTAGATTTCCTAGTTTATTCTTCAATAGTTAGTGGTGAAGTCGCCAAGTATTTAAATAAAGATTCAATTTATATGAAAATAAATGACCAGATACGAAAAATAAAGGAAAAACTAGATAATCCATACTCAACTTATGGATACTTCATAACTGCTAAAAAGAGGGGAGCAGCAGTAAGGAGTCTTGAAGAAATGAGAGAAGTTATAGAAACATATGAGAAATCTTGCACTGAAAATAAGGATATAAGGCTATGTTATGATTACCTCTACCTATCGAATATTTATCTGGAATTATTAAGAGAGACCGAGAAATCAGTAATTGAAACGGACAAGATCGTGGAGGAAATCTCTAAGAAATTAGAAGTTGTGGAAAAGGCTAAGAGATATGTTAAGATAAACGAGAAAATAGAGGAAATAGAGAAAGTACGTGAGATAGTTCGAGAACTTAAAGACAACTTCAAAATACACATGGATAAGTTGGCGAAAAGAATTCAAGAGATAAATGAAAGGGGAGAAACGGAATCTTTCAAAAGATACCTTGATTATTTACTTGCTACAATTCATGTTGAAGACAACTCGAATCTTTATTTCATATTATTCAAATTACTGAAAGAGACACTAAATGGCGTAGCAATCGTTGGGGAAGAGTTAAAAGGAACAATAGTAGATGAAATTACATCATTAAGTAAGGTAGGTATTCAATTAAATAATATTGAGACGATTGTAAATGAGTTGGAAAAGATAAGTCCAGAATTACCTAAGTTGAGGGAAAACGTGGAGAGAAACACGCAAAAGATAACGCAATTGATTCAAGAAATAAAGGAGGTTCTAGAAGAACATGGATTTAGCTGAGTTTATAGAAAAATTGACCCAATATAAGCAGAATTTGGACGTAGAAAAGCTTAGAGAAGAAGATAGAAAAATTACTGAGATGATAGAGGAATTAGAGGTATCTAAACAAAGTCTGAAGGAGTCTCTAAAGAAATTAAGGAGCTTAGAGAAGAAGATAAACGAATTAAATAAATATGAAGATAATCTTGAGGAAATTAAAGCAGATATAGAGAGGCTAGTTAAGCTCAATTCCGCCGAAGAGATAATCAGATACGTAGAGAAGGTAAAAGGGAAAATTGACAGCTTAGAAAAGGATGTAGAACAAGATCTGAATAAGATAATAGACGATAAGATTAAGAACATCGAGGAAATAAATGATAGACTAAAATTGTATGCGAAAATTTTGTATCACTTTCTTAAAATTCAGAAAGATGTAAAAACTTTTAGTATACCTAAGGAGAAATCACTTTCTAAGCTAAATGAAGTCGAAATACAAGCTAAACAACACCTCAATGAACTGTACGAGATTATCGTTAACGAGTTAGGAAAATTAAATCTAAACGAGAATGAGATTAACATACTGATAATACTAATAGACAAAGGCGAAATAAAGATTAGTAAAGATAATTTAGAAGAGGCTATTAAGGTTATGAAAATGCTTGTAGAGAGAAATATTTCGATAAAGGTGAAAGTTTGAATATTAATGAGATAATCAAAAAGGTAAATGAGCTAGCTACCAAGGATGTTGATGAGAGAGGAAAGATAAACATGGCAACTAACTTGATTTTTGACGATATTACATCAAATAATTCGGAATTAAAAATAGGAATACTTGACGAGATTATAAATTCTGACCACATAGCATGTGCAGTAGATGGAAGTAAATATGAAATAGAGCTAAGTGATGTAACTCTTATCCTAGCTAGAGCTGTGAAGATCTTAGGGAAAAAGAAGGATAAAAAGAGTGTTCCGTCTGAGATAGCTGAAGATTTCAAAATAATAGAGAATTACTACGATAAGAACGTAATATCCAATAAATCCATTCTATTTATGCTTAGTTTAGAAACTGGTTTAATTGAGAAGTGTGAGGATTGTGACGTGATATTTATCGATGGACCTATAGTGGATCCTCCCACATATTATGAAGAGGACGTTGAGATAGAAAATATCTTATCGCTGGATAAGTTAGCACTATATCGTTCCACAGTACTTAGAAGATTAAAGGGTAAGAACAAATTAATCATGGGAATAGTAAAGAACTTCTCCCATAGAATATTGATTAAGGAATTTTTAAATAGTTATCCGGCACTGATTAAAGCAAGGGAGAATTACATAATATCTAATATTATATATAAATATAGACTCGAAAAGTCTGAGTTTAATAAACCAATCTTTCTAGGATGGATAAATTGGGACTCGTTAATAAATAATCAGATAATATTAGATGATCTAAAGGGGATCTTAAAGGCTTATAATCAATATAAAAATGTGTTTAACGATTCACTCTCCATATACTCTATCTATTACCAGTATAACATAACATCACCAATAGCTAGAATAGATGTGTTAGTTGAAAAGGAACCTGACTTCACGCCAATTAAATATTTGAACACATGGGCTATGCAAGGTGTTAGAGAAGTTACGTTATTGAATAAATTAGCTGACGAACTTTCGGAAATAAATTCACAAGATGCAAAAAAATACGCATTACTATTTAACCTAGCTAGAGAAAACTATTTGGATATAAACGATAAGTTAGCGGAATTAATGATGAGAAAGACTTAGATGATAGATGAAGACTCCTAGTCCAGCTGACTATTTGGTTTCAGTTTGTAACTTTTTTGAAAGAGTTGATAAAGCAGCACTAGTACCTAGAGTAGGGTATATTTCATTTCCTGCAGGAACTACTATTATTAAACCTCCTCTTTGTGAAATGTCTGATAATGTTTCCAAAAACCTCAACTGTAATGCTGATGGATTATCCTTGTAATAAGCAGATGCATCAGCTAAAATACTTGCAGCTTGCCTTTCACCTTCACTTAGTATTACCTTTGCTCTTCTTAATCTCTCTGCCTCAGCTTGCTTCGCCATAGCAGATAGCAAATCTTGAGATAATCTAATATCTCTTATAGTTACAGCAGTGACTTTAATTCCCCACCCTTCAGTCGTAACATCTAAAATTTCTTGTATCCTCTTATTGATCTCTTCCCTTTTACTTAATAGCTCATCTAATTCCATTTGTCCAACAATATCCCTCAATGATGTCTGAGCTAAATTTAGTACTGCTACATTATAGTTGTAAACGCTTAATACTGCTTTTTGTGGGTCAACCACTTTATAATACACTACTGCGTCTACACTTACAGTAACGTTATCTCTAGTTAAGATAGTTTGAGGTGGAACCTCAACAGTATTTACTCTTAGATCTACTATCAATGGTCTATCAACAAATGGTATAAGGAATATGATTCCAGGGCCTTTTACTCTCAAAAATCTCCCTAATCTCAATACAACAGCTCTCTCCCATTCTCTGACTACTCTAAATGACATGGCAATAAATATAATTATTATAATGATTAGAAATACTATGCCTACTATGTCTCCTACATTAATTGCCAAATCTTACTACCTCCAAATATATAACTATAATTTGAACCTTATTAATATTGCTGAAATAACCATACCTATTACAAAAGCTAAGATGTAAAGTATAATATACAAGTTGACACCAAATTGGGGAGGGCTTGAAGTAGTGGAAGTTAACGTGGTAGTAGTTATGGAAGTCTCCTGCTTTGACAATATAGACTTTATACCCTTCTTAAAGGAATTTTGGGCAGAGTTAAGGAAATTCAATAAATCTTGGTAGTATGAATGAAACTTGCTAGAAAGCGAATTAAGGATTGGTGAGGAAAAATAATATGCCGAAGATAGCGTAAAGTTGCCCGGAAAATAAACTACGTAAAACGAGTAATTATTATTAGGAAATACCGCAATTCCAGAGGAGTTTGTTAGTGCAGAAGATACTACTGAAGGAGGAAATCCAGTTTCTAAATAAACCGCTTGCCCAGACAATGACTTATTACTTATTGACAATTTCACAGTTATTCTATCACTAGTCTGATTAACCAAAACGTGGGGAGGGATTGGCCATAATACTGAAGGAACGTTAAGCCCACTTGTCTCAATTGCCATAGGCGAGAATACACTAGGAAAAGTGGAGTATATCTTAACCCCAAATGCCGCCTCTGCAGTATCAAATCCAATAGAGTAAGCATTGGGTACAATACTTAAACTATTGCCATTGAAATAATACAAATTGGCTATGCTACTCACGTTCATAAAAACCACACTACCACCACCTGGTCCTCCCCAAACTAACTCTAGATCATTTGGCAACCCTAGTAATGAAAGACCGCCTAACTGGAATAAGCCTATTAGGGGATATCTGAAGTAAATCCCTCTTTCCCCATTTATATCATATCCAAAGTCTAATGTAGAATTAACTATTTCCATAAATAGACTTATGGAAAGGGGTAAGTTTACCTTGAACGTTGGACCTTGATAACAAATTACACCAAGGCCTTGATATACTATCGAATTTCCTGTGGTATTACTAAAGGGGCCGGAAAGATTCCAAAGATTTACTATCAGTGTAGCATAAAAGGTATTATTTGATATTTGATGAAATAGGATTACATTTTGTGCCCAATACTTTCCCAATACCATAGCGTTTAATTGAAGAGATGCGTTCCCCGTAGTGAAATATTCTCCTCCCGGTAAGTATGAGCTACCTATATTTAAATATGAAATATTGATCCTACCCATAACAAAATCTGTATAGATCACTGTATTCAAAGGATAACTGGTTACTCCAGAAGGAAAAGCCAGAGAAGAGGGTTGTGAAATGGTATGTATTGTCAAGGGCATTGATAATGGCAACAATAGAATTATTATGAGCAGAACCTTATACATCACAAATATATACCAATTAAGCTAATAAAAAATCTGTGGCACACCCAGTAGCAATCACCTTGATAATTATCGCAGTTTTAATCGCAATTTTAGTCGTTACTGGTTACATCTCTGACCCTATAATAGATATTCCTACGTTAGCCCTACTAGGTTTCTTAACATATCGGGTTATTAACGTTGTTATAAAAACTAGAGGAAGAAACTTATACTCCTATGAGGGAAAAATTGGAAAAGCAGTTGACGATATAAAATCTGGACAAGAAGGGTATGTAATAGTAGAGGGTGAGTATTGGCGAGCCTTAGCTCTAGAGGATATAAAGAAAAACGAAGATATAGTAGTTGTGAAAAGAGAGGGAATGAAACTAATGGTAAGAAAGAAGGTGAGTGACATTGAAACCAGTAGAGTATAAAAAATTGATAGATATGCTTACTAGAAGAGGTTTTGACGTTAGGGAAAACGGAGAAGAATTGCTAGCAATATTTTACCCCCCAACGATAGAAGAAGCAGGAGGGGAAGGAGAGATGCCAAACCAACGATACTATGTTATAAAGTTTAAGATAAGAAATGGATTAGCATACTACGATTCTACAACGCTTATGGAAAACGATAATCCCATAAAAGTTTTAAACATAGATGAAGTTGAACTTTGGTTAGAGTCATTTTTAGGTGAATAGTTATGTACCTATTCGTATATGGAAGTTTAAGATATGGTTTCGAGCTAAATCATCTAGTAGCTAAATCAAGGTTTATAGGCTTAGGTTATATAGAAGGTTATGAAATGTACGATTTAGGAAATTACCCAGGTGTAATTAAAGGTGATGGTATAGTTTGGGGAGAAGTTTATGAGATAGATGAAAATCTAATTAAATTACTTGATGAGGTAGAGGATTATAAAGGATCCGCAGATGACTTATATGTAAGAGAAAAAACTAGGGTATATTTTGATCAGAAAAGAAAATATTACTTAGATAATGTATATTTTTACAGATACAACAGAGAAATAGCTAACGATATGGAGAAAATAGAAGACGGTGATTACTCAGCGTGGAGCGGAATGCCCATAATTGTGAACTATTTTGCATATGCTGAAAATACTAATGAGAAGATTTTACGTCAGCGTGGAGTTGACATAATGTTAAGTGAAATTCCAGCCTATATGAAAGGCTATAGGCTGATATTTAACATACCTTGCAAATACGGTTATTGCGCAAACCTAATAGAAGACGAAAACGGCGTAATATGTGGATATTTGCAAAAGGTATTTCTTCATACTTTAAACTCCTTAGATAAAGCTGAACAACACCTAATAAAGTATATTAGAGAAGTTGTGAAAGTTTACGATAGAAATGGGAAGGAGTATTTTGCATATGCCTACGTCTCTAGCCACAAAGAGGATAGAGAGAAACCAAGCGAAGAGTACCTAAAAATAATTAGAGAAGGGCTAATGAGAGGATGGGGAAATGAGTGTGTAAGCACTGGATTATATGATGAGCCTGGCGTATCTTGACTGATGAAGAACGAACTCGGTTCTGATGATTACTTTCAGACTGTAGCCTAAGAGTAAATTCAATCTTAAGTTAAGAACGTACCAAACCTTTGTCTTATTACATGATTGTTTGTAACTGGTTAACCGTAATGAAGTGTGCAAGATCGTATAAAATGCTTATTTTACCAAAAAGATTAATTGATATATTAAGTGAGAGTATGAGCCTAAAAGAAGCTTATACCCAATATAAAAACAGGAACTTAAATTACGCATTAAAATTATTAGATGAGTTAATCACACAGGATCCAAATCTAAAGGAAGCTTACTCCCTAAAAGGGAAAATACTCTTTGAATTAGGGAAACTACAAGAGGCTTACGAGAATTTTCAGAAGGCCGAAGATAAAATTGGAATGGCAAAAGTACTCATAGCTCAAGGACTTTATAGAGATGCACTAACATATTTAGATGATAATTCGAAGGAGTCTAGTAAACTAAGAGGACTGATTTATTTAAAATTGGAAAATTACGAAAAAGCCCTAGATGAGATTAAGACTATAGAAGATGAGGATCCTTTAGTATATAAGATAAGGGGGATCTCGGAACTTAAATTAGGTAGATATAATGATGCAATAATTGACTTAAGTTTTGCAATTGAGAAATATCCTACTGACGCTGAATTGTACTTTTATAGGGCTTTGGCTCAAAGAGGATTAGGAAACTATAAGGAAGCAGAAAGTGATTTGGAAATGGCAATTAATCTAAACCCATACTATGCAGAAGTATACTTTAGTTTAGGAGAATTAAAGGAAAGTAGGGGATTATTACAAGAAGCAGTGGATATGTACTCTAAAACAATCAATATCAATCCATTATATAGAAGTGCATACGTAAGGAGAGCTAAATCTCTAATGAAATTAGGAAGGGAAGATGAAGCCTATGCTGATATTCGAAAAGCTAACGAGCTGGATAGCTCTTAAAGTTAAATACCTTAATAGTGTATAATATACACGATGAAGTGTTCAACGAAGTCAATAAGGGAAATAAGAGGTTTCTCATTTCTTGTACCTAACTGTGAGTCAAATCTCCTTCGAGAGAAATTCGAAAGTTTTAGAAAGTTAGCTAATGAAGAAAACAAAACCTATATTATAAGAATAGCTGATTCAAATTATTTCAAATTTGAAGTACTCATGCTTCCTAATTCACTTACATTACTCACAATATCCACTGTAAGAGGGACAAATAACATAAATCTAAGAGATTTTGAAATGGTAGATGAATTACAAACTCTGGCATGTTGTGCATATCAAAAAGAGGAATTGAAAACTGCTACATCAAACTTCTTGTCACCTACAGCACAGATTGCAGAGGCAGAGGTTGTAGACTTAATTAGTACAGATGAGGAATTTGAATGTCAAACTGAGTGCAATAACGTTTCTTGGAATGAAATAAAATTACCAGAATCCACTGAGGGAAAATGGACAACTACGGAATTAGCTTCTACGGGAAGACTCTACTTAAAGGCATTATCTGGACAAGCCAAATTCTTAACAATATCAACTGAAAGACCACAGAACTCGATAAAGTTTACAAGTATGGAGAGATTAGGAGCTCTATGCTGTTTCCTAACTGAGTTAAAACGAAAGTTAAATGAATGTCCAGCACTAAAAGAAGTTTTACAGCCCTATTTGCAAGCAGAGACAGGACGGAAAAGGAGGAAAAGATGAGCGAAAAAGTAACTCCGATATTCAGCTTAGGAAATTTCGTTATGGATAAGTTAGGTAACGTAACACAATACACTTTTTTCTATTATTATGACCCTGAAAATTATTACGCAAGTCTAACAAGAGAAATGGTGAATAAAGAAATAGAGGTAGTTAAGCGAAACATGCAGAGTTTTTTAGATGAGGAAAAGATAATAATAAACGATAGATTAACAAGAGCTAAAGTAGTTAGTACAGACATTTTCCTTTTAGATATAACCCATCCCGTTATTGAGTTTATAATAACATTTAGGGGAAAAGTAAGGAAAGGATTAAACGTTTATGAAAACTTCTATGAGGAGGAGGTTACGGAGTATCCATATGAAGTAATATGGAGATTTCCTGGAAAAATACTAAACGTTAAAATGAAAGGGCAGATCAGTATGTTAGAAAACTTCCTAAAAATCAAAGTAAATAAAGGAGTTAAGGTTGGCGGAAGAGAACGTATTGAGTTCTTTCTAACTTCTTGAAATCTTGATAAGTATGGTTAATGGACCAATGCACAAAAACGCTATTGTCATTTAACATGTCAATTCGTATTATAAATTGCTAGTTTTCATTTTGTAAAGTTCATCAATTTTTATAGCTAATTTATAGTCAAGATCTGTTAATCCTCCCACATCATGGGTTGTTAACTCCACTATTACTTTATTATAATAGACACAAACATCAGGGTGATGATCTAAAGCATCGGCTGATGGTTGTATATCTTTCAAGAAATCTATTGATTGCTTAAAATCCTTAAACTTGAATTCCTTCTTAATCTTCTTTTCATCCTCTAATATTAACCAGCCGTTACTTTTAAGTTCCTCTAGTTCTTTCGACGAAATCCCAACCATAAAAAATATAAGTAAATGAGAGTTAAAAAATAGCTTGTTATAAAGAATCACTTAATTTCTGCTAAGAATTTCTTTACTAAAGCTATAACTAGAGGAATTAATGCTATCGCAAAAGCTATCGCTAGACCCCATGATAAAGCGTATATTATTGATGTAACGTTTCCGAAGGGTTCAACTATTATGGCTATTGCAATTAGTAGTATAATTATATACAATATTAATCTGCCATAATTTGCCACATAGGCTAGGTCTGGATTAGAGTTCGCAAAGGGAACTAGCACTTTATCAATCAGGGCATATGCTGCGTATAATATTACTGCACCTAATATTACTGCATAAAAGACATAAGGATCAACATAGGGTATAACACTAAAAATTGCTAAGGCTGCAGCAACAGTTATGATTGCGGCATATAGACCAAACCTCAGAACGTTAAATATGGCAGTTATTAAGTCATCTTGAGATTTAGCTCCTATTTGCCTCTGCATGTAATCAACTAAAATATTAACTAGAGTTAAGCCTATGGTAAGGAGTACTATAGCCCCAGCTAACTTAGGCAAATAATTAGCTATCTGTTGAACATATCCAGAAGCTGCTCCTAGTTGTAGAAAAGAAAGAGCTATTGACAGTGCAATTAATATGATTAACGCCTTCACTGTACCTGCTATTATGTCAACGCTAGCTCTAACGTGTTCTTCTCTAAAAATCCTACCTAAGAATGCCCTAATGGAATACGATACTATATTAGCTATTATATAACCTATTAATAGTATTATTACAAACACTATTATAGAAGGTATTGCGTCAATAATACTAGTCGCTATCCCAGATAACGCTTGGGAAACCGATGTTTGAGCCGATACTATTATCACAGCTATCACTATTCTATATCTATAGAGAATAGTTTATTTAAGACTATCTTAAAGTAAAACGTACATATAAGGACATGTTTAATAATCAGTAATAATCTTTTCTATTTTGTCAATAATATTGGATAACTTCTTTTCTTCCTCTTTTAATTGTGTTAATCTTCTTCTTAATTCCTCTCCCCTTGAAAGTTTTTCCTTAATATCACTAGCAAATTTGCCAATGTATTTGCTTCTTAGTTTACCATCCTCCCAATACCTTAAGTAATAGTAGACATTTCCGTTAATCGTCTTTACCTCAAGATGTCCGTTTGGTAATTCTTCTAATTCTTTTTCAACTTCCTCAATTTCCTTTCTTAGTTCATACAATCTTTCTTCTAGCCTCTTAATTTTCTCCCACATCATCAAAATCACCAATACTTATACTATCTTCAAAAGTCTCATTAAGTGCCCTTAACACCTTCTCCTTATCTTCCACTAAAGCGTACTTCTTGACTCCACCAGCTCTACCCCTATTAACTATCCTTATCTTAACTATCCCAAACATATCCAATTCTGATATTATGTCTGAAAATCTTCTATACGACAAAGGTTTTTGTTTAAATTTATTACAAAGATCAGTATACATTTTGTGAGCAGACATCACGTCTTCTGACTCTATTAGACTTCTTAAAGCCAATTTATAATGAAAAGGAAGGGCTTTTACGGCCTCTATAAGCCTCTCTTGTTCATAATCTACGATCGCCTTATCTACGTGCTCTTTTTTAATCATGCCCCCACCAGAAGCTAGCTGAGCTGCTCTAAAAAGTAAATTGACTGCCTTTCTTGCATCACCATGTTCTTTAGCAGAGATAGCTGCGATATAACCTAGTATATCATCATCATAGGTACCTTTTATTAAACCATATTCTGCGTACTTTGAAAGGATAAATTTCAGTTGTTCTGCGTCATATGGTTTAAAGATAACTGAAGGACCTAAGGATGATAAAACTCTAGGCTCCATATAGTCACGAACATTTATGTCATTACTAATCATTATAACTGATATATTAGCATCAGACCTAAGCAGTTGATAAAGTACTATATCTCCCCCTCTTCTCTTAACCAGTGTGTCAACCTCGTCAAGATATATTATGGCCTTTATGTTCCTAGTACCATTTTTTATCTTATCAATGTACTCACCTAGATTAATACCATGCTTAGGGACTGAAAAACCAGTCAATTTGCCTGCTAAGGATGATAATACTGCCTGTGGTGTTCCACCGACTTCTCTACAATTAACATATGCTTGTTTTACATCCTTATATTCCTCATCCTCATTCTTAACCTCCTCAATCTCGTTATATATGTATTTACTCACGAAGGTCTTCCCAGTACCGGTTAAGCCAAGAAATAAGTTCGAAAACTTGACCTCATTCTTAACGAAATACCTAATGGCTATTGCAGCATCCCTTAATATATCCTCTCTGAACGGAATTTCCTTAAATACAGATAACGGATCGATAAAGACCTTAGGGTTTTTTATAACTTCACCCTTACCACCTTTCAGTGTTTCCCTTATCACATACACTTCTAATGTTTCTACTGTTAAACCTGTTTCCTATGACCGTATTGGTAATATCTAGAGCACAGGTTATATCAATATTACTTCAAAATCGAGGTTTTAACCATTTTGTATAATTTATAGAATGAAAATAACATGTAAGTAATCAATAAAATAAAAATAGCAAAAAGAAGCAATAAAATAGATTGGAAGAACAACGAAACAACTTGTAACGTAGGCAAGTACTCGATTAAAAAATAAGGATATAATTGTAGCAATGCTATGATAAATGCGAGTTTACCTGATCCGAAAGAGATCCTAGCAATAAGATACAGTAAATACGATGTTGAAAAAGAAACTGCCAGGGTAGACTTTATAAACGTACGCCTAATAACCGTGGCCACATACATAGGTTAAAAAAGTTACTTATTAATCTTTTCAAAACTGTTAGAATCTTAACAGTATAGAATCTAAAAATAATTTGCTCTCATTGCGAGGTAATATAACCGTATAGAAGCGATTAGCGTCATTTAGGTAGTCATTTTCTGGAAAATTTTAGTTAATAGTGATATTTAACTCCCCAGTTATACAGTAAATTTCTGACGTTCTCTGTACTCGACATACCCTATAAGCAACTCAAGTAATACGTTTGCATATAGTAGTACTATTTATAAAGAGACACACTGTTAATTTCCTCTGAATCATTGCGATCAAGGAAAAGAAAAAGAAAGATATTTGTATAATTTAGATTAAGCAAAAGGAAATGATTTTCATTGGAAACAGAGGAAATTCACAGAGAGACAAATAAAGAAATTAGGGTATGAAAGTGATGTAGAAACAGAGGAAATTTACTGTAAAAATTAAGATAATGTATCGATTATCGATATTAGTTCATCAGTATATTCAGTTGTCGATAATGCCTTTACACCCATAAATCTGGCCAGATCTTGTGTAACCTTCTTTTGCTTTATGGACTCCATAATTGCAGAATCTATTAAGTCAGCAGCTTTATCCCATCCCATAAATCTCAACATTAATTCTCCACCTTTTATTATTCCCGTGGGATTGGCAACGTTCTTACCAGCGTATTTGGGTGCTGTACCATGTATCGCCTCAAACATGCCTCCAGTATCACCTATATTTGCACCACCTAACATTCCAATATTTCCTACCAATGCTCCTGCTGCATCTGATATGTAATCTCCATTTACGTTGGGAGCCAATATTATGTCGTATTCGTCCGGCCTGATAATTATCTGTTGGAACATATTATCAGCTATCCTGTCATTTATTATAACTCTCCCAGAGGGAGGTACTCCATTATAGTTCTTTGTTATCTCTTCTTCAGTAATAACATAATCTCTGAACTCTTTTGTAGCGACTTCATATGACCATTCTCTAAATGCCCCTTCAGTGTATTTCATTACGTTACCTTTATGCATTATCGTAACTTTCTTTCGTTTATGGTCTATAGCGTACTTTATGGCCATTCTTGCAATTCTTTGTGTCTTAAACTTGCTGATAACTTTTATACCAATTCCAGTATCGTCTTCTACATCTACTCCTAGCTCTTTTTTGAGAAACTCTCTAATTTTTTTAGCTTGTTCACTATCGTAAGGATACTCTATTCCTCTGTATAAATCATCAGTATTTTCCCTAAATATTATCATGTCAATCTTATCTGCGTTCTTAATGGGGCTCTCTATTCCTGGAATGTATTTTACTGGTCTTATATTCGCGTAAAGGTCTAACATTAATCTGATTGCAACGTTGATAGATTTCCATCCCTTGCCTATTGGCGTTTCTAAGGGCCCCTTTAACAAGACCCTATACTTCTCTATCAATTCCTCCGTCTCTTTAGGAAATCTATTTCCAGTTAGTTTTTCCGCCTTGTCTCCAGCTAGAGCTTCTACCCACTTAATTTCCCTACTAGATCCATAAGCTTTTTCTACCGCTTTGTCTATGACCTTCATGGCAGCTTGTGTTATTTCTGGTCCTATTCCATCTCCTTCAACGTACAGAATTATTGGCTTGTTGGGTACAATCCATTTTCCATTTTCAAATTTAATTACTTCTCCATCTTCTGGTATCTTTTGCATCAAAGTCTAACTCTACTATAGAAATTTAAAATCATTGCTGACATTTCGGCATTAAAGGGTAGTTTATTCTGATCTTTCACCAACAGTTTCAAGGTTCCCATGAAGTGAGGTTTTCCAACTCATTCTTGGTTTTTAACCGGGGAGTTAAATAGCCTTTGCAGTTTGGAAAAAACTATATACACTCAGAAACCATCTTACTTTAATGACCTGGAGTATATTTTTAATAATTTTAGCCTTAAGTGGTATCGTTCTACCATTGACTATAACCAATGTAAATAATCAACAAATCTCCACATTATCTCCAAACTATTACTTAACTGTAGCTATAATTTTTCCACCTAATAATTTGCCCCTTTTACAACAGTACGTTCAAGAACATGTGGTATTAAATCAGAGCCAAGTTGAGAAGCTTTTCATTCCGTCTGAGGAAATATCAAAAACCTTATCTCAGTTAAGGCAATCAAACATATCTGCAGTAAGTTATATGAACGTAATATTAGCTAGCGGAACTGTTTCCCAATTAGAAAAAGTACTAAATGGAAAATTCTATGTTTATGAATTCAATGGAAAGAAATTCTATGAATTTTCGGGGTCGCCAGTTATTTCCAACGCTGTTGTAATAGGAACCAACGTTACTTCACTAATTCTAAATAAGCCCACAACGCTTTACAACACTACACAAGCAGTAGCATATAACGCCTTAGCGCCTAGTCAATTACTTAATGCCTATAACATTACTTGGTTACATATCCATAATATAACTGGAAAAGGCACTGCTATAGGAGTATTGGACTTTTACGGTGATCCGTACATTCAGCAACAATTAGAAGAATTTGATAAACAGTACAATATTTCTAATCCTCCATTCTTTAAAGTTGTTCCCATAGGGGCTTATAATCCTAATGATGGTATAACAACAGGTTGGGCAATGGAGATCTCATTAGATGTTGAGTATGCACATATTATAGCTCCCGATGCTGGAATTGTTTTATACGTTGCTAATCCAAATATTCCTCTTCCTGCCATTATAGCATATATAGTTCAACAAAATGAGGTAAATGTCGTATCACAAAGTTTTGGTATTCCAGAACTTTACGTAGATTTAGGGCTAATTCCTCTTTCATATGTCAACTCGTTAATGTACGAATATTGGCTGGGCGAAGTAGAGGGAATTACTTTCACGGCTGCGTCTGGTGATGGAGGTGGAAATGGTTATAATTACTTCTTAGCTCCTCAAGGTTCCGTAATATTTCCAGCTTCAATGCCTTACGTTTTAGCAGTAGGTGGTTCATCTGTTTACATCTCTGGAAATAAGAGTATTGAGACTGCGTGGAGCGGTGAAAGTGTTCTAGGGGCTTCTACTGGTGGATATAGTACACTGTTCCCAGCCCCCTGGTATCAAGGCGGTAGTGGTTTCAGATTAGTTCCTGATGTTGTAGCTGATGCCAATCCGTATACTGGCGCTTTTATCTTATATTACTATAACCAAACTTACCTAGTTGGAGGTACGTCGCTAGCTACGCCAATAGTTAGCGGAATTATTGACTTAATGACACAGGATTATGGTAGACTAGGATTTGTAAATCCTTATCTTTATGAGCTAAGAAATACAAGTGCATTAATACCTATAAGGTTTGGATATAATACGCCATATTATGTTAACTCCTCTGAGCTGAACCCTGTAACTGGTTTAGGGTCAATAAATGCTGGTTATTTATATCAATTATTACCTAAAGTAATGCACTCCCCTACTATCGCTGTTGCAGTTCATAATATTACATATTTAGATGGGGAAGTCGTTAAAATAGTTGCTAATATTACTGGAATAAGACCTTCAAGTGTAATTGGGATGGTTTATAATGGTAGTTCTATTGTTCAGCAGTTCTCATTGTCGTTTAATGGAACTTATTGGGTTGGTGAGTTTGTTGCAAGTGGAAGTGGTATACAAGAGGTAATAGTAAAAGCGGGTAATTTAGATGGTGCTACTTACGTTACTGTTGGTTATCAAGCTCAATTCATCTTTCCCCCAATTGCATTATTCCCAGAACCTGAATCCGTTCCTATAGTAGTTCAACTCATTTATCCTAATGGTTCTTTAGTGAAGAACCCTCCGAATCTTACTGCTATAATATATAAATATGATCAGATAGACAACAAGATGTCAATTGTTTCAAGCGTTCAACTGCAAAGAACTCCAGTGATAAACCTTTCCGTTTTAGGTATACAAGTAGAATTGGGTTATCTTACTGGGGTATATCAGTTACCAAGTACAACTATAAGTGGTGTCTACTTTATTAAAATACCGAATGTATTTGGTTTTGATGAATTCGTGAGCGGAATATATATTCTTGATGCAGTGTATCCCCCAATATTTACAAATCCAGTTGTAGTTTCTCCTGGTCAAAACGTTACCATACTTGCTGAAGCTTTAGCAATAGGATCTCCCAACGTTACGGTAAGTTTCTATAACGTATCCGGTGATGAAGTTTACTCCATACCCGTAAATGCAGTTACTTATCAAAATACACTAATATATATAACCCAAATTACCTTACCAAAATTGAAGCCGGGATATTATTATGTTGTAACTAAGGCAATTTACAACGCTTCTAACTTTACTGCAGAAGGCATAGGTGTGACTCAAATTTACATGTCCCCTTACTCACTTAATGTTAAGGTTAGAATAATACCTAATACTAGTATCGTATACCAAAATCAACGGATTTACGTAATAGCTAATATTACTTATCCTAACGGTACAGAAGTCAAGTATGGCTCATTTTCTGCGATTATTGTTCCTTCTTATCTTGCTAGCCAGTTTGATAACTTACAACTGCAATATAGCGTTCCTCTAACATACTTTAACGGCAGTTGGATTGGACAACTGCAAATCCCCAGCGGATCTTCTTCTAACTCTTTAGGGTATTCTACTTATGGGATATCTGGTTATTGGTATGTTTACGTGGAAGGGATATCAGCGGATGGGATTCCTACGAGTTTCCCTGCCACACTAAACGTTAATACCTTATCCATAAATCCAATATCACCTTCCGGTCAATTCGTTGTCTTGCCATATGTTTATGTACATGTATTCAATGGTACTATAGCCTTCAATGAGTTCATAGATAATGCTGTAATAGTTGGGCATAATGCCACGTTTGTTAATAGTATAATACGTAATCTAATAGTTGAAAATGGTTCGGTTACCTTAATCAATTCTAGGGCATTAAATGTAAGTTTAGTTAATTCTCAAATAATAAATATAAATAGCACTATAGGTAGTAACGTAAACTACATCACAACAATTGGTAATAATTTCGCCAAAGCAAGGTATCAAAGTTTAGGCAATAATTCAATTTTGGTTATAGGTGTTGTATTAGATATTATAACGATCTTCATTTTAATCCTAATAAGGGTAAGAAGAAAGAAATTCATTTAACTCCAGTTATCATTCCGGCCCATTGATTTTGATCATACATGAGATATTGAACATGAAGATAGATCTTTTTCCTCCCTGTCTTCGTCTTTAAGGTTATAGGATATATGAAATAGTAGACATCTCCTTCAGCCTCTATTTCAGCCTTTTCTGGAAATTCCACTGAGTATTTGTACTGGTTTGCAATATCCTCTATTTTTACCGTTAATCTAGCTATGATATCCTTTATTGATTCTCCATAAATTGGCTCAAAGCTCAGTGCTTTTAATTCTTTCTTGAACGCAGTGATACTTTCACTGTATCTTCTCTTTTTCTGTTGTTCTTTTCCTCTTGTTGTCACGTATTATCTTTATGCCGAAATAGTATATAAACCTAAAAGTAATTAAGTGTAGTAATAATAAGTTGGAAAAGTTCTCTTACTTTTCGTTGGTATTCACTGCTTACTTCTTGTTCTTTTATTGCCTTACTTCCTTCCTCTTCAACTATTTTTATTGTCTCTGAAATCGTATTACTTATGAGAGTATAATCAAAATGAAGTGTTTTTGACGCAGCTAAATAATATATATATGGTATAACATAGTCTACAAATTCATTTACTCTTTCAGATAACTGAAATGCCCTTACAGCGTTCTCTCTTTTGACGTTCTTAGCCCAAGGATATTTTACCTTTATTTCTTCCATTAATTTGCTATCATACGCAATATCATTAATTATTTCTGAATCACTAGCTTTCATCTCCTCTCTTCTTTTATTAGTTAAGTCATTTATGAATGGCGAAAAATCTACCTTAACAAAATCTAAACTCAACGCCGTGGGATAATCTGTAAAATTATTGGACAGAGAGTACTTTTTAATTTCTTCATATACGTACTCCACATTTTTCTCCAAAATATCATATTTGATTGGTCTATCAATTAATTTCGAAGACATCCCATAGATTGCTATTATATCTGACCATATTAGGGCTTCAAATGCTTGGTTTAATTGAATATTTCTTATTAATATAAGTTTTTTACTTAAATATTTTCTAGGCCATTCCCTAAGCTTATGAAGAATAGGAGGCTTTGAATAGTATAAACTTTCAAAGTAACCACCATTAAATAGTCTATAAACTTTTATCGCGGCCTCCCGATCAATTCCTAACTTCTCAGCAAATGTAATAAAATTCATAGAGTAGAATAAGAAAGTATAAGTAAAAAGAGTTACCTTTTATCAATATATCCTTTCTCGACCAAGAGTTCAGCTGCTAATATCCCTCCTCCAGCAGCCCCCCTTACAGTGTTGTGAATTACTGATACTAACCTAATAGTTCTCCTATTTATTTGGCTTAATCTTCCCACTACCACACTCATTCCAGGTGGATCCCCTGCCCACCTATCGAAATATACTTGAGGTCTCGCATCTTGATTAGTTAAAAGGATTGGTTTATCTGGGGCAGTTGGTAATTTTAATTTCTGCGGTTCTCCTCTGAACGAATCTAGGGTCTCTATGATGTTTTCTACACTAACATCTTCTTTAAAAGTGACGTAAATTACCTCATAGTGGCCATGAATTGTTGCTATTCTATGAGTTGTTGCACCTAATGACAGATCATTATCGTCATTCACCATCCTTTTCGTCTCACTTAAAATCCTACTAATCTCCTTAACCGTCTTATTATCGTAGTTGTCACCTAAAGGTAATACATTATCTACAACATCTAGCGAAGGTATTCCAGGGTAGCCAGCACCAGACAACGATTGAATAGTTGTTATCAAGCTACTATCTATTCTGAAGTTCATGTATATTGGTGCTAATGGAATTGCAGCTCCTTGGGCAGTACATAATGGTGTAGTAACTATAAATCCCCTCCAATCGCGCCTTTCCCTTTGCTTATCAATAAGTGATATCGTGTGGGGGTTTATTTCAGGTATCAACAATGGTACGTCAGGATCAAATCTATGGTCTGGAGAATTACTAATTACTGGGAACCCGTGCTTTGCGAATTCCTCTTCTACTGGGCCAGCAGCACCTTGCGGTAAGGGGGAAAATATAATATCCACATCATCCATTAATTTTGGGTCAGTTGGTTTTACTTCCATGTCAGCTATTTCCTTTGGAACTTGACCTACAGTTTGCCATCTTACAACTTCTTCATACGGTTTACCTACCGAACCTTTTCCGGCCAGATATCCCACTTTGATGTATGGATGACTCGCTAACATTCTAACGTATTCTATTCCAACTAACCCTGTTGACCCTAAAATTGCTGCTTTAAGTGTTCTCCTCATTTTTACTCATATAAAATATAGAGTTACTGGAATATAAGCTTATTTTAAAAGTATAAGTTATAGGATTTTGGAGCCAATTATATAATAAAATGAATGTGAATCTAAAGCAATTAAATATTTCGGTAGGGGCCATTCAAGTTTCCATTGCAAATTCACTATATTTCAAAAATTATGACGAATTTAATTGGGTAATAACGGTTTATAAAGGGAATACATGCTTAATCGTGTTAACACTTTTATATTTATATCACTCATAAATTACAATTCGCAATGTATCCTTGAATCGCCCTTCTTAAATCATTTTGAAGAACTTTAAAACAATTTCGAAGATCGATGCCACAGAATCTTCTCTCTTCTTTTTAGCTAACTCTGCGAACATTTCTGAAAAATAGTGTTCTATGAGCGGCATATCAGTAATCCTTAAAACCCCTACGGCCCTCTTATTGTAAAGGTTAGAGATTGTGTAAAAAGCACTGAGTTCCATGTCTATTGTAGAAACACCCACATTTTTCAAATAATTTAGAAATTCTATGGTCTCAGAATAGAAGAACATAACGGTCGCGTGAAGGCCAGAATGTACTTTAACCTTTGTCTTAGTAGCATAATCGTAAACCTCTTTCCAAATGTCTTCATCAGCTTTTGGTGTAGCTACCGATGGGTTTGCGTAAAAGGAACTCACGTTTTCAAACGGGATAAGATATTTAGGTATATTTATATCCCCCGTTATAATTTCCTCAGAAAGTGATCCAGCAAGCCCGGTAAATAATAGGTCTTTGATATTCTCTAAACTTATTAATAGTCTTAACCTATCTGTGAACTCTATCAACCCCCTACCAATAAAGGCTATTAATCCCTTATTCTTACCCTTCTCTAATAGTAAGTTTCCCCCAAAGGGTTTAAGCAGCATGTCTTTTGGTTCCAGTTTTCTAATCGAAATTCCGAGTTTCTTAAGGTTCTCTTCAAAGTCCTTTGGAAATAGCGTTATGAGAGGTAAAGGTGTAACAACTATCCTCTCTGGTACTTCCTCCTCTTCTTCTATCCCTATTTCTTCTCTTAAAGCCTTCTTTCTGAGCTCTTTATTTTCAAATATTTCACCATAAACCATTAACAAAATATAGGCTTTAAGTATTTAATAAAATTTACCATTATTTTTGAATTTTTATCGATTAAACTGAGGAGTTTAACAATAAGAAACGCTTCGTTATCTACTGATTACTATATCAATATATTTTTTATAAATTAGTTTCTTCTTCTTTCATGAACGTTTTACGTTTCTAAAAAATAATCCAGAAACGTTTTTGAGATCTGGTTGTCGGGGTTCAGATCTCCGCGGCGGCACTAATTCTTTATGAATAGATCACTTGAAGACGTAGAGAGCTTAATCCTAGTGCTGATTAAGAGCAGTCGCTGTTCAGCTATCACTTTCTCTTAAAATTATTTAGATATCATATTAAGTATTAACCATTGAATTTTGAATATAATATTATGATGTTATCTACTAGAACCTTTTAGATTGATCAAGAGTTAGAAAGGCGTTTAAGATAAGTATACTTAAAGAAATATGGTCGAAATATTTAAAGCCAATATTGTAGGATTACTAGATGTCGAAATAGTGTAGTCATTAAGCTATAAATTTGATAGAATAGTTAATTGCATATGATTTTTAGAGCTAGTATAACTTATTAGTTTATAAATCATAGTTTAGCAGGGCTTATACCCTCACCCCTTAAGACTTTTTACCCTCTCCGAAACGGTATCTATAAGTCTCAATCTTACTCTTCAAATTATCAACCAACATTTTAGTCTCAAAACTCACACTCTTTCCCTTCATAGCCTCTTCAGCCCTTGCCAAGTACTCCTTAGCCCTCAAGTAGAGATCCTTGTTGTTATAAGCTACAGCGTTTTGCAGATACATCATACCAAGCATGGCCAACTGTTTAATATATTCCTCGCCCTTTGTAAACTTAAGCCTAGCTTCAAAACTCTTAATGTACTTCTCGTCAATAGGTTGTCCACTATCCGGTAAGATTGTAATGGATACCCTCTTCATAAAGGGAGTAATAAGACCACGACTTTGGAGATATCGCTTAAAGTAAGTAGCCGAAACAATAGATACTAATATAGGAATAATCGTACTAAGAGTATTGGCCAGTGTTAAATTATGTAATATATAGTAAGGGATAGAAAACGATAGTACTACAGCAATTACTGTAGGCAAACATATAAATAGTAATGCTTAAACCGAGCCATTTAAAAAAGGATAATCTATCTCCTTCCATAACCTCTCCCTTAGTTAGCTTTGTTTATAATACTTAAAAATTCACTAACAACATAAACCAGCTTTCTGCACAGATATTCGCCACCTAGTCCACAAGCAGTTGCTACTCCTAATGAGATAATAAGTTGGAACAATTCATCACAAGAAGGCACACATATCACTACACAAACAACATAAATAATAGGATCCTCAATAAATATTAAGCAAGCTGATCCACAAGCTTCATCACATGCCACACTTTCAGCTACACCTTCAGCTAACATTCAGTACAATATTGAAACTAGTACTTGGTATATTTCACATTCTATCGGATTCGAATCTTTACCTTCTTCACTCTTTTGCTGTAAAGGGTAGGGTTGGTACAGCTTATCTGGTATTAGCACCTCCTTACTCTCTATCCTTTTAGTCTTGGTTCCACAACAGATATACCTTCCTTAATTAGAAGCCTATGTTTGTCCCCTCTTTCCTAAATACTTCACCTTAAAACTCCTCAAGTTACTCTCAGAACCATAATTTATTCTATAACTTATTCTCGTGTTCTCCAAAAGGATCACCCTCTATTAACTAGCTCCACTGAATTTTCTTTGATGGAGCGTTTTCATACTCTATTAACGTCACTCCTTGTCTAAAAATTCGCTTATCACCTTTCTTCTCTTCATAATGCAACAATTTAATACTCTTAGGCTTTAAACTCTGAGGTGTATTATAATTGAGAATTTTTAAAAAAGTTAACTATAATCAGACAATCACTAATTGCTTAATTTTTAATTTCAAACTAACTAGTAATTCTGAGAAGAGTATTAACATTTTATTCTTATGAAATTGGAATTTAATACAAGTGATTTCTTAACCCAACACAGAGATATTAGTGGCCTTGACAAGGACTCAAACTAAGAATACTCTAAGATAATAAAGAAGACTAAGCTGGATGCAAAGATCGTGATAATCAGCCACCTGAATAATAATTTAGGTTATTGAGGAATGGTAGTAGAAATTTTTTACGTAAGAAATTATAATTGAAAGCAGATAATAATAAAGAAATCTCCATATATCTAAAGAAAATTTGTGGTACTCTTACTAAGTTAAAGATCGTTAGCCTTAATAATTAATCTGACGTTTCTGTCGAAGCATATCGTCGTTCTTGAAAAAAGGTCTTCCCTACCTATAATTAGGCTGGGATATATACCCTCACCTAAGTTTACGAAGTCTAAAGGTGCTACTGGTATATGTATCGTGTAATTAAGTTCTTCGAAGCGAAATTTTATGCCATACCTTTCTTTTGGAGTAAGCAGATTGGAAATCATAACTTTATCAACTAAACAGCTTTTTAATGAGGATTTATCAAAGCACCTTAAGAAAGTATCATTTCTAATTATGGAAAACTTACTTCCAGAATCTGGAAGTGCATAAATTAAATAATCTTTACCCAGTTTTGGACACTCCATTTCCACCCTAAGTAAAGGTAAATACGTATCATTAACCTTAACAAATGGTACTTCTATCTCGTTAGGCATTGTTAACTCTCTACATACTTGATAGAAACTAAAATATCGTAAGTCCCTTTACTGTAACCCTTCTTCTCCATGATCCTATCAATCTCTTCTTCAGAATCAGCCTCAGCCACTATCCTCCTATTATAATCTATTGCGTAATATTTCCTCATAACCTTGATGGTAGTAGCCATGTTCTCACATTAAATACGAACTTGCAGAACTATAACTTTTTCTGCTATACTAAGCTCTAATGTTTCAAATTTTTGAACTAGAGATGCTTACGTGTCTGGTTGTTTAGTATTTAAAAGCTTAAATGTATTTTCACTTAGAGAAAGAGGAGAAAAATAAGTGTTAGGAAAAATAATAACAATATTAACTGTAAAAGTTAGTACAATATTGGTTATTTAATCTAAAAGCTCGAATATGACAAAAATCTGTATTTGGCGATATTTTCGAAAATCAAAAAGGAATAATATTTATGTTATAGATAAAATATTATGGTAAGAAGTTCAGAATTTATACGCTAAAAGGGAGGAGAATAAACAAATTAACTGAGGTGCTTAAGTATTTAACGTCTCATATTATGCATATTCTTCCATCATCTAAATTATATTATTAGAGTGAAAATTGACTCTTTAACGTAAAGATTTTAAATCAAACCTATTAATTTAACGAATTAGGCATCTGGTTGTCCGGGGTTCAAATCTCCGCGGTAGCACTAATTAAATTAGGTCATCCACCTTAACTTTTTCTCTAATTATAAAATTTTCAAGATAATAGATGATTATGCCATGAAATTATTTTTGTAAAATGAATTTAGGGTCTAGGGTAAAGGGTGAGGCTTTCAGTTGTAACCGTGTAGGTAAGCGGAAACAAGATTACTTTGAAGGGTTCCTATAGTTAGTTGAAGATTTTGAAACAAGAAAGGGAATTGCAACTGAGATCTTAGTCTTTTAAAGGAAGTCAGTTATCTAAGCTGGTGTAGCTATTATTGTCATTTCCGGATCCATTATGCTGAATTTCTTCCAGGAATATCCTGATAGTACTTCTACTGGCTGTAATCCAGCCTTTTTGAGTAGAGCTAAAATCTCATGAATACTATATAATCTTTGCTTGTAGGTTATCTCTCCTACCTCCTGGTCATTTATGTAATATTTTCTATATATCAATAACCTTGAAGTTTCTTGCTCAAAGTCCACTTTAGAGTAAACTAAATATGGCGGTATATAAGTGTAATATTCATTGGGTCTATTATATATTATATAGTCTCTATTATCTAGGTTAGTTACTAATATTTTCCTAGTACTATTTCTCAACGATTCTAAAATTTTTAGGTCATCTTCTTCAGAATAATACCCTAAACTATTATAGATATTTATCACAAGATCATATTTTTCGTCACCAAGTATTTCCTTTATTTTCCTCATATCTCCTACTATGAATTTTCCGTTTTGAATATTAGCTCTAGCCATCGATATCATTCTTTCTGAAATATCTATTCCAGTAACCTTATAACCCCTATTTGCGAGAAAATATGAAACTCTACCAATTCCACAAGGCACATCAAGAACCTTCTTTTCTAACTTGTACTTATTTACTACTTCATCTATCCAATTAGCCCACTTCTCTCCCTCGTCCCATACCTTTATCATCTCACGAACGTAAAAATCAGATTCAAAGATCTTAATCCATTCATCGCTCATAGGTTTTATAAAGTTAAAAGAGAGTTATTAATGTATGGTTTATCAATTAGCATTCATATTTCTTATATTATTAATTTCAATGCCCCTTTCTCCTCACCAATCCTTCTCTTATAACGTTCAAATAATTTATAATAATGCTTTATATTTATATACATACAATTATACTATATTATCGCTATCTCCTTTAACCTATAACTTTACAATCTATAATACTAATGGAAGCATAGTTTATAATAAGGTCTTCACAATCTCTAACTATTCCCTATTTCCTCCACAACTTCTCATAAACGGAAGCATAATTGAAAATTATACCTTAATTATGAACAAAACAGAAAATAATGTAAACGTCACCATATATAAGGGATTTTTAAATCTTCATGGAAGTGAAATAACATTAACTCTCACATATCATGACAATATACTTTATCAAGCTAATGGTACAAGTCAAAATGTACAATTATACATCTTTCGGACAAATTCTGAGAATGGATCACAGTCTTCAACAATATATAGTTACTTACCACTGATTGTACTTTTTATTGTAATAATCATTGCAGTACTCATCTTGATAAAAATAGGAAAGGTTTAGATTATTAGAGGTAAAATAATTGGTATTACGAGCGTTAGTATTACCCCTGTAATCATTGCGGATAGTGCATACTCTTTTCCCAGAACTTCTACATAAAGTGGAAGCGTGGTATCCATTGCTGTCGCACCTCCCACTGCAATTGCAGATCTAGGTTCAAATTTCAATTTGAGAAGAAAAGGTACTAAAACGTAAGTTAGTTGTTCCCTTAGGAAATTCACGAGAAAAGCTAAGGTACCTAAATATGGATCAGAGCTTACTGCTACCAGTGGTCCAACGTAACTATACCATCCACTAGCCAATGCAATAGCCAATGAAATTGTAAAGTTAGCTATATGTAACATATACATAACTAAGGCTAGTATGATATCTCCAAGAATTGTTATAAATAATGAGATTAAGGAATCTTTACTGCTACTTAGAATTACTTTACGGCTAATATCCTTTCCCATGATATAGCCCAATACTGAGGCTAAAGCATATAGCTCGTAATCTACCATGCTCACTATAGCAGTACCGTTAATATGAAACAATAATCCAAGTATCCATCCTATTACAAACGGTAGCATGTATTTTATTATCGTCTGCCTATTACTGTTGCCTATAATTATCTTTTCTCTATTAGCTTTCATTAGTGATTTCGTAGTATTGAAATGTCTTATGGCTACTCCAGAAAAGTACGTAATAATTATTGATAATATGCCTAGTATTAGTGAACTTATAAGTAAACCAAATATTTGGTTACTCGTAATCTCTTCCCCTGCCCAATATGAGATTGTTGATATTAGAAGTATAACTACGATGTCTACGATTTTCTCAACTCCTTTTACATATTTTATTTTACCTATAAGTAAAAAGATTAGATATAGTATTATGAAAAATATTGAACTACTGTTCAAAGTTTTCTCAGTTATCTTTTTGCTATTTCCTCCTCTAAATACTTTTCAACTATTTTATAATTCTTTGACACCGCATAAAAACATTTTGTTTTATCTCTATTAATGTTTACTAATCCGAATTTCTCTAAAATTTCTAAATGATATTTTACTGTAGAATAGTTCAATCCTAGTTTTTTAGACAATTCATAAGCTGTTTGGGGTTTATTTTTCAATTCATCTAATATCTTTTTCCTTGTATCCCATCCCTTGTTTTGGAAGATCTCGTCTAATCTTAGTAGCATATATTAAAAATTGAAGGGAGTGATAAAACCCTACGCCTTAGAACAAGTGTTCTAATCTCTTTTTACACCAGATAAAATGAATTTCGCTGTAAGTAAAACGAGAGGAATTACAAAAAGTTCTGATAGAGTGAGGGATAATATTAGATTTAGTATAAGCAATGCCTTTATTAAACTGTTCATATGTAAAATAACGTGATAGTGGTTAATAAATTTAAAATTTAAAACTAAGGTGCTTGGTAATACTTCTAATAAATAATAGAACCAATAATAGTATCATTGCTAGTGTACCAAATGCATAAAAATCATTATGAAGACCTAACAGGAATAATATTAATAACGGTATCGGTATAAAAATTCTTGCAAAAGGATATCCATCTATGAACGCGCCTGCTAAGGCTGCGGGAATAAGCGCTACTGGATAGAAAATGGCTACAATGAGCAGAATTATAATTATAAGTAAGAGTAAGAGATTTAGATTAAATCTTTGAGAAATCATACCCAATAATGAATATCGTTTATACAGTTATAAAAGTTATAGTTTATCAAGAATTGAATGAAACTCCCTTATATGATCCCTATAACTGCTAAAGAACCTAGCCCTAAGCAACTCATTCTCAGTGATCTCCACAACTCCCCTATCCTCATAAAATAGCTTTAGTTTAAGTTTTACATCACCTAATGGAGAAACTACTCTAGATCCTCCCCAAAAGTATTCCTCTTCTTGACTACCTACAACGTTTGTGAAAACAGTCCAAACAGTATTCATTAATGAGTGAGCCTTCAAAAGTGAATCCCAACTCTCCTCTATTGCCAAGTTTTCTCTTAGTTTTCGCATTGGTGATGCTGAGGGTATAAAAATTGCGTCAGCTCCCATAAGCGATAGTGCCTCTATTGGCTCTGGATGCCACGCATCTTCACAAATTACTACACCAAATTTTAAGTCTCTATACTCGAAAATTTTCAAATCTTTAAGTGGGTCTCCTCTTTGGAAGTATCTTCTCTCCTCAAATAATCCATATGTTGGAAGATAAAACTTATATATATAATCTAATTTCCCATTAATTATAACTGCCGCTGAGTTTCTTAATATTCCTTTCCTAACTTCCTTTATTGTTCCAAATACGGCACACTTGTTAACTTTCTCTGCTATTTTACGTGTAGCCTCCTCTGCATCCTTATATATCTCATATGTCAGATCTTTTATGATGTAACCAGTTAAGGAGAGTTCTGGAAAGATTACACAATCTGCAGTAGTGGTCTCTATGATCTCTAAATGTTTCTTATAGTTTCTATACACATCTCCGGGGTAAGATCTTATTTGAGCTAATTCCACTTTTATGCCCATCTTCTAGGAAACCTCCAATCCGAGTTTATGGCTCTTCCACTTAATCTAAATATCTCTGGGGGTAGTCTTTTGTGCTGAGAGATTTTAACTAGTCTATCAACTTTTTTAATAGTATCTATAGGAATTCCTAACATTTTCACTATTTCATCTTCACTTCTCATTTCGTCAAATCTTAAGTATAATATCGAATCTATTGTTTCGTAATCAATTCCTAATTCGCCTTCAGCGGTTTGTCCTTCCCATAAGGCTGGGGAGCTTGGTTTTGTGACTATCCTTTCCGGTAATTCCAAACATTTTCCTAACATTCTAACCTGTGTCTTGTACAAATCACCTATTGGTAAAACATCAACACCTCCATCCCCATACTTTGTGAAGTATCCCAATAATAGTTCGCTCTTATCTCCAGTTCCTACCACCAAGTAATCTAACATTTGCGCATATGCGTAAAGTATTATCATCCTAACTCTAGCTTTTATGTTGCCTATTATGTATTTGTTATCTGTTTCTATTTTATTTGAGAATAAGCTCACAATTTCGTCTATATTAATTAATTTGTACTTATTTTGTGCGTTGAGGAATTTTATCATTTCGAAGGAGTCTTCCAAATCTATCTTTGGCGTTGAAGAGGAAGGCATGAGAAGTATGAAGAAATTATCAGTAGCTTTAGCAAGAAGCGTTGCAGTTACTGCTGAGTCCACTCCTCCACTTACCCCTATTACTCCTCCTTTCTTATTGCTAAATTCAAGATACTCCCTTATCCTTTCCACAATATAGTTAGTAACAGCTTCACAATCTATTGTGAGCGATTTTCTGATATATTCATGCATTACCATTATGAGAATATTTGTTGAGCAAATATTTAACGTATAATACCATCTGAATTTAGAGAATTTAGAAAAGGCCATGGAAGAAGTTAATCTAGGCTACTTAATATGTAATTCAAAATCTCGTACTTTATCGAATCCCTATTTTCAACGGTAATTACGTAGGTTCTTCCTCCCATGGGTTTTTGTGTCCTATGTAACACTGCAATCAAAGGTTTTTGATTATTTAGAATAGTCTCAATTAATTTCTTTATTGTAGGTATTTTTAACTCCATTGGTCCAATTTCGTCTATCGCTAAAACATCTGCCTTATTAACGTTAGACAATGTAATCTCAGTTATTCTTTTAGCACTATCTTCTAAAACTGTATACTTCCCTATTTTTACTCTTCCAGGCGCGTTTTCTTTAGCCAACCAGTCTCCTTCATTGGTAGTTATATCTACTATTCTAAAACCTATTCTTCTTCCATTCTCTCTCACCTCTGGGCAATAAAATCCAGCAACTTTGTAATTATTCTCACTTAATTTATTAATTAAAAAGAGTAATATTGTAGTTTTCCCAACACCGGGGTTACCAGTTATAAATACCCTTAAAGCCTTCTTCGACTCTTCTGACATCAATTATATCAGCGACTCTACTGATTTATCTTTATTTATCACTTATTTTAGATATTCGTAATCCAGATAAAGTTATAGCTGGCTAATGCCTTACATTTAGATTTAAATGAATATATATGTCACTCTTAATCCTATCACATAGAACTTATGCGGGGGGACCTTTTAAGGTATGGAGAAGTTTTGAGCTAAATATCTCTCTATATGATGGGAGAACTGTTTTCGAATGACAACATTATTATAATGAGGTTTGGAGTAAAACTTACCTAAGAAATAGGGAGAATTAGCTGGTAGTGGATGAAGTATTGCTATTGAGCTTGGAAAAGGTTTTTCTACCATAATCCTAATAAAAGTATCTGTATTAACAAATTTAAGTAGGATGGGATAAGTGGGGCTATTAGAAGTATACTCAAATCCTGAAAAACCAGAGATTCTATGCTCTCTAATTGACGATAAGGGTAACAGAAAGGAGATAATGTTAATAAAACTACAAGATAATGGCGTCCATATATATAAGACTGAGGAACACTATATATTACCACCAATTCCTCAAATAGATTCTCTCATTAAGGATGTAATAGAGGAAGTAGCGGAGGAACTAAAGGTAGATTCAATAGTTTACAATTACGGAAATATTGACACCAATTCAGAGACTCTACGATTAAGTAAAGAATGGTTCGATATGGAAAGATTAGCCTTAGCTTCTTCAAAGCATGTAGCGCTATCTAGCGATGTTAATTCTAGAGTAATAGTGGGCGTTGTCAAATTTCCTAACAACGCTTACGCAGCCACTGTATTAAGGAGTGAGGATTCCTTTCCTATACTTCAAATATTTATTGACATGTCGTATAATCCTCCAATAATTAAGAAATACAACGAGTTAGGCCAAGTTGTTGAATCGAGGAGAGAAAAAATAGAGAACTTCGAAGACTACTTAAAGTCTTCGATAAACGAAGAGGAATATACTTTGATTTATAGGGAGTTTGTAGAATATAATCTATTACCAGCAGAAAATCCTATACAAAATGGTAAAACTATTTACGCAGGCTGTATCTTCAAATACCTTATAGGGTTTAACGTGGGAAAGAAGCCCAGCTCAGTCAAAAAACACAAATTAGCCAGCTTGCTTAGGGCAATAATGTACTTAGATAGAATTTCCAATAGTGTTGGGGTAGATATTATTGTTGGCAATCCATCTCCTATTTCTAACCTACCTTTATCCATAGATAAGTTGAAAAATAAGGTTGAAAGTAGAGTAACTAAGAAATATGGGTTAAGTTCTATTCACTATAGTGGAGTTAGCTCAGATGTAGTAAAGGATGTTAATGCTTCATCTAAGGATATATTAAGCATTATACCCATAGCTTTTATAATACTTGCTGATTCAAAGAAAAAATTTGAAGAGTATGTTGAAAGAATAATAAATGGTCCTACGGCAGATGGTTTAGATTTACTTGATGAATACGTTAGACAGAATTTATCCAACAACTTTATAGCTTATTTGGCAAATTTGGAAGAAGTATTAATATTGTATAATGACATTATTCAAGACTTAGAGGATAATGAGCCAAAATAGTTTAGCATACTTTTACATTTCCTCAATAAAGCTTTCAAATAGATGGTGGAGTAGTAGTAGAGAAGAGAGAAGGGATATAATAAATGAGATAGAATCTGTGGAATCACAGTTTAGGAATAATCTAATTTCACTAAAAAGATATATCTCTCTTAGGAATGATAGTGATATTATTTATTGGGTAACTTCCTCCGATACGTCAAAATTATTAGAATTTAAATATACTTTACTTTCTAAAATAAGGGATTTAGGTTATGAATCATTATCCTTATTTTCCATATATAGGTCGTCGCCATATACAAGAGGCAATTTTGACATTAAGAAGGTTCTCTCATTAGAGCCTTTAAGGTATTTTGTAGCATATCCAATGAAAAAGGACGTAGAATGGTATCTTCTACCTTTTGAAGAAAGGGAAAAAATCATGAAAGAGCATATTGAAACTGCTAGGACTCATCCAAAGAACAAGGGAATTAGGTCATATACCACTTACTCCTTTGGGGTAGGCGATTACGAGTTCGTTGTAGTTTATGAGATTCCTGAGCTAGAGAATTGGGTTGAAGTGGTAGAGGCTCTCAGAGAAGTCAAGGCAAGAAAATGGATAACAAAAGAAGAACCAATAATAGTTGGAGAACTGAAAGGCTTAGATCTATTTTTAATTTAAAATGTTAATATTTCATATCCTTTGTTAGCCATTTTTACTATAACATCAGCACCCCTACTTATCTCATCTACATATACTAGACTATCTTTATTCACATTATAATTTTTCATGGCCATTTCACATGTGAAAACTTTGACAGAATTTTTCTTAAGGGAATCAGCGTTCTTTTTAACTATCTCTGACAATCTATTTTTACTGTAGAGTGCTGTTATAGCTGGGCCTAAAAATACAATTTTTCACATCCTCTGCACCCATCATCTTTAATCCATTTGCCACGTTAACTGCAGTATTTACGTTCAATTCATCTTGCGATTTAATAACGATTAGGAACTTCGCCATAACATTTTATAGTATTAAATAATTTTAAATTTTTCTATGTTTTTCTTTTTTATTTTAAGAGTTCCTTTAACGCAAACACTCCTATTATCGTTTTTGCGTCTTCTATTTTCCTTTCCCTTATCATTTTTATTGCCTCATCTATATTTACCCTAATGGGTTCTATGATTTCATATGGTTCCGGTTTAGCTCCAACGTATATGAGATCTTCAGCTAAATATAACCTCATATACTCAGTAGTTATGCCAGGCGAAGCGTAGAAACCTATTATTTCTTTTATTTTCCCAGCTTCATATCCTATTTCCTCGATTAATTCTCTTTTAGCAGTATTTAATGGCTCTTCTCCTTCCTCAATCGTCCCTGCTGGCAACTCGTATATCCATTTACCTATTACAGGCCTAAATTGTCTTATCATTATTATTTCATTGTTTATTCTAGGTATTATTACGACAGAACCCCTATGCTTCACGAACTCTAATTCCCTTTCATATCCGTTAGGCAATTTCACCTTATCTATAAATACTTCAAATTTTTTACCACCAAAAATTTTCATAAATTAATTTTTAGTTTTTCTCTTAAGAATTTTTCTCCTTTCCTCAGAAGTTGTTCCCAATCTAATTTAAACAAGAGAATTCCTAATAAAACGAATACAAGAATGGAAATTAGGGAAAGTTCAAATGCGTTTATACCAAGTACTGAGGCTAGTAAAGATATTCCAGCTAGTTCTACGCTTATCTCAATTGCACTTTTTATAATCTTACTTATTATTGAAACCACTACCATCTTAAAGACGGAAAGCTTAGCTATTCCCCCTGCGAGAAATATATAGTCGTCTAATGGTAGAATTGGTAGTATGGATAATATTAATAACGCAATATAAAATCCGTAACTCTTACTGATTTTCTCTATAAAGAGGATATTCTTATTGTTTTTTAGAGGTTTTCTTATGGCTATTCCCAATGCGTACATTACTAACTTAGATAATGACGCTCCGAGCCCGCTTAATACTATGGCCAAGATTAGGGATAGAGGAGATACTCCACTCTTTATTAATATTGACGTAGTTATTAGGGTGTAAGGAGCTCCAAAGAACGGTGTTGCATTTGTTATGAACGAGATGACGAATATTACTATTAGTTCTTGGGTTGTTAACACTATTTTATAGCATAGCGTTATTACTTTTAAACATTATGCAAGGAAGTTTATAGATATGAAGGTTTGGCTGCAAACCGATAAGGTTTCTGGTAAGATTGTAGCGATCAGAGTAGATGGTAAGATGGCGTATAGCTATAATCCAGAGTATATACCCTATGGAGTTAAAAATATAGCAATAGAGATAAACGATTTTACCCCTATAAAGGGTGATCATATTATAGAATTAATAACTGAAAAAGGTGATTATATTAAAGCTAAGTTTAGTATCTGACTCAGTTTGATTTTACAAAAATTAGGAATACTTCTGTTATTATCTGCTTTTTTAAAACCTTAAAATCTAGGTGATTTATTAAAGTGGATTTTTATAATATGCTCTAAAGCAAGTTACCAAACCCAAATCGAAGACGGGAACTTCATTGATAAAGGAATCCAGTTATATAGTTTAAAAAGTAAGGGATTTTTCTGGCTTCCTCCCACCCTAAACGGTAGACCCAAAATCATTTTACAAAAATAATTCCGGTAAGGTACTATTAATTTTATAGAAAATAAATGGAATTTATAACTATATTAGGAGTTCAACAAATTGAAGAAAAGCTTAAGGTGAGGAAGACGGTATTATCACGAGGTGAACCAAGGTGATAACACCTTGTCTTCCCCACCAAAATAACATTCAACAAATAGGATATAAATTACTTTCCATGTTAGACTTCCAAGGAAAAAAGGCAGAGAACGTAGAAAAAACGCTAGTCTCCGCGTGTTTATGGAACGACTCCATAGAAAACAAGTCAAGCGCATACAACGTATCACCACAAACCGTGAGGAATTACGCGGAGGAGCAAGGTGTGGAAGTAGTTGAGAAACTCTTGGAACAAGTGAGGAAAATATCCTTGGAGACGCTAAAGGGAGAAAAGGAAATAGACATTTCAATAGACTGGACCACCAAAACTTGGTACGGGAAACCGGTGGAAGGACTCGGAAGCTCGGAAAAGGGAAACTCGTGGAACTACGCAACAGCAACGACTAAACATGATGGGAAAGTACTCCTACTGGCTTTCGTCACACATGTGAACGGGATGACCAAGGATGATATCGTGAAGATCCTCGTGGAGCAAGTTGTTGCAATGGGATTCAAGATAAGGTTAATAGCTCTTGATGCGGGTTTCTACACAGTTGATGTGCTTAACTTCATTTCGCAGTTCAATTATATAATCGGAGTTCCCGTTGGGGACGTGAAAGTCTATGAGGAGTTTGATGGAGAGTACATGACAAATAGTAAGAGGCATAGGAGGGATGAACAGGTTAAGTTCAGGCTGATCGTGTATCGCAGGGAGAAAATCAAGAGGAAGAAGAAGGTTGTTTACTTCGCTAGGGCGACTAATCTTGACCTACCGAAGAAGGAGGTGTTGAGGTTGTACAATAAGGTAAGGAGTCCCATAGAGACCTCTTACAGGAACATCAAGGCTTTCCTTCCCTTCACCAGTTCCACTAAGTTCGTCTTCCGCACGTTGATCTTCGTGCTGGCCATGGTTTTCTACTCCTTGTACACCATATTTAAGGGTGTGGTGAGGAGGGAAGAGTTCAGATTATTGCTTATCCTTTTGTTTCCTGGTGATTTATTCAATCTGGAAAATTTTCTATTTAAACTAATAAATATGCTTATTAATGTAATAGATTTATTTTTAGGGAGGTGATTTTGGGTCTACCGTAAAGTGCTAGGTTTTCAGCTGTAACTAAATTTATAATTTTGTAATAATGAGGGTTCAATACAGATGTGCATCTTCTGCAATATTGTTGAAGGAAGAGACCATGGGTATATCGTGTATAGTGACGATAGGGTAGTGGCGTTTCTGGATAAATTTCCAATTACGCCAGGACATACTTTGGTAGTACCTAGAACACATTATGAGAATTTTTTAGAGATTTCTGAAGACGTTATACCATATTTATGTACAGCTGTAAGAAAGATTTCAATTGCAGTAAAGAAAGCTTTAAACGCTGATGGTATAAGAATATTAACTAATATTGGAAAGAGCGCGGGACAAGTGGTATTTCACTCTCATTTTCATATAGTTCCAACGTGGTCCCAAGATCCAGATATAATGAAAGATTTCGTACCAAGAAGAGAACAGACGAGGGAGTATTACGAGTACGTACAAAAAACAATAATAGAGACTTTAAAGAATATATAAATGCTAGAATAATATATAACATTTAAGGGTATAGTAATATGGGTTTGGCAGAGGATTTGAAAAGTTTACTAGGGGATAATTTTCATGACGAATTAGTAGAGAGGTTATCCCATTCAGTAGATTTCGGCTTCGTCCCAGAACTAGTCTGGTCTGGAATAAAGATTAATATTGTCCCCGACTACGTTGTTTACCCTAGGTCGGTGGAAGATATAATTAACGTAGTTAGATTAGGACTCAAATATAAAATACCAATAGTGCCTTATGGCAGAGGTACAAATAGATATGGTAATGCAATACCAGCAGATGGTGGAATATTACTCGACTTTTCAAAGATGACCAACGTAACTATAGATGAGGCTAATAAGAATGCAATAGTGGAGCCTGGTGCTACTTGGAAGCTTGTTGATATCTATGCTCAGCAGAAGGGACTGCAATTAAGGACTTTCCCATCTTCATACGATTCCACTGTGGGAGGAGGGATAGCTAGTGATTCTTTAGGAATAGGTTCATATGAATATGGTTTTATTTCAGACAATGTAAGCTTCGTTGAAATGGTAAATCCAAAAGGGGATTTAGTTAGATTAGAGGGCAAGGATCTAGCGTTAGCTTGCGGAGCAGAAGGTACTACTGGTATAATAGTTAAAGCTGGGTTAAAGCTTAGGAATTTCGCTCCAACCGAAGCTATGGTAATATCGTTTGATAATTTAGATCAGATGATGCACGCAGTAGGAGAGTTTTATAGGGAAGTAATCCCAGCTTGGCACGTTCAGGTTAGAGGTCCATATATTTCCACGTATATGGCTGAGAAGTATAAGGCCCCATTAGAACCTCAAAAATGGAATATGGTAATACTTTACCCATCTCCTAGATCACCTCTAGTCGAACCTAAAATCTATAAGATTGCCCAGTCTTATGGAGGTAAAGTTTTTGAAGGAGAATGGACTGGTTGGTGGTCATTTAATCACGGTGTTGCAGCAGCATTAAGAACACAAGGCCTACTGATACATCAGCATGGCTTAATACATTATACTAGGCTTTTAGATTTATTAAAGAATCTAGAAAAGTCTATAGGCAAATTAGGTGAGCTATCCCCCGATGGTGGATTTGATGTAGATATAGCTTTAGAGAGGAGGGAGATTCTTTTAGTTAACGCATTTACTCAGATTTCAGTAAGTCCAGTTGATAAGAAGATATTGTATGATTTAGCTAAGAACACGCTGATGATGGACGAATTCGTAAAAGTTGATGGTTCCCTTTTATCAGTAGGTATCTTCGCTCACAAATACACCAAAAATAGATTGAACAGTATGGGGAAAACATTTAGTGATTTAGGAGTTGATAGATACGAAGTTATAAGGAAGTATAAGGAAGAGACTGATCCGAATGAAATTTTTAATCCCGGTAAGCTTTTTGATCCTAAGAATAGGGCTAAGGCTGTTCTAGAAATTCCAAGAAGGCAACAAGAGGCCTTAAACTTTAGGTTTGCGATTGGCTTTGTTAAAAGATTATCTCCCGGTGGCGAGGTTGAGGGTTTTAAGCATGTGAGGAGGTATTTGGAGGATTTCGCTGATTATAGCCTTATGTGCATAGATTGTGCAATGTGTGTTACTGTTTGCCCACAATATAGGCTAATTCCTCAATGGCCTTATGCTCCAAAGGGTATGTTTGATTTCGTTAGGGGTGCAATAGCTTATTATGAATTAAACGGTTCCATTGACATACCGGATAGTGTAATAGCTGAGGTTTCAGGTTGCCATAAATGTGGTCTTTGTGATGGTGTATGTCCAGCACGAATTCCGATTTCCACACTATTGATCAAATTAAACAGTCTAGTTGCTAAGAAATTACCAGAGGAACCAACGGTAGAGCTATCCATCTTTTCTGATTCAGAGCTAGCATCAGTAAATGATCCAAGTAGTCAATTAGTGTTATGGGTTGGCAAGAATGTTGTAAGTAATCCTGCAGTGGCAATCACAGCGTTAAAAATACTTAAAAAGATGGGATTAAAGGTTAAAGTAGTAGGTACATCAGCCGATAGTGGATTTCTAGATTATATAAGTGGAAACGGAAATAGGTTCTTGGAGAAAATGAAACAAAATTTAGATACAGTTAACAATTCACTAGAAATAATTACTATAACGCCCGAAGATTATAGAACATTCTCCACAGCATATAAGGACTACTCTAAATTGGCTGGAGCAGAAGTGTTTTTCGAGGTAGTGCCATTAGAGCTTAGGCTACTAAAGTCTATTGTTATTGACGGAAGTAATGAGAATATAAACCTACATGTAGCTTGTTTCTCCTCTGAGTATTCCGATGAGGTAATTAAAAGGCTAGGCGAAAAGGGATTTAGAGTTAAGAAGATTGAGGGTTGTTCTGGTGCAATCCTAGAAAAGAGTTTAGGGAAGAGAGCTGACTTAATGGCCAGAGCTATAGGAGAAAGATATGGAAAAGTAGTTACACTATGCCCATTAGCTGCGGCTAAGTTCAGAAGTGTAGGAATAAATGCTGTAACACTAATAGAATTCTTAGCAGAGAAATTAGGAATACAAAGTGTGCAATATCAAGTAGTGTCTTTCCAACTAGATGAGAATAGTAAAGAATACATAAAGAAAGAGCTAATTGCAAGTATACTATCATCTCTTAATTCTCAAGTCAACCTAATAGCTGATACAGCATCATTTTCCACTTCCGGTGTTGACGAATATAAGAAAATTATTGAACCTATTATAGTCCAATTAGTGGATAATGTAGGCAAAACCATTGCATCTAAACTATCTGGTAGTATAAGGCAAAAATCCTCTGAGTCTTCAATAGATAAGGCAATCGTGTTAGCTGAGTATGTAAAAGAAATATCGAATACTCTATCAACTATTGAATTAGATAAAGTTATGCAACCCTTTACTTCGTTATTGAAAAGTAGGGTCACAGAAGAATATGATGAGAACGTAGTGATCTCCGCCATCATACAGTTACTAAGGGATAATACTGACAAATTAAAAACTATAATTGCAACTGAAATAAGCAAAACCTTGAGTTAGATTTATAATTTTTAAATAATCCTAACCAACACTATATAATCATCGAAACTTTTTAATTCTAGAGCAGAGATAATATATATATTGAAAATTGCAGTTACAGATGAAGGAGAGATTGCAAGAGCCTTTGCCAGATTTCTTGGTAGTAATAGTAATGAGATTATAATAGTGGATAGCCCTTCTAAGGTTATAAGAGAAAAACCAGATGTGATACTGCATACCTTTGAAATACCAATTTTTGAAAGTAACACGAATCCCCCCTTAGCTTGGTCATTTAACACGTGGTATGCTATTAACATAGCTAGGGCTGGTTCTAAGGTAGGAAGCGTAAATGTATTTCTTTCTTCTTTTCTAATTTATGATGGAAAGAGAGGTTTTTACAAAGAGCATAATACTCCTAATCCATTGAATTATTACGGATTAACCAAACTAGTTGGAGAAAGTAGTATTATCACTTTAGGTAATTACTTGGTTTTAAGAGTTGGAGCGTTATTTTCACTATCATATAGGGGTTTTCTATTTCCATTTATTAAAGCTTCTACAAGGGGAAAAATCTTGAAATGTAATAAAAACTTTTATATGTCCATTATTGATTTGAATACATTAGCTAAGGTAAGTAAATTACTTATTGATAAAGAGGCTAGAGGTGTAATAAACGTAGGAAGTAACAGAGTATCTCTTTTTGAAATATGTAGTTATCTTTCAGATATCTTCGGAAATGAAGTTATTGAAATTGATAATCACCAGAGGGATTTTTCTCTAGATGATTGGCTACTGAGAGCATATAATATTAAAATCGACGCAAAAGAGAGTATATTGAGCTTAATTGAATACAGACTTCTTAACAACTAGAGAAAAAATATTCCTCTTGCTATCTTATTCAGATGAACCATTAAGTGCTAGGGAGATAATGAGGAGATTAGATATTAGGAAGGAAAAAGAAATTTACGATCATATAGAGCATTTGGCGAGGTCGAGCAAAAGGAAAGGTTATACGCTTATAATAATACCAGCTAGGTGTAAGAGTTGTGGTTACACATTCAATTCTGAGAAAATAAAAAGGCCTAGTAGATGCCCAATTTGCAAGTCAGAGAAAATTGAAATGCCAAAATTTTTAATTAGGAACAAGTAAAGCGAATATATATGAAGGCAATATTTGTAGACTTAGGAGAGACGCTAGTACACTTTAAGCCTAGATATCACGAAAATATCGCCTATGCCCTTAAGGAAATTGGTTATAATGTAGACGAAAAGAGAGTTTTCAAGGCAGTTGCAAAGATTCTAGGAAAACATCACTACCCTAGCCCAGAATATGGAGGTCTTTCGGCTTTCGATTTTAGGGAACTGTTTTATGAACTTAATATATATCCTGATCAAGAATCAATAGCTAGATTAAATAGTAGAAACTTGCTATCTGGGGAATATGAACTCTATGACGATTCAATTACGTTCCTAGAGGAAGCCAAAAAACTCGGATTTAAAGTCGTTTTAGTTAGTAACGCAACCAGAAATATCTATAAAATAATAGAAGATCTGGGGATTAAGAAGTACTTTGATGGTATAGTAGCATCTTGTGATTTAAACATTATGAAACCTCACCCTAAGATCTTTTCCTATGCCATGGAAATCGCTAAAAGTGATGGTATTCATATAGGCGACATTTACGAAATAGATGTAATTGGCGCGAAAAGAGCGGGTCTTGAGGCAATACTTTTAGATAGATTAGGGTTCTACCCTGAAATAAAGGAAAATAGGGTGAATAATTTATTGGAAGCTCTAGAATTAATAAAAGAGAGATTGAAAAATTCCTAGAGAAATATTCAAGACCACATCCAAACCCTAAGTATGAACTAGAACAGTATGTAACACCCTCACCAATAGTAGCCCAAATAGTTTGGCACGCATATATATCTGGGCATATAAGTAATAAGAAGGTCGTTGATTTAGGTTGTGGGACTGGTGTTTTCTGCTTTGTGGCTTCACTTTTAGGTGCTTATTGCACTTGTGTCGAGATTGATCTAGAATCATTAGAGACTGCAAGAGATATGAAGAGCGAATTAAAGTTAGACATAGAGCTATTAAATGCTGATGTAACTCAATTTCATGGTAGATTTAATACTGTAATTCAAAATCCACCATTTGGAGTAGTAAATAGAGGAATGGATATTAAGTTTTTACAAACAGCTTTTAGCGTTGCTGATACAGTCTATTCTATACATAAGTCTAATGAAAGATCAAGGGAAATTATAATCAAAATGGCCAAAGAGTATGGATTTTCTGCTGAAATATTATCTGAGAAGTATAAGCTAAAACCATATTACCCTTGGCATATGAAAAGAGTTCATGAGTTCTTAGTGGATATCTATTTCTTTTCCAAAGTTACCAGATAATATCTTATCTAAAATTTCCACTACTCCTAAACCATTAGGATTTTCAGTCACTATATCGGCAATTTCCTTTATTTGAGGTATTGCATTTGCAACTGCCACTTTAATATCGGCAACTCTAAATAACGCATAATCGTTTTCACTATCTCCTAAAGCTACTATCTTTCCCTTGAACCCAGTTAATTCCTTAAACTTCAAAACTCCTATACCCTTATCAACACCTTTAGGTAGAACCATGGCATCGTTTCTATTCACCTCTATTCTCCCATACTTTTCTATCTCCTTTAGCATATTCAGTTTAGATCCATAACCATCAACATATATTATAACTCTACCTATAGAATACCTAGCCTTAAGACTATCTAATATTTCGATTATCTTCTTCCTATCTCTTTCAAACCAACTCTTTTCACAAAGCACAAACTCCTTATTATCGAAAAGTATTAGGGAACCATTCTCCAATATCCACGCAGTAGGTCTCAAACCAACAGCCAACTTGTCCATAAATTTCTTTTCCCTACCAGTAACTACAACAAACTTATACTTTTTTGAAAATTCGTTTACCTTTTGTGTAACAATTGGTGATATTACAAAATTATTTTCTTCATTGGCTAATGTCCTATCATAGTCAGAAGCTACCAGTATTTCATTCGAGTCTATATCCAAGTCTCTCCAATACCTCCTTCATTTTTAACGCATCTCTTTCCAATTCTGGACTTTCGCATATCAATGATATTGAAATATCCCTTTTAAGCAATTCCTTAGCTAATGGTTCAAATGGTGGGGCGTTAGCATCTATGGGAATATGTTCATCCACATATTTTCCTTTTCTAGAAACTAGAGATTCAAAGTGAGAATTTATATGGGTCAAACCCAATTCCTTAATTAGCCTATCAATAATCTTCCCATAATCTATCTCCCCTCCCTGCCTAGCAAAAGTATGAGCCCAATCTATGTAAGGTATTACGCCCTTTAGTTCCTTGGATATCGAAATAACTTCATCTAAAGTCCCAAAAGCAGTTTCCTTAGCCATGGTTTCAACACCGAACTTAACGTTCTTTATCCCCATTTCCTTAGCCTTGTCTATTACTTCTGCCAATCCTTCCTTAACGTTCTGGTAGCATTCCTCTGGACTCATTTTACCGTAAAATGCAATATGAATAGCAATAGCATCTGCTCCCATTAGCTCAGCCCTATCCGCAGTATCCAAAATCCTCTGTTTTGAAGCCTCAATTTTGTCTTTTTCTTCAGAACATAAATTGATGAAATAAGGGGCGTGAACTGATAGTCTAACTCCCAATTCCTTAGCAACCTTACCAGCTTCCTCAGCGGTTTCCCTGCTCATCCTTACGCCTTGTACGAACTCCACTTCCATTGCGTTTAAGCCTAATTCCTTAACAGTCCTTATACCATCAATCGTATTTTTCTTTTTAGAGGAGTGAGGTACTCCTGCGGGTCCTAAATAAATCTTTACCATCAATCTAACTTCTTATACAAAAACTTATTTAAGCATCGACTGACATTGTGAGATGCTTCTCCTCATCTTCTAAAATTTTCCTTACCTCCTCATTGTTCTCATCAAAGTTATTCTTGTAAAAATCAATAGCGTTTCTTTCTACGATCTCATTAACCTTTTTAACAGCCATTATTCCAAATAATGAAATTATAAAACCAAGGATTGAAAAAGCGTAATATACCGGTTTCTCCAATAACGATCTACTATATTTTTGAAAATACTTCCAGTGAGACATCTCGTTTAGGTAGGATTCACGAAAAACCTTATATCTAATTGAAAATCCCCTATCTAATCCGGCAGCACCAGCTTCACCTAATAAAGCTAGTTTGTACTTATCCATAATATTTAATATTTGGAGAAGGTAAAAGGCAGATGTTAAAAAACCTTTATCACTTTAACCTCGAATAAGCCTTAAGCAACTCCAAACCTGTCCTTATTCCCCTCTCTCCTTCAGGCATTTTAAGATTATTAAAGAACTGCTCAGTTTCTTTTTCCGCCCCTATTCCAATCAGTGGAATAACCTCTGCAAGTCTCCTCCCAAGGATCCCAGTACCCTTATAGGCCTCTCTCATGAAGTTCATATGCATCTTAATCCAGCTTAGCACTGCACTCTTTGCGTAAGGATTGTAAGATACTACGCTTAAAGTATAGGGAATGTCTTGCTTCTTAATCTCACCGCTCAGTATTAAACTTAAAGTGTTTCCCACAAGGTAAGGTTTCCTAAAGAATAACATACTGGTTAGATATCTAAGTTTTTCCTCATCAAAACTTTCCTTCCTATATCTTTCCAACAGTTCGTCAACAGCGTCCTCTTCATAAGTAATAGCATATGCCACAGCTACTCCTTGTCTCGTATCAGAATCTAGAGAATCGTAGAATCTGAACATCTCCGAGAGACCTAAAGAGAATTCATCATCCATTGCAGCAAGTCTATAAAGAATATTTGAATACGTCAGTCTTCCTAACTCCTCCTTTGAATTTCTCCAGTTCTTCAGCTGAATTCTATGAAATTCCTTTGAAATACCTTGATACTTGTCAAGGTTTATCGCATAAAGGGTAAATAATTCATTAGAAAGCTCATTAACCGGTAAGAAATCCTTATCATTAAAGAATTTAGCTATTACACTTTCATATTCCTTAAAGTCTATTTTACCAGCCAATAGGAAAGCCCAATAGTCGTTTATAATACCCCACTTATCAAGCTCTGATAACTTGGCATTAAAAACTAGATCAGTGTTGTAAAGAACTCTATAAAATCCAGTCCTATTTACATTAGCCTTAAAGCTCTTTATATCTTCCTCAAAAGCTATAGTCTCTCTCTCCTTTTCTAGTAAATGAGTTACAATCTTACCGTTAACCTCCATGGTAAGAGGAATCTTATAAGTCAAGTTCTCGACATTTCCTAATACCGAAAATCTCTCCTGCTCTAAGTTCACGCGATTTCCAGAAACACTAACCCTAATCATGGGATAGCCAGGCTTAGTTATCCAATCAGCCATTATTGGAGAAATATTAGAACCGAAAACTTCAGATATTGAGTTCCATAAATCAGAACCTTGAGCGTTTGAATACGAGAACTTCTTTAAGTAATTAACTACACCCCTTCTGAAATTCTCCTCACCAACGTAAGCCTCAATCATCCTTAAAATACTAGCCCCCTTACCGTAACTAATATCATCGAACATTTGCTCTACTTCATTGGGGTCCCTTACATGTGCCTCTATCGGGTGTGTAGTTGACACAGAGTCCTTCTCCAATGCCCTTGAAGTCTGGTTTAAAACGAAATAACCCCAGAAGTTCCATGACGGGAATAGTTGCGAAATAGCCTTATGGCTCATGAACGTTGCGAAACTCTCGTTTAACCATAAATCATCCCACCACTTCAAAGTAACCAAATTACCAAACCATTGGTGAGCTAACTCATGAGCAACAACCTCAGCAACCCTAAACTTCTGATAAACAGAAGAAGAATCATCAGCCAATAAAGCAGTCTCCCTAAAAGTAATTGCCCCCCAATTCTCCATAGCCCCATATGCGAATTCCGGTATTGCGATTAAATGAACCTTAGGCAATTGGTAGGGAATTTCAAAATACTTTCCATAGAACTCTATAGAATTTCTTGAGATCTGCATAGAGAATCTTCCCTTTTGCACCTTGCCCGGTATTGTGGCTACTATAATTGTCGGAATCTTACCTTCGTCTTTAATTTCCTCAAAGTTTCCAATTCCTAGGTATAGTAAATAGGTAGACATTCTAGGCGTTTCATCAAATTCATATGCTACTTTCCCATTCTCTTCCTTTTCTTTCACTACTGGCATATTGGATATTACCTTAAGCCCCTTTTCCACTTTAACAGTTAACTTAAACTTGGCCTTCATTGCAGGATGATCGAAACAAGGAATAAAGTCCCTAGCATGTGTTGCCTCAAACTGCGTACTAATAACGTATCCATCTTTATAAGAGGCCTTATAAATACCCACCAACTTCCTCTCAGCAACCTTTCCCTCAAATTCTACCTCTAAAATGCCGGAAAAGGATCCGCTCTTCACGTTGACTCTACTCTCATCTTGAGAGAATTCAATCTCTTTTCCGTTTACCTTGACCTTTACTATCTTCAAACCTACAGCGTCCAGTACTACTGTTTCTTCATCGCTTTCCATTTCAATTTTCTCATATCCCTTATAATTTCCAGTTTGAAAGCTAAAATCAAGAAAAATCTCGTATCTATTAACCTTAATCATGTGTTTTTATGATATAATAAGGTTTAAAGTGTTTTCTATTAACTCGAAATATCGTTATCGGGGGGATTTTAGGAGTTCAAAGGACATATATACGAATCTCTTAGTTTTGGTCAAAAAAATTTGGTATTTGTCATATCCCAAAGGGTCGGGTAATTCATCTCCTTCGTTATAGGAAAAGAATATCAAATCTTTCTATTCTATATAAACCTTTTTCACTATACTCGTATAACTATATATAAAAATCAGTATAAAAAATCTATATAAAACTGTCTAATTTATATTCATCCAAAACTAAATAATACATATGAGAAAAGGTTTAAGCGATTCCGTTACAATGATGATAGTGTTACTAGCCTCAGTAATCTTAGCAATAACAGTAGTTTCCATATTGTTCACATATCTAGGGTATTTTGGAAGCAATTATGGAGACGTAAGGCAAATAGGTACAGCTCTCATAACACAAGACGGTAAACTTAACATCACCTTGGAGAATTCCTTTAGTAACGCCAAGATAGTAGGGGTAATTTACGACGCAACTTTACATAACGTTAACTATACACTATTGCTAGGTCAAAATAAATATACCATTAACACTGGATTTACCTTTCCTAATGGGTTACAAACAGTAGCTTTGACTTTAGTAGTAGTGACCAACCAAAATACTATTTACGTTCCAGTGGAGGCTCAGCTTGTTAATAGTTGAATTTCTTTTCTAGAATCTTTTGCCATAGTAATCCATTTTCATCCATCCCACTTTCAACTTCGTAACCCAAAGACATCCATAATGCCATTCCACCAATCATGTAGTAAGCTCTTTTCTTATAAAGATGAGGCATACCGTATGTGGCGTAGCTAGCCCTATTTCCGTGTTCACATACAACAGCGACTTCCTTATCTTCGAAAAGTTCAGTTAAATGCTCTAAATAATCTAAAGGTGCTAAGATTGCCCCCGGTATGTGATGATCCTCATATTCTTGTGGTGTTCTAATATCGAGTATCATTATCTTTCCATTTTTCCATAGTTTCCTTACCATTGATGGAGGTAAGTCGATTATGTTTTTATAAAAGGGTGAGGAATAGGATTCTATTACTTGAGTCATGCTACTTTAACAGTGTTTATTTTTACTTAAATAGTTTTCTATCTATACTACTGTCAAAAGAATTTTAAGTTATTTTACAAAAAAGGGAAATTTCATAGGGATAGCAATAAGTGTGAGATCTTGCTTTAGTTTGTGATTGTTACCTTTTAAAACCTAAAGTCAAGTAATGAGATAAATCAAGGGTAAATATAATAAGAGGTGTCGAAGTTCAATCTAGATTTTATTTTCAGTGTGTATAAATAAAAAATTCATATCAAATCCTCTAACCTACCTGGCAATCTGGTCAACTTCTTACCTATTGCCTTTTCTATTGCCCTTATCAACGCTGGTGGAGTACCAATAGTTGCACCCTCCCCAATTCCCTTAGCTGGTAAAGGAGCATCGGATTTCCCCTCTTCCATGTACTCCCATTTAATATTAAATGCCTCAACGGCAGTAGGTATTGCGTAATCGAATAGGTTTCCAGTTAGTAAATTGCCATTTTCATCGTATACAATCTCCTCCAAAACACTCTCACCAAAGCCTTGAATCACTCCTCCTATAACTTGAGCCTCAGCTAGCATTGGATTAACAACAGTACCTATATCATCGATAGCGTAATAATCTAAAACCTTAACCTTACCGGAATTATCAACCTCAGCTAAAACAACATGTGAACCATAGGGATAAGTTAAATTATCAAATCCGAAATAACCCGTGGCCTCTAACCCAGGTTCCTCCTTATATTCCCAAATACCTCCTAAACTAGCCATATTACGTGAGGCAACTTCTTTCAAACTCATTGTCTTACCAGTCTTAGGATTAATTACCTTACCATCCTTATACTGTAACTCTTGAACATCGGACTTCATGAATTGCGCAGTTAGCCTCAAGACCTTATCCTTAACTCTTCTAGCTGCTAATAACGCAGCATTACCAGCTAAGGTCAAACTTCTACTGCCATAAGTACCAAAACCCTCACCTATGAGAGCAGTATCACCCCAGATCACTTCAACGTCGTCTACACTTATCCCTAACTCATCAGCAACGATTTGTGCAATACCAGTTTCTGCACCTTGACCATGTGGACTGGCACCAATTATGACTTGAACTTTACCATCAGCCTTAATTCTGACTGAAGCGCTCTCCCAGGGACCAAAATTATTCTGCTCTAGATAAAATGATAAACCAGCACCAACCCTTCTACCTTGCTTTCTCAACTTGTTAGCCCTCTCCTCGAATTCCCTATAAACCTTCTCAGCTTTCTCCAGTAATTTTAAGTAATTACCAGAATCATACTTTAGACCTAAAGGATTAGTGTAAGGCAATTCAGTTATCAAGTTCTTTTTCCTAACGGCTATAGGGTCTAATTTCAACTCATCAGAAATAATATCCATTATTCTTTCATAAACAAAAGCAGCCTCTGGCCTACCAGCTCCTCTGTATTGGTCTAAAGGAGTCTTATTTGTGTAGACGCCATATGCATTAATTCTTAGATCCCTAACCTTATATGGCCCAGCCAACATTGTAGCTGCTATATCCACTAGGTAAGTTCCATGAGAAGCAGCACCTAAGTCAATAATCGCATCACCTATTACTGCAGTTAAAGTACCATCCTTTTTAGCTCCAAACTTAACCTTGTGTATCTGTCCCCTACCATGATACATGCCCCTCATATCTTCACTCCTTAAAGCAACCCACTTTACAGGTTTCTTGTATTGCAAACTAGCGTAAACAGTTATGAAATCCTCAGCATATGGGAATAACTTAGCCCCAAAAGCACCTCCAACATCAGCTTGAATAACTCTTATATCCCTTATCTTATTACCAAAGGCTGATAGCAAATATCTCCTCATGTAATGGGCGGATTGTGTAGACGCGTAAACTAACAAACTACCCTCTTGATATACTGAAAGCAATCCCCTAGTTTCCATCGGCGAGGGATAAACCCTAGAAATTTCAAACTTCTCCTCTAATACAATATCTGAATTTGAAAGGGCTTTATCTGGGTCACCCGCGTTATAAACTTTCTTATAAGCAATATTACTTCTACCCTCAACGGCTTTTACATCGTCTTTCAAAGCCTTTTCTGGGTCAATAACTGCAGGTAACTCCTCGTAGTCTATTTGAACTGAATCCGCTGCATCAGCAGCTGTATATCTATCAGTAGCCAAAATTGCTGCAATAGGGTGGCCAACGTATAATATTTCATCCTTAGCCATTGGCCAATTATTAGGCCTATTCTCAAAAGGGATTGTCAAACCAGTGATAACTCCAACAACACCGTTTGTTTTCAAAGCGTCGCTAACGTCAATCTTCTTAATTTTGGCGTGAGCAACGTTACTCCTAATGATGTAAAGGTACAAAGTTCCAGGGTACTCAATATCGTCAATATATCTCCCAGAACCGGTAATGAACTTTAAATCCTCTTTCCTTTTTACGCTTTGACCAACGTACATAGGGAATTGTTAAGAGATTAAATAAATAAAATTAACGTAAACTTAGAATATCCTCATAACCAGTTAACCTCTTTCTTCCCCTAAAACCCTCGTCAATGTAGTGCCAATACGTTATCTCGTCTTCGTCTATTTTCCAACAAAAGAATGCAGGCTTATTGTTTATTATTGCAGGGAAGTCAACTAAGCCTATATCTATGTCTCGTAGTATAATACCCTTTGAAATGATTTCGTCGATAATTTTCTTAGTCTCGCTAGCGTATTGTTGCAAAGCGTATTTATCACCGTTAACTAAGAGGAGCTCGATCTCATTCTTTATCTTTCTCAATTGGAGTAAACGATCCCTAAGCCAAGGTAACAATTGCTTAGCGGTCTCCAAGTCGAAATATGGATATTCCACAATTATAAGTATTCGCAAAGGCTTAAATAATAATGTTTATATGAATTAGGATTAAAAAGTTTTATAAAAGTAGAAAAGTATTAAAAAAAACTTTTCATTTTGTTCACTTCCGCTTTTTTAGCTTGTTACTATTGCACTTACTGTTACTGTTTGTCCATTAGAAAGTTGTAACGTTAGTGAAATAGTAGAACCAACCAAATTACTTAAACTACTAGTAATACCAGATAATGCAATTGAGTATGTATTCACACCAGCAGATATAGTAGTTTGTCCGGATACAGTCGCTGAGCTTCCTTGTACGAGTGCTCCAGTAACTTGTGTATTAGCTCCAGTATTCTTTAAAGTAACTATTAGATAGTTACCACTAGCACTTAGTGTTGCTGTTCCTACTTGTGATACTGTACCTTGCCCACTAAATGCTCCAAATAGTCCGAAGGCAAATCCTACAACCACTAATGCTATTATTACTGATGCTATTACTAGTATTAATGCAGTTACAGCACCTGATAATGCTTTGGCATTCTTTCTCCTACTAACCATCTTCATACCTAATATACAATAAATTACAGTTCTATATAAATCTTTCTTTCAAGATATACTTAAATCTTGTAGGATCTTTCCATGGTGTCCTAATATGAGGGCGATTCATGTTTCCATTGCGAATCGTAATATTCTCTATGAATTAGAATAATTTTATGAAGAAATTATTGTATAAATTTCTGGTAAAGTGAGAAGAATAAAGGATACTGCAATATTATTACAATAACGAGAAAATAAGTTAATAGGTTGTAGTAGAGGGCTATGACACGCGCGATCTGGAGTATCCTCCAAGGGGAGTGAAACTTACCGAACCTCCTCCTCTCCAAGAGGGAGTTGAAAGACTCGATCAAGTTATTGGATTTGAGCCACTTCCAGAGTTTCTTGGGAGCGGAGAGATAACTCAAGAGCCTCGGACAAGTCTCGGGCTTAATCTCTCCGCTCTCGGCAGATGAGATGATAACATTCAAGGCCTCCCTCTCCTCCTTAGTCGCGTTACGCTTAAGGTGGACCAAACATCCTTGCCTTCTTACTTGAAGTTCAGAGAGAGATTGCCTTGTCCAAGGCCTTGATCCCATCAGCTACTATAAGAATGAAGCTCGACTTCTTCCAGACCTCAACCAAGAGCCTCCAATAAGCCATGGCGTCCTCCTCTACGCTTAAGATTATGTCCAGAACGGCCCTCTTGCCTTCCTCTGTCACGCCAATCGCCGAGAGAAGGACCCCCTTTCCTCCCTTGAGCTTCACGTACTTCCCGTCAACTATTACATACTTGAACTCACCGCTCGCTTCGATCTGAGGCATCCAGAGCTTGGCGTTCAACTTACCTCCCTTAACCTAGCAGACTAACATCAGAGCCGCGAAGACCTTTCTCTCCTCCTTAAGCAGGGTCTCTTCAACCTTGGTCTTCACCTTCCCTTATCCCCGTAAAGTACAAGTAGCTTCACCGAGATCCACTCCAACTCGTACTTAACCTCCCTCCCAACCATCACTATACGAAAGCCCTTGAGGAACTTGCATCTCGCGTAACCCTTCCTCCTTATCTCCTTACCTCTTTGGTGCTTTGGGCTAGTCCTCTCGGCTTCTTCTAAGGCCATTTTCTCGATCTCCTTGACCGATTTGTTTAATAGTGCGTTTTCCGGAAGTATATTGGGGACGAGTGTGAGGTTCGATCCGAGCTCCTTCACGGCCTCACTTAGTGGAGTGCCGTAGAGGGCTTTCTCGTCGATAGTTATGAGTTCCATGATATTACCTCACGCTCGTCCCTTATTAGTGTTACCGAAAATGTAGAATCAATTATTCTTATCTAGTTTTAGAGAAACAAATTGAATTCGCAATGAACCCGTGAATCGCCCATATGAGATTAGATAATGGAGACTGCTTATATTTTGATTAATATTCTTAATCTCATATTGACTCTCTAAATTCTTAGCAAGTCAGAATAGCTCTTTTGGATAAAATTTACTAATCTCCCATATAAACAAAAAGATAGTCACTTTAATTTATATTTCAGCCTAAATTGCTTTATTACTAACCAATACTAATTTTGCCTTAGACGTATTAAGTAAATCTTTTAGAGTTTCTTTAAACTCCTCTAAATGAACTTCATGTTGCTCGATAACTATAATATTATTATCGCTTGAATTTTTGATGAAATGGACTATAGGAAATAAACTTAACACAGAAGGGTCTGCATTATATAGTATATTGTCATCACAGTAAACTTCATCGTCTTTAATGTAGATTTTATGTCCTAGAACCTCTTCAGAATACCCTTGTGGTAATACCATTGAGTTTATGAAATCAGAAATTATGCCGAGCGTCTTTGGAATACCCGGAGCTCCCTCAAACTTAATGGGAAGAAATTTATAAAATGAGGCTACCAACCCAGCCCTAATTGCAGGTATAATGTATGGTCTCTTCTTATTAATATCTGAAAAGTAAAAGGAGTCTATCTTAACTAAAATTCTAATCTTATCTTCTTGCTGCTCTAACTCAGGTAAAGCTTTCAACTCTACTTTGGCTTCAACCTTACCATTCTGAATACTTCCTATGATAGACATTTTAGGTGAGGTTATTCTGAAGTGTAATTCTAATGTTAATAACTTAGCTAAAGTTAACTCATTTGTTAAAATATGCGTGAATTGTTTTTCAAACTCGTTTTTCCAATCTACTAGTGGTTCTTTGGCTGTTATTCCATAAAGTCTAGGAATTAGGAATATGGTCTTAGTTAGATAGTAGTAAACTCTACCTATTATAATTCTATCCTTTCCGTTAATCATTTCAGTTTGTTTGTTATCATTATTAATTTTAACAGTAGTAGAAGGAGTTTTTATCTCTATTTCCATAAACACTATTTGAATTTTAAAAATAAAAAGAGTTTTAGAAACTTCTCTTTCTGGAGATACATTTATACAAGGCGAGATAACTAGCACTGCAATTTTTAGTGATAAAAACATATCTCATGAAAGGAGTAAAAGGCACTTATGGAGACTTCAAGAGCGTTTTTACTTTACTTCAATTAAATCAATCTTCAATCTCTTAAAGAAATAGATATTTTAGGCTAAATATGAGCTAAGAATTAATATTACGAGAGCTACAGTGAAATGTTTTCAATGTTTTGGAGCTCTTTTGTAGTCAACAAGGATAAGGTCTAAATTATAATTGAAGAACCTTTTAAGTGTGAAAATAAACTCACGCTAAACCTAAACATCATAAGACAAATTTTGGGCGATTTAAGTTTACATTGCTAATTCATTATGTTTCAAAAAATATGATGAATTTAGCTGAGTGAAAACGGTGGATAAAGGGAATATGTGCTTAATCGTATTAACACTTCTATATTTATATTATTTGCAAATTACAATTCGCAATGGATCTGTGAATCACTACAAACTTTTGGGAGTTAAAATCAAAGAGATAATAGAGAGTTATTTTGTTTATTATTTATTTTATGAACCCTTATAAAACTGAGCAAAAGTACTGTTAAGGTAAGTTAAGCCTATTGAATATATAATGGAGATTCATTGAGTTACTCTTAGAAAGATTTATATAGAACTGTAATTTATTGTATATTAGGTATGAAGATGGTTAGTAGGAGAAAGAATGCCAAAGCATTATCAGGTGCTGTAACTGCATTAATACTAGTAATAGCATCAGTAATAATAGCATTAGTGGTTGTAGGATTTGCCTTCGGACTATTTGGAGCATTTAGTGGGCAAGGTACAGTATCACAAGTAGGAACAGCAACACTAAGTGCTAGTGGTAACTATCTAATAGTTACTTTAAAGAATACTGGAGCTAATACACAAGTTACTGGAGCACTCGTACAAGGAAGCTCAGCGACTGTATCCGGACAAACTACTATATCTGCTGGTGTGAATACATACTCAATTGCATTATCTGGTATTACTAGTAGTTTAAGTAATTTGGTTGGTTCTACTATTTCACTAACGTTACAACTTTCTAATGGACAAACAGTAACAGTAAGTGCAATAGTAACAAGCTAAAAAAGCGGAAGTGAACAAAATGAAAAGTTTTTTTTAATACTTTTGCTGTTTCTTCTTCTTTTCCCATTAGCCCTTTCCTTAACTTTAATAACGTCCTCTCAACCTTCTCTAACTTCTGGAACATTCGCAATTTATAATGGAACCTCAACTTATTATCGTGAAAATGGGTCCATGTTGTTTCAGAAATTCTCTATAATTCAAGTGATAAACAAGACCTTTAACAACGGGACAGTTTTAGTTGGTATAAGTATAATATCATGGAATACGTCAATGCAAAGTAAGTTTTCATATTCAATAGCGAACTCTACTCTTCCATTACCATTTTATTATGTTTCACCCTTATTGCTAGGAGAAAAAAACATTAGTGTAAGTGGAGTGAACCTCCTTTACGTTAATAGTACTAACTCTTATTACGTTTATCTCGGAAAAAGTAATGTAGAAGGTGTAGTTATAGAAACTTACTTTTATTTTAACCTTAATGGTCTAGCAGACAAGGTTATTAACTTACAGATAGGTTCAAATGGGAAAATATCTAGTGAAACTACATTGGATTTATGGATGACGAACTTTAATAATACGGGTATTGGAATACCTCACTTTAAGGGAATTACGACTGCAAGTAGTGAAATAACTTCTAGTCTATTTCCTCAATATTCTAAAATTATGGAGTACATTATATTAGTTGGAGCACTTCTTGTTATGGTAATCCTTTTATTTAGGGGAACTAAATGGGTAAGATAGTTATGCCTTCTCCTCTTTTGTTTCTCCTAATAATAGCCTTATTTCCTCACGCCTTTGTAGAGTACTCACTTCATATTCAAATAAATTATAATAATCAAGTTTACCATCTATCGGAGCTTCTTTTTGAAAATGTTACAAGAATTTATTACAATAATGCATCTTTCGCCTATAATCTGACTGTTTATGTTCTCAATTTCTCTCAGATTCTAACTTCTTCCACAATTCTAGATAATGCCTCTCTTCCCAAAACTTTTTTCTATATTTCTAATCCGGGAGAGCCAGTAATTGAAAGAGGTGTTATTTTGTCTTTACTATCTTCGAATGATTCCAACTATATATATTATGGCAGGACTTTTATAGGTTATATCGAGCTTGAGTACTTTTATTACGTTAATTCTACTGGAGTCCCATATAAAATCGTTATCCTTCAAATAGGGGAGAGTGGACAGTTAGTCAGCAATACAACTTATACTTTAGTGAGCTCAAATCTTGTAAATCCTAACGAACAACCAACACTTCCAGATGGCTTTAAATTTACAAATGATAGTAAGATCGTTAATTTACCTATTTCTTTAGATTTAAACTCCGCTCTTGATCAAACAGTTGGTAAATATATAAGTTTTGTAACTCTTTTGCTCATTTTTGTACTCTTAACGGTGAAAATTTATGCATCGAGAAAGAAGACTTCAAGTAATTGAAATAATTGTTGTAATAGTCCTTTCAATACTAACTCCCATGATAGCCTTATGGAAGGTTTTCTTTCATGTTGGATACATTTATCAAAGAGATTCTTACCCAGCTTTTTATTTAGACTCCAAGCAGACAGCACTATCTTATCTTAATTTTCCCATGATCATGGATAATGTTTGGATGCCTCTAGTGATTATATTGTTTTTTAATCTTATCTCACCAGTTATAGCAGAATGGTTAACGTACCTTTTATTCCCTTACGCTGTATCAATTCCATCTATGTATTTCTCGTCTAGGTACTTTTTAAATAGATATGCAAAAGAAACTAAAGTATGGGTTAAAATTTTAATATCCGCTACTATTGCTTTCCTTTACGCGATAACGCCTACAGCTTACTATTTCAGTCACTGGTCCAATTACGCGGCTTTTTACGCTCTTTTACCGGCGTTGATTGCTGGCACTTTTTACTCCCTAGAAAAAGGAGGCTCTTTAGGTGCCATACTTCTCTCGCTCTTTGCCTCTCTCACTACAACTGATCCAAGAGGTTTCGTTTACACGTTATTTATAGTTCTTTCAATTCTTCTTTATAGGCATAAATTGAACGATCTAAAAGTCTTCCTCTACTCGATACCTTTTTACCTCTTGTTAAATTCTAGACTGTTCGTGATATTGTTTTACAACTTTCACTCATACACTTCAATAAGTTTCACAATATCTAATCAACAGTTGTGGTTAAACTACTTAACTTTCCCCCTCCTGGATTCATTAAGGGGTTTATCACTATTTAGGCCATTAGTGTCTTACTTGTCGTTTGGAAATCCCGTTTTAATATACGTAATGTCATTCACGTTCGTTGAAACTGGAATTTTAGGTTATATCTTTCTGAAGAAAAAGGGCTCACCAGCTAACTATTTCTTAGCACTTTACTTGTTCTTGGTATTACTAGTCTCCTCTTATGTAAACGTGTTAGGGTATAACTTAACGTTGAACTTAACATATCCCTTGTTGGATATCTTATCCCAAACTTTTGTATATAATTACCTTTGGATCTTTTTGCCAACTTATTTAACTGAGATGGTATTAGCACCACTTTTTCTTTTAGTATCCCTAGTAATGGCTAAGATTCTTTCAAAACAATACTTATTAATTCCTTTATTTATTCTCATAGTTTTATCTCAATTCGCTTTCTCCTCCTCAATGGTAATTAGTGGGAATTACCTAGGAAATTATAATCCCGTAAATCCCCCTCCCTTACTAGTAAGTTTAGCAAAATTTTTAGAGAATAATACCATAGGTAATGTTCTCGTTGATGCTGTAGTTCCCTCAAATTGGACTACATTTATTGGAGTATTGCCCAATGTAACCTCTGCTCCCCTAGTTAATACCTCTAGTGTAGGGACTATTTTAAACGAGTATGGTGTACAATACGTTGTTACTACTGTTAATGATAATTACACCTTGAGCATAATTAATTCTCACAAAAACGTCTTCACTCTAGTTTATAACGACTCTTACTTTTTAGTATACAAAAACAATGATTTCACATACAATATTAATTCCCCAATTTTCATAAATTTTGAATATCCAAAGGTTCCCAACACTAATAGTTCACTTAACGTGGTTCCCTCTTATCTCATGTTCGATATTCCTCCAAAGTATATAGGGGGTTATGTTGGAAACGCTACATATGCTGAGCTTTTAGCCCTTTCAGCGTATAAACAAGGTATCTCACCTATTAAATTAAACGTTAAGCACTTACCATATCCTACTAATTTCACAGATACAATAAACGTAAACGTTTACGATGAGGAAGTTTTGTCGGAATTTCCCGGCATTTTATTTATTTCCGTTAGTAGTACATCATCTCTTAATTTGTATGTAAAACCAGGTTTTTACAAGGTTGTGTTAGCTTACGTCTCTATCCCAGGAGGAGGCGTTTTCGGTGTTACTAACGGTTCATATTCGCTTTCCGTTTCAACTTCATCTCCAAACACTTCTATTATATTTTCCTATTTAGGTAATATTTACGTCTCTAGCAGTGTAAAGCTGTTCTTTATTGGAAATTCTCTATCATATCTAATAGGTGTGATGTTTATCCCTTACAACATGTCCATACAGCACGAATTTACGGGCGATAACATTTCCTCTTATCCCTATCCACAATTGGGTAGGGCATTTGGATATCCCTATAATGATACTAATGTTGTCTCTTTTTCAATAATGATCAATTTAATTACTCTCTTAATCACTGTAATTTTATTTATATCTCTACGACTTAGCCGAACATATTTTCGTAAGATAAATTTAAAAATAATTCGTCGCAATTGAGATTATGGCTAAACTGTTTGTTAGGGAAACCTCCGGTCTCACTAAAAACGTCTCTTTGCTAGATGCAACAATGTTAAATGTAGCTAACATGGGTGCTGGTTTAGCGATCTTTATCGGCATAAGTCCTTACATAGTCAAGGGTGGGGTATTATGGATAGCTTCATTGCTAACTTTCCTATTCACCTTACCCCTTGTATTTCTTTACACTTACTTTATTTCTAGGATCCCTAGGACTGGAGGTGATTATATTTGGCTATCTAGAAAGCTTAATGGTCCTTTAGGCGCTATAATGGGCGTTGCGTTAGCCTTTAATATGCCTCCGTTCTTCGCATTATCAGCGTTCTTTTCTGTTTCAGCAATAAATACTGTACTGTTAACCATAGGTACTTTGAATTCCCAGCCCTATCTGGTTAATCTAGCTAATAACGTGTTTACAACTAGTAATGCTATTCTAGCTTATGGTTTAGCAGCACTTGCTTTTCTAATAATAATTCTCATTAATATTATCAGACCAAGATGGGGTTATACTTTAACGTCAGCACTTGGGGTGCTCTCGCTTTTAGGCACTCTAGTTGCAATTCTTGTATTAGCGCTTAATGTTTCAGACTTTCATAATGCGATTCAGCCCTTCTTGAAGAACTTTAATTTAACTGTTCAACCGTATTCTGGACCAACATTTAGTTTATCTTCAACGTTCTATATGATTCCTTACTTTGCATCATTTGCTTACATCTGGTTATATGCCGGACCAGCTGTCGCTTCTGAGATAAAGAACAAGAGCGGCATAAGATACAATTTAATTTTAGGTAGTTTGTTGACTCTTCTCTTTATAACTGTCCCATTCCTGTTAATGGATATTGCTGCAGGATATGGATTTAATTACTCTTTGTATCCATCAGGAACTTATAATTTCTGGACTGTTGCTATTGCTTTATCTCATAATTACGCTTTGGAGTGGTTTATAGGGATTAGTTTGATAGCTTGGGAGTTCTTTGTCATGGCTTTCGGTGTTGTTGTTTTCGCTAGGTACGTGTTTGCCTTTTCCTTTGATAGGTTATTCCCAGAGGTGTTTTCAAGGTTAAATAGGCAAGGTTCACCTGCTTATGCTCATCTCTTAGATTTTGCGGTAACTTTAGTGTTCTTAGCAGTACCAGTAATAAGTCCTAACGGATACGAGGCCTTATACAGTTATACTCCTTTGGCTATTGCTTATTTAGTTTTAGTCTCGATAGCTGGTATTAGACAAGCTTTAAGTGAGGGAAATGTGGGTATGCTAATATCTGCTATATTTTCTATTGGGTTTTTGGGTTTTATGGGATACGAGGCTTTTACTAATCCTTACTTCGGTGTTATATCTTATAACGGTGCACCTTACTGGCCGGGAATAGCCTATATAGCTAGCTTAATAGGATTAGGCGTTATTACTTTTATATCATCATACTATTATAGGAAGAAGAGTGGTATAGATTTAAGGTTAGTGTATAAGGAGATACCACCGGATTAATTTCTTATACTTAATTTATGCTCTCTGAAAACGTGAGTGTAAAAGTCATATGCTGACGGGAATGTTCTTCCACATACGCAATAGTATTTATCCTTAGCGTACTTTAATAGGTATTTTTTGCTTTCACTATACAACTTGTCTAGGTAATAGTTTAGTTCTCTTTTTCTTTTTAGCATTATGTCTAGTTCTGGTACGTTATCCTTTACTGCCAGCAAGAAGGGGTAATAGGATAGTTTTAAAGTGGTTGTTCTGTTTTTCATGATCTTGTTCAGTGCTTCAGCCATTGTCATAGTTTTCACTAGCTAAAGTGTTTTTCTTATGACTTATATTTTTTTCTACAAAATGACACGTAATATTTTCTTATGACCTAATGTTTAAATTACAGGTAATGTAAATGATATCAATATAAAACAATAAGTAAATATATTATGTAGATGCAACGTGTGTTTTTCCCTTATAGATAGCTTTATTTTCATTATGGGCTAAGGTAATAACTTTAGTTTGCGCTAAGGATTTCCTTTAAGTTGTACTATTGTTAATAGCGTAAAGTTTATTTATGTGAAACCTTTAAGAATAACTTGGAGATATAAATGGTAACAGTAAAGTTCAAGTACAAGGGAGAAGAGAAGGAAGTAGACACAAGTAAGATAAAGAAGGTATGGAGAGTTGGCAAGATGATAAGCTTCACCTATGACGAGGGTGGAGGAAAGACCGGTAGAGGAGCAGTAAGCGAGAAAGACGCTCCAAAAGAGCTATTACAAATGTTAGAGAAACAAAAGAAATAAGTGAATAAGACTTAAATATAAAGTGAGAAGTTTTTATTTTTATTTTCCACTTAATAAAGTAATCTCTTTTTTATGAAGGAATCTCTTGATGATTTGATTTTAAAGTAATACTTTTATACGTGTGAAAGTTTATTAATTATATGGAAAGGAGAATAATACAAGTTATAGTTATATCTACTTTTTTGTTAATATCCGTTTTATTCCCCTTACTATCTTTAGCCTATTCCACAACCTCTGTAAACCCCAGCTATCCTCAGTCTAGCATTATCTCATCTCTACCCTCAAATACTAACATTATTCTTTCTTTTTTTATTCCCCCAAAGAATCTTAATGAGCTTTATTTAGTGACACAAGAAGTAGCTAACCATCAAATTAAGCCACTAAGTAACGCTCAGCTTATCTCCATGTTTAGTAATCAAGAGAAGGTTAACGAGACTATAGAATACCTTGAGAGTAAGGGTTTCGCAATAGTGTATAAGAGTCCCTTCGAAGTCATGGCTGAAGCACCAATTTCCCTTGTTTCATCAGTTTTCGAGACTAGTTTCGTAGTAGCCAAATCGGCTAGTGGTGAGATATATTATAAACCAGCTGGTAACGTTAAAATACCTTCTGTTCTCGACAACGTACTAATAGGTGGTTTAACAAACTTTACCAACGTATCGTTACCTTTAATTCAGTTAGGTAAATTGGAAAATGGGAATTTAATACCTAATAAACAAGTTTATTCCTCATTTGTCTATACTTTCCAATTCTCCGCTACATGGTATACTCCTAAAGTTATTGAGGGGGCTTACAATATAACTCCACTGCTAAATTCAACTGCTGATAAAAAAGTTACAATTGCAGTAATAGATGCCTACGGTGATCCAGAGATATATCAGGATGTAAATCTGTTTGACGCTAAGTTCGGTTTACCATCAATAAACTTGACCGTATTACCGGTCGGTCCTTACAATCCAGAAAATGGATTGTTTACTGGTTGGTTCCAAGAAGTTGCGTTAGATGTTGAGGCAGCTCACGCAGCTGCTCCATATTCCAATATTCTATTAGTTGTTGCCCCATCAGCAACCTTAGAAGGATTATTTTCGGCAATTGATATTGTTGTAAGCGAGGATTTAGCACAAGTAGTTTCCATGAGCTGGGGTCTTCCCGGGATACTATTTGGTGCTTCAGGTTTCTATGCCGTATTCAATGGTATAGCATTTCCCAACTATCCCTATTACGATTATTACTTTGAGCTAGGTTCAGCTGAGGGTATTACGTTTTTAGCGTCATCTGGAGATTTAGGTGCTTATAATGATTTACCAACTGTTTACGGCTCAGCGAATTATCCTGCATCATCTCCTTTCGTTACAGCTGTAGGTGGTACTTCCCTTTTTGCTAATATTATTAACGGTTACATTTCCACTTATAATGCTACAGGGGATTATGGTACTGAGATTGCGTGGAGTGTTAATCCATTGTATTTTGGTGTTGTCCAAGGTACTGTGAGTTCTGGGGGTGGATATAGTCAGTTGTTCCCAGCTCCTTGGTATCAGCGTTATGTTACTCATTCGAATTATAGGGCTATTCCAGATGTTGCGGCAGACGCTAATCCATATACTGGGTTTGTAATTTATGCTTTAGGTCAAGAAGCGGTAATTGGTGGAACTAGTCTTTCTGCCCCATTGTGGGCTGGAATCATTGCTGATATAGATGGAATTGTCGGCCATCCATTAGGTTTGGTAAATCCAGTACTTTATGAAATTTACCAAAATACTACTTTGTATCATGAGGCTTTTCATCCAATAAGTCTAGGATATAATGGCTATTATTATGCTAATTCCTCTTACAATCTAGTTACTGGCTTAGGAAGTCCTAATGCTGGTATGTTAGGAATTATCATAAAGCATTTACTATCCAAGAGTTTAGCAATATCTGTAAGTACTTTTGAGCTTGGAGTTTTTCAACCTTGGTATTTCTACGGCTCTACTTTTACAATAGATGCGTACATAACTTATCCTAACAATACAATTGTTAGTCAAGGTAGTTTTAACGCATATATATACACTGATGAGGGATATTTGTCAACAGTCCCCTTATCCTTTAATGGTACTTATTGGGTTGGTAATTATACCATAACTCCTAATGACCCGCCAAATATCTGGGAAATAGTAATTAACGGTAGTTCTGGTCAGTTTACTGGAGTTGGAACTGTAGAAGTTGATGTTGGTGAATCAATCAATATCGTATCTCCCATTCCTTATCCCTTTAACTTCCCTATTCCATATAACTCACCATTTGGCATTGAGGCTTGGATATACTATCCTAATGGTACTCCAGTGGTTAATCAAAGTGTTACAGCATATTTAGTTAGTAGTAGCGGTAAGCTATTGGCTTCTATACCCTTATTGATGATGGCTCCAGGGTTATATGAGGGTAATTACGCCCTACTTCCTCCATTACCACAAGGTACTTATTTACTAATAATAAACGACTCATATGGTAGCGCTTTCTCTTACGTATATTTTGGTGAGTATAATTTTGGTGCAATTTTAACTCCAATAAACGATGGATTTCCAGCTGCGTCCCCCGGGCAAAACATAACTATAATTGACGAGGTGCTTACGCCAGAACTTACTGGCATATTTACGTCTAATGTCACTGCATACATTTATAATCAGAATGGTAACCCTATAGGGCAAGTTAAACTTACTCCAGCTCCAGATATAATACAATTCGGCGTTTATTTGCTCTTCTTCCTCTATTACGCTAACTTCACAATACCTTTCGATGCTTCTCCTGGATTCTATAATGTTGTAATACAATCTGTGAGTAATACTTCTACTGGATTAGTTAAAGCCAACTTCGTTACATCGTTTTACGTTTCCCCAGCTAACCTGACACTAAATGTAAAGGTGAATAGTGTAGTCTATGAGGGTGAGGTTTTGAAGATTTACGCTAACATAACTTATCCTAATGGTACTCCAGTTAAGTATGGGATGTTCACTGCAACAGTATTACCGACTTCCCTTAATTATGAACAGTTAATCATAGGATTCCAAGCTGGAATACCACTACAGTATAATTCTACTTTGGGAGAATGGGTTGGTATTTATGAGATTCCCTCCATATTTTACGGTTCCATATTCCAAGGGTCCTCTGTATATTCCTTAGCTGGTCCTTGGAATGTTATAGTTTCTGGTGTGTCTTGGGATGGTTATAATTTATATTCTACTCCAAGTTCCTTTAACTTCGTTAATGTTATGCCTTATACTTTCATCAATAATATTATAATAAACAGTAAATCCCTAGATTCACCCCTATTATTGAAAATCAACTCTACAACATATATGTTATCTAATGTTAAATCAAATAATGTAACAATAAACGGAATGAACGTTATTTTAGATAACGTTATAGCTAATACGATAACTGTTAAGAACTCTAATGTGATGATATCATCATCGAGTATTAACCAGTTAGTATTAGAGAATTCTTCAGTCTCAATTATAGAATCTAAAGTAGGAGGGAATAATATTGCTGTAGTTGCTAATGATTCCAATGTGACTATAGCCTCATCGATAATACAAAATTCAAGATATGCGTTTCTACAACCCAATTCAGTAATTATCCTAAGTGGTGTTAGTATGTATAACGTAACTGACTTGTCTGCAATACCTGCTCCTAAGATAACGTACTTATCAACAACTAATGTTACTGTATCTAAAGAATCAATAATTGTTAGCATAACTGGGGAATACCTAAGACTTCTAGGAGTTTCAATGAACAACAAGCCAGTAAGTTATAGTGTAGTTTCATCTTCACCTTCGTCAATAAGTCTAAGCATACCGTTTAATGCTTCTCAATTTTCTGATGGTCAATATGTATTTACGGTAAGCGTATCTGATGGGTTACCTTATAATTTGACCTTTAACATCTTAAATAATTATCATCTAGTAACTGTACAAGGTCGTATTATAACATTACAAGGATCAGTGAATTTATTAACTGCAATAGCAATAATATCCTTAATAATAGCAATAATAGCTATTATTCTATTGTTCGTATTCATGAGAAGGAGGTGAAAATTATGAGAAAGAGTATTGCTTTTATTCTATTATTTTCACTATTAGCTGGAATTATTATGGTGCCTATAGCTACTTCACAAGCAGTCTCCGGTATCTCACGTCCATTAATATTAGGGAATATTACTGTCTTAAACAGTGGAAAAATACCGTATGATCCTCCATATTATTCATTTGAAGCTTATCAGATTCATCCTCCTAACGTTACTCCAGTAGTGGTAAGAATAGCCACTAATGTTGTTTTTAACAATAGTGGCTTAACTCCTTATATTGTTCACGTAAATATACCTAAGGGTAATTATAGCATGTTAATATTAAACGTTAGCATAAACGAGTCTAATGGAGCTCAGTACGATAGGCCAGTTTACATATTTGCGAATGGCGTTCCAATATTCTGGGGTTCCACTCAAGAATTTCTAAATTCGACAGCAGAGATTGATCTTACAATGTTTGAAAACTTATTAAGCGGTAATGTGACTTTCCAATTAGTTTTAGAGAACTTCTATGATGCTAAGATTGGGATAACTGGGATATATAAGATGAATGTAATACTTTATTTATATCCCGGTACTCCGCCTAAAGGGTTGCCTAATTACTTTATGCCACTATTCCTAAATAAGTATAATTACTCTTACATAATATTGAATCCGTTAAACGACTACATATCACAAAATTTAACGATACCCAATGGTGCTTATAAGATGGCCTTACTATTATATGAAGAGGGTGGAGGACTAGATGAGTTCTGGTACGCCAATGAGCCCGCCACCAGGGAGATTCAAGTGTTTTACGACAATAGACTAGTTGGCATTGTTAATCCTTATCAGACAATATATACTGGTGGTATAGATTTGTTCTGGTGGAAGCCAGTAACGTCAATAAATACCTTATCTTTCCATAGTCCTTATATTATAGACCTAACACCATTATTGGCAATAAGTTCGCCAAATAATGCTATAGCAGTTACGGTAACTAACCTAGAAACAGCTTTACAATTAACTGGTACTGCAGCTTATGATTGGGATATAGCTGGAGTATTAATGTTATGGGTTAATGGGTCAAATCCACTAATTTCAGCTAAATTGCTAACGGCTTATAGTAGATTTATGGATTCTTCACCAATTTTCAACCCTGGTCTAGTTGGAGAGTATTATCAAGAAGGAGGAGCATATTTACTTAACTACTCTGCAATATTACAGTTTAGAGATGGAATTGAATACTCTGATGTTGTTCAAGAAGGAAGATTTTACGCTTATCAGACATTTAATCAATTATACGAGAAGGCATATTTAGGAGAGAACTTCATGGAATATGCTATTGAGAAGGGCTCACTTTACAACTCTACACTATATTATGACGTATATTACCCTATATTTATGCAATTTTCCGTGTTTGCTTCTCCTATATCCAATCCTCACGTTATACCTTATAACTTATCATATGAACAAAATGGCACTTTAAACCTAGGACTATACTATTATTATACTAACATATTTGATAACCAGAATTTGACTATTAAGACTACGGAAAACGTTACTACGGTTGGTGGATTTAGTGGTATTATAGAAGTTATAAATCGTTATGGTGGTGCAGTACTTGTCTCAATAACTTCTAATAATGCTTTAACTACTAAGAGCTTAGTTAATTATATACTGCTTAATGGATCTGGTTATAAGGAGATATTCTCTGCCCAAGGTTTGCAGAATTCCACTACCAACTTTGTAGGGTATTATGTTTATCAAAAAATCCAATTCATTCCCATTAACAATAGTGATCCTCCTAATTTAGATGAAATGTTTCTAGTCAAACCCATATATTTCCTTAGAGTTATAGTATAAGAACCTCTCAACCAGTTCTTTAGCGTCTTTTTCATTTAATATATTTTTTTCAATCATCATTTCTGTAGTTTTATGTATAGCCTTTTTAGCTAACTTAGCTGCAAGCCAAGCTATTTCTGGAATGTGAAACGCATCAGAACCGTGCATCACCTTATTTAATGGGGCTACCTCAAAAACCTCATTTAGTATAGTATAAGCTGCTAAGGGAGCAAATGGTATTACTTGTGAGGTGTCTAGGTATACTGAGGGAAAAAGGTAGGACATCCAGGCAGTCTCTCTATGATAAGGATAACCAGCGTGTACGAAAATTACCTTTCCTTCATACTTCCTAACAATATTAGTTAGGTATGAGGGTCTTGATAGTTCTAGCTTAATATCTCTATCTCCAGCCCCGGTGTGAATTTGTACGGGAACTTTCAACTCTCTAGCTATTCTTAAGGTTTCGCAAAGTAGATAATCTCTAAACCCCTTTGCAATTTTGCCAAACCAGTCTGTATCTTTGCTATAAAAATCTCTTCTAGCTTGTTCTATATTACAATTCACTTGTAGTCCAGTTCTATAGGCTATTATACTCTTAAAACCAGTATACCCTTCTTTTCTTATTTTTCCCCTTAAGGTTTCCTCAAAGTACTCCAAGGCCTTATCGAAAGACATTTGAAAAATGTTATCATTAATAATGCTCTCTATTCTGAATAGTAACTTTAATTTAGCCGGTATTTCCATTTCCTTATTACCAAATCCAGTATCTATTACAAATCCCTCTATTCCAGCGTCATTAAATAGGAATCGCATGTACTTCACTGGATCGTCCTTAATCAACTTGCTTCTTTCTTCTATGAAGTTCTCACCTAATAGTCTTCTAAGTTCATTCCTTAAATATAGATAGAATGGTCTCAATTGATTCATTGTAAACGTATCTGCACTTATTTCGTTTTCAAGCCAAGATTCAGCTGAAGCCATTATAAATTCCTTCTCACTCATTATCTTTGCAGAGAACCAATGGGCATGGGAATCTATTATAATCTCCTATACACCTCGTATTCCCAATCTGTTACTAGGCTTTCATATTCCTCTACCTCAGCTAACTTGACCTTTATGAATTCATCAATAATCTCTTTACCAATTCTTTCCACTAATCTGGTATCTTTTCTTAGTTCATTTAGTGCTTCTCTGAGATTTCTTGGTATCTCATCAATATCTTTTCTATAATAAGCATTTTCATTTACAGCTTCTGGAGGCTTCAATCCTCTTTCTATTCCATCCAATCCCGCCTCTATTACTGCTGTTAAGAGAAGATATGGATTTGTTGAAGGATCGGGAACTCTATATTCTATTCTCCTATCTAATTGTGACATTCCGGGATACGGTGTTGGTATTCTTATCATAGCAGACTTATTGTTATATCCATAGGTTATTTTGGTTGGCGCCCAAGATCCTGGAACTAGTCTCTTATAGGAGTTAATGGTAGGTGAGGCTATTGCAGTTAAGGCTTTAGCATGTTCCAATAAACCAGCTATGAAGTTATAAGCTAAGTTACTGAGTCCATACTTATCGTTTGAGTTATAGAACAAATTCTGATTGTCTTTCCATACGCTAATGTTCAAGTGTAACCCAGATCCAGCCATTTTATTAAATGGTTTTGGCATGAAGTTTGCCTCAACTCCGTATTTACTTGCTACTTGTCTTGCAACTTCCTTAAATATAATAACCTCATCAGCACTTCTCAACGTATCTTTATGCATTATATCGAATTCGTATTGCCCCGGTCCATATTCCTTTATTATCCTTATTGGTTCTATGTTGATTTGCCTTAACGTTTTGGCAATTTCTGGAATTATTTGATTGTTATAAAATGCAGAAGGATCGAAACACCTAGCATTATCAAATGGCTTTCTATCCTTTGTTAAGTAGAACTCTATTTCGAAGGCCGATTTGAAGTCGAAATCGTATTGTTCTTTCGCCTTTTCTATTGTTTTGATTAACGTATTTCTAGGATCGTAATTCCACGGATTACCATGCTTATATAAATTACATAATACTATGGCTGATGGTGGAAAAATTGATAGTGTGCTAAGGTCTGGAGTCAAGAATACATCCTCATCTTGTGGCCCAAATGTCCCGTAGGGGCTTATATAATCCATTGGGGTAAAGCTCATCATTGCCATTGTTAAGCCTATACCAGTTTTTAGTAATTCATCTATGTGATCAATATACGCTCCCTTTGATCTAATGTAACCATCTAACCCTACCCAAGTGAACCTTAAAATTTCTACACCCTTTTCTCTGAGTTCTTTCTCTACGTTCATTAATAATAAAAATAAACTTGCTAGTTTATTAATAATTATTATTGTTGAGTGAAGTTAGTATTTACTTCTTCTGGTTCTTCGTACCACTTTACTTTTTCCCCAATCTTCGCCCTCATTTTCCACTTAATGCTCTTAGGATGTTTCTCAATTATTTCTCTTAATTTTAATAGTTTAGGTTCAATTATTTCTCTATTTTTATCATTTCTTAAGAATTCTAATATTTTATCATGATTTATTGTATAAGTCTTATAGAACCCCCAGTCTTCAGAAAGGATTTTCGCAATATAGTTATAGTCCATAGTCCTCTCGTCATCCCTCTCTCCTAATTCAACGTCGTAAAGTAGTGCAGTTATATCTTTTTTATCGTTTTCGGTAAGTTGTATTATCTGCATCTTTGTTAGAAATAAGTCTGACGTTGGGATAGTGTATTTCATTATTCTTAATCTATCCTTTAACACAAGTTTGTGGCACATTATAAACTCGTCTAAAAAGACATCAACTGTTGAGTTAATTATAGGATCAAAGAACATTAATCTAGTATGCCCATGCAAGGCGTTAAACCTCTTATTTGGGATTAGTCCTATGCCTTCTAAGAATTTAGATATCTTACTACTTTGAGATGAAAGTCCAAAATAATCTATATCCTTGTATACTCTCGGATATAATTCTGATCCTTTTTTGGCTATCAGTGCGATTGCTGCACCCCCAATTGCTCTTAGAGTTATTCCTTCATTATCAGCCTTATCTATTACTTCTATTGCTCTATTCAGCAGTTGTTCCTTAGTTACTGTCATAATAATTATTTAGTTTAACCTCAATATAAATCCTAACATCGAGGGTATTTAGGACCTTTTTGACAATAATTAATAAAACTTCGTTAGGGTGATTGAGTGTGGACAACAATTTTGTTAATTCAAAATAAATTATATGAACTGTTCGTGTTCTATTAATAGAATGCGACGTAATACCTTTTTAGGGTGAGCACGGGAGTATTAATTGGGTGATACTACGGGAACTAGGTGGAAAGTTCCCGTGCTCACCCAAGTGATATTAGTTTTAATGGAGTATATTAATCTTAAGCCTAGGTTTTACACTAGTGAGGTAATAGCCTCGGCTTTGGCTAGTTACCTCTCGGGTTTATCTTCTTGGAGGACTTCTTTGCCTCATTCTACCTTGTTGTACTACTTGAGGAGGTTGAGCTGCATTAAGTACGTAGTGCCAATTAGTGGTTTTTATGCGGTAGACGAGACTAAAATTATGGTAATTAAGGGGCAGTATTATTACGTGTGGATTGTGAGGGATGTAAAGACGGGTGCGATACCCTTCTTCATGGTGACGAGCTTGAGGAGTGGAGTGCACGTAATAATAGTCTTGACGAACGTGAAGAATGCGGAAAAGGAGGCTGAGAAAGTGCTGAAAACGAGGATAGACAAGGTAATCTATCTACACGATGGGGCAACAATCTATAATGCATTCACTTGGCTAAACGTGGAGCACAAGAGGGTAACGTTCAACGAGAGGGACTACGCAGAACAAGGATTCAGGAGCTTAAAACACAGGATATCCTCAATGGATTTTCACTTCCCGTGGAACACTAATAGGTTCACGCTCACGAGGTGGTTATCAGTGTTCTTCCTAGCTTATAACGCGCTTTACGCTCCAGTATATTTGCCAGACAGGGGAGTGATAATAAATGTAAATATTTCAAATGAATGAAATTGTTGTCCACACTCGGGTGATTAGGCAAAAAGTTTATAAGTATAGTTAAAAGTGTGTGACTATGGAACCTCTAATAGCTATAGATCTAAATTCCAATATGAGTATTTCTCAATTAGAGAGTTCAGTCAAGAAGCTCTTTGAAACATTTGGGGCCTTAGATGTAGTTTTCATCATAGATGACGATAGTATAGTGGAATTAGATGGAAATTTAGTTTTGACATTCTATACTGTGAAGGATTTATTGGAAACCTATAAGGTGTTGAAGAAACTCTCAGAAGTTAAATCCAATAGGTTAAGGGTTACTAGTGTGATAAGGCTAGAGAGGGATCTGAAGAGGTTTCCATTAGTTGTAATAACGGATAGGAAAATCATTGGCTTAAACAAGAACTTAATCTTTGTATATAATGGAGAGAAAGTGAGAGCAAGATATTAAGTAATCCCTTTTTAAATACTTAATAATGAATGAAGTGGACATATTCTTAGATTTTCTTAAAAGACATTAGTTGTCATATAGTAAACTATTTTCAAACATGTCAGTTGGATTCAATAAAAATATTTCGTGCAATACTGTTTATGTTTAGCTGTTTGTATTTTTAGGAGATAATTTTTTAGTGTAATTTTAAGAGTTAGAGTCCATGAAGGCTGAAAATTGGAGCAACATAATTGGGGGTTACATTTCTTGGATAATGGATGGTTACGATTTAGGCGCTGTCGTTATTACATCAACTATATTAGGCAAATTATTCTATCCTGGAATAGGTTTATTAGGTGCAGTTTTGCCCATAGTATTTACCGTAATCTCAAGGCCTTTAGGTGGTTTTGTATTTGGTTATATTGGAGATAAATATGGTAGAAGAGTTAGCTTGTTAATTACAGTCTTAGGCTACTCTTTATCTATAGGCCTAACTTCTATATTACCTACTTACGCTCAAATAGGAATCTTAGCAGCTATTATAATCTCGATGCTCAGATTCATACAAGGCATTTTTATTGGTGGAGACGTCGCTGGAAGTTTTACCATAGTTATGGAAAGTCTAAACAATTATAGAGGTATATTTTCTGGTATAATGCAATCTGGAGTACTGGTGGGTTTTGTTGGAGTAGACTCCTTGTTCACTTATCTAGCTTCTGTTACTGGGGCGGAGTTCATAACATTTTATTGGAGGCTGATTTTCGCAATTGGAGTAATACCAGCAGTGTTAGCAGTATTAATCAGATTTAAGATGACAGAGCCAAGTATTTGGCTCAAGGTGAAGCATTCTGCAAACCCCTTGAAAGGTTTAAGAGAACTTCCACAACCTTTTCTAGTCATGGTAGGCTTCTGGTTAGCAATATATGCTGGACCTCAATTAGTACCTACACTATTTGGCCAAGTTATGAAGTTGCCTCCCTCATACTATGGTCCCCTAGTTCTCTATATGAATCTAATAGGAATACCATCAATGATAATTGCAGGATTACTCTCAGATTATATAGGGAGAAGAGCGATGGGTATAATAGGTTCGATAATTGCTGCAATAGGCTCATTTACTTTTTACCACTTTATTCAAATACACAACATTAATTTACTATATCTTATATTACTTTTCGGTTTTCTGATAAATTTGCCCTCCTCTATAACTCCTGCATTTCTATCAGAGAGATTTAAGACGTTTACAAGAGCTTTAGGAGTTGGTACTGCATATAATGGAGCGTATATAATAGCGGGCTTTGCACCAATTTACGTTTCAATTCTTTCGACTTTTATGAACCCATTTAACGCAGCTACAACTATAGCAGTCATTGGCTTTATTATAGCCATAATTGGACTTGTCGCTGGACCAGAGACATATAAGATAAGTCTAGAACAGTGATTTGCTTTTAAATGCCAAGTCAATTATTTACTTATGAAGGTTGCGGTTATAGGTTCGGGCCCAGCCGGAATATATGCCTCGTTAGAATTAGCTAAAAATAACAAGGTAATATTGGTGGAAAAAGAGGAAAGGCTTGGAGGAACATGTGTACTATACGGCTGTATTCCATCTAAGGCTATGTTGCATCCCATACATCTGGCTTCTGAGCTCGAAAAGTTAGGTAAAAGTATAGTTTTTGATTTGGGAGAGTTAAGAAAACTAGGTCAAGAGGCGTCATTTAGGTTATCCAAGGGAGTCGAATACATGCTGGAGGATAATGGAGTAGAAGTTATTCATGGGGTCGCGTCCCTTAGATCTGGGCAGTTGAACGTAAATAATGAGACTCTTCAAGCAGATTATATTGTTTTAGCTACAGGTACTTATAGAGAAGTGGTTAAGGGTATAATATATTCAGAGGATTTGCCTTATCTAGATAAGGATTTCCAGAGCGTTATAATCGTTGGAGGAGATGTGGGAGGTGTTGAATTTGGATGGATGCTAAGAAAACTTGGAAAGGAAGTAGTTCTAATTGATAAACAGTCTTCACTATTGCCATATCTGGATAAGGAGGTTAGTAATGCTATAACCAACTACTTCTCAAAGATAGGTGTGAAATTGTATTTGAATCGTTCAGTTAAGGAGATGAAAGAAAGAGAGGTAGTATTAGAGAACGGGGAGAAGTTAACTGCAGATGTTGTATACATGACTTTTGGTAGGAAACCATCAATCCAAGGATTTGAGGAGGTTAATCACAATCCTTTTGTGACTGTCGATGAATACTTAAGGACCAGTATAAGTAACGTTTTTGCAGCTGGTGATATAATTGGTACTCACACTGCTCATGAAGCAATGTACGCAGGGAAAGTAGCCGCAATTAACGTTATGGGTGGAAAGAAATTATTTAATAAACAAGGTATACCTAAAGTCGTATATACTCATCCTACAATAGCTTATGTAGGAAACATGGAAGGAAAGTGTGCCAAGATTAATTTGACTGAAATAGGTCGTGCGATTACTGAAAAAGAGACTGATGGATTCCTTAAGATTTGCGTTAAAGACGATAAGATTGTGGGAGCTCAAGCTTTTATGAAGGATGCTGAAGAAGTGATATCTTTAATTTCATTCTTAATTAGGTATAATATTAAGGTTAGTGAGATTAAGGATTACGTAGCTCCACATCCCTCCTATATCGAGGCTATAACTGAACTTCTAAGTAGAGTTCAGCTTTCATCGTAACTAGTAGTTACTTTTCGTGACTACTAGTTACTCAGCCTCATCACTCCTTCTCCCTCCCCGTGCCGTCTACGGGACTAACTCCCTTCGAGAACACGAGGAGTTTCATAGAGTACCTTCCTCCCCCTCGCAACTGCTCATAGAGTTCATAGTGGCACCCTCTAATTAGATTTTTATAAGTAAAGCTTATAAATTTTACTTTAAATAATAATATATGGTTCAAGTTACATTCCACTCAAAAATATTCTCAATGGGACACGACAAGTACGGAGACCCAAAATACGCAATATACGTACCAAAAGCAATACACAACAAAATCAAAGAAATGCTAGACAGAGAGGTGATAGTAATCGTCATCCTACCGGATGACGAATAAACTCATTGCTTCTAGAGAAGCACTAGAAAACTTCGAATTTATAACAATAAACGGTAAGGTTGAGTTTAACGACGTGAACAAGGTTGTTAAAATTGCCTACTATTACTCAAAAGCTGTTAGGGCTGGGGTAAACCTAGCGTTAAGGGGAGTAAACTTGAATGATGCTGTAAAGTCTCTCTATAAAATAATTCCTTACGCTTTTTATGCGGAAACTGCTTATAAGCAAGCCTTAACACTACTTGGTAACGGAGGGAGTAAGGTTGAGGTTAGGAGGAGGTGGTTTGCTTGTAGGGGTAATAAGAGCGATAAGGGGAATAGGGGTATAAGGTTTCACGTTGAGGATGATCACGTTCTGGTTAAGGTTAAGGATCCTTGGGGTAAGTGGGTTGTTGGTAGGGCTTACTTTGGTAAAAACTACTTGCTATTGCTCAGGGAGTTGGAGGAGTTATCGAGTGAGAGGGAGGAGGGTTATGGTGCTGTAATAAGTTTTAAGGATGGGGTAAAGATTCATTTGCAAGTCCCTCTTTGGTTGTATTTGAAGTTTTTTCGACTCCTAAAATGCAAGGTTATGGTTTTGTTGCTAGTTTTGATTTGAATAGTGATAGGCTTAACGTGGTTGTAATTGATAGGCAAGGTAGGGTTGTTACGACTAGGACTTATTGGTACTTAGAGGTGACTAGGCCGGGTTACCCCCATGGAGAAGGCTAGGGCATTAAGGTTAAGTGCTCTATCTCAGTCGCTAAAGTTCCTTGCAAGAATTGGAGTTGATTACGTAGTGTTTGAGGACTTGTTTGTTATAAAGAGGAGGAGTTTTACTAAAAACAAGAGTGCGAATAGGAAGATTGGTAAATTTGCTAAGAAGCAGATGCTTATTCACGGTGGTATTAAGGCGTTAAGGTTGGGTTTTAACGTAATCCTAGTTAATCCTAAGGGTACTACTAGCTCTGATAACCACGAGAGGGTAATGAGGTTGAGGGGTTTTGATAGGCATATGGCTTCAGCTTATTTGATAGCTTTAAGGGGATTAGAAGTGATTAAAAATAACTAAAAATTACGTAAATATGTTACAGACTCTGAGATAGATATCTAGACACCGTCACTCAGCAAGTTAAGTATATATATCTGGATAGTCTATCCATAAGTATGAATGTATATGAAGCAATACGAAAGAGGAGGGATATAAGAAGTTATTATAAACCAGACCCTATCCCTGATGAGGTTTTAGCCAGAATTCTTTCTGCAGCTCATCTTGCTCCTTCAGTTGGCTATTCACAGCCTTGGAATTTCATTATAATTAGAGATACGGAAATTAGGAAGAAGATTAAGCAATTAGTAGAGGAAGAACGGAAAAGATTTGAAAACATTTTAGATGAGGAACGCAGAGCAATATTTTCTAAGATAAAGGTAGAAGCAATATTAGATTCCCCTATCAATATAGCCGTGACCTATGATCCTAATCGATTTGGCCCTAATATTTTAGGTAGGACTACTATGCCAGAGACCTCACTATATAGTACTGTACTTGCAATAGGTAATTTATGGTTAGCGGCTACTGCAGAGGGAATAGGTGTTGGATTCGTGTCCTTTTTCAATAAGGAGAGAGTCAAGGAGATATTGAAAATTCCCAAGGAGATAGAACTGGTAGGTTACCTAACCTTAGGATATGTAAAGGAGTTTCCTAAAATACCAGAACTAGAGGAGAAGGGATGGAATAGAAGGCTAATGTTATCAGATCTAGTATTTGAAGATATTTTTGGTAATAAACTTGGTGAACATTTTAGACTATTACTAGATAGAACCTTTGAGAACATATTTAGTAGTTTCTGAGGTTTTCAAATTTAGCCCTAACTCTTAGGGCTCTACCCATTTTTATCACTTCGTAATTTATTTGTAAATTATTGCACGATCGTGTAATCTCAATTTGATCCTCCGATATGAACCTAATATTTGGCTTACTACAAAGACTTACATCAAGATATTGTGATAGTATTTCGTCTATTTCATTCATATTATCTACTGTAAATTCTAATTCTATGGTATTTCTCATCATTCTTGCGAATGTACCGTGCCGGCTTGACATATATGCAGTTGCTATACATGTTATGCTTCCAAGTGCATTGAATGCCAATACTAAATAATAAAATGGATATCCCAAAATAGTAATCTTCACTATATAAAATACATATGTAGTTAAGGCAGATAGAAAAACTGAATATGCTATAGAAGAGATTATTGAAAGCCTATAATTTGTTTTGAAATGATAACTTAGTAGTAACCCAGTGAAAAATGGCCCTATAATTGGAACCCACCATAATAAAAATGGAAATAAAAATACTGCCCTGCTTAGAGTGAAATTTTTCAATGCGGATTAACTTCTCACTCTATACTTTATTAATTTTTATTTAAGTTCAATAACGTTTCCTTCTGTATCCTCAAAGTACACTATTCCATCCTCACCAATTACCACATATCCAACTCTCCCTCTGCACTTATATGGAAACGCAAGTAATCCCCTTGTCTTTAATCCGGAAACTGCGTATATTGGCAATAAGGAGTCATCTAAGTTCAATGCTAGACAGTCCGGTATTAACTTAAATAAGTCATTGAGCAAACTATTGAGCAAATTTTCATATTCGTCTCCTAGATTTTTCAGCTTTTTCGCCTTTTCAAATATATCCATGTTTTATATTCTCCTTTTTGGAGCTAAAAATCTCCCTTCTTAGTTAAAGTAACTATTAATTCGTAATAACTATAAGTTAATCTTAAATTCTACTCTGTATAGAATATTATAAAGAGTGGTAAAGTTGGAGGATATTATACTTAAGAATTACGAAGAAGAGTTATTTGACCATAAGGTCTACAGTAAGTTAGCAGAAGTAGAGAGAAATCCAGAATTAAAGAAGACATTATTTAAATTAGCAGAAATGGAGAAGAAACATTCTGAATTTTGGAGAGAGGTCGCTGAGAAAAGAGGACTTAAGATTAAAGGAAAACTAACAACTTTAAATAGAATCAAGGTAAACTTTTACACTCTATTGCGAAAAATTTTGGGTCTAGATATTACAATTAAAGTTCTAGAGAGCAGTGAGGAGGATGACATAGAGAAGTACAGGAAACTGTCCGAAATGGAGATCTTCTCTTCCGATGAGAAACAAAGGTTAAAGGATATTATGGTAGATGAGGCAGTCCATGAAAAAGTTTTAGGAAATGTTGAAGCTAAAAGTGTAGGTGATTTTGTATATGGCATAAGTGACGGTCTGGTAGAGGTTTTAGCTGCGGTATCGGGATTATCTGGGGCCATATCTTCACCACTATTTGTTGCCGTGGGAGGATTAATAGTTGGAGTATCTGGAACGCTTTCAATGGCAATAGGTGCATACCTATCTACTAAGTCAGAAAAAGACGTAAAGATCCAAGAAAGAAAGAGATTGGAGTTAGAGAAGAATGTTGATCAACACTCAGTTCAATTAAGACTGGTGAATTTCTTTACAGAACTTGGAGTAAATCTAAATCTAGCCAAGAAGGTCTCGTCAAGTTTAGTAAACGTTGCTGAAGATATTCTATACCCAGAAGTTAAGGAAAATCCAGTTAAAAGTGCCTTAATTACGGGTTTGTCATACATTACTGGGGCTATAATACCCATTTTGCCATATTTAGTTGGATTATCTGGACTTACTGGCGTGATAACGTCTTATGTAGTTGCAGGATTAGCCACATTTATAGTTGGTTCTATCATAGGGATATTAAGTGGAATAAACCCATTTAGGAAAGGTGCTCAAATGGCTTCTTTGGCGCTGTTAGCAGCTTTAGGTACTCATGCTTTAGGATATTTAGCGTCAAGATTTCTAAATGTCAGCATTTAATATGAAAGGCTTTAAATTTTATTACCTCAATTATAACACGTGCCTAGCTTATTTGGTAGGAAAGTCAAGGTAATACATCATATAGATCACTTACATCCAACAATGAAGTTAGCAATAAAGACTATACTAGATTCTTATCTCCCAGATATTGTGAGAGGTTATGGTTTTAAGTATGCGGATCCTAAATGGGGAGAGCCTATTTTCATTCCCTATGGCTATCTAGATGGAGAGTATAAGGATACGATTAGTGCGTTTAAAAAAATTATGGAAGAGGTTAATGAAAGAAAAGATGATGGTTTAGCGAAATTTAAGGAATGGTATCCAGAGGGGAAATTTTTTGATATTTACAGATTTATTCAATACTCAATTCCTGGGACTGAGGAAGGATATACGCCCGGTATTGCAGCTGATCCCTTAATACCCTATAATTATTTCAAAGATAGTTTAAATGAGGTTAAGGATGAAATTAATGGGAGTGTTATTGTTGCATCTCCATCACTTTCATCTTTTACTGAGTTTAAGTTTTACGACCCAATAATAGGTAGAAGAAATGAAATAGTCGATGCCTATATTTGGGTCAATAAGTTATTCCATGAACAATATGATAAGGATAAGATGTATGATGAGAACTTGGGAAGATATTATATGAATATTATACTTGACTTCTTAGAAGGATATGCTAAAAACAAAAGAGTTAACGAGATAGAAAGCGGTGATGTATTATTAATTCCAATGTTTGTGTGGGGTAAGGATAAGGTCTTTGATGACAGTAGTAACATAGTTTCAGCATGGCAGAACTCTAACTTATTTAGCAGTTCAATGTTCCACGAGATCGAAGCATTGCCAGTTATACTTAATAAACAATACTTTGACTCCGTAATTGCTAGATATTCTAACATGTTTACTAAAATTATTCTATTGAGTAATAAGAAACTCCCCCAAATTGACAAATGTAGTGAGTGTCCCTCCTCTTTAAGAACACTAAAAGTACAAAAAGAGGGTAACTTCTCAAAGGTATTTATAGCAAAATGATTTTTTAGGCTAAAGCCTCGTTTATAGCATTTGTTATTTCGCTTGAAGCATTGAGAATTTGATTGTATGCTCGCAAGTACTGTGCAGAAGGAGTAGCTTTGTGCAGTATTATATTGTATAGTACTGTGGAATTTAAGGCGGCTAATGTGGACGGAGAGATTGAATTGGGATATCCCAAATCAACCCAGGTACCGCCGGGTCCGGTTATGATTAATATTGAAATTATGTGGGGATAATTGCCGAAATATGCTGGAGCTATATTATTAAGTTGAGTATATGTTTGATTCACCTCATAGTACACTACCAGATTATACGCCCAACTGGGTAACTCACTTTTCAGCTCTTTCAATCCAAAGGTCACATCGTCAGTGTTTATTGGCGTACCATTTGTTGTTTCGTTCAAATATTGGCCGTAAATGTAAATTGGATGAAAGTACACTCTAGAATTTGGAAGTGGCGTATAGTTAAGGAACAGTAACCCTGGTATTTCTCCTCCAAAATTACTCTCATATACTGAATAATGTGGGACTACGCTTAGATTTCCATATTTTGTAAGTGCTAAATATAAGGGCCACGATGTTGTAGCACCGTTTGGACAACCATACCAACTTATGAAGTAAATTTCGACAGAATTGTTAGGTGCGTAATTGGTATTACTGACCTTATATAAATTAAAGAGAGGAGTATTGGCGTTGGCTGTAATTGGTGAAGATGAAGAGGGATGGCCAAAGTATGGCACTGCTACTAAGATTACAATTACCACAACTAGCACAACAAAAGGTATATAAAGTAACTTATTCTCATTTTGTTGCGATTTTTTCCTTTTAGCCATCATATATACAACACAACATTAAGTTAAATTTGTTTTGCAAAGTGGAATATCTCCAACGTAAACTATCTTATTTCCAACTAATTTAAAAGTCTTTATATTTAATTTTAACCCCTCCTTTATTGAATTCCAGAATTCAATCGAGAATTTAGGATCAGTTTTCTCATTAGGTAAGAAACATTTTGCATCATCTCTCATTACTAAAATTAGTAACATTGCGTTGAATCCCTTCCTCATTAGCTCCCTTAATTCTTTAAGATGTCTTCTCCCTCTTTCAGTTGGAGCATCGGGGAAATAAGCTATATCGTTCTCCACTAACGTACATCCTTTTACTTCCAAGAAGGTATTATCGTATTTGAAGTCAATTCTACTGTTTCCTACCTTAATCTCTTTTTCGTAAGTTTCCGGTAGGAACTTTGAGGCTATAATGTTGTGTAATCTACTATCTAGCACTACAAATCTTGAATTAGAGTAAGCTGCAGTTATTGAAAATTTTGTTTTATAACCCTTTGTTTCCCTAATCAGTACTAAGTTTCCTGGATAAATTAAATCTTTTAATCTTCCAGGGTCATGCAAGTGGGCAAGGAATTCTTCCCCGTTAAAAGTCACTTTAACCAAGAATCTATTTATCCGTTCTACTACGTGTGCTTCATATAATTGTTCGATGAACTCGTATACGCTAAAGCCCTCCTTAACACGAAAGGGTAAGTCTCCAATTTGGTTTCGGGAATCTCTTTCCTTCATGAAATCTACTCAACTATAATTTATTGTATTTAAGGATATAGAGCTTTCCTCAAGATATTGATTAATCTCACTCAGAGGAAGTTTACGACCTACGAACATATTAATGTCTTCTAATGCGTTTAGTAACGTTCTTTGCCTAGAAATTTTCATAATTATTCGTACATATTTATAAATACTTTAAATTTATTTATTTCTGGTATGTAACGTCTTCTTCTTACTTTTATGTCTACAAATAGGAGGATTTCTCTATTACGTAAAAAGCATCTTTATTCCTTAAACTTTCAGATTAAATTTTAGGAGTTAAAAGATAACGCATAACTATTCAGTATTACCGCAGAGGGGAGCATCATCTTCCATTTATTATATTTAAGTTTTTTATCCATTTCTCCATGAATTAAGTGATGATGAGTTTGCCGAGTGTTGACGTTGTGAAATGAACTCACTTTCTGATTAAGAAGGATTAAGACATATTCTGGTGTTATACTCCTCTTGTATTTCACTACATTCCATTCTATCGGAGTTTACAAATGATTTTTCTATTTTCTTTAATTGTGAATCTACAAATGCTACCTTATATCCCGTAACCACGTACCAAATATTATTCTTATTCTGAATGACTATTAGCCTAGGTGAGAGTTCGAGTAACATTTTTCTAATATGGTCTGTATTGCTACCAGTTCCGCTGACTCTGAACTCTTTAACTACTACATCTCCTTGATTCCCTTCTATCTCATATCCATCAACGTAAATAGTTAATAATGCTCCTAATCTCAGTACTGTTGAGAACTCTTTAGGTTCTAATTCCATTTTATATTTTGAAATATATCTTAACCACCTTTCCCTTTTCCTTCCTCTGGTTTTCATCTTAATTAAGCCTTGTAAACTCATGGAACTTAGTATGTCATTTACTGTAAAAGCAATAAAGTCAGGATCTCTATAAATTTCCATACCTTTGCATTTCATGTCAGTTATTATCCCATTACATAAGTATGAGTATTCTTGAAGTGGTGGGATAAATAGATCTTCAATACTAGTAATCTTAAGTCTCACATAACTCTTATATGCACACTATTAGATTTAAGCGTTTAATATCCAAATATGTCAAATAGCGTTAAATCTTCTAATAGCATCATGTCTAAAAGCGACAAAGTGATTAATAATGGAAGAACATCAATGTACTCTTGAGGTAACTGAGAAGGATCCACATTACCACTAGCAAGTAATTCTTGTAATTGTCTCGATTTTTCTTGTAAAGATTTATAAATCTTCTTGGCTTCCTCTAAACCGGATGCAGTAAGATCGTAAACAGTCTTTTTAAATATAATGCCTTTGGTTCTCTTTATAACTAATCCCTCTCGTTCTAAATACTTCAACGTTGCATCAACTTCATATTTATCTTCCTTAAGTCCCTCTGCTATTTCTTCCAAAGTGGAGTCCCTATTCTGATATAAATAAGCAAGAATTTTCTCTCTGAGATTCATCTAACTGTACTCTTATTTTACTCAGATTTAAATATTTTGGCTAGCCTAATTTGCATCATTATATACTGTAATGGTTTAGTTACCTTAATAAAGCAATATATAATATTAATAAGCAAAGATGAGAAAAGATTCCCGAACTCGTTAGGGATTATTTTAATTAATGATTCGGTAGAATAGGATAATGGTGAAAAAATGGGTATAGATCCTAACTACAGGACGAATTTTCCGGTATCTGGTGAGCATTCTGGGCATAAGATATATGGTACAGTAGAACCACCGGCAAAGCTAGGTATACATGGAACCATTGTTGGTGTAGATTTCGATCTATGTATTGCAGATGGTTCATGTATAAACGCATGTCCAGTTAATGTCTTCCAATGGTATGATACACCTGGTCATCCTGCATCAGAAAAGAAGGCAGATCCAGTAAATGAGCAAGCTTGTATATTCTGTATGGCATGTGTTAACGTCTGTCCAGTTGCAGCAATTGACGTAAAACCACCATAAAATTTTTTATTATCCTTTCCATTTGTTTTCGAAAATGAAATTTTATATAAATTCTCGGAATAAGTACATTGAGGTTTTTGCAGAAGGAAAAGAGGGTATAATTATTTTTCCAACATGGATTCCTGGTTCTTATGTTATCAGAGATACAGAGAGATATGTCGTAGAAATAGAAGGAATTAGAATAGGAAAGAATAGGTTCTTTGTTAAAGATAAGTTCAGATATGTGATCCAATCTCTAAGTAAAGATCAAAGAGAAGCGATCTCAACTAGTGACTATTTATTCATTAATCCCCCATCAGTATTTCCGTTTCAGACAATTGAAGAGGAATATTGTGTAAAAATTAACACTACGTGGCCTATCCATACTACGTTAAAAAAGGTCGGAGATTGGTTTTGTGCCGATAACTATAATGAATTTGCGGATTCACCCATTCAAGCTTCACCTAAATTAAAGCTGATTGAGATTGATAAAAAGCATAAAATTTCTACTATTGATGAACTTGATAAATCGTTTATAGAATCATTAGAAAAATGTATATTTGAAATAGATCAGAAGATCTTTTCTAATTCCTCTACAGATGAATATATATTCTTCTTTAGGAGGTCTGATATTGATTTAGGTGGGATTGAACACGAGAGATCTTCTTCCATTGTAGTCTCATGGAACTACAAAGATCTTATCCGCTTGTTTATTCATGAATATTTCCATAGGTACAATGTAAAGAAAATTAGGCCTAAGGATTTAAAGATTAATTACGAAAGCGAAACTTATACTGAGTTACTGTGGGTTGCGGAGGGTCTTACAGAGTATATTGCAGCAGTAGTTCCTTTAAGAACAAGAGTAGTGAAAGTGGAGGAAACTCTGAATTACATTGCAAACACATTAGCGTGGCTTACCTTTCCGGGGATAAGGAGAATGAGCTTAGCAGAATCTTCCTATACCACATGGATAAAGTATTACCACCGTGACAATAATTTCTTCAACGTGGGCATTTCCTATTATCAGCTAGGTCTAATTGTTGGTCTTATAATGGATCTAGAGATGATTGAGAACGGTAACTCAATTTATAATTTCTTTAGAGAATTATACAAATTAGGGGAATATACGTATGGTAATGTTAGGGACATAGCAGAAAGATTAGGAGTTAGGAATTTAGACGAGTTAGTGTTTTCAAAAGATCCACCAATATTTAATAGACTGTCAAGATATTTTGAACTAAGTTTCGTAGATAAAGGTTCTCCATATTGTGGGTTAATGTTAGATAACAAGAAGGTGACTTTTGTTGAAGATGATTCACCCGCAGATAAAGCTGGAATTATTCAAGGTGACGAAATAATTGGCATAAATGGAATTTCTTCCAATAATTTAGAATGTAAAGGTACACTAGCGTTGGTTATTAATAGAGAGGGAAGACTTATGGAGTTTACACTTAAGCCAAGTGAAAATCCTGGACACAATTTGGCTATAAAAGGAAGTGGACAGGTATTCAAGAAATGGTCTAATGGTATAGAATATGGAGAAGGGAAGTCAAACATAAGGATCATTTAATATATTTTCTTCTAAATAAAATTCCAGCTTCTAAGGGGAAAGAATCCAACTAGGTGCTTAAAAGTCAGCCTAATTAAGGAAGATTCTCTTTTACTACCCTCAATGAATGAAAGATGTTTTCATTTAGATTGTAATAGAGGTTAAGTCAAATAGGAAAATCTAAAAGAACTTAAGCATGGCTTTAACTAGAAGGATGAAGTTTTCCCTTATCTTTTTTAAAATAATCTCTAACACTTCATATAATCTCTTTGGTATTACGCAGAAATCCTTATAAACTCTTTCTAAGGAAGTTCGGGATATATGGAGCCATTCTATTTTAAGTCATATAATAGAACAGTAGGAATAGCACACGACGTGAATGAACTAGAAAGGGAAATCGAAAGACTAGGAAAGGAAGATCCAGCTTGTGTTGAATGGCATCTTAAAGAGGGGCATATTGTGTCTTGGTTAAACTATATTGGTGAGAGAGGTTTGGCTGAGATGTTAAGGGGAGTTAGTAATGTGAAAGAAGCATTGACTAGAATTAGGGAGTTTAAAACATTGAAGGGTAGACAGAGAAAGAGAGCAAAATACTATAACAGATAACTCATTATTACAGGTTTAGTAGAACTTCTAACATTTTTGCTTGAGTGTTTCTTTTTTAGTCTCACTTTAAACAGAAATGTTTAGTTTCTGTAGTGGACTATGGAGAGTGAAAGACAAAACCAGATATTTTTCTTGTCACATCTACCACTAGAGGAAAGACGGAAACAAGTTGAACGCTTTTGCTAAAGGCAAGAAAATCAGCAATCTAAAATAGTTCTGTCACAAGCATAAGAGCATAGTATCTAGTGGGTATGAAATTTCCTCTAAGGAATTGCTTCTTGAGATCTGGGAGAAATAGTCTTGGAGATAAAGAGAATCATTTGAAAAAGTTATTTCTTCTTTGGTAAAGGAAATAGTAAAATGAATAAGAAAGAAGTAAGGCCTAGGCTTAAGATTATACTCCATATAAAACTAATATCACTTGGGTGAGCACGGGGACTTTCCACCTAGTTCCCGTAGTATCACCCAAGTAATACTCCCGTGCTCACCCTAAAAAGGTATTACGTCGCATTCTATTTATAGAACACGAGCAGTTCATATAATTTGTTTTGAATTAACAAAATTGTTGTCCACACTCTGTTCATATTACATTTATCAATAAAAATGATCCCTCATGCCGAGTGGGCTATGCCCAAAAGGGTGAGGGTGAGAAGTACGGAGATGTGAGTTCCGTGTCGTTGGGATCAAAGGAGCCTCATGGCTCACTTGCTAGTAGGTGGTTGAGGGCTAAAGTCTCTACGCTTGATCACGATTGAAGATAAAAAGAGTGAAATGAAAGTGTAGGGACAAACGGTAAACCGTAGTTGCATCCGGTCGCGAGTTGGCAGAAAAACGGCAAAAGATTATGATGTCGAATTTATACCTCTAGAATAATTTCAGTAAAATGAAGATATAGCCTTAGGGCGATTCAGGTTTCCATTGCAAATTCACTATATTTCAAAAACTATGACGAATTTAATTGGGTAATAACGGTTAATAAAGGGAATACGTGCTTAATCATGTTAATACTTTTATATTTATATTATTCATAAATTACAATTCGCAATGGATCCATGAATCGCCCTAGCCTTATCTGGTATAAGACATCTTACAGTTTCAAATTAAAAACTGAAACCTTTCTAATTAATAGTCCTTAGTGTTACATATTTTTGCTTTGACTGCTAGAGTGAAAACTAAGCCTAAATGTATCAAGCTGATCCGTCACTATCTCATTGTTGTAATAACCAAGAAGATCCAGCTTGTGTTGAATGGCATCTTAAAGAGGGGCATATTGTGTTCTGGTTAAACTATATTGGTGAGAGAGGTTTAGAATACTATAGCAAAAACGCTTTTATAAAAATTCGTATTTTGTCGTTATCATTATTTCCGCATCCTTATCGTATTCTCTCTTAAACTTTAACGCTAGGTCTCTAGCTTCATCCATACTATCAACCACATTTACAAATATTCCAGCTTTATCATCCTCTATTTCAGTGAAAGCGTACTTTACAAAGAATTTTTTCCCATCTTCTACCTTGGATGTAAATACTGCAAATATGGATATCTCAGCCCTATTTAAATCTATAATAGGGATCAGTCGGATGAATTTTTTGCTATACAAGTATCTTAGATGTCTTCTGATTGTTTTGGATGATACTCCTAACTCTTCAGCTAGCTCAATTGGTTTTATCAAGGGTTTCTCCTTAAGTATGCCTACTACTTTCAAGTCAAACTTGGAGGGGCTATAAGGCATTTGATTTGGTATATATATCATTTTTGGTTCTCCCAACTTCTCGCTCATTTTTCGTATTTTTTCATCAAGTTCAAATCTACTCTTGGAATCAATTTCATAAATGTTAGTCTCTTCTAGACACTCGATTTTGGCTATGTAATCTCCATCCCAATCGTATAAATTGTTAAAGGCTACATAACCATGATATCTGCCTAGGAAATTTGGATTAACGTAAAGTGTAAATCTTTTGATTATATCTCCAAACAACTTCTCCATTCTGTAGCTAACGGCTGGTGGAGATATGCCTAGCATCATTGCAATTCTTCTTTGTGGTGTTCTAGCATCTTTTAGAAGTATCTTTAATATTCCCTTATCTATTGAATCCATAATTACCTATCTCATTTATGTTTTATATCCTTTTCTTACAATAGTGTTTTAAAAGTTTTCACAATATTTCTTCTCTTTCACTTATCTTTTTGAGACCTTCGAATAAGGAGTTTATGTTTCTTTCATTGAAAGGTAGTCTTATTATAGTATATTCCCCGGTATATATTCCATACATAAAAAGTATTACATCTCTCTCGTATAAATAAGTGTATATAAGTGCTTGCATTAAGTCGACCTTTTTAAGTTCAGGTTTACTTTTTATTTCTATCACTAAGTCGTCGGAGCAAATATCGGCTTGTCCAATTAGTTTAACATTTCCTATTTTCTCTATTTTCTTATCGCAATAGTACAACTTCCTCTCATCAACTATCCCTGAAAGAAGCTCTAGAGCTTTATTCAAGTTATAGTAGAATGGAAGATATTTCTCATTAATTCTGTTGATTCCATTTATTAGATATTCTTGCAGGTACTCATGAAGTAATTGGCCTAGCTTACCGTTACTGGGCATTCTTAACTCAAACACATAATATTGGGAAAGTACTTCATATTCTACATCACTATAATTTATGAAATAGCCTAATTTCTTCTTTAGACTATTTTCCAACAAGCTATTTTTCTTGTGAGGGTTTAAATAGATTTTTCCAAAAAACTGAGATACATCTACTACGAATTTTGTCTGAATATTACTTTACAGACTGTAGTTTTACGGTTAAGAGTAATCAAGTTCTTCCTTTTCTCCAATCAGTCTTAGGTAGTATTACATGTTTAAATGATTCTAGCCTATTCTTGTAAGGAATCAAATCCTCTATTATGTTCTTTATTTCTTCCTTCATGTTCTTTTTAGGACTAAATCCCAACGATGGCAATATTCTAGTTTCAACCCTATAATAGTGTTCCTCTTTTTCTACTCTAGGGTTCTTTACATTTTGTATAGTAACTCTCAATCCCATAAACTCAGCAACTTCTTTGACCATTTGAGCTATTTGAGCGACACTATATACCTCATGAATTTGGTTAACGACCCTATATTCTCCTTGATTAGGAGGATGTTCAAGTAAAATAGTTAGCGCTTGCATGCTATCCTCAAGTGAAATGAATCCTCTGGTTTGGCCTCCTTTTCCATAAGGTGTTAACGGAATACCCAATACTGCTTCCACGCAATATCTATTAACAACCGTCCCCCAAACTTCATCAAAATCGAATCTCGTCCTTAACTTCTCATCTATAATCTCTTCAGTTCTCGTACCATATACTGGGCCTTGCATAATATCGGTGATGGTTAAATTCCATACCTTATTTGCCCATAACAAGTTGTAACTATCGTAAACTTTACTCCAATGATACCAACTGCTAGCCCATTTGGGAAATGGAATCGTATCCTTTTTGCCGTTTATTTCAACTTCTACAAATGGTGACTCTAGTATATCATAATTAGGTGTTCCATATTCTCCCATTGTTCCCATCTTTAGAATATGGATACTCGGATCCACCTTTATTATTGAATAAATGAGATTTATCGTACTAGTAAGATTATTTATGAAGGTGTAATTAGCGTGATTCACATCAATCATCGAGTATGGAGCAGATCTTTGTTCGGCGAAATGAACTACTGCATCTGGTTTATGTTTTTGAATAATCTCATGTAATTTATCAAAATCCTTAACATCAGCTCTGTGAAAGGTTATATTGACATCAAGTAATTTCCTTGCTGCTGTGATCCTTTCCTCTGGATCTGGTAATGGAAATGCGGAATCTGATCCTACTTCCCTTACTGCATTTCTAGTGTATAAGTTATCTACTCCAATAACTTCATGTCCTCTCTTAGCCAATCGTAGTGCTAGTGACCATCCTAGATAGCCATCAGCACCTAAGATAAGTATTTTCATCAATAATGTAAAGATTAAGGGAATAAAAAAGCTTATGGTAAGTTAATGTGTATTTATGGGAAAAAGCTAAATCTGTATTTGAGAGATCAAGAATTATTGTTTAATTACTTGCAATAAATGATCTAAATTCTCCTTATAGACCTTGTAAAAGTCCTCAACAGATTTGTTTAACCTCTCCTTGTCACTCTCTGGTAATACGCCCTCCAAACTTGGTCCTATTTCAGCTCCTACAACTATTGGGACGCTTATGTGTATTATCTCATCTTTATAAGTTCTAGGAGTTGCTATACTCATCACTCTTCCTTCATTTAAGACTATTGCTCTAACAATGTCCTTTATTATAGTTGCCGGTCCCCAGGTTGTTCCACCCATTACTCTTATTATCTCCCCTGGTATTGACTTAACGTAATTTTCAACCTCCTCTTTAGTTACTCCTTTAGCTACTTCCTCAAAGGGTTTCCCGTTGACTTTGACTGTGCTCCACAAAACTACTGCGTCTTCTCCATGCTCTCCCGCTACATACCCAGTTACCTTAGTTACTGGGACTTTAAGTTTCTTACTTATATATGATCTCATTCTCATTGTCTCTACCGTGTCTCCAGTGCTTATTGTGAGTTGTTTAGAGAATCTCATGAATACTGAGGCCATCATGTCAACTGGATTTGCAACCATTATGTATAATGCCCCGGGATTTCTAGGAGGAAGCTGTTTTGCAAGATCTATTTGTATTTTTGCATTATCAACAAATAGATCCCTTCTGCTCATCCCTGGTTTCCTTGGCTTACCCGCCATAATAAGTATGATATCGGCATTGGCTACATCATCAAGAGAGTTAGTACCTATTACTTCAGTGGAAAGACCTCTAGTAGCCATTGCATGTCTTAATTCATGTTCGAACTTTTCTGGTAATTCTGGAATAATATCGTATAATATAACTTCACTTGCTAAACCGTCAAAAATTACAGAATAAGCTATTGTCTGACCTATTTTTCCTACTCCTATAAAAGCTATTTTTACCATACTATCACGAGTATAAATATGCATTCTAAAGTATATTAAGCTTTTTTCAATGTTCATTATAGTTCGACTTTTATACTCCCTTTAACTCTACTCTATTATGGAAATAGCTGAAAAGATTGCTGAATTTGTGAATTCAGTCAATTATCAAAAGTTAAGTGAAAAGATTATACATGAGGCAAAAAGGAGGATAATTGATGCAATAGCAGTGGCCCGTGGAGCATTAAATTCCCCACCTCATTTAGTTAACAAAAACGTGGTAACGCATTTCCAAGGTTCTGTTCCCCTACTTTTCGGAGGAAATGCGACTCCAGACTTCGCAGCATTCTACAACACTTTTTTGATTAGATATCTAGACTTCAATGATACTTACCTTTCAAAGGAACCTCTTCATCCCAGTGATATGATAGGCGCTTTCTTGTCCTTAGGCTCACTATTCGATCTTAAAGGGAGGGATATAATAGAAGCAATTGCTATAGGCTATGAAGTTGGGATAAAACTATGTGACGCAACATCATTGAGAAAGAAAGGCTTTGATCACGTAACTTTCCTTCAAGTAGGAGCAGCTGCAGGTTTAGCTAAAATGTTGAAATTAGACGAGAAATCTACTATTAACGCTATTTCGTTAACAATAGTGCCAAACATTGCACTTAGGGAGACTAGGTCTGGGGAGTTATCGATGTGGAAGGCTGGTGCAGCAGCTGATGCTTCAAGAAAAGCGGCTTTCTCAGCACTTTTGGCGAAATTTGGTATGACCGGTCCTTCAAAGCCTTTTTCAGGTAGATTAGGTTTTATCAATGTTGTAGCTAAAGACTTTGACTCTTCGGTGTTTAACCATCTAGAGTCTGATGGTGTACTTAGGACTAGTTTAAAGAAATATCCAGTGGAGTATCACGCTGAAGCGGTTGTTGAGGCTGGAAAGAGTTTTAACGTTAACGTTGATGATATTGTTAAGATTGAAGTTGAAACCTATGAGGCAGCCAAGACGATAATAGCTGATGAAGAGAAATGGAATCCCACTAATAAGGAGACTGCAGACCACAGTTTGCCTTATATTCTGGCATATACCCTAATTAAGAAGGATTTCTGGCTCGACGCCTATGATCAAGAAATGATATTTAATGAAAAAATAAGGAGTTTGATGAAGAAGATTACTGTTATTGAAGACGAGAAATATACTAGTATATATCCTAAGGAGTTACCCGTTAAAGTAACAGTTTATACCAGTAAGGGTAGAGAGATGGTTGAGGTTAGAAATCCAAGAGGTTATTATAATAATCCAATGACTGATGAAGAAGTTGAGGAGAAGTACTTGAGGTTAAAAGGTAGGAAGGAAGAGTTAAATATTTTGTGGAATATGGAAGAATTAAAGGTGAAGGAAATTGTCTCAAGTATTAAAGGAATCTGACTTCTTGATAGTACCGGGAGTATTTAATCCATTTACTGCAATTCTGGCAAAGAAGGTAGGTTTTAAGGCAGTGTATTTATCAGGTGCAGCTCTTACCTCATCTTATGGTCTACCAGATATAGGTTTAATAACATTAGATGAGGTTGCTGAGATGATAAGAAGGATAAAGGAAGTTGCTGATATTCCGATAATAGTCGATTCAGATACTGGGTTTGGTGAGGCAATAAATGTCTATAGAACGGTAAGGGTTTTAGAAAAAGCTGGTGCTGACGCTATTCAAATAGAGGATCAGAGAATGCCAAAGAAGTGCGGCCATTTAGAGGGTAAAGAGGTTGTAGAGCCTTTAGAAATGGTTCAGAAGATAAAGGCTGCATTAAAGGCTAGAAGAGATGCCTTAATAATTGCAAGAGTCGATTCTCGCGGTGTAATAGGGTTAGACGATGCAATAGAAAGGGCCAAGATTTATTTAGAGGCAGGTGCTGATATAATATTTCCAGAGGCTCTCACTAGTAAGGAGGAGTTCGCCAAGTTCGCTAAAGAGGTAAAAGCTCCGTTACTGGCTAATATGACTGAGTTTGGTAAAACTCCTTACATTAAAGCCCAGGAGTTTAAAGAGATGGGTTATAAATACGTAATATTTCCCGTTACTATATTTAGAGTAGCTGCCAAGGCAATGAAAGATGCCTTAGAAGTACTATTGAAAGAGGGAACTCAAGTTAATTTATTAGATAAGATGATTACTAGGCAACAACAGTATGAGATAATTGATTACTTCTTCTATGAGAGATTAGATAGGGAATTAGGTAGTATAAAACTCGTTAGAAAGCTTTAAATTTTTATATACGAAATTTAAATTATGGCAGTAACTTCTAGAAGCTTAATTAAGAGATCCCCTGTGATTGTTAAGGTAGGTACTAAGGCTATTGAGGCCTGTAAGATTATGTATCAAAATAATATAGGATCTGTGGTAATTGTTGACGAAAAAGGCTATCCAGTCGGAATATTTACGGAGAGGGACGTGTTACGTGCGGTAGCGTGTGGAAAGAATTTAAATGACAATATAGAGAACCTAGGAACTTTTGGGAAATTAATAACAGTTAAGCCTAATTCTCCTATTGGAGAAATAGCAGAGAAAATGGTTAAAAACAATATAAGGCATGTAGTTGTAGTGGATGAAGAAGGTAAGCTTGTTGGTGTTGTATCCATAAAGGATATAGTTAATGAGAAACATGTTCTAGATTTTTTAGTTAGGTCTGAGTTAAGTTGGGAAGGGGGTACTGACTAATGAGTGTTGTAAGTAAAGGTTTGGAGAATGTTATTATAAAAGTTACGAATTTAACATTTATAGATGGAGAAAAGGGAATATTGAAGTATAGGGGGTATAATATTGAAGACCTAGTTAATTACGGCAGTTATGAAGAGACTATCTATTTAATGCTCTATGGAAAGTTACCTACGAAGAAAGAGTTAAACGATTTAAGGGAGAAACTTAATGAGGAGTATGAGGTACCTCAAGAAGTATTAGATTCAATATACTTAATGCCTAGAGATGCTGATGCTATAGGTCTTTTAGAAGTGGGAACAGCAGCCCTAGCCTCTATCGATAAGAATTTCAAATGGAAGGAGAATGATAAGGAAAAAGCAATTAGTATCATTGCTAAAATGGCTACTCTAGTATCAAATGTATATAGGAGAAAGGAGGGTAACAAACCAAGAATACCAGAACCTTCAGATAGTTTTGCTAAAAGCTTTCTCCTAGCCAGTTTAGCTAGGGAACCCACTGCAGAGGAAATTAACGCAATGGATAAGGCTCTAATACTCTATACAGACCACGAGGTACCAGCATCGACAACTGCAGCACTTGTAGCTGCATCTACTTTATCAGATATGTATTCCTCTCTTACTGCAGCATTAGCAGCGTTAAAAGGTCCGTTACATGGTGGAGCAGCTGAAGAAGCTTTTAAACAATTCGTTGAGATAGGAGATCCAAATAGAGTAGAAATGTGGTTTAATGATAAGATAATAAATCAAAAGAATAGACTAATGGGATTTGGTCATAGGGTTTACAAGACTTATGATCCTAGAGCAAAAATATTCAAGAAACTAGCCTCAACTCTGATTGAAAGAAATAGTGAGGCTAAGAAATATTTCGAGATAGCTCAAAAACTTGAGGAGTTAGGAATAAAGCAATTTTCTAGCAAGGAAATCTATCCTAATACCGATTTCTATTCTGGAATAGTCTTCTACGCTTTAGGATTTCCAGTATACATGTTTACCGCATTATTTGCTTTATCGAGAACTTTAGGCTGGTTAGCACATATAATAGAATACGTAGAGGAGCAACACAGACTAATTAGGCCGAGAGCTTTGTATGTTGGACCAGAACATCAAGAGTATGTTCCTATAGACAAGAGATAAGCTTTTTTTAAACTTTTTACCTAAGATATATACACATGCCTTCAATATTAGGTTCGATAGGTGCTATTATCGCTTTTATAATAGCTTGGATAGTGATTTCCATACCTACATGGTTAGCTGGAAAAGTAGTTGCACCACGAACTACCACGTTTGGTAGGGCTATGTTAGCGACGTTGATTGGAGTAATAGTTTATGCAATTTTTACAGCGTTATTCTCACTCATTTCGCCAATAATTGGAGTAATAATAGGATTTATAGCATTTCTAGGAGTATATAAGGTTGTCTTTAACACCGGCTGGGTACAAGCTTTAGGTATAGCAATTTTGGCAATAATAGTTGCGATCATAATACTATTCATCCTAGGGCTAATAGGGATTACCTTGCCTCATTTCTTTCCAATTCTATAATAGATTAGCTGATATTTTATTAATTTCTTCTAATATCCTTATTCTTTACTTATAAGCTTTGCATGAACGTATTGAACGGGCATGGCTACTTCTACGTTCCACTCTTGCGGAGAGGAAATGAATCAACTAAACTAGATTTGCAATGGAGTCCTAAATTGCCCTTTGCCTCATTTAGGTCCTTTAAGATAAAACTCAAAGTAATTTTTCCTTTTTATCTCATAAGGAAATTTTGTTGATAGTAGGTAAATTGTACCATCATCAGCCTTTATTTCCTCAGCATACCCTAAATCATAAGCCATCGCAGTCATGGCACATAACGCAGCATCAACGTAATCCTTAATCTCATGCAATTCTCTCCAATTTAAACCAATCAACTTCATGGAAGACGTTGGATGAGTCTCGATTACATTATGTAATCTGTCCTTCAATTGGATAGCTCTTTCTACAAGTGTTTTCATAAAGGATGGTGGTAATACTTTCAGCTTTCTCTTTATCAACTCCTTGTCAACGTTTCTGAAACCGTTATGATGAGAAAGAGGTGAATCTATCGCGGTAATTTTTGCTCTATTACAACTTTCTATAATTTCCTCATTTGTTGTTAGTTCAATGATTTTTATCTCGTTGTTTATGAGGATACCCACTGCAGTCTTCCTTCTTACTGCTAGATCGATTCCACAATACATATTTATTTCCCTTATTATCTTCTTATTGTGAAACCCCCTATTATTGTAATAAACTTTAAGGCCTACGAAAACTCCTTTGGTAATAAAGCAATTGAGTTAGGTAAAAAGATAGAAAAAATAAGTAAGGAGCATTCAGTTGAAATAATATTGTCAGTACCAGCTACCATGATCTACAGAATGGTCCAAGAGGTAGATTTACCAATTTATGCTGAACATGTAGATCCAGTGCCTTTAGGTGCGTATACGGGAGCCATATTACCAGAAATGATAAAAGATGTAGGTGCTAAAGGGACATTGATAAATCACAGTGAGAGACGTCTAAGGGCTGATGAAATAGATGATGTATTAAAAAGAACTAAGAAATTAGGTTTGAGTAGCATACTATGCGTTGACAGATATGAGTTAGTCTATCCCTTTAGTTTACTAAGGCCTGATGCAATTTTGATAGAGCCCCCAGAATTGATAGGAACCGGTATCTCAGTATCTAAGGCAAAACCCGAGGTAATAACTAAAGCCGTGGATGAGATAAGAAAGTCTGAGGGAATCTATCTAATAGCGGGTGCTGGAATTACGACTAGTGAGGACGTTTATAAGGCGTTAAAACTTGGAGCTCATGGAATAGGTGTAGCAAGTGCTGTCATGAAGGCTAAGGAGCCTGAGAAAGTTGTTGAAGATTTTATCACAAGTGCATTGAAGGCTATCTCCTCTTAGCTACTTTTAATAAATATATGTTCTGGAAAATTATAGCTATATATGTTTTTATTTCATTCTCCTCAAAACCAATTAACGAGAAATAGGTGTAAAGATATATTGATGCAGAAAACAAAATACATTCTTTTATTTCCACAAAAACTCTTCTAATGCTATTAAATTAATTAACAGAATTTTATTAATCAATCTTAGCAATCTATTACCATTGAAGCCTAAATAGAGTTTAATGGGGAAGAGGGGCAAAAGTTTCCTTCTGTGAGGTCTGTTCACTATTCAACTCTAATTCTCGACTATAATTTTCTTTTATAAATTGTAACTTTATTTAAATAATATCTCATAGAGTTTATATATGGGTGATTCTTTTCCGTACTCATTTTTAACTATTTCCTCCATTCGTTTTATTCCAACCAAAGAATATAAGGATGATAAAATAAGAAATGCCGATACTATTTCACTTTCTCCTGAAACCTCATTTACTATTTCATCATACTTCAACACATTAATGAATATTTTGTTATTCCTATAAATTGCAAGTTCATTTATATTTTCCAATGCTATTTCCATAACATTTTTTCCCACACCATATTTGTTAAGGAGTACATTTAGAGTATCTTTAACACAAGAAGTATCTTTGCAGCCTATCATTATTTCTAACCAACATGTGATATCACTCTCTACGTTTATAGCTTTTTCTTTCCAACCATATTAATGTCCTCTTAGTGATATGATAATTGCTATGGTGCTTAAGATGATACCTAAGATTGATAAGGAGATCGCTATATAAGATATAAGTTGAATCTTGTTCACTAAATATAAATCAGTAACTTTACTTAATAAGTACTCCTCTTTGGTATTATTACGTAATTAAAGAAGTTGTTGTGTAAGGCAATGCTTTTTATCAAGTGTTTAGTAAATCTTATATTCTTAAAATACTATTGCATTCTGTGACCTACTGGTTAGTACCAATACAAGAGGACATGTGGGATGTAATTAGAGATAAGGGAGTTTATGGTTACAAAGAAAATCTAGAGGAATACATAAAAGAAGGCGACTACATTATTATATACGTTAGTAAGTACTATGCTAAAAGATATGGGGGAAAGATTGTAGGTATAGTAAAAGTGCTTTCAAACTGGTATGAGGATCAGACACCAATATATCCAGAGGAGACAGTAAGGAATAAGGGAATATACGTTTATAGAGTTAAAGTAGAACCTGTTGTAATTGGAGAATGTGATATGAAAAAAATTTTAGATAAGATTAGATTTATTGAAGATAAAGGGCAAATAGCTAAATACCTTAGAAATGCCCCAGCAAACCTCAAGAGGCCTATTCCAGAAAGCGATGCTAAAATAGTGGAAGAGTGTCTTAAGGAATCATTACTTAATATCTGACAACGTTGCTTACTTCTTCTAATAACGTTCTGATAGATTCGTAAAGTCTAGATACTAAAGTATTAACTAATACTTTATAGATAAAGAATATTACGTACCTTATATTTATGATTAAGAGCAGCCTTTTAGCCAATTTCTGCTGATATTGAATCATTCTTCTTAATCTTTTATCTAATATATTATTCTTTATATCTCTCACGAAGTTTAATAATTCTCTTAATCCCTCTTTTAATGACTTTAAATTTCTAGAATTAAGCTTCGTTATAATATTTTGGTAAGTCTTTTTGATAATCTCGTATTGCAGTATATCGTTAAATGTAACATTGTTACTCTTAACATCAGTCATATTTATAATATTATATGGTATTATCTTAAAAACTGAGAGTGATGATATTTTCGGGGATTTAGATTTGATGATATACTTTCAGCGGGCTGATGACAAGACTTCTTCTACAGCCTTTACCCCTTCACCAAACCTTATTGGTTCACCTAATTTCCTTAGGGTTCTCTCAATAACACTTATTGCTACTATGGCATCATTAGGGGTAACCCAGCCCATATGACCTATTCTAAAATATTTAAATGCTGGATGAACACCTGGGGCAAACTCTACACCCTCATTAACAGTCTCCGCTAGAATCTTTTGTGGTTCAATAGTCTTTAGAAGTACTCCAGTTACAGTATTACTATAGGACTCTGGTCTCCTAGCTACTATCTCTAATTCTAATGCTTCTAAACCAGCTCTAATTGCACTAGCTACTGTTGCGTGTCTTTTTATTCTATTTTCTATACCTTCCTTCTCTATCAGTCTAAAGGCTTCAGCTAACTGTAAAATTACATGAACTGGTGGGGTAGCAAAGTATGCAGCTTTACCCTCTTCAACCGCTCTCATAACTGGTAACCAATTCTTTAAATTCAAATAATATCCAGCAATTGAGTCTTGTGAATCTAATATTGATACGGCCTTAGGAGAAAGTAATAATAAGCCTAAACCAGCTGAGGAACCTAACGCCTTTTGACTGGCTGACAAGTAAACGTCGACGTTCCATTCTTCAGCTTTAACTTCCTCAGCCCCAACACTTGATACTCCATCTACTGCTATCAATTCCACATATCTTCTAATCTTATTTATTACATCTTTTACGGGTTCTCTCACTCCAGTACTGGTCTCTACGTGAGTTAGTGTTACTAACTTATAGTTGTCTTTTCTAACCTCTTCCTCTACCTCCTCTGGTTTAACGTAATCTCCGGGAGAAGGTCTTAATACCTTTACATTAACTGGATATCTCTTGAATATTTGCTCCCACCTATCACCAAAGACACCATTAGAAACTACTAGTATTTTATCATTAGGTTTGAGTAATGACGTGATGCTTTCCATAGCAGAGGTACCGCCTCCGGGGATTATTAATGGCTGATAACTCTTGCTTGCCCCCATTACGTATCTTAATCCTTTTAACGAGTATGAGAGTGCCTCTACAAATTCTTTAGACGTAAAACCAACGTTGTTTTCAAGCCCTGCTATTAAAACATCCTCCTTGATAGTAGTAGGACCTACATGCAGTAACAGTTTATCCATAAAATGTGAGTTAGTTACACTCCTTTATTTTTTTCTGTAGGAAAAGGAAACCTCTCTAATCTATACGCAGAGTCCCAGAACATATATTCGTATATAGATGCAGTTCTAAAATGAGTTTTCATCTTATTAAATTCCTCTTCACTAACTTTCATACTATTCACAATACCTAATACTGCCCTAACTCCCCTTTCGTACTCCTCTCCACCATAAGTTTCTATCCATTTCTGATAATATTTATCCTTGGATCCTTTTTTGAGCAATTCCTTTCCAACCTCCATATATATCCAATAGCAAGGCAATACTGCAGATATTGCTTCATAAAAAGGCTTGGAATAAGCCACGGCAAGTAGGTAAGATGTATAAGCTAGATTAGTTGGACTCATTTCATAATCTTCCACATTTAAATTGAATTCACTTATGTAAAATTTATGTAACGCCTTTTCTACCTTTATGGCATCTTGTATGTGTGTTGCAAACAATAAAGCTTGTTCCTCATCTTCAGCCTTTGCTGATAATAAAGCCAAGGCCTTAGAGAACTCCCTCAAATACAGATAATCTTGAATGATATAGTACTCGAATTTATTTCTACTTAGGGTTCCTTCAACCAGTTCAAGAATAAATGGGTGTTTAAGGATTGAAGAGTAAATATCTTGGATAGAATTCCACAACTTTTCACTATTTTCCATCATAAAGGAAATAGCACATGGCTGTTATTTAAATTTTCGAGGGTCGTGAACTATCTTCTTTTAGGTCGAAGGTATATCGTCATCTTTATTAAAAAATATCTTCAAATAATTAATAAGTATGAGTGCAAAAGAAGACATATTAAGATCTATAAAAAATTCGAAGTTGGCTAATGCATTTATCAAGGTTAATAGGGAAGACTTTTTGCCACAACTATTGAAAAAATATGCATATGATCCTAATTATATAGACAAACCCTTTTACGTCACACCTAATATCACGACTACAGCACTAAGTTTAGGCATATACATGCTTGATATTCTTAATTTAGGAGAAAATCAGAAGGTTTTAGAAATAGGTACTGGTATAGGTTATTACACAGCATTAATAGCTGAAATAGTTGGTGAGAATAATGTTGTATCCATTGAAATCGATGATACGATGTTTGAGTATGCTAAAAACGTTCTTCTGCCTAGATATCCTCTAATTAAATTAATTAAGATGGATGGAAGTTTAGGATATGAGAAAGAGGCTCCTTACGATCGAATCGTAATATGGGCTGCTGCACCGACTATACCTTGTAAGCTATATGATCAACTTAAGGAAAACGGGATCATGGTAGTACCAATAGGTAGTGAAAAAGCCCAAGGTCTTTATAGGATTACTAGAATTGGCTACGAGCCTAAGATAGAAAGAATTGGGGATGTAATATTTATGAAAATGAGAGGCTTATTTGGATTTTACGAGGATGACGATCCAAATGAGAGGAGAATAAAGAAAATAGAAGAAAAGGTAAATAAGTTGCTGTCCAAATTCATGAATCAAAGCTAGCTTAAAGATTAAAGGTTAATAATAGTGTGATACGTGTATTTATATAATGCTCTTAAATGTTAGAAACCTTACAGTGAAATATGGTTCTTTTATCGCAGTTAATTCGTTAAGCTTTTCAGTAAACTCAGAAGTCTATTGTCTTTTAGGTCCCAATGGAGCGGGAAAAAGCAGTACGTTGAAGGCTATAATGAATATGGTACCTTTTGAGGGTGAGATAGAGATCTTAGGAATTAGTAATAAGGATAAAATTGTGAAAAATTACGTTGGTTATGTTCCTGAACAACCAGCCCTTTACGAATATATGACGCCAGCTGAGATAATAAGTTTCGTATCAAGTTTAAGAGGAATTAAAGATCTAAACAGAATAAACGCGCTAATTAGGGCGTTCTCCTTAGATATGTTCATGAACACACCTATAGCCTCCTTATCTATGGGAAATAAGCAAAAAGTTTCGATATTATTGTCCTTGATTCATGAACCTAAATTACTAATCCTTGATGAGCCTTTTAACGCATTAGACGTTCTATCAGTTAAAGTCCTTAAGGAACTAATTCAAAATCATATTAAGAACGGAGGTGGAGTGTTGTTCTCCACGCACATAATGGAGGTTGCAGAAAAAATCTGCACTAGGATAGGTATAATGAATAGGGGAATAATGGTAATGGAGACTTCTTCAGATAACATTAGAGAAGCTGGTAGATCCCTTGAAGACGTTTTTCTCTCCGTCACTGGTCTAGATGAGGAGATAAAGGATATACTAAAGGGATTGGAATGAGTAACGTGAAGATTCACGATGTAGTTTACAAGCAAATAATCTATCTAATGTACACAAGCAGATCTTTTGGCTTATCACCTAAGCCGGATGCTATTAGCAAAATTAAAAGAAATGCGGTTACAATTAAGATAAGTAATATTATTGCATATACAATAGCAACAATAGTTTCGGCGTCTATCTCGATAATAAATAAAGACGCTCCTTTTTCCTTTATATTTCTAGACTTAATTATACTCGCCAATATTTTCACTACTGGACTGAATGTAATTTTCTTCGTAACAAATTATGATCTAAAAACTTTCTTACTATCGCTTCCTCTTACTGAGAGAGATATAAATATGGCTGTATTTAGAGGTATATTTGAATTTTTCTACTATGGTTTTTTGACATCGATAGTAATTGCTCCTATCTCCACTTATATGATAACTATGTCTATTTTGCAAGCCCTTATGGCAGAATTTGAGATAATATTTTTCTTTTCACTTTCCTTTGCGTTGGTAATACTATTGGGGAAGAGAATAAGATTAGGGATAACTTCTGCACTATTTAGGGTAGGAACATCACTAATTTGGATAATATTTATAATACTACCTTATGGTTTTACCTTCAGATACGTAATTCTCCCCTTCTACATCTTACCCATCTTTCCTTTCGGTTTCTTAAATGTTGAGGGTCTCTTACTTTCACTAGTTTACACTGGTCTTTCCATAATCTTTGCCTATAATCAGGCCTTGAAATTCCTATCGTTCAGGGTTACTTCTCATTATGCTACAAAATATAACATAAAATTACGGACTCCATTAATAACGTATCTTTATAAAGATATTAAGGGTCTTCTTAGAGTTCCTCAAGCTAGTTTCTTACTAACCATACCCGTATTCGCACTGATTTTCTCATTTTTTGCACCAGTTTACGCTATCTTTTATACAATCTTTATGATAACGACGTCCTCAATAATGCTAATATTACTAGAAGCCTCTGGAATGCAACTATTATTATCCTTACCATCGGGATTGAGGAGTTCTTATATTTCGAAATTATTAATTATTTTGATAATCTATCTGATAGATGTTCTAATCTTCTCATTTTTTAATCACGCTTATTTAAGTCTGATTATGTTACCGTCATCAATAGCTAGTGTGGAACTTAGTCTTTTCATATCATACAATAACGTTATTAAAGGAAAAGGAATAAGAATTGCGGATCCATTATCGCTACTAATAAGGGAAATAGAAATAAACTCAATTGTAGGCGTAGCTGCCTTATTGGTATTCTTTGCTAACGTATATTACTCTCTAATTTTCTCAATTATCTCACTAATTATAATAAATATAGCAATATACAAAAAAATTAAATAACTTAGAACTTTGGTCTGGATCTCCTTATAGTTAAGAGCAATATTCCTAAAATGACAATTGCAATTACTATCACGATACCTCCTATGAAAGTCCCATTTACAGTCTTTACCAAAGTCTCAGTTATTGGTTCATTTACAGTTATTGTCATACCATTAGTAACGTTATAAGTGCCTATCCATTTGCCTTGTTCGTATATCGGTATAGAGTGGGTTAACGTTATCACACTTCCACTTGGGAGCCATTCTGAACTCCCATTTATAGTTACCAAATATTCCTTTACTGGCTTAACATTAATATTAGTTGGTTGGGTTACGTTTATTAGGTATGAAGTAGTGTTATAAAATATCCTTACATTATTGCTAATATTGACGTACTTAGATATTGATATAATTTGTCCAGCTGGTACCCATATTTCGCTTGTATTTACGGTTCTATTTAATATTGTAATCAATACGGGTGTATTCACAGTAACTAAGTATTCCTTTATCGTGGTTACCTTTACAGTTATGCTTCTATTTACTGTAAAGTTAAATGGTACTATAGATAATATTACATATCTCGTATTGTTGGAAACATAATATGACATATTTACGAAAGAAATAGGCGTTCCGGTATTATACCACCCTGGACTAAAAGTAACTAAGGTTGAATTGATTAAGGCTTTAATTGGTATATTGGAAATTAAGTCTATATAATATTGTAGCACGTATTGTAGTTTTAATGAGATTGGCTCATTAATTATTATAACAGCAACGGAAGTCGACTTTCCATTTAGACTAATGCTGACTAAGTGTTGTCTTTCAGTTTGATTGATATACCAGGTCGGATATAGTTCAATTTCAGTACCGTTATTATACCATCCGTTACTTAGGGTAGCATTTTTACCGTTGAAGAATATGTAAACGGGATAGTTACTACTAACATTTAAGAAATACTGAGGTAGTGTGATTATAGTTATGTTGATTGGTTGAAGTAATGTAAAGTTTGAATAGGGTAAAACTTTTTCCATGAGGAGTCTTGCGGTACTATTTATGTAGTATGTGATATTCTCTATCTGTATTCTACTTCCAGTATTGAACCAAGAGTATTTTTGTAACGTCTCGTTAGTACCATTGACTAATGCGTAAACTGGAACCTTGGAATAAACAGTTAGAGGATACTGCTTTACCGTTATGATTGATATTGTGACTGGATTTTCAACCGTAATATTTTTGGAAGGTAAAATAGCAATTATTATGTCTCTATATTCGTTATTTGGTCCATAATATGTTATGTTTTCTACATTAATAGTTGTCCCTCTATTATACCAGTTACTGGTTAATGTATTGTTACTTCCATTAATGAGTGCATAAATAGGTATTTGCGATTTCACAGCAATATAATATTGCACCAACTCATCTACAGTTATTGTATAAGACATGTTTACGAGGATTTTATTTGCAGGTAAAATCTTAGTAATTATCGCTCTAGTTTCATTACTCTGATAGAATGTTATGTTATAAATTTGTATAATCGTATTCTGATTATACCATCCTGAGAAAATCGTACTATTAGTACCATTTATTGAACCAAAAAGTGGGATTAATGAGTTAACGTGTACGTAATACTGTAAAATATAAGTTACGGTAAGATTAATAGGATTATTTAGTGTAAACTGACTCGTTGGATATGAAAATACCATTATTCTCGAACTGTTAGGATAATATGTAAATGGGCTGATTGCAACTTTTATGGATGCGTTATACCACCCACTGCTTAGAGTTGTATAAATTCCATTAATACTCGCGTTTACTGGGACGTTTATATTAATAAAATACTGAAGTTGATAGTATACTGTTAGATTGCCACTTCTATTTGCCAGAATTGGCGTAGAATTTAAACTAACAATCCTACTTAATCCATTTAAAACCATAGATGGTAAACTTATATTAGAATTAGAGTCTACAAAAATCAAGGAAGGTAATCTCACCGTCTCCTTAAAACTGTCGTAAAAATACGTAACGTTTATTGGTATATTAAAACTGCCTCCAATCACCTTATAGTTTAAGAATATTGGGTATAAATCGCCAGTTATAAAGTAATATCCATTTGACGCAGCATATGCTCCTATATAGGATAAATCATAGAAGGTATAGTTATTTGAGACTGAGTATGCTACCTCATTAGACGCTATACTTTGTGGAGGGGAGGTTAAATACATTTCATTAATACCTAAAGTGAAGCTAGTTGTTAAATATTGTAATCTATACACCACTCCGAGTTCACCTCCAAAATATGCTCTAAGGTGATACCATTCCGTCATTAATCCAGTTATGTAGCCATGTAAAAAGTTAAGATCTGTAACGATACTCGATGCACCGTTGGCGTTAACAGTCGCAACGGCTTTAGCACCGGTACTATTATCATAGGCGGAAAGTACTATATTACCATTCGATATTTCAATTTCCAACATTATCTCATCTCCATTATTCACATTTCCGTTAAAGCTAAGCAAAACTGGTCCAATTACCGAATCCCCACTGCTATTCCAAACCATGTAGATCATATGGAATCCTGGGTCAAATGAACCATTTGTATAAGGCCAATTATAGGCTACACCAATTTGATACCACCAGTCATTATTGGTTATTGCGTTTAACAAATATGCTGGACCGTAACCAGAATCGCTGGTTTGCGAAATTACTTTTACATAAGCTATTAAATTTGTACTAACTGGATACGCATTTAATGCCATGAATATTTGCTCATCGTAGAAAGTTATCCCCGGGTCATTAGAATTTAACGGAGATAATGGCAAGGGTTTGGCGTTGCTATGATATACTGAGGTTAATGGTATAAGAGATATAATTAAAAGAATTGTTATGATAATTACTCTCCATTCCATATTTTTTGTCTTTATATAAAACTTTTTAAGTGTTTTTCCAACAGAACTTTCTTCAGTAGTACTATATATCAGAATCATAATATTTGTTAATTATCTCCATTACCATAAGACATATATACTCAGCTTGAGAATAAAGAATATGATGTTAAATGATTCCACCAATAGTATTTGTTAAGATTTCCTTCGTTATTATAGCCTTAATCATGGCTATCTTTGGAGTTACCTATGTCGGCCTGGCTTACTTTAATCTCTTTCCGCGAGTTAGGAATGATTTATATATTATTGGTTCTACATTAGTTGCAATAGCTACAGCATTCGTAATACTCACGTTGGTTTTGCTCTGATGCTGAGAAGGGCTCGGCTTGATCTGTGATGAACCCGAGCCATGCTAACTGAGCAGATATGTTTGATGTTAATAATATTTATATCGCAATCCCACTAAGATATATTTATGAGAAGAATTCTAAGATGGTACCTAATATACAGATTACTCAAGGCTCTATGGAGGATAAGAAGGTGATAAGTCATGATGAATGTAATAATGAGAGAAATAGGTAAAAAGTTAGATGAACTATCTAGAGAATTCTATGAATCAGTTATTCCGCCTATAGATATGTATGAAGAAGGAGGAGAGTTAGTAGTAGTAGCAGATTTAGCTGGTTTTAATAAAGATAAGATAAGTGTAAGGCTATCTGCACAGAACGAACTGATAATTAATGCCGAAAGGGAAATACAGTATACCGGCACTAAATATACTACTCAGAGGCCTCTTAAGATACATAAGGTAATTCGTTTACCGGTGAAGGTTAGGAAGGATTCTCAAGTTACAGCTAAATATGAAAATGGAGTATTGACTATAAGGATACCCGTAGAGGGTTCGGTATCAATCAAAATAGAGTAATTCTCCTTAAGTTATGTATTTTTTCTTCCACTGAGTGATATTGATAACGCTAGAATGACCATAAGTAGGGTAATTATAATATCTCTTGTTATTGCATAAAATATTATCGTTATAACCAATATCGTTTGAGGAATATAATTAACTATTGTACTACCTCTTCTACTACTTTGTATGTTTATCAGTTCTTGCTGTTGTGAATATGACAGTAGAAAGCTCCTAAACCTATTCCAAATTCCATCTACTATTTCTCTTACTTGTTCTATAACAACCTTTGTTGTATATCCTTCTTCCTCTAAAAAAGTTATCGAAGATTTAACAAAGTCGAAATCCTTGTCTATTTCTCTACAAGTTCCATCTAAAACGTTAATCATTCTAAAAGGTAGAACAAGTTTAGAAGGCATTCTGAGTGGGAACTTAAAGAATACTTGATCAGCTAATTTCATAAAATCTTCCAGCTCTAGTTCACTAACTTCTATTCCTTGCATTGCCTGCATGAAAAGCTTCAGTCCTTTCGCTAATACCCTCCTATCCGCGAAAGGTTGTATTGCACCTAACTCGTCCAGCACCCTCACTAGCGAATCGGCATCCATTCTAATCATTGCCACATATGCTCTTATCAGTAGATTTCTAGTCTTTTCATCTATTTTCCCAGACATCCCAAAATCGTAGAGTACTAAATTCCCTTGATCATCTACGGCTATATTACCAGGGTGAGGATCTGCATGAAAATAGTCCTTATTTAGTAACATATACATAAACAATCTAAATACTCTATACGCCAATACTCTGGTATCGACTATCTTTTTTGCTTCTTCACTTGTAACTTTATACCCTTTAATATATTCCATCACTAACACTCTCTTAGTAGCCTTTACTATTGAAGGTATTCTTAAGGATGGGTAATCGGACAACTCCTCCTTAATCTTATTTAAATAAAATGCTTCCTTAGTATAATCCATTTCTTCAAATATTCTTCTAGAAAATTCTTCTAGGAATACCTTTATTATTTCAGTGAATGATTCATCAAATACAAATCTAAGAAGTGGCAATAATTTCTTCACTACTTGAATATCTTCATTAACAATTTCCTTTATTCTAGGCCTATTTACCTTAATTGCAACTATCTTCCCTTTATACTCCCCCAGATAAACTTGACCTAAAGAGGCTGAGGATAGCTCTTTCAAAATTTTTACGCTATCACCTAGTTCCTCTTCAATAATTTTACTTACCTGGTTAAATGGAGCAGGTGGGACATCGTCTTGTAATCTGGCCAGTTCCTTTATATATGCTTCCGGCATGATATCAGGTCTAACTGAAAGAATTTGTCCAAACTTGATAAATGTGGGGCCTAGTTCGATTAAAGTGTCAACAAATTTCTTAGCTTCTTCGGCTATCTCCTTTTCATCAATTGGCATTTCCTTTAGGATTCTATTTCTGAACGCCCTATATGCTAGTACTCTAGGCGTCAATTTAAAGAATACTTTCAGTAATCTTTTAATCACAAGTATAATGGTAAAATGGAAGTATTTGTGCCTATTCAAAGTTGTTACATCACCGTAATTAGATTCGAAATAAATTCTTCTCAAGCTCATGAAGATTAAATGTTGCAATTAATCTTAGAATAAGCAAAAGAAGTTAGATATGATCACGAATTCCATTATCTTGCTTATTTGTACGTTTATTTTAGGAAGAATTTAATAATTCTGTTAGTTATCGATATACGTGAAAATACTAATAATTGCCCCATTAACTGAGGTATCGGAAGAAGAAAGTGAAATTGAACCTATAGAAGTTACAAATTGGACAAATCCACCAGTGGGAATTAGCTCTAAGTATACTTTTTTAGCTGAAAAGAAGTTCCTAGAACAAGAAAGACATGAAGTTAAAATTTTAACTCTTGTTCCAACTGAGATAAAAACAAGATTTAATGTTAAATTCAATAATTATAATGAATTAGCTAGTAATATTTTAGAAACCTTAAAACTCGGTGACAATATCACAGTTGAAGTAATACCTTTTGAGGACTCAGTAAGTTTTGGCACTTCTCTATTCTTCTCTTATCTGAAAATAAATGATGTTCTAAAGAATTTCTTACCTAGTTTAATACTTTTAGATGTATCACATTCTACTTCTTCCTTTTCTACAGTAGTTTTAGCGGCGTTAGAAATAGCGATAATTGATTCACTTCTCACACAACAAGTTCAAGACTATATCTATACGAAAGTAGCTAAAAAGGGCGATTCTATACAATTAATTAGCCATGTGCTTAAGAATATATATAGTATTAAACTATCTGAATACTTCTTAAGAGAAATGAAGATAATGAAGTCCGAAAAGCAAACTAATTTACCTCAGCCTGTAGGAAGGGCTGAATTTAGGAGACTTGGTTTTTGTATAGAAAATTGTTATCCTCTAGTAATGCTTCATATTCTGAATAGAATAGACCTAGAGAAGCTATTAAGCGAAGAGAAAATTATGGATATAGTTATGAATAACTTGGAAATAAGAGATGGTAAATTAATAGAGAATGTTGAATTATTAGAAGGCGCAACTTACTATGTCCTTGCTACGCATTTAGTAAAGAAGTATAAAGTTGAAAAGCCTTTTAGCATTGATAATTTGAGAAATATTCTAAATTTAACTTCTCCAACATGTAGAAGAATCTCCAATCAGATTATAGACGAAGTAATGATAGAGTTGAACTATCTTATAAAGCATTTAGAATTAAAAGAAGCTGAGTATAGCTTAGGACAGATATTTAACTTAGTAAAACAGCCTCTAGCTGAGATTATACGAAAAGAGGAAAGTATTGGTAATATATTAAGTGGATACAAGGGTGAATGTGATAACATCGATCTAACTGGTATTGGTCTAGATCCTAACGCGACTATTATAAAGATAGATAGAGATAAGATTTACATATATTACTCTGAACAATGTGAAGATAGTGTGTCAAGCAAAGTGAAGGAATTGATGGGTGATTAACAGAAATCTAGCTTTATGCAAATCCTATCATTTTTACAACTATCATCCAATTCAATTATTTGAAAGTTCTCATCAAGAATTTCCGTTATTATGCGAAGGAACATGATTATATTTGGATTAGTTGATGCATTAATTATCTCAAATCTTGTTTTTCCATCTGCAACTAATTTTATGTTCTCTCCTAGAATATACGTTAGTCCTCTTATAACGTTCTCTAAGATAGACCTCTCTTTGCAATTATTTTCAAAGTTCTCTAAATACAGTAAAGATGTCTCTTGCACTTTATTAGTTATTGTTGACAACAACGAATTGGCTATTTCTTTGTATATTTTTTCGTCTTGTATATTTGAGATAAGATTATAGAACACATTAGATGAAATGAGATATTTAATTCCAACTATTGAATTTCTGATACTAATATCAGTTATATCGATATCTTCCATTATAAGTTCAGACGCGCTCTGTATTATCTTATCTGTACAATTATATGATTTCTTATTATCTAGTTTTATGCAAATCTCATCCAATTTCTCCCAAATATCGCTTCTAATCCTCCAAGGTCGAGATTGTAATGTCATGTGTTTAATTGGTGGGATAAAGTAATTATGGGTTTTGCATTTCAGTTATGAAAATATTCTCTCATTCGTTCTTATTTTAAAGTATCCATGACTACCTTTTTCTATTTCTGTTTCATTTAAAGTATATCTTATAAAATTAGAGAGGTTCTGATCAAAATCATTTAAGCCTGCAATAATTAGCTCTTGGTTATTTATCTTTATTACTCTAATTTTAGGACTCATAAGAAGGGCAAAAATGTCAAGGTTTTTGTTGATTATTTCCTTCTCTAATAATCTATAATTAATATATTCGATTCCTCTTATATTAGGATATAAAATATGGCCTGTTTTTCTCAGCTCTAAGAACAAGGTGTAAATATCATTTAGTCTATCCAATATGTTATATAAAAGTAAATTATTTTTGAACAAAGTATCATATATTGTGAGTATTTGGTATAGGGACCAATCGTTTACGAATTTATCGGATTTAATATCATTTTTGAGATTGAATTTAGCTATTATTTGATTTCTCTTACTGATCACACTGCTTTCAACCCTCACTAGATGATGATTTTGGTTTGCAAAATCTATAAGAGACCGATATGATGCAATTATTTCTAGATTGTCTTTAGAGCTATTTATCTTTCCTATGTCTAATACTGCAACAATATTCTGTAGAAAATTTTCTACATATTCTCGTAATTTTTTATTTATATTATTTAAACTGATTTTATAGACTAAATTATTCCCATTCCTAATTACTAGCGGGGTATATGTGGATGGAATTAAATACTCAAGAAGATGTTTTAGATATATTGGATTTATGAAACTAAAATATTTTTTAATTAGATATTTTGTAACCTCATCATCGGAATGCAAATCAACTTTATCCTCTATATAGGAATAATGGACAAACGAAAAGTTCTCGTGAATCAGAATATAAGGGACGAGAAAGCAGAGGTCTACTCCCAATAAAGACTCATCCTTTTCCATCATATTCATGATACTCATAAGCGCGTTAGTGTAGAAATCTTTCTCATCCTCTATTCCATACATCCTCATGATGACCTCTGCTCTTTCCCTAAGGCTTTCGCTAATTGGCGTTAGTCTAACATCGGAAGATCTTGGCACTATATAAAATAAGAATAGAGGTTTATAAGGTTTCTAGACTTTTTCATATAATATCACGATATAGAGAAAACAAATTTCACTCATTAGAGTGAGAAGAAAGTTAAGAGTTGTGTCTATTAGCTACATAGGCTATTGTCATTAGGTAGTCCCTCAATTCTCTAGTTATGAGGAAATTCCTCCTTACGTGTTCCCTAGCGTTAATACCGAGTCTCTTCCTTATCTCCTCATTTCTAATTAAATATATTATGTAGTGTGCTGCTCCTTGTGGGCTATTGACTAGGAAACCAGTAATTCCATTTATCACTTGTAAAGGAATTCCACCAGTATTTCCTCCTATTACCGGTTTTCTTTTCCACATCGCCTCACTTACAGTTAGACCAAAACCTTCTTTTATAGACTTCTGCATAACTACCGTAGATGCTGTTTGAAATGCATTTATTTCTAAATCACTGTATGGCGGTAACATTAGGAGATGTATATCTTTATGTCCCTCGGAAGCCTTAACTACTTCATTGTAAACCTTTTCACCTTCTGGATCATCGGTAGCTGGACTTCCTACGTATAGTAATTGTATGTCTACATGCCTTTTGGCTAACTTATAAGCTTGTATAACGCCTAAAGGATCTTTAGCATAGTCAAATCTCGATACTTGGGTTATTAATGGTTTTTCAAGATTAATACCAAACTTATATAATATTCTGAATACAGTAGTCTCAGCGATGTCCCTATTCTTTACACTTAATGGGTCTATTGATGGGGGAACTATAAATTGCGGAATCTCGATATTATCTCTCCCAAACGAGGGAACTGAGATTATCATGCTATCATATTGTGAAATATACTTCTGTAAGAAGTTCCATACTGATGGATAAGGATTTGAAATATCAATGTGACATCTCCAAATCCACTTATTATTACCTTTTTTGAATTTTATAAGCCCCGCAGGCTGAGGGTCGTGTATAAACATTATATCGTAATCTAATGGAATTTCAGATAGGTTTATCTCTTGCCATTTATCGTAAATTTTAAAGTATTCCTCTGGTATGTTTCCAGTTCCATTTTGTAGCGAATTATGAAAGGATTTGGTTACGTTAAAGAATTCACTATCCCCTTTTATTACTTTCCAATCAACATTGAGACCTAATTCTTTCATTAAAGGCAACATTCTATTTAATATCTCAGCTACTCCTCCTCCTGCCTTAGTGGAGTTTACGTGAAGTATTGATAGGTCCTTGATCTTTTCCGCTATCTTAAAGATCGCATCGAGCTCATGCTCTCCTATAAATTCTACGTATTTATCTATCATCTTAACAACCACCTTTCTAATATTCTAATTATGTCTCTCCTAAGCACTTCCTCATCAATATAGGTTTGTGGGTCAATCTTGCTTAATGTCTCAGCTAGTTCTGAGAGTCCAAAATTAGAATCTAGCCATTCTGAAAAATCATTTCTCTTTGAAATTCCAAGTACTCTTTTGCTTACAAAATGCCAAACCAGTGCTCTTCCGGGTATTGTCTGTATTAAATCTAAGAACTCTGCAAGAGTATTTGCAATGTAATTTGTCTTGTATACTATTGGCATGCATGAAACAAACACAAAGTCCCCTATTCCCCTTCTCTCATCTACTCTGGGTTCCAGAATTTCTATCAAATCATTTCTAATATCTTCTATAGTTCTAGGCTCAGCACCGGGTATGTCAGAAACCAATTCGGCTAATTCTTTATCTCCTAAACTCTCAGCTATCCAGTGTGCGAAATCATTAGAATACTCTTCCGGTATAAGATGAGAACTAAAAATTGGGTGGAAAACGTGGTAAAATAACGTATACTTGTCAGCTTTCTTGATACCCTCAACTAGTTCCCTTAAAGTTTTGGCTTTAAGTTTAGAATAAAGTGGAGGATAGTAAGCAGCGTAAAAGATAAAAGGTGTTCCTTTACCTTTTGAGTCTAGATCCATCATTAAGTATATTTGAGTATCTAAAGCATATTAACCTATCTACATATGATATTGTAATTTAGCTAATAACTTCAGCAGTAATTGAAGGACTTATTATTATTTGTCCATTGGTATAGGTTATATGAGGAAAGCTTATCAGTAGTGATTGTGAAGAACCTCCTTTTAGATCCATACCGTTTATAATATGTATTTTAAATACTCCGCTAGGTATTTTCGCTGAGATATTGATATTTCCAAGTTGAACTTGAGCCGCAGATATCTCTAGAAATATCTCATTGTATTCCCCAGAAGGTATTCTAGAAGAGGCTAGAAATGTCATATTAGAAGTTAATAGTATAGTAATTGTCTTATTGGAAATTGTTATCCAAGAGTCATTGCTGGCATTAACTTTATGTATCATAATGGAAGAGATGGTTAAGTATATTTTGTCTCCTTGAGTGGTTGGAGGATCTTGAGCGTATACATTTACAACTCCAGTAGTAAAGTAATAGTAACCGTAGTATATTCCACTAACTAATACTAATAACACTATTACGAAGCCTATTATTCCCTTATTCATAGGTTCAATGTCGATCAGATACCTTAAAAGGATTTTTGAGTTTATTTTCGTTCCACTTGGTGGTATTTCAGACTTTAGAAGAATGTAATGAAGACTATTGTAGGTTTTTCAACAATTTATATATTTTTAAGTATCTTTTTCTATTTTCTCGTAAGGTGAAAGAATATAAATAGCTTGCCAAGCTTAACATATACGATGTATGAGGATTTAGTAGAAAAAGTAACTCCATCAGTGGTCACCATAATAACGAAGCAGATCGCTCTAGACCAGTTTTTTATGCCTCAAGTTGCTGAAGGTATAGGATCCGGCTACTCTATAGGGAAAAATGTTCTAATAACATCTTATCACGTTATATCAAATGCTGAAGAGATAGTAGTAATATCTGAAGATGGATTTAGAGAGGAAGCACAAGTAGTTGCTATAAATCCCTATCATGATTTAGCAATGTTGAGCACTACACTAAACTTGCCTAGTCTGAAATTCGCTAAGGAATACAAAACTGGAGAGGTAGTATTAGCAGTGGGAAATCCTTTGGGTTTATACAGTGTGAGCATGGGAATAATCAGCAGTGAAGAAAGGGCTATAATGACACCTAATGGTCTTCCTATATATGTGATTCAAACAGATGCCGCCGTTAACCCTGGTAATAGTGGAGGGCCTCTTATAAATACCAAAGGTGAGGTCGTGGGTACTGTTACTGCCATGATAAGAGAAGCTCAGAATATAGGTTTTGCAATACCGTCTAAACTTATTGATAGCTTCGTGAAAAACGTCATGAAGTTTGGAAGATATATAAGACCTTATATAGGAGTTGGAGTAATAAAGTTAAACAAAGCATTAGCGACGTATCTGGGAGTAAGGAAACAAAGTGGTTTACTTGTAATTAACATAGATCCAAATGGAAGTGCCTATAAATATGGCATAAGACGAGGTGACATTATACTAAAAGTCGATAACCAAGAAGTTAAATCTCCTATAGATTTACTAGCAATACTGGAAGAGATGGTTGGTTCAGAAGTTAATGTAAAAATGCTAAGGGATTCTAGGGAGATTGATCTTTCTATACCAGTTCCTGGAATATCTACTTAAACTTTTTAAAAGTCTTTTAGTGTTGAGCTTTTTATCTCTCATTGCTAAATCTTTTATATGGTAGAAATAGGACAGAAGGCTCCGGAATTAGAATTAGTAGATACAGATTTAAAAAAAGTTAAAATACCATCTGATTTCAAAGGTAAAGTAGTAGTTCTAGCATTTTACCCTGCTGCGTTTACTTCAGTTTGTACGAAAGAAATGTGTACTTTTAGGGACTCTATGGCTAAATTTAACGAAGTTAATGCAGTAGTTATAGGAGTTAGTGTAGATCCACCATTTAGTAATAAGGCGTTTAAGGAGCAGAATAAGCTAAATTTCACTATTGTTAGTGATTTTAATAGAGAAGCTGTAAAAGCCTATGGTGTAGCTGGTGAATTGCCAATCCTAAAGGGATATGTACTCGCTAAGAGATCAGTATTCGTAATTGACAAAAACGGTATAATAAGGTATAAGTGGGTTTCCGAAGATCCAACAAAGGAACCAAACTACGATGAGATAAAAGACATTGTATCTAAATTATCTTAAATGATGTCATGGCTAGGCACTGATAACGTGATGACTTAAGGGCGGGAATTCTGAATTCTTTCAAGGAATTTTTCTGGGTTTTTTATATCATATAAGACTGTGGCCTTTCCGTTTTTTAATATAATGTAAATTGAGCCACAATTCAATTTCTTCGCTATAGGTCCCTGTGATATAAATGTTTCTTTAAAATTTTCTGCTTTGACTACTTTTTTACCTAAGAATGATTTTATTATTATCTCTTTTTCCAAGATACAGTAAGTATGGCTCTTGAACCACGCAATTATAATAAATAATATAGCGTACCATATTCCAACGAAAATAAGATAATTAATTATGCTAGTTATCTCCAAGAATAAAGAAAAAATCACAAGTATAATAGTTCCCTCAACTAGAAGCCTTCTTCCAGTTGGTTTCGTACAACCAACAAGCGACTTTTCTTCCATTTATTTCCACCAATGGTGGTTCCTTTTCCTTACATATTGGCATAGCAAAAGGACATCTAGGATTGAATCTGCATCCGCTAGGTGGGTTTATTAAGCTGGGCACTTCTCCGCTAGGTGGTTTAAGCTCCTTCTTTCCCAATTCTGGTACTGAGCTAAGCAGTGATTGAGTATATGGATGCATTGGTTCCGAAATAACTTCTTTTGTATTTCCTTCTTCCACAATTTTTCCAGCATACATAATTATGACTCTATCAGAGATGTATCTAGCTACTGCAATATTATGGGTAATGAAGAGGTATGTGAGTTTTCTTTCTTTTTGTAAGTCTACAAGTAGATTAAGGATTTGCGCTTGTACTGACGCATCTAAAGCCGAAGTTGGTTCATCTAGAATTAAAAAATCCGGCTCTTTTGCAAGCGCTCTAGCTATTGCAACTCTCTGTGTTTGCCCTCCAGATAGTTCTCTAGGATACTTATCTTTTACGTAATTATAATCTAGCCCAACTTCCTCTAATACCTTCTTGATTCTTTCTTCCCTTTTCTCCTTCATAGCTTCTTTAACTATATCCTTGACTTTCATTCTTGGATTTATGGATGTCATAGGATTTTGAAAAACCATATGTATATGTTTTCTAACATGATTTACGTTATGATCATTTACCTCCATTCCCATAAAGAATAAGTTTCCACTAGTGGGTTTTTCTAGTGTAGCTAGTACTTTACCTAATGTGGTTTTACCAGAACCACTTTCACCCACAACACCTAAGACTTCACCTCTTCTTATCTCCACGGATACGTTATCTAATGCTCTAACATATATTGGGGGTTCTCTAGCTAATGACTCCAGTATTCCCCTCTTCTTTGCAAGATAATATTTGCTTATGTTGATTGCCTTGTAAAGTACATTATCACTCATATAACCAACACCTTATTTTTCTTCCATTTTTCTCACTAATGTTAGGTTCCTTCTTTCTGCAAATATCAAAAACTTTACTGCATCTATTACTAAACTTACATCCAGTAGGTAATGCAAAAAACGATGGCGGATTACCTGGAATTGCAGTTAACTTTTGATTTTTATCTCCAGTTGGTATACTTGCCACTAACCCTTGTGTGTATGGATGCATTGGTGACTTTAAGACTTCTTCAACTTTTCCATCCTCCATAATTCTTCCAGCATACATTACTACTATTCTATCCGAAACTACGTAAGCTAAGGAAATGTCATGTGTTATAAAAAGAATGCTTGTATTTATCTCCTTATTTAATTGCTTGAATAGATTAACCACTTGAGCCTGTATGGTAACATCCAATGCAGATGTTGGTTCATCAGCTATGAGCAGTTTGGGCTTAAGTAATAACGCCATTGAAATAACTATTCTTTGAACTTGTCCTCCTGAGAGCTGGTGAGGGTAACGGTCAATAATGGAATAAGGATCTGGAAGTCTTAAATCTTTGAGAACTTCAATAACATCTTTCATTAGATTCGCTTCTTCAACTTTCTTTCCTTCTCTTTGATATCTTATTTTAACTGCTTCTAAGAGCTGAGAGCCTACTTTCTTTACTGGATTTAAGCTGTTTAATGGATTTTGAAATATCATGAAAACCCATGTTCCTCTATATTTCTGCAATTCATTATCTTTTAACTTAGCTAAATTAACCCCATCTATTATAATATCTCCTCGTATTATTGCATTCGGTGGTAGGATTCTGGAGATTGCGTGGCCCAGTGTGGATTTTCCGGAACCGCTTTCTCCAACAACTCCTACTATTTCCCCTTTTTCTATATCTAGATTTACATCGCTTAATACTTTAATCCAACTAATTATTGTGTTATAATAAACGTTCAAATTCCTAATCTGAAGCAATACCATATTATTCACCTAATAGACTATTCTTCCAGCTACCACATCTTGTAATCTGTCACCTAATAGTACGAACCCTATAACAATAATTAAAATGGTTAATCCCGGAAATAAGGCCCACCACCAATACTGCGGTAAACCAGTAACACCATTTGCAGCCATTTCTCCTAACTCTGGAATTGGTGGTGTTATTCCTATTCCTAGGAACGCTAAGGTTGAATAAGTTAATATTACGTTTCCAAAGTCCAGTGCAGCATAAGCTAATATAGGATCTACGGAATTTAGAAAGATATATCTATAGAACAATGATATTCGAGAGACTCCACTTAATTTAGCTGCAGAAATATAATCCATATTCTTTATCCTTAACGTTTGGGCTCTATAAAATCTAGCATAGGTTGGCCACCATACTATTGCCAAGCCTAATATGGTAGCGAAGAACGTAGCCTTTAATGGTACAGTTATTGCAATAACTAATATTAATGCCGGTAAGGATAGAAAGGCATCTGTAACCCTCATTAAGATTTCATCTATTATACCACCTAGATATCCTGCGAGTATTCCTAATATTCCTCCTATGATTATTGCTGAAAACACTACTACTATGGCTACGAATGCATCTCTGGGTAGTGCATATAAAATCCTTGAAAAAATATCCTCTCCTTCTGCATTAGTACCTAAAAGAAAAGTAGAAGAAGGAGGATGGAAGGCTAACTGCAAATTATATTGAAAGGGATTATGTGGAAGGAGTATATAACCTAAAGATTGTTTCCTAAGATAACTGGACAATATCTCTAATATTCCTTGTATTAAAGACCACAATAGAAATAGGCTTACTATTATTAAGCCCAATAATCCAGCCTTATCTCTAATTAAAGCCTTTAGCATAAACCTAATTCCAGAACTTTCACTCAACTATCCTCACCCTTGGATCTAGAACCCCGTAAAGTATATCTGCAACTAGATTTGCTATAATTATAGCAATTCCAACAATTACTGTTGTTCCCAAAATTGACGTGTAATCTAGACTTTCTATAGCCTGAGTAATGAAATACCCCATTCCATGATATTGGAATATATCCTCAATTACAACTGCTCCCGCTACCGAGTATCCGAAAAGTAACGCAATTAAGGTTACTAATGGTATTGAAGCATTTCTTAGAACCACACCATATACCACTCTTCTTCTACTTAGTCCTTTCATAAGACTAAGTTTAGCGAAATCAGACTCCATATAGTCTAGCATTGAGGCTCTGGCTATTCGGGTTACTATTCCAAAACTCACTAATGCTATTGCTATAACTGGTAAGACCATATGGTGAACTAGACTAGAAAAATAAGGCCAATCTCCTGCTAACATTGCGTTTAGCAAGGGAAAAGGCGTTATAGACTTTGGTGGAGTAAGAACAGGGTTAACAGTACCGGTAGGGGGTAATAATCTGAGATAATATGCTATCACTAACTGTAATATGACAGCGATTAAGAATGGCGGAGATGCCCAAGTAACTAAGTAAACGCCACGGACTAGATAATCCAGTGGTTTATTCCTGTTTGATGCTGCTATGGCACCAGTGAATAAACCAATAACTACGGAAAGTATCGTTGCGGGTATTACCAATTCTAGGGTTCTTGGCAAATATTTGCCGATAAGCGTTACTACTGGTACCTTATATGTTGGATCTATACCTAAATTTCCATGAAATATGTTAATTATGTAGTTAATTATTTGGATATAAAGAGGTTGATCTAGTCCATATTGTTTCGCTACTTGTTCTAACTCTGTATAAGTTGCATGTGGCCCAGTATATAGCCTTGCCAATGCTAAAGGATTTGGTGCTATGATATGTATCATAATAAAAACTAATATAATTAGTAATATTAAGGTAATGAAAGCATTAATGATCCTTCTTATGATAAAGAAAACAGTATTTATGGACATACCATGTCCATTTAAATAAAGTTTGAAGGTACTAATATATTTATTCTCTCAGAGTAACGTGGAAAGGAAAAAAAAGAAAAAAGGAATGACTTTTAAAAGCCTGGGCCTCCTCTACCTCTTCCTCTTAAGAGGACTATCGCAACTACTATTATAACTATCACGACTACTATTCCTATTGTGGCATAAAGTAGTGTGGATGATGAGGATGAGGTAGTTGTCGCTGTACTAGTTACTTGAGTTGGTGTAGTAGTTACAGTACTTGTTGAAGTAGTGACAAAATTAGTTGTAGTAGTAGAGGTTATGCTAGTGGAAGTTGATATGGTTACAGTATATGGTTGATAGTACATTAAGTTATAGTAATAGCCTATGAATGGATTGTATACAAATCCTTTCACATAAGGCTGGACAAAGTAATATACTACAGGGTTTGGTAACCAGGCATATGGCGCTTCTTGATACAATATTTGATATACTTTAGCAACCTCTAAAGTTTGTTGTGTCTGGTTTGTTAAGAATGGTAAATTCTCATATATCTGCTGTAATGTTGAAATATTAACCCAGGCTAAATCTCCAGATATTCCACCATATAATACATCAGTTTGTGCTATTAATTCTTGGAAAATCGGATCTGGCCAATCTGGGAACCACCCTAAATCTATTAGCGCTGGTGTACCATTTGGTGTTATCCAGTTATCGGTTACGGAAGGTAAGACATATTGTATTGATGTTGAAATCCCTATCTTTTGCAAACTTTCTTGAACTATTGTTAATTGCTCTTGCTCTAACTCATTCACAGGTGCTAAAGCATATATAGTTAATGTGCCTAGTTGCTTACCATTGGTATCACCTATCGTAGTTCCATTAGGCAATACAACATAGAAGTGTCCCTCGTATCCAGCTTCATTTAAGTAGTGTAAGGCTAAGGATAAGTTATAGGTGTAGGGATGTAACTTATCTAGTTGCATAACTTCATTATAAAGTGGGAAAACTGGGGATATTGGACCTAAATACTCTATTGCTAGCGTTTGATTTTGGAATTTGAATATATCTAACTCTGCAGTATAGTTTATAGCGTGAACTATTGCTTGCCTAAATGCAGTAATGTTAGTAGGGAAGATTTGTGTATTCATTGCAATATAGAACACTGCTGCCTCATAACCTAAATTCGCAAATATTTGATCGAAACTTACATATTTATTATACTGATATGCAGAGTACATTTGCTGTAGGAATGGCAAGCTAACATACGAAATTTGAGCTTGATTCGTTGCAAAATCTTCCACTCTAGCATTGTGGCTTAATCCGTATTTTATGTCAATAATTGGTATATGTCCAGGTTGAGCTACAGCTGGTATGTTAGATAAATTAGCGGCCCAATAGTGTGGATTCTTCACTAATACGATCTCAGATAAACTAGGTCCCACACTTTTAATCACATAAGGACCAGTTCCGTTCATACCATTGTCATTAATATATGAGTTAGGAGTATTTGGTTGAACTCCATCATGTTGATCAATAAAGACTGGATTAACTATTGCTCCCCACCAGCTAGCTATATCTAATAGGAAGTACTTGTAGGGTTCAAGTGTACTTATCTCAACCTCATAAGGACTCTTAACTACTACTGCTTGGTATGGGTATTCCATGATTTTCTGTATTGTAGTGTTTGCGGCATTGAAATGGGATAGTATTGATGCAAGTACCTTCGCAGCTAGTGTTGCGTTCTTAGTAGTTGGTAATCCAGTAACGTTTTGTATTGCTGCTGCGACACCCCACGGTAAGGCATATCCAGTCTGCCCATATTGAGTTGAATTGAATAATAGTTCAATATAGTTAGCTACACCAGGACCTTGCCCCATTAGTATAGTCCTGTAGAAGGAGAACCAAACAGTACTAGCGTTTACTTGTACTCCATCTGGAAAGTATACTCCATGTCTGATGTAGAATGTCCAGTTCTCATAGTTTGTTGTTGACCAGTTCTGGGCTATAACTGGGACAACTTGTAAGTAATTCGAACCGTTAAATTCCACTAGCTCTTGAAAGATTGCTTGATATAATGGTCCATCTTGAACGTAAAAACCAGTCGCTGGGTCAAGTGCATCTGGAGGCGCTACTTGGGAGACGTCAACAAGTATAGATGAGTTTGATGGAGATATTGTGAGTGATGTTTGTGCTGAAGTCTGTAAGAAAAATAGTGATGGTATAATTATGCCTGTTAAAATTATTAATAAAAAAGCTAGACCCTTTAGATTAGACATTTATAATCCCAAGAAGCTTCTCATTTTATGTTTAAAAAATTTATGGAAATATGCATCGTTTATATGTAGACTTTTTTAAAATAGTAATGATAGGACTTTACGAATTAAAATTTACTTGATCTTACCGTAGAGAAATATCTACACTATATCTTAACACTTTTATGTACTCCATCATCCATTAGAGCTACACAATAGCTTGCTATTCTAGCCAATTCTCTTGCCAGTTCTTTACATTCTATCTCGTTTCCATACACTATCTTGTTTATTTCTTTCATGTTTTCTCTTATATCCCTTATGTGATCTATATTTTTATCAAAGAACACTTCTTGGGATCTCTTAAACATATTCACGATGGCTTTGACTATGAATTTTAGTTCTTTATTAGATGTATTTACACATTCAGTTACGGCTAGGGATGCAGTTTTGATGTGAGATAGCATTCTTCCCATGTCACGCATTGCTATAGCATAGAGTATTAAATCTCTAGTCGGGAGATTTTTTATCTCAAATTCCTCCTCTTTTTGTGAGACTAGGGCTATTTCCCTTATTACCGAATTGTATAATTTATTTAACTCTTCAGCTCGATTTTTCAAATCTACAGCCATTTCCTTGTTAGGGTTTTCAATTATCTTTTCCAGATCCTCCAGTAGTATCAATAATTTACTAGAGAAAGTTTTCATCCTTTCAACCAGATTACTATTAACACTATCCTGAACTCTGAACGTGATATAGTTAAAACTTTCACTCTCAATAGCTAAACCTGGTAAGTACAATTGCAAATTTTTCAGCTCATCTTTTATAGAGGCTGATATTACAGACTTCGATGTTATTTCTATTTCTGAAATCCCTTGCATGTAATATACTGTTATCAAGTATTTACTAGTTTCTAAGTCAATAAGATCAAGATCGATGGTCTTCTTGGTAATGTAATCCCTTATAGGTTTTATCAGTAGTTCCCCATCCTTTTCTATAACAAAAACCTCACTTTTAGCATCTAAGCTATTTCTCCTAACCCATTCTGGAGGTAATGTTATTATGTAACTGCCACCTTTAATCTTCTGAATTCTTCTTCTCAGATTCTTCTCCATTAATATATAAAAATTAAAGACCTAATAAAAAGGTTTGCGAATTTAGAATATTGCAGCTACTAAATCGTCTTCTTTTAGTTCTATATCCTCGTCTCCATTTATCCCAATCTCTGGCATTGATGGAACCTTAACGTTAAACCTCTTAACATTGCTAGCAACCCTCGCCACAGCCTCTCTCCAGATCCTTTCTCTCTCCTCTATTGTTGGTAATCCTAAACCAGCATCAATTGCTATCTCCTCCATTTTCTCATGTATCTCCTCATACCAAGGAGGTAATTTCCAGAACTCCTTAGGAGGCTTATAGGTTATCAGCGATAGGAAGACAAATCCGGCTCTCATCTGTTTAGTTACAAACATCTTCTTCTCTTCATTCATCTTATTCAAGTTATTATTTAATATAAGATGGGTAAAAGCGTAATGTCTAGTCTCGTCTACAGTTAAATTTCTAAAGGCATCCTTAAAGGTAGGTATTTTAGTCTTATCCTTCATTCCGCTAAATACTGTTGTAGCTGCAGCTTCGCCCATCATAAATGAGGTGAATAAAATATCCAAGGTGTATTTATTATAAGCTTCAACATAACCTTTCCAATATCTAGAACCATTCCACCAAACCCACTCGACGTTAAGTTTAGCCTTTCTTTCCAAATCGTCTTGCGGTTTGAAATTAAAGGGAAATCCTTTCATAGCCTTTTCTATTGCAAATCCGCACAGTATGTTATGCCTATTTTCATCATAAGTTATTGTTGTTAGGAGAGCTCTGATAGTTACTGGTAGACTCCTTTCACTGGCTTTAACTAATGCGTAAGCGAATACCGGTGTAGCATTATCGAAGTTAGATAGCAGAGCCCACCAGTACGCTAACGCTAATCTCTGTTTTCTATCAAGGCCTGAAACTATCTCCTCGTACTTTTTCCAGTTCAAATCTTCCTCGTCCCACTGCTCCTTTTTAGCTCTCCTATAAAGTCTCATGGCTTTCTCGTCATCAAACTCCCATGTCGGTGGATAGACATTATTTTCTGGATATATTGGATCATTTTCATAATTTATATCCATCCGTTCACCATATATATGTTATTGATTCTAATATATAAGTTTTTCCAGATACTTTACGAAATTAAAGAAGATTAAGTACACTATAAAAAGGATGGAAACTAGACTTCTCTCCTATTATCAATATGGAAAACTAAAGCAGTAACGTATGCTACAAGCTTTCCCTCTTCATTTTTTACAATTATTCTATATAGAGAAGTAGTTTTTCCGGTACTCTCCTCAAATGCCTCTGCTATAACTTTCTCCCCTTCTTTTACAGGTCTTCTAAAATCGATATCCATATGTAAGGCTACTGAATCACGGGTAAAGTTACTAGCGTACTCGAAAGCGGCATCAGCAATAGCAAAGATAAACGAGCCATGGGCAGTGTTATGTACGTTTAGGAAATCTTTAGTTATAACTCCAGAAACTCTAGCATAGCCTTCTCTTATCTCCTCTAATTCTATGTCAAGAAATTTAAGGAAAGGACTTTCTTTCAGCATTTAAATTCCCTTAAATTTAGGTTCTCTTTTCTCTTTAAACGATGATATACCTTCTTTAAAATCTTCCGTTTTGCCTAAATAGCCTTGTATGGCGGATTCGTACTCTAAGAACCTTTCTAGATCATTATATAATACTAGATTAGCCATCCTCTTTCCAGCAATATAAGACTGAAATGGTCCATTATTTATTCTATTAGCCATCTCCTCAGCATCGTGAAGCGGATTTTCCGACACCTTCAATAAGCCCCATCTCTCAGCCTCTTCAGCAGTGAATTCTCCACCTAGGACAGCTATTTCATAAGCTCTTTGATCTCTAGTCAACTTCAAAAGGAAATAGGCTACTCCAGTATCTGAAGCTAGTCCAAGTCTTTGAAATGCAGTAACGAATTTCACATCACGTTTGGCGAATTTAAAATCTGTAGATAAGCTTATCCCTATACAAGCTCCAGCAGTAACGCCATTTATTGCAGCTATATAGATTTTATCTGAGAAACGAATCTCCCTAATTATTGGATAAAATGTCTCCCGTAAGTCTATGGCGAAATCCGGGGCGAACTCGTTTACGTCAGCCCCCACACAAAATGCCCTTCCTTCTCCAGTTACTATTACAGTCCTAATTTTCGGATCCGCGTTAATTTGTTTAAGTTTTGATATAAATTCATTTCTCATTTGCAAGTTCAATGCATTTAGTTTATCAGCTCTACTCATTGTGACTATTGCATAACCTTCCCTACTCTCAACTTTTATCATTCTCCCACCTGGGCTTTCTCTTCTCTAAAAACGCTCTCATGCCTTCTTTAGCTTCCTCTGAGCTTAAAGCCAAATAGAAATTCCTTCTTTCGAAATCCAATCCTTGTTGTAGTAAGGTGTCCCATGCTTTGGCAACAGCCTCTTTGGCTAACATCAAGGATATCATTGGTTTTTCAGCTATTTCCTTTGCTAACCTAATTACCTCGTCAATTAACGCATTATCTGGTACTACCTTGTTCACTAAACCGTATCTTTCCGCTTCTTTAGAGTCAATTAACTTCCCAGTGAGTACTAGCTCCATAGCCTTATACTTCCCTAATATCCTAGTTAATCTCTGAGTTCCCCCTGCTCCTGGCATGATCCCTAAGTTTATTTCCGGTTGACCTAATTTTGCAGATTCTGAAGCAATTATAATATCACATGCCATTGCCAGTTCCAGCCCACCTCCAGCTGTAATACCATTTAATGCAGCTATCACTGGTTTTTTAAATGTCCTCAATTTTTCCCATAATGGCATATGGCCCTTTTTCATTATTTCCTCGAGAGGCGTTTCCAGCATTTCTTTAACATCTGCCCCCGCAGAAAATGCTTTACCATTCCCTGTTATTATTACGACCTTAATCTTGTCATCACTATCTAACTTATTCAAGGCATCAACTAGTTCATCAACCATCTGGAAGTTGATTGCATTTAACTTATCTGGTCTGTTAAGTTTTATAATTGCTATATTTTCTCTAACTTCTATTTGTATTGTACTATACATATATATGTAATTCACCCGCATATAGTACTATTCACAAAAGTTTATATAGTTTAGTATTGTAAGAAATCTTGGTTAGTCCAATATGACAAGAAGAGTCGCTGTAATAGGAGTAGGTAATTCAAAATTCGGGAGAAGAGATGACGTTTCCGTTCAAGAGTTAGCCTGGGAATCTATTAAAGAAGCATTAAATGATAGTGGCGTATCTCAAAGTGATATAGGGCTAGTCGTTGTAGGTAGTACTGCTTATAGGGGAATAGAATTATACCCTGCTCCAATTGTTGCTGAATACTCTGGATTGACAGGGAAGGTTCCCTTACGTGTAGAGGCAATGTGTGCTACGGGATTAGCCGCAGCCTTATCTGCATATACCGCTGTCGCTTCTGGCTTAGTTGATATGGCAATGGCTGTAGGAGTTGATAAGATGACTGAAGTTGACACTTCAACATCGTTGGCAATAGGAGGTAGAGGGGGTAATTACCAATGGGAATACCACTTTTATGGAACTACCTTCCCAACCTATTACGCCCTTTATGCCACAAGACATATGGCAGTTTATGGTACGACTGAAGAGCAGATGGCTCTAGTTTCGGTAAAAGCGCATAAGTACGGTGCAATGAACCCTAAAGCCCACTTTCAAAAACCAGTTACCGTAGAAGAAGTTCTCAAGTCCAGAGTAATCTCATGGCCAATAAAGCTACTTGACTCTTGTCCCATAAGTGATGGTTCGGCCACTGCAATATTTGCATCAGAGGAGAAAGTGAAGGAATTGAAAATTGATTCCCCTGTTTGGATAACTGGAATTGGCTATGCGAATGACTACGCTTACGTTGCAAGAAGGGGAGAGTGGGTTGGATTTAAAGCGACTCAATTGGCGGCAAGGCAAGCTTATAACATGGCTAAGGTAACTCCTAACGATATTGAAGTAGCAACAGTACATGACGCATTTACAATAGCTGAGATAATGGGATACGAGGATTTAGGTTTTACAGAAAAGGGAAAGGGAGGCAAGTTCATAGAGGAGGGGCAAAGCGAGAAAGGAGGCAAAGTAGGAGTGAATTTATTCGGTGGTCTAAAAGCTAAGGGACATCCATTAGGGGCTACTGGACTTTCGATGATTTACGAGATAACTAAACAATTGAGGGATGAGGCTGACAAATTACAACAGCCTCTTAAAAAGTATATCGGGCTTGTCCACAATGTAGGCGGTACTGGTCACTTTGCATATGTTATGGTTTTAAGAAGGTGATCTTGAATGCAAGTAGATGCAATACCGTTATCGATAAAGTACAAGATTAACTACCCCGACGAATTTATTGAAGCTGTAAAGCGAGGGGAAATCGTAGCTACTAGATGTAAGAATTGCGGTTCAGTCTACTTTCCCCCTCAAAAGGATTGTTACAACTGTGGTAAGAACGAGATGGAGTGGATTAAGGTATCTAATGAGGGTGAAATAATGACATATAGTATAGTATCTCAGAAACCCCAAGGTTTCGAAAATTATAAGGATTACATTATAGGAATAGTGAGGACGAAAGATGGGATAAATCTAATGGCGTGGATTAAAGGTCAGCCTAAGGTGGGCGGTAAGGTAAGGCTAACTACGGATGACACGAGAATAATTGGTGAGGTGGTTTGATGAGCCTTAAGTTAACTTATAATGAGGTAGATCCCAAGGCATTAACTAAGGAAGAGGTTAGAGAAGTTCAGAGATTTAGACTTAGGAGTCTAATCAAGAGAGTTTATGAGAATTCCCCATATTATCATAAGTTGTTTAAAGAAAGGGGATTAACGCTAGATGATATAAAAGCCCCAGAAGATTTGGTTAAACTTCCTTTTACATATAAGGATGATCTAAGGAGGCATGCTTATCCACATGGTGGTGATTTCTTGGCGGTACCTTTTGAAAATTTAGTTGGATGGCACATGACGTCTGGGACAACGGGAATTCCTACAGTAAACGCTTACACTTGGAGTGACGTTGAAGTGTGGTCGAACCTCGTGGCAAGAAGTCTAGTCGCTGCTGGAGTTACAAAGAACGATATTGTTATGAACATTTATGGTTATGGACTATTCACTGGTGGGATAGGTTTGCATCAAGGTATTCAGAGAATAGGTGCAAAGGTAATACCGTGGAGTACCGGTAGAACAGAAGCGTTAGGTAGAGCATTAAAGGATTTTAAAGCTACTGTAATAACTGGTACTCCCTCTTATGAATTGCTAGTTGCTGAGACTCTGCGTAAACTTAACATAGATGCTGAGAATGAATTGCAACTTAGGCTAGCAATTCCCGGTGCTGAGGCAATGACAAAAGAGATGTTGGAGAGAATTGAGGACGAATTAAGCCTAAAGACTAGGGGAGGAAGAGCATTAGAAATTTATGGTTTGACTGAAGCTTTAGGACCAGGGGTTGCGCAAGAGTGTCCAGACGATAATCACGAATGGTTACATATATGGGCTGATCATTATTTGGTTGAAATTATTGACCCGGAGACCGGTGAGAGAGTTTCAGAAGATGAAGAAGGGGAAATGGTGATAACCACGCTTAGTAAGGAGGCAATGCCTCTAATCCGATATAGAACAAGAGATATTACTAGTCTTATTGAAAGCGATGATCAAATACCGTTTCCTAAGATCAGAATGTTAAAGGGGAGATTAGATGATGTTATATTCTATAAAGGGGTTAAGCTATTCCCTACTGCTATTGCTAATGTTTTAATGTCTTACGAGGAAGTGAAAGAGTTTCAAATAGTTGTCGATAAGACTAATAGAGAGCATAGATTAATAATTAAAGTAGAAACTGAAAAACCATCAGAAAAGTTAGTTGAAAAACTGATAGAAGAAATTAGAACAGTAGCATTTGTAACGCCAGAAGTGGAATTTGTAAGTTTGGGCACATTGCCTAGATTTGAGGGTAAATCTAAGAGGGTAGTTATTAAAGAGTAATTTATAATAAGCAAAAATAGTTAATTTTAAAACTAATTAAGAGAAATAATAAACATGGCTAAACTTCTTTTCGTAATAATGGATGATCCAAATAATTTATCTGAATCCATAAGGGCAGCTCATGCCCTACACTACGCAGTAGAGCTTAAGAAAGAAGGACATGAGGTCTACGTCTATTTTGACGGATTAGGTACTAAAATACCAATATCTGAAAGTCCCTATAAAGGATTAAGACCGGCCTATGAAAAGGCGTTAAGAGAAGGCATTGTATTAGGTGCGTGCGGTTATTGCGCATCTCCACCTCATTTGAACATTAGGGATAAACTATCTAACACAATAAAATTGATTGGAGATGAGGAGCATCATTACGCTTTTACTGATTTAGTTAATAGAGATTTCCAGATTATAATTTCATAATATAGTTTTGTGTATAATTATATACAGTCTAGACATACTTAAATTTTAAAACATTTGTAATTTTAGGTATAACTAAATTAAGTAATAACATTCTTGAAAAAATATATTGTTGAAATAAACGTAATATTTATAAAGTATGAATGTAACATAGAATATAGGTGAGTCTAAAAGATGAGTACTCTTAAGATATATAAGGAGCTTGATCTAACTAGTTCGTCATGTGCTGGACCTATTGGCGAGTTGAGTAGTGTTGTTGATGAACTTAGAGAGGGTGAGGCTGTTAAGGTTATTTTGGGTGATGATGCGACTAAAAAGGACATTACTTTGTGGAGTAAAAAGAGGGGTTTGAAGATCGTTCAAGAATCACAAGAAGGTAACAAATACGTGTTATTGATAAGCAAATAGGAGATGAGGTAAATGGCTAAAAGGATTATAATAGCAGGGGGAAATGTTGCAGGGACGATAGTAGCAAACAGATTAGTTCAAAAGCTAGAACACGAGGTAAATAGAGGAGACGTTGAAATAGTAGCGTTAAATAAATCAGATGAGCACATCTATTTGCCAGGACAACTATTAGTTGGTTTTGGTCTCGAAACTCCAGGTGAATTAGTTAGAAAAGAGAGCGAATTACTGGATCCTAGAATCAAATTCCTACATGGAGAGAAGGGTACGATTAGTAAGATAGATGTTGCTAATCACTCAGTTCAAACCGCGGATGGAGTGTCACATAACTATGACTACTTGGTAATAACTACGGGTGTGGATTATACATGGGACGAGATTCCAGGCTATAGATCTGCTGCACATACGGTATACGAGTATGATGCTGCTATTAAAATGAGGGAAGCACTGGAGAAATTTGATGGAGGCACAATTGTTGTTAACACGGCAAAACTACCTCATAGATGCCCAGTAGCTCCATTAGAAGTTACATTAATTTTGGACGATTATTTAAGAAAGAGAGGGATTAGGGATAAAACTAAAATAATTTACACATATCCCGTTCAAGGAGTATTTGGTAGGCCGATAACAAACAAGTTTATGCTGAGATTATTTGAACAAAGAGGAATAGAGGTTCACTCTCCATTTACGGTAACCAGTGTTGATCCTAATAACAAAGTTATAGAATCCCAAGAAGGTGAGAAGCTAAAGTTCGATATGCTGATTGGCATACCGCCCAATATGGGTGCTAAGGTTATTGAGGACTCTGGAATAGGTGATAGAAGGAGATGGGTTCCAACAGACAAATTTACACTTAGAATGAAGGATCACTCTAACGTTTATGTAATGGGTGATGCTACTGATTTGCCAGTTTCTAAGGCAGGTTCAACTGCAGATTTCGAATCTTATGTTGTTGCTCACAATATTGCAAACGACATAAAGGGCAATCTTGGAGTTAAGCACTATGGAGGAGATGTTCTATGCTATATAGCTACTGGCACTGATCAAGCTACTTACATAAGATTCAGCTATACTATGAACGAGAGTCCACCACCACCTTCATATGTACATTGGTGGGGAAAGATAATGTACAATAAGATGTACTGGACTGTTACAGCTAAAGCTGTGGTTTAAGATGAAGACTGGTATCATAGTGGGCTCAAATGAACGTTCAAGATTAACATATGCCGCAATGAGTGCAGTTATAGTATCATCTATGGGTGATGAAGTTTACGTCTTTTTGACAATGGATGCAGTTAAGGGGTTTACTAAAAATCCAGAAGTAAAGAGTGAAGACATATCTTCTAAGACTATGGTTGAGAAAAAGGAAGAAGATTATATAAGTTTATTTAGAAAAGCTAAGAAGAGCGGCAAGGTTAAAATATACGCCTGCTCTTATGCTAGTAAATTATTTGGATACACCAAAGATGACTATAATGACGTAGTTGATGAAATAGCGGGCATAACCACATTTAGTATGGATGTTGAAGGCGGACAAATAATTTCGGTGTGGTGAAAATGCAGACTATTAACCTTGAGAAGTTAGCTTCGAAAATTGATGACAAGAAGATAGACGAACTTGCAGAGCTCATAGACTTAACCCCAGCTCTTAATGAGGCTTTGAAAAAGGTTAACGAGCTTAAGGAATCGGGTGCGTTGGACGCCATAGTGAATTCTGCTTATGTTGTTAAGACCTTTCGTGATATGTTGAATGATGAGGCCATACAAAGTTTAGGGAATATAGTTTCCTCACTTTTAGAGTTTGGTAAGGCTATCTCTAAGCCAAAAACCTTTGAAAACACAATGGCAATTATGGACAACTCAGACGTGCTAGCAGACTTCGTCAATAAACTGAAGATGTTGAAAGAGGATGGTACTCTAGACGTTTTAATTAACATGGCGTACACAGTAAGAACGCTTCGTGACATGTTAAATGATGAGGCTATCCAGAACCTGGCCTCTACAGTTTCTTCTTCATTAGAGGTTATGAAACTTATAACTCAAAAGGCTGAGCCAGTAAAGGTGCTATTGGATAAATCTAGTGTCATTAACGATCTCTTAGCGAGATTGGAAGATATGAAAAATGATGGTACTTTAGACGTTTTAATGAATTCTGCTTATGTTGTTAAGACCTTTCGTGATATGTTGAATGATGAGGCCATACAAAATCTAGGAAGGTACATTTCCAATTCTTTAGAAATAATGAGGGAAATTGACGACGATACTTTAAAATCCATAAAGTCGACTGTGAAGAAAATGAGACTCATAGAAAACGTTTTAAATAAAGTAGAGGAATTGGACAGAAATGGTGCATTAGATGTTGCATTTGATATAGCCTATGTAGCAAAGACTTTACGAGATATGTTGAATGATGAGGCTATCACTCATCTATCTAGTTATGTATCTCAGTTCTTAGAGGTCTACCCGAAGGCTATGGATTTCTTTGAGATAACCCTTAGCAATGTACCGTACAGGATGATGAGGGCTATCGCTTCTGAAGAGGTAAAGAAGACTTTAGAGTCACCACCTCAAATTTCATTGGGAGGTATTGTAAGGCTATTATCCGACCCAGAAATTCAGAGAGGCTTAGGAGTTATCTTTACTGTAATTAGAGCTATAGGAAAGGAATTTAGTACTAAGTAGGTTTTTTTCCTAATTTTTCTAACTCTATTGATCACAAAATATTTAAGAAATGCTTTGAAATAGAGGCTTATGAGAATAGCTTTAACATATGATAAGTCACAAGAATTAAAACCTCTCGATGAAGCGGAGATTATAGGAATAATAGATGAGGAGAAAAGGGAAGTTGAACAATATGAGAATCCTGGAGTTGGTAGCAAAGAAGCTACCATGTCAGTAATTTTAGATCTAAATGTAGATGCAATAGTGGTAGGTCCTAAATTCTTATGCCCAGGGTCTTATATGATGTCATACGGTAGACTAAGATATATTCCTACAAAGTATGGAAATCTCAAGGAAGTATTAGAACATTTAGAGGAGATAAAGAAAAACATGAAGGAAGAATTAGAAGAAGAAATGTATGCAGAAGAAATGGAAGAGTTTTAATCGTTAAACAGTTTATAGCACTCGTCTACCTCATATACTGAGTACATTCTTTCTCTTGCGTCATCTAAACAAGGTAGTGTTTTTATTAGTCCTTTTTCCCTAAGTACTCTTAGAGCATATCTTAACGTACGTGTAGGTAATTTAGTTTGCTCCTGCAATTCTTTAAATCTAATTACCTTCTTTTCCAAGATAACCTTTAATACAAGTTTTGCTGAGGGCGGAAGTCTTTCCATCATTTTATGTTTTTATTCATATTTCTTAAGACTTTCGCTATATGCAAAAAGTAGCTTCATCTTAAATTTTTAGTTAGTAATTTATACCATAATGTGCCATTATCATCCATTCCTTTTTCAACTTCATAGCCCATCATCATCCACAATTCTATTCCACCTAACATATTGTAAACTTTTACTTCTTTAAATAGAGAAGGTTTAGTATAAACTAGCCATGTAGACCTATTGGCGTGTTCACATATAATCCCTATACTACTTTTGTTTAACATTAACTGAAATAAGTCTTCAAAGTAATCCAAAGGTAATAATATTGATCCCGGTATATGGTGATCTTCGTATTCCCACGGTTGTCTAATATCAATTAGTTGAATTTCCTTATTCTTGACAAGTTTTCTAATTACCGATGGCGGTACGTTTTGTATGTTAGGATAAAAAGGGGACCTTCTCTCGGTTATTAACATCATAATCTAAACCTTTTATTGAGAATTTAAATTTGTTGGAATTTTTGATTTTCAAAACTACTTTTATTTAAAATGAAATTTACAAAAAATGCATAAACATTATGATAGCTAACTTTTTATTTTCTTAGGAGAATATGCTAACTTGATGGCTATTGATAAGCTAATTGATAAATTTAGAGTTAATTTAGATAAGTACAAAAAAATGGGACTGAATCCATTATCCCTTGCAACCGGTTGTGCAGTAAAAGTAGATCTAATAGATACAGTTTACCCAGCCATACATAAGATAAGAGATGAGCTGGTTAGAAGAAATATAGAAATACTACCTAGAGAAGATGCTGATATTTTCATAAGCAGAGAGAAAATTTATATAAAGAGAGTAATAAACGGTGGGGAATTTGATGCGGATAGGGCTGTTAGCCTTATTCAGGTCAATCAGGAGACTTCAGGGAATCCAGATAAATTCGCTGAGTTTCTACTGAAAGTTTACACTTCGATAAAAACTAGCAGAAAGCTCACAATAGGTAAAGGACATTCAATAGTTACCTCAAATCCCAAGGGTGAAGTGGCAGTATTGGATCTGTTCAGACTTGATGGAGCAAAGGAGAAATCTTACACTGTTGCAAATAACGATACGATTCAAATAGTAGATCCCTTGGATGATCCAGGATCTCAGATGCAAGTTGATGTTGCCATTTCCAATTCTCTAAATGATCTTTTCACTAAGGGCGTTTTTCAAGATTTAAGAATGATCCCCGTTGTTGATGCTCCAACTGATGATCTAAAGCAACAATTGCTAAGAAATGCTGAAAATTACTCTAGAGAGTATTCAATTGAATTATTGAGTGATATTCAACCCAATTCCAAGACGTTGATGATAGGAGCTACTGTAATAGGTAAGTCCGATCACGAATTACCGACATACTACAATAGGGTTAATGAGAATATGGAAATCTTAGTGACTAGACCAGTTGGTGAATTAACGCCAATAAACGTCTTTATGTGGATGTTGACTGTACCAGAGTTAATAGAGGATATGGAAGCTAGGGGAATTACCATACAGAGAGTGGAAGAAGCTAAGAAAAAAGCTCTAACTTACATGAGAAAACCTAATACTGAGATAGCTAAGATAATATATGATCATCTACCACCATTTGGAGGGACATTTGACGAAAACTCTCATATAGCTATGACCACTGATGTTACTGGTCCGGGGTTATTTGTGATAAAGGAATTTGCTGAAAAGGCACAAGTAGATGTAGAGCTGTTCGATATCCCAGTAATAGACCCAGATATACATGAATTCGCAACAGAGAATTTTATCATACCAAATTCTACTGCAGGGACAAATGGGGCTATAGTTATTTTTGCTCATAAGAAGGTTATTGATGAAATTTTCGATGAGTTGAAGAGAAAGTCGCTAGAGCCTCACATTATAGGTAAGGTTATAGGCAAGGGAAATGGTACTGTTATAGTCCCACCAACTATTACAAAGTACATTCATAGAAACAATGTATTAAGACAGTTCAAAATAAAGTGAAATATTTCTTCGGAAAAATATTTCTTATTGTATATATTTCATCTTTTTATCTATGTTAATGTAAAATGTTCAACTATTGGTTTTTATATTAGAACTCTCCTTGTGACTTAAATGTAGAGAAATAAAGAAACATTTTATTACCTAATATTCCTATCTAAACATTTTTTACGTGATAAAATAAATAGCTAAGAGTGCAATATAATATGTGTATCCGCCAGATTTTACATATGTTAGGGTCAGTAGCACGGAGGAAGCTACAAAATTCCTAGAGTCTCACGAAGATGCAAGGCCTCTAGCTGGAGGACAAAGTTTAATTCCAATGCTCAAACTTCGTGTAATATCGCCCAATTACATAGTTGACCTAAATCCTATAACGTCATTAAGTTATGTAAGAAGTTCCTATAATTCAACTAGAATCGGCGCTTTAACTCGATATAATGAAATACTAAAGAACGATCTAGTAAGGGTAAACGTGCCATTACTTCACCAAGCAGTTAAGGTTGTAGGAGATATGCAAGTTAGAAACTTAGGTACTATTGGTGGTAGCGCTGCAAACGCTGATCCATCAGCTGATATGCCTACTGTACTTACTGCGTTAAATGCTGAATTTGTTTTATCCTCGGCATCTGGCAATAGATCAATTAACGCTCTAGATTTCTTCAAAGGTGCGTTTACCACAGATTTAAGAAAAGGTGAAATTATATCTGAAATTGTTTTACCACACTTGGAAGGATATCGAACAATTTACAAAAAGGTTGTAAGAAGAGCTGGAGATTTTGCACTTGTATCCCTAGCATTAGCCATAGAATTAAAGCAAAATGAGATAGAGGATATTAGATTAGCCTATGGTGGAGTTGGGGAGAGACCATTCAGAGCATTAGAAGTTGAAAAAAGTGTAATAGGTAAAAGGCTAAATGATGAGTTAATAGAGGAAATTGTAAGTAAGGTTTCAAGTCAAGTAAATCCCCCTTCCGATACTAGGGGAAGTTCTTGGTATAGGAGGGAAGTTATGAAGGTTATAACTAGAAAAGCCTTAAAGGAGGTGTCGAGTTAAATGTTAATGGTTAATCAAGGAGAGAAAGTTAAAATAAAAGTTAAGGTAAATGGAGTATTGTATGAGAGATACGTAAGTCCAAGGATGTTGCTAGTTGACTTCTTAAGGGAAGAGTTAGGTTTAACGGGAACGAAAATCGGTTGTGATACTACGACTTGTGGCGCATGTACAGTTCTACTAAACGGCAAATCAGTGAAATCTTGTACATTGTTTGCAGTACAAGCTGATGGTGCGGAAATAACTACAATTGAGGGTCTCTCAGTAGATTCTAAGCTTCATCCAATTCAAGAGGCATTTAAGGAAAATTTCGCCCTTCAGTGTGGTTTCTGCACGCCGGGAATGATAATGCAGACGTATTTCTTGTTAAAAGAAAATCCAAATCCTTCTGAAGAGGAGGTTAGGGATGGACTTCACGGTAACATTTGTAGGTGTACTGGATATCAAAACATTGTTAAGGCAGTTTTAGATGCTGCAAGGAGGTTAAGAACATGAGCTACGTGGGTAAACCAATAAAAAGACTATATGATGATAAGTTCGTGGCTGGTAAAAGTACATACGTTGACGATATAAGGATACCAGCCCTATATGCCGGTTTTGTTAGGAGCACTTATCCTCATGCAATGATTAAGAGAATTGACGTTAGTGACGCATTAAAGGTTAATGGTATAGTTGCAGTATTTACTGCAAAGGAAATCAACCCCTTATTAAAAGGGGGAATTAGACCTTGGCCAACGTATATAGATATAAGATCATTTAGGTATAGTGAGAGGAAGGCGTTTCCAGACAATAAGGTTAAATACGTAGGCGAACCAATTGCAATTGTCCTTGGCCAAGATAAGTATAGTGTTAGAGATGCCATAGATAAGGTGGTAGTGGATTATGAACCCTTAAAACCAGTAACTAAAATGGAAGAAGCGGAGAAAGATCAAGTGATAATCCATGAAGAGTTAAAGACTAATATATCCTATAAGATTCCATTTAAAGCAGGAGAAGTAGATAAGGCGTTTAACGAAGCCGATAAGGTAGTTAGAGTTGAGGCCATAAATGAAAGATTAATTCCTAATCCTATGGAACCTAGGGGAATAGTGTCTAGATATGAAGCGGGTACACTGTCAGTATGGTATTCTACGCAAGTACCCCACTACATGCGTTCAGAATTTTCCAGAATACTTGGTATACCCGAAAGTAAGATAAAGGTTAGCATGCCAGATGTTGGAGGTGCCTTTGGAGCTAAAGTCCATTTAATGCCAGAAGAACTAGCAGTTGTAGCTTCATCAGTCATTTTAGGAAGGCCAGTGAGATGGACAACTACCAGAAGTGAGGAAATGTTAGCCAGTGAAGCTAGGCATAATGTTTTCACTGGTGAGGTAGCAGTTAAAAGAGATGGTACCATTTTAGGTATCAAGGGTAAATTGTTACTAGATCTAGGAGCTTATATAACAGTAACCGCTGGAATTCAACCATTGATAATACCAATGATGATACCCGGTCCCTACAAGATACGTAACCTGGATATTGAAAGTGTTGCGGTTTACACTAATACTCCCCCAATTACTATGTACAGAGGAGCTAGTAGACCAGAAGCAACATATATAATTGAAAGGATAATGAGTACAGTGGCTGACGAGTTAGGCTTAGACGATGTTAGTATTAGGGAAAAGAATCTAGTCACTGAATTACCATATGCAAATCCATTTGGTTTAAGGTACGATAGTGGAGACTATGTGGGATTATTAAGAGAAGGCGTAAAGAGGCTAGGTTATTACGAACTTAAGAAGTGGGCTGAAGATGAGAGAAAGAAAGGGCATAGGGTTGGAGTAGGGTTAGCATATTATCTGGAGATATGTAGTTTTGGTCCGTGGGAATATGCTGAAGTTAGAGTGGATGAGAGGGGAGATGTATTAGTAATAACTGGTACTACACCACATGGACAAGGAACGGAAACTGCAATAGCTCAAATAGTCGCTGATGCATTGCAAATAGATATAAGCAGGGTTAGGGTAATATGGGGAGATACTGATACTGTTGCAGCTAGTATGGGAACTTACGGTTCAAGATCTGTAACAATAGGCGGCTCTGCAGCGATTAAAGTTGCGGAAAAGATTTTAGATAAGATGAAGAGAATCGCTGCATCTACCTGGAATGTCGATGTTCAAGAGGTCCAATATGAAAAAGGAGAGTTCAAGTTAAGGAGTGACCCAAGTAAGAGGATGAGTTGGGACGACGTTGCTAATATAGCTTATAGAAGTCATGATCCGGGACTGGTAGAGAAGATAATATACGAGAACGATGTAACTTTCCCATATGGAGTCCATATAGCGACAGTGGAAGTGGATGATACTGGAATTGCTAGAGTATTAGAGTATAGAGCATACGACGATATTGGGAAGGTTGTAAATCCAGCATTAGCAGAGGCACAAATTCATGGAGGAGGTGTTCAGGCAGTTGGACAAGCACTATATGAACAAGCCTTGCTTAACGAGAATGGCCAATTAATCGTAACTTACGCTGATTATTATGTTCCTACAGCTGTCGAGGCGCCTAAGTTCACCTCAATATTTGCTGATCAATATCACCCATCTAACTATCCGACTGGTAGTAAAGGAGTTGGTGAAGCTGCATTGATAGTAGGTCCAGCAGTGATAATTAGGGCCTTGGAGGACGCTGTTGGTGCTAGATTCACCAAAACTCCAACTACTCCAGAGGAAATTATGAAGGCAATCATGAGTAAAAGATAATAACTTTTTTCTTAATTAGTTTTTAGGAATATAATTAATAAATAACTTTTGGATTTAGTGTAATAAGTTAATATTTTGAAGGAAAAGCTTATTTATGTAAAATATCATATTTAGATAATGAGTGAAGGAAAATGTTAGATAATATACCGGGTATAATTGCCATCTTTAGATTTCGTGAGGGTAAGCTCACTAAAATACAAGGGCAAGATATCTTGATCGATCTTAATAAATTAAGTAACATTATAATGGAGAATATGAGAATTGGAGAAAATGAAGCTAAAGAGTTAAAATTTCTAGACTCATTTAGAGGGTTTGCAATGATATTAGATGACATGGGAGTTGTATTCATAGACGATTACTTAGTAATAACTAATGCCAAGAAAACCAATTGGGACTTATTAATAAAGGCTATCCTAAAAGGTGAGGTGATAAGAAGTGGATAATATAAAGAAGCTGAAAGGATATGTTGGGCATATAAAAATTAATGAGGAAGGAAAAATTGAAGAAAGTTCAAATATTGATTATCCATCAAAATTAGTTGATATAATAAAATTTAATTTGAAAAAAGGGAATGAAGAGGCAAAAGAATTAGGTTTTAACAAGATAAATGGCTTTGCAATGTTCGGTAGTGATAAGTCTTTAACCTTTATGAAAGGTCTAGCTATAGTTGTTGATAATGAGAAAGCTGATTGGCAGGATTTATTCACGTATTATACCTACAACAAGACCTTTATAATAACCGGCGTTGTATTAGTTATACTTTCGATATTACTATTCTATTATGGACTTCTTACCTCTGTGTTTAACTTTATGGCTCCAGAGCCTCGCATTTATATACCAACAATCCTATTATTAATAGGAGTAATATTCCTAGCACTTTCCAAATCTACTTTCTCCTATAGGTTAGAATGACTCTTTTTTAAAATACACTTGTAGATAGTAATGATAGAAACTTTTAAAAACTAGCAGTAATAAAGTACTATAGCGTGAGAAAATGAAAGAGATAAAAGGAACTAAAACTGCTGAGAACTTAAAACATGCATTCTGCGGAGAGGCTATGGCAAATAGAAGATATCTATATTTCGCTAAGAGGGCTGATGAGGAAGGATACCCAGAAATTGCCGGGTTATTGAGAAGCATAGCAGAAGGTGAAACTGCCCACGCATTTGGTCACTTAGATTTCATAAGGCAAGGAGGAATTGGTGATCCAGCTACTGACAAGCCAATAGGGACATTAGAGCAAATGATAGAATCAGCGGTAGCAGGGGAAACTTACGAATGGACTCAAATGTATCCAGGCTATGCTAAGGTAGCTAGGGAAGAAGGATTCAATGAAGTTGCTGAGTGGTTTGAAACCTTGGCAAGAGCAGAAAAGAGCCATGCAGAGAAATTCACTGCTGTACTTAATCAACTAAAGGGAGGCAAGTAATGTATTCTTTAAATCCAAGTAATCCTACTTTTTTTGATTCCGATAAATTATTGTCAGAGTTTATAAGACAAGCAAGTGTTTGTCACGGTTGTAGGTTATGCTTTAATTATTGTGACTCCTTTCCCCTTATGTTTACTTATACTGATAAAAAAGGTCCCAAAAACTTAACCTTAGATGACTTATTTAACGTGGCCTCTAAGTGCTTCCACTGTAAGATGTGCTACGTTAATTGTCCCTATGTTCCTCCTCACGAATTTAACATGGACTTCCCAAGTCTAATGGAATGGGCGTGGCTATATTATAAGAAAAAGAGAGGACTGACAGTAAGGGACTTTATATTTGAGATGTTAGATGGTGTGAAGTTCGCAAGACCCCTGGCCAAAGTAATTATGGAGAAGAATAAGGAGTTATTAGGTATTCATAAAGAAGCCCCCACGCTACCCGTTGCGGAGAAAGGCTTAAGGGAAAGAGTTAAGCCGAGAACTATTGATAATCCTAAAGCAAAGGTTGCACTATTTCCCACTTGCTTAATTGAGAATTTCTTCCCAGAAATAGGTGAGGATTTAATAGAGGTATATAACGAATTGGGTATAGAAGTAATTATTCCTAATTTTATTTGTTGTGGGGCTCCAATGCTTGATTCTGGGGACGTTGATAGGCTTAAGAAAAACGCTGAGTATAATACCAAAATGATAGAGGATTTGGTAAAGAAAGGTTATGACGTAGTTTCGCCGATACCAACTTGTACTTTGATGATTAGGGAGTATAAGAAGATTCTTGATAAGGAAGTACCTAAGGTTTATGATGCAATGGAGTACCTATTTAAATTGAAGAATGAAGGTAAGATTGAATTAAAGGGTAAGATTGAGAAGAACGTGTATTACCATCCTCCATGCCATCTTAAGTTCTTACAATTAGGTTTACCTGGGGTTAGACTGTTGAGGTCTATGGGAGCGAAAGTTGATATTTCCAATAATGGTTGTTCCGGTATAGATGGGGGCTGGGGATTAAGAAATTACGATACTGCTAAAAGGGTAGGAAGTAAAATGATGGAATCTTTTAAACAAAGCAAAGCTGATCTTTTTTCAACTGAATGCCCTCTTGCGGGGCTTCAAATAGAGAAGTCTTCCGGCAGAAGACCCTTACATCCGATTCAATTGTTAAAGGAGGCGATGAAAAATGGTTAAAATAACCTTACAAGATATCTTACCTTGGGAGACATACGAAAAAGTAAGAATGGATAGAATAAGGAGAATTATTGAGATAAAAAACAAAAGAAGAATAGAGTTAGGAGATAGATTGACGTTATTGTTTGAAAATAGGGATACAGTGCTTCAACAGATTCAAGAGATGGTATATCTAGATAAGAAGGGAAAGAAGGAGGATATACTAGAAGAAATAAGAATTTACTCAACATTGCTTCCATGCGATGGTAAGATAAAGGCGTCTCTTTATATTCATTCCTATGACTTTAAGGACTTGGATTGGGTCTACGATAATCTGAGAGGAATATATAATTCAATATTTCTAAAGGTAGGAAACAAGCTAATTCAAGGAATGCCAGAAGGAGGAAGGGAACAAGGTAGAGAGTTCTCCACAGTCCAATATTTAACATTTGATCTTGAGGGCGAGAAAAGCACTGATATGGAAGTTCATGTAATTCATGAAAATTATAGATATTCAACTAAAATAGATAAGAGCCTAGCAGAGGATTTGATCAGAGAAGCATATGATGTTTGTGAAAAGATTTAAAAATCTTTTTAGGAATGCCACTATAATTAGACCTAAATACTGTATTACGCTATAACTCTTGTATAGAGCATAAAAAGTGCCATATACATATAAACTTTAAAAGGCCAAATGTAAATATTTACATTCAAAGGTAAGGAGTTATGCTAGCTAATTCTGCCGATACTGGAAACCTCGAAGACTTCATTATGACTGTAGCGAGAAGCAGAGAAATTTTCAACCTTAAAAGTTATAGCTTAAGGATAATTTCTGATTATACGAAGTTCTTTAATCTCATACTGCCTAAAGATGTAAGTGACGTCCTTGTTATATTACCAATTAGTAACGATGATGTAGGCAGTACCATCAAAAACGAATTAACTAGGATAAGGAGCAGTTGTTCAATAATCGTATTATATAGTAATAGATTACAGAAAGATAGAATGGTTGTCGGCTTTCGTACTGTTGTTAGTAAAGCTGTTGATAGTGAAATCGATAGTAACAAAAATAACATGATTAGTAAGCACCTAGAGCCTCTAGGGTCAAAAACTCATCTAAATCTATACTCTCTCGGTATAACATTTTGACTCACGAGTAATCTTTTTTCTTATAGTTTTTAAGGTATTGCCATAGTGGTCAATAGTCATTTGTCTATATTAGTATTCTGCTAGAGTACCTTTTTCTCTAGCTTTTTTGAATGCGTAATTATATGAAAATATGCCTAATGGCAATAGAACTATGTCAAATATGGCTAATATTATAATAAATTGGGCAACACCAGTTATAGGAGTTCCATTTAAAAATGCCTCTCTTAATCCCTCTAATGCCCATGTTAAAGGAATTCCGTAACTTATATACCTAACAAATAGTGGAAGCACTGTGACTGGAAATACTGTACCCCCAATAAGATTTGTAAAGGTGTTGAAGAAGAATGAAATGGGATTACCTTGTTTTGTTATCATTGTTACGGCCCCAGCTATCATACCTATACCTAAGGTTGATAATATTAACAATATTATAATCACTATTGCACTGAGTACATTAATGTTATAATGTATATTTAACGCAAATCCTATGGCCAAAATTATAATCGCATTAATTGTATTTAGAGTAAGACCCCAAAGTGCTGAATACAACAAAAATCCAAACGTTCCAGTTCTTGAGATAACATAATACTCTATTGTTCCATAAAGCTGTTCATTACGTAACCTTTGACTTATGGTTGAAATTACGGAAGATACATATCCTTGGAAAGCTAAACCTATAGTGAAAAATGCTGTATAATTACTTACTCCTACTTCACTCACTAGTCTATTTCCTAATGCAGTTCCAGTGAAGTAATACGTGAAAACTGGGAGAACCCAACCTAATACCGTTAATATTGTTTGGGTTCTATACGATATCCATATCTTAAATCCTCTCAAATATAAGAAAGAGTAGAGTTTTCCGCTTATCCCCATCTTCCTCCCCATCCTCCTCTCCTTACCGCTTCTAACCTTGCCGAATCCTCAACATCTCCTATTAAAAATATATACACATCTTCTAATGATGGCTCTTCCTCCTTAATTACCCTATAATCCTTTAATTCATCAAGTTCCTTCTCTGGTATCCTCAAAATGTAGTAATTTGTTGAAGTTTCCACCACGTATTTACCTAATGCTAATGGATACTCATTTACTTCTACTTCTATTACTTTGCCTAAGTAATTCTTTAAATTCTCTTTGTTTCCTTCAGCTATTACTTTGCCTTTCTTTAATAGTATTATCTTCTCTGCTAACTCCTCAATATCCTTCATGTAATGTGAGGTAAGGAGAATAGTCTTATCTCTACCAATTCTTCTAACTAAATCCCTAAACATTCTAGCTGAGAGTGGATCTAAACCTAAGGTAGGTTCATCCAATAGTAGCACTGGCGGATCCGTTATTAGTGCTCTAGCTAATGCCAATTTTCTCTGCATCCCAGTACTAAACTTCATGTATGGTATGTTTTCCCATTCGGATAATCCTACAATTTCCAATACCTCCCTTGCTCTTCTCCTAGCATCGGATAGGGATAAGTTTTGCAAACTAGCGAAGAATACTAAGTTTTCTAAGGCAGTCAATCTATAATAGAATAACCTTTCACTCACTGTAACTAAACCTATTGATTCTCTAACTTTCTTTTCCTCCCTAGTTATACTATAACCATTAACTATTGCATCTCCAGAACTAGGTATTATGAGAGTCGAAAGCATTTTAATCACGGTTGTTTTTCCTGCCCCATTCGGTCCCACTAAAGCCCCAGTCGTATTTCTTTCTATCTCAAAGGAAACATCATCTACAGCTTTTATCACCTTATCCTTTATTTTAAAAGTCTTTGAAATGTCAATTGTTTTAATCATTAGTTAAAGTATTGACAATAATGCTAAAAACTTTTTGCAGAAAACATAAGGATTTTTTCATTCTAAGTTAAGTCCCTTTAATACTAAATTAGTATTGTTGATAAGATTAATAGGGTATAAGTATTAGATACTTATAATAGAAAGGTTTAAAAACTACTAGGAGAATATATCATGTATGACTAATGAGAGTATAAAATATATAGCCATAAAGATGCTAGCTGATAAAGCATATGTAGTTGATGCTATATATAGCTATCTAGTAGAAGGAGAAAGACCAAGTGTACTGGCATATAAATACGGAATAACAAAGCACACAATCAGAGGAAACATAATGAGATTCGTGGAGAAAGCTGGTGGAGAAGGGAAGGCTAAAAAACTAATAGCGTTGATAAAGCAATCAAATGCCAAAGTGAGTCCTATTGTATATAAAACAGATGGAATGTATACATGCCTTCTCTGCAATGAAAAACTTGACGAAGGGAAATTAGAAAAACACATTACGACTAAGCATAAGGCAGAGTTACAAAGAGCGATAAATTACATTATGTCTAAGGTTGAAGGAAAGAAGAAACAAGAAGAGGCTAATAAGAAAGAAGTTGTCGTTAACGCCTAATAAAAGATAGTATTTTTGTATATACAAAAATTTTATGTTCTAATTTTTAAGATATACTTTTCTACTTCTTTTTCCCTATTTATTAAATTGGTACTAGAGACCATAAACTCACTATCACGCTACTAAATCCCATTGCGAGTGCCGCGTATTCTGGCGGTAAATATATGGTTGGGTAAAACGATCCTGCTGCAATAGGTATTATTACTGTATTATAGCCAAATGCCCACGCCAAATTCTCCTTAATTTTCCTAACTCCCAATTTCGCTTGTTCAAATAGTCCTATTACGTCATCTAAGGAGTTAATCACGACTTTACCAGCACTCTTAGCCAAATCAGTACCACTAGAGACAGCTATACCTACGTCAGCCTCTCTCATAGCAATTGCATCATTTATCCCATCACCTATAAACATCACTTTATTATCATTTTCCCTCAATTCCTTCACCAACTCCGCTTTGTCATCTGGAGTTAATCCCTTGCGAACTTCAACACCTAACTCCTTCCCTATTTCATCAGCGTAATTACTACTATCTCCAGTGGCTATTATCACCCTAATTCCCCTTTCTCTCATATAATTTATCACTCTTTTAGCGTCATCCCTAAGCTTGTCCCTTATGTTAACTATCCCTCCAGCTCTCCCATTAACACAAATTAAAATATCTCCTTCGTCTTCAACATTCCAATCACAATTGCTTTTCACGAAATCCTTGCTTCCTACAATTACATCATTTCCGTTTACCCTTGCATATATTCCTCTTCCTGGGAATTCCTCAAATTGTTCAACCTTACCATCATTCATAATTTTATGAAAAGCTTTAGCAATAGGATGTATACTTCTACTTTCTGCGATTGTGGCCAAATCAAACGCTCCGTTAATGAACTCCTTCTTAGTAATAATCACATACTCACCTTCAGTTACAGTACCAGTTTTGTCTAAGACCGCAACGTTAACATTCCTTATTTCCTCTAAAATACTACCATCCCTAATTATAATACCTCTTTTTAGTGCTCTACGAACACTAACTAACATCGCCATAGGTGACGCTAAGCCTAATGCGCAAGGGCACGCTGCAGCTAATACAGCTACACTGAAAAGTAGAGAGGAATACAAGTTATAGCCCAGTACAAATTTCCAAACAAGAAACGTAAGTGCTGAAAGAGTAATAACTATGGGTACGAATACGGAGGAAACTTTGTCCACCAGATTTTGGATAGAAACTCTAGCATTATAGGCTCCTCTTACACTCTCTATCACTTGTATAATATAGCTCCTATCCCAGTTTCTAGTTACGTATATTTCTAGGTATCCATTTACTAAGATACCACCAGCTAAGACGTTATCTCCTTTTCTCTTTAATACTGGTTTCTGTTCTCCAGTAAGTATTGCCTCGTTTACTTCTCCCTCCCCACTCTCAATAATTCCATCAGCTGGTATTCTCTCCCCAGTCCTAACAATTATTATATCACCTACCTTTAGTTCATTGGAGTTAACTACTCTTCCGTCTTTCAGAGTAGCCTTGTAAGGCTCTATACGTATTTCGGAACTCATCTTTGCTTTAATATAAGCTTCTAACGTTTTACCAACGAGTATGAAGGTTATCAATAATGAAGCATCAGCGTAAAATGTACTATGAAGGAAAATACCAGAGAACCACAATATGTTTGACGCTAAGGAGACAAGCACATCCATATTAGTAGTTCTATTCTTTAAGGCTCTATAAGCACCTTTATGAAATCTCAATCCTGAGTAAAATTGTACCGGTATCGATAATAAGATACCTAAAAAGAATGGAAATAGATAAGTTAAAGGTGTAAATGTTATGCCTATTACCAATCTCTTTAATAAGTCATAGAAGTCTTCATAGAGTACGCTTCTTTCACTACGTTGTTCATTTATTATTTCTCCTTTTACTCCAGCTTCCTTCAATATTTCCTCCGGAGTAGTGGATTCAAGGTTATACTCCACGCTTACTATTCCTAGACCAGGATTGGATTTTACATCGACTACTCCCTTAACGTTTTCGAACTTCCTCTCTATTTTAGGCATTTCCTCTGGGTTGACATTCAGTTTTACAGTGAACTTTTCTGTGGCAACATCATAACCAGCCTTTCTCACAGCTTTTACTAATTCCTTTAATCTAACGTTACCACTTAGGATTACTTTTGCACTACCAGTTGCTAGATTTACTTCCGCATCTTTAACACCACTAACTGACTTCAAAGACTTAGATACACTCATTACGCATGTGGCGCAATGCATTCCAATTATCTTTAGCTGTTCCTCCTTATCTGTAATTCTCAACTCCTCTTTCTTCTCAGTGACCATGAGGCATTCCCTTAGGTCCACCCCTTAGATATTCTTCTGGGTTCTTCTGAAACTCCTTAAGGCAATATGATGAGCAAAAATAGTAGACTTTTCCTTTATACATTGTCTTATATTGGCTTTTTTCATCTACTTCCATTCCACAAACAGGATCGATTATCATAATATTAATTATTGGTTTTTTATAAAGAACTTTTTCTTCTGTCAATTCGTATCTACTTAAAATTTACAAGAGTCAAAATGACTCTAAAACTAATGTAAATGCAAATCATTATTACGTGCAAACTTTTCCTTTAACCCAGTCAAACAAGAGTTGCAACAAGCGTAATACGTTCTTCTTCCAATTTTATATGTTAAGGGGTTATCGTATATTTCCTTACCGCAGTAATCACATTTAACTACAAAGTTACTCTTACCTATGAATACTAGATCTTTTCCCTGAACATTTTTTAGCTTATTTTCTAAATCTTCTAATGTATTAGCTCTTATTATGTTGATAAATCTACCGTCCAACAGCTTATAACACTCGTCACTTTGGCAAGACTCTGAAATTGTAAAAGCGATAAGTGGTTCATTCTGAAATTTAATAGTAAATTTTACACCCTTTTTACTAAGATTTCTTAGAAGCCTTGTGGCAGTACTCCTACTAATATTAAGCCTTTTTGCAAGCTCCGTAACACTTATCCTAGAATCTTCTCTTAAAATTTCCAATGCTCTAAATTCTAAATCTGTTAGCTTTTCCACAAGATTTTTTCTTTACTTTTGCCGTTTTAAATTTGTTTTTCTTCCATTACCGACAATGGAGTTAACTAGTCTATTATAAATTGTTGAAATAAACTTTTCTAGATTTATTGCAGTTAAAGCTATTGCTATTCCTAATATCCATCCAGTTAATACATCTAAAGGCCAATGAACTCCTATATAAACTCTAGAATAGCTTGTTAGCACTGCTTCTATAAGTAGCGGTATTGAGATGTAATATGGTAAAGTTAAGAGAACTATCATTGCACCTACAGCCACTATCAATGCATGTCCTGAAGGATAAGAATAATCAGTGGGTTCTGGAACTAGTAAATTTACGTTATGTAGAATTAGAAATGGTCTTGGCTGAGCCATTACATATTTTGAAACCTCTCCCAAAATTATAGCTATTATAAATCCTCCAACTAATAAGAGTGAACTTCGTCTAAACTTCCCACTCATAATGAATAAGATAGCAGTCACTGGTATCCAAATATACTCTCTCCCGTATTTACTGAAGAATAACATTATAGGATTAAATGCTGGAAGTTGGGAATGGTTGATCAAATAAAGGAAATATATATTCCCCGGAAAATTAGCTTCTCCTACAATTTTAACCACCACAGATATAATTATGTATATTGCATAAATTGATGCAATGTATTTCCACTTCATGGCTAATAGTCAATCATAGAACTATTTAGTATATATAGTTAATCCAAATCTGATTTCATGACGTCATTTCCTATTATATCTTTCTATGAAAAATGTTTTATATAGACGCATAAGATATTTGAAACTAACTACTAATTTACGGTGATTGTAATTAATATATGTTAGTTAGACTTGAGTTATAAATAAAAAAATAATTTTAAAAAGCTTATAAACCTTCATAGCTTGTTTATTCCCTTAAAGAGTATTATGAATATTATGCTCGCTAAGAGCATGTAGACTGTTGCCATTATTATACTTGTGGGATCAACTCCTATACTACGTGCCGAAATGAAGTTAAGAGGTAAGGAGAGTATTATAAAAAATATAGCCATTATTCCCGATATAATTCCAGCTATGGTATATTTTTTCATTTTTATCTCACCAACATTGCTATAATTTTAACAGAGTCCCATAACAGGTTATACGCCATAAACCCAGCCATGAATGAGGTGGCTCCAAATATTAGAGCCAAAATTGCTATACCTAGCTTATTCATTCTCATTCACCCCTATTTTACATAGATTTCATAATGATAAAGTTGCACTGCTATTCCCCATAGCATTAGAATTACGCCTAAATCCATTCCAGCATAAGTTGATTGTGGCCCTATACTCGGTAAGGTCCACATTAGACCTAATAGGAATAAGGATACGATGAAAATTATTACTATTCCATAAAACGCGGCTTTCTTGCTCCAACTGGCTGCTACACTGCTTCCTACAGCTGCTACTGGTTTTTTTCCGACTATAAATGCGGCAACTCTTCTTAGCATATACAATGTAAATAATCCCACTGGTATTAGAATAATTCCGTTTACAATTGTTGGGAATTCTAGGAAGTTTACAAATGTCCCTGCCAAGGATAATGCGGATACGGAAGCTAAGAGTATTTCCATTGGAGTTATGTTCATTTTAATTACCTTTGTTTCAGCTCTGGTAATTGGAGTATTATTTTGCTTTACTGGCCATAAGTAGACAAGTATTCCTATAATAATTAACGGTAACCCTAAGTATTCTATCTCTTGTGAGAACGGAACTGGCACACCTGGTTCCAAGTATCCCCACACAGATAACTCTATCAGATATACAGCTAAAGTACTAACTATCCATGTCCAGAACTTTCTCCTAGTAACACGTAAGTCGTCACTGGGATCTAAGAATGGAAGGAAGATTAGTACTAAAAGACCTATAATAAGCACCGCCAAAACTAATATTGGAGTAATTGGCATTCCGTTAGGTAATAGGAAATCTACAAATTTGTATAGGAATAAGAAGAACCATGGTGGATAGGGTTGCACACTCGTAGACTCTGGCGAACCTGCTTGCGGGGCTGGATAGGGATTAATCACTATTGGTAACCCATTTATATTTGCTAATAAGTTGGGAACAAATAATATTATTCCCCATGTTAGTAATACAACTGATAGCATATAAACAAAGTTCCTAGGCCACCACTCATTAAATCTTTGCTGTTCTTCCTTAGTGTAATATGCCGGTACTTTAGGTTTATCTTTAGCTGAAGGCGTCATTCCATACCTCTCTGCTAGCATGAAGTGAAATAGGAATAAAACTCCCAGCAGAAATACTAGCAATATATGCCACCCTAATAATCTATCAAACAATTCTGATCTCACTAAGGGATCCGAAGATAATGCTGCACTTCCTCCTGGACCAAACAGCCAGCCTACTATAGCTGTTGCACCTGGAATACCAGTACCAACCAATAGTTGATCTCCAATATCTATCGCGTTTACTCCAAGGACATCACTGACTAAGCTGTATCCAAAGAACGATGCCCCTAATGTTAGTAAAAGGAGAATCACTCCGGTTATCCACTGCAATTCTCTCGGCTTTTTGTATGCTCCCTTGTAGAAGTTTCTAAACATGTGTATATATGCTAATATTATCATTATGTATGCACCATATAAATGGCTAAATAACAATACCGGGCCATATGGTACACTAGAAATTATACTTTGTGTAGATTGATATGCAAAGGCTGGTTGGTAATACATTAAGAGGAATAGTCCAGTAATAACGGTATAAATGAAAGCAGCAGCTACCATTGCACCTAGCCAATAAGATAGATTATACATGTAATCTGGTGTCTTAAACAATGGTGCTTCAGTTACACCTACTCTATCAATTATAGTATCTATAATTCCCTTCTTTTCCTCACCCATTTTTGCTCACCCCATCTTCCGCCATTACGGGTAAATTAGAGGGAGTTGAGGGGGTAGAAGCGGAAAAAACATTTTGCTTAGAAGCATAAGCTAACGCATCGAAAATACCTACAAATATCGTTACTAATAACCCTGGAATTCCTATTTCAGCTAATAATGATTCTAACAAGTTATATGGTTGGAACATTGCTGGATAAGCTATCATTCTCCTTAACATTCCTAGATAGCCAATAACTGACATGGTATAACCTACACTCATAAATGGTGCTGTCCACCATATCATTCCAATTCTCATCCATTTAGAGGCTTGCTCACTGAAGTTGAATCCACCAAATGTGCTTCTTAACATATCTAAAAATACGGTAGTGAAGCCCATTACTATTAACGTCCATATCATTAGGTGGAAATGCCCTACTACGTAATAGGTATTGTGGAATAGTGGGTTTATTGAATTCTCTGGCAAAACTAACGCTTGAACACCAGCTAATATGAATCCTACTAATGCAATCAGTGCTCCCATTCCCACTGGGTCTTTCCAGTTATATTTTTGAGAAAGAAGTATTGTTAACCCTAAGTTAAGCACGGTAAGGCCAGACCCTGAGGCTAAGATCAGTGTGGATAAGTTTACCCATATTCTCAGATCTATAGGTAATGGCCAAGTTTGCAGATGGTGAACCCATATAAGCATTGAGCCTATTGATAGTAAGTATATATTCCATCTAGCCCACTTCTCACTGAAGAGTGCCCTCCCAGCGTATTTTGGTACATAGTAGTACAAAGCGCCAAACAACGGGAATGGAACGTAATATACTACTGGATGCCCATAGAACCAAAATAGTAATGCCCATAACAATGGGTTAACTGGAACTCCTGCAAAGAAATATAACGTATACCATAATGTAGATGCTGCTAATGCGGGAAGAGTTATTGCAATAACTATTGCAAAAGCTACTCCATAAGCTCCAAAGATGTTCAATCTTTCATTTCTTGGTTTTGTAGCGTAGGCATCTGCAATCAGTGTTATGAACATCGCTGTCTGTAATATGAAGGCTAAAGTTAGGGATAAGTAAGCCATACCCATCAGGGCTGGCGAAGTGTAAAACAAAAAGGCATGGAAGTTACTATCTGATTCTATTGCTAGTGGAGGATACATGTACCAACCCATATCAGGAGATCCAGCAAACCCAATTGCTAAGAATATGTTAGACAACCAGAAGAAAATAGACATTAATTTAGTATGTAAAATTGATAAGTTACTCTTATACATTGCAAACGCGATTACAGCTACCGCAGCTAAAGGTACAAATCCAAACATACCGGCCCAGCCGTGAATAGTTAATGCACTATAGTATAGTTCTCCCACGTTGGGGGAATTATTATTAAACGTTAAATAAGTCCTTAGATTCATGGCTGCAATTCCTAAAACTCCTAGCCAGAATATGGAACCTATTGTGTAAAGCCAAACTACGTTTAACGTGTTTTTAGGCATTATAGTATCTTTTATTTGTTTTATAATACTCATTATACCACCTCTAGAGTTCCAGTCATATATGAGGAAGCATAACCATCATATTCTGCATTATACCACGTGTAATTTCCCGGCTGATTAGGAGTTATAAAATAAACATAGCTTGTAATTCCTGGAACATTATTTATATTAATTAGCCCATTTGGAAGCCTTAAGTAGAATCCAGTATCCACTTGTGGAGAGTTTACTATCAGTACTACTGGTTCACTCACGTTAGCTACTATAATGTTGGGAACCCACTTGTATTGCACTGCAGTAATATTAACTACTAGAGTGCCATTTATGACCTCAGAATACTCCCCAGGTGGCGGAGGGTGAGTTTCAAAATAATTCACTGCCACTTGAGCTTGTGGAGGTAAGCCAGAGAATTCTGGTAAACCGTATCGTAAACTAAAGCTCTTTCCAGTTAGAATATAGTAAACGTTCCAACTGAAGAATGTTGCAACCAAAATCAACATAATTATAAACCACACCTCTTCGGCATGCTCCTTAATATCCATACTTCACACCTAATTCTTTTTTAGAGTATTCAAGCTTATAAATCTTTATTTGAAATTTTTCGAAGATTTAATAACTTAAACTCTGTTAAAGTTGAGTTAATTAAAATTAGAATTACATAATCTAGTCTACTATAAGAAAAATTGTAGGTATACACATTCACTATGCTTGTTTTAGTGTCATGTGCTTTTAAAATAAAATTATATTTTTGCTAAACTAGTCATAGATATGTTATTTAATTTATCATGTAATTTCTAGTACGTAAAGGTTTGTGCTTATTTTTACTTATTTATTTAGTTAATTTGATTGCATAATAAATTTCCTCTACATAAGGTACATGGTCATAATATTACTAAAAAACCTTGTGCAACAAATAAAGCTAACATTTGCTATGGAAAATTTTAAAATAAAATTTTTAAGGTTTAACTTACATTGTAAATTTGGTAAGTAATATGGCTAAGGGAATACCTATTATTAAGCGTGATGATCTTATATTTGCTATTAAGCTTCTTAGGAAGATGAGAGATCCAAAAACTAGGTTTGATGAGAAAGAGTTTATAAAAAGTGGGAGAGATTATTTATATAATTACGCTGAGAAAAATGTAGGTCCTCTTGATCCCAGCAAGAGAGCATTCCTAAAAGGTATTCTCATAGGTATAGGGGCTGCAGCAGTACTAAGTGCAATTCCGGTCATTTCGTATCTAAATCAACCTGAAATAAGTTTGAAACAATTTCCATGGGTAATTATAGTCGACTCCAGTGGGAATCCAATTAAAGCGTCTCAAATTCCCGTAAATAATCCAGAGATCTTATTATTTGAATACCCAATGCAAGGTGATATAACTTTCCTCTTGAATTTAGGCGATGAGAACGATAATCCTATAAAAGTTCCTCCAACTACGGTTGTAATTCCGGAAAACGGTAAGACTTATACTTTTCCGGGTGGGGTTGGTCCTAATAATTCAATAGTAGCTTATTCAGCCATATGCCAACATTTAGGGTGCACTCCACCTGAAATCCACTTTTATCCACCTAAATATATGAAGGTAGGTTTACCTACCCCAAACTTCCTACCCGAAGTTGCTTTACAGTCTGCTCAACAAGCAAATGCACCCGGAGTTATACATTGTGATTGTCACGGATCTACTTATGATCCTTACCACGGAGCTTCTGTACTAACTGGACCCACAGTTAGACCATTACCTTACGTGCAATTATATTGGGATTCTAATACTGATTACCTTTACGCAATTGGCATGAACTTAAATGCTCCTACAATATTAGGACGCACTAATGATCTTTCTGGATATGCATATCTATCTTCATATGACCAGGCAACTGGATGCCAAAAAATGCTATTACAATCTGGTCAAACTCCAAGTAATTGCTATACAGAGCTTCAGAATGCTGGAAACACCTATCAGTAGGGTGATTGTGTTGGGAACTATTGAATTAATGTATGAGAAGTATATCCAAATAAGTAAGATGATGTCCAGAATGAATTATATGCCAGCAATAGCTTCTGGTGAGGTAGCAATACTACTTGTTCTTTACGCTGGAGGCATGTTATTAGCTGTATATAACCTTCCTCTTCAAGGGGTACCCTTAATAATGCATTTATATGGTGCAATTCTAGTTGCTATATTAAGCATAGGTTTGCTCGCATCCGCAGTTAGCTATAAGGATAAGGGTGCAATTGTAATCTCTATTCTAAACGTTCTTTCAGTCCTTTTTGCAGCGTTTGCTGGATCATTTTATTTTGGAGGTGTGATAGATGTGAATTACTTGCTTCAAATGGGAATGGGTTTTGTATTTGCACTTATAACTGCCTCCGGTTGTTTAATATATAGTATAAGAAGGGGTGAGTAAATTGGTAGTTTCACAGTCTAGAATAAGGCCAAGTAAACTGATGTTGTATATCTCCTTAACTGAGACCATACTGTTAGCTGGATTATTCTACGCAGGGATAGCTACATTATTTTATGATAAATTCCCACTAAATGCCTATTCAGAGGCGTTGATATTGTCAAGTCATATAACCCTTGCCATGCTTGTGGGGTTTTTCGGTGCTGCAATGCTTGCTCAATCAGTTAGAGAAGGTATAAGATCAGTATACCTATTTTCCCTCTTGAATCTATTGTTTATAGGAATAGCAGCAGCTGGTGGTTTAGCTTTTTATGGCTTATTAATTCCAGACTATGCCTATTTAATGGCACTAGGATTCTTCGGATCGCTATTTTGTACATCATCTGTTCTATTTTACGCAATTTAATTTTTTAAAGAGCTCCCTTTTTAGTGAAAGACCTTTCCGCTCACCCTACTATTCCTTTTATGTATTTAGCTATAACGTATCCTAGGAACACATTCATTGCAATGAACATCGTTACACCAGCAATTGGAAGGGATGAGGGAGGATATGGAGAGAAATTGTAAGCAACGTTTGAATATATCGGACTCGATACAATGAATATTATTGCCAGTGCACTATCTCCCAACATCCAGAGTGCGAATAATGTAACTTTTAGGTAAAACTTTACGTATTTAATTGAGGAACCCGCAAGAATTCCGCCAATAAGAAGTGTTATTTCGAGAATTACTCTGTACGTTGTGAAAGCTGCACCTAATGCGAAAAAATATGGTAAGTGCCACAAGATAGGTGGTATCAATCCAAGCGCTAAAGAAATTTCGTCTCCCTTAAAGTACTTATAACCGACAAATATTCCAGAGAAGTAAACTAGATAGTGAGAAATCATATAAATTGCAGGATAGTGAAATTCTAGACTTTCTGTGTATGGGTTAACAGCAATTGCAAGAAGAACTATAGGAAGGATTAGCGGTTTAAATGTGGTATTTTCATTCTTGATTAAACTTAAGATCATATTATAAAGTAACGTACTCGGTTTAAGAACTTTTATAGCAATGAGTAATTTTCTACTTTGCTTGAGAACTACCCTTATTAACTTTTTAAAGTATAGCCTATATGATTGATCGTTTTGAAGTATCAGAGTACACTACGATATTTATATTCATATAAGAGGATGATTTCTACGTCTTAAGTAATTTTAGAGCATACAGTTTATATACTTATATATTACAAGCCGTATTAGTTGAAAAGTATTTAATGTAGTCTACACATCTTCAAAGTTTATTTATTCAAGTTTAAGATTATTCTATATGATTAAGCTGGATTTAAGCGGAAAAGTATCTCTTATAACTGGTGGAACTTCCGGTATAGGTCTAAAGACAGCTGAGCTCTTCAGTAAATTAGGTGCAAATGTTTACGTTATAGGCAAGAGAGAAGTTGGCTCTCTACCTAAAGGTGTACATTTCAAAAAAGTTGATTTAACAAGTAGAGAAGAAGTTATTTCATTTATTGAATGGTACGAGAAAAACGTGGGAATAATTCACGTTTTGATAAATAATGCGTCACGAAATTCACGATATTCAGTGCTTGATATTCCAATGAAAGAGTGGGATGAAATGATTAGCTTAAACTTGACTGCGCCTTTTCTCTTATCAAGAATGGCTGCAAGGCTTATGATTAAAAATGGCATCAAGGGAAAAATAATTAATATCTCTGCAATTCAATCTAAGTTTCCATTACAGAGATCCTTCGCCTATGTCACTACTAAAGGTGGTTTGATATCTATGACTAGAAGTATGGCTGTGGATTTGGGAAAATACGGAATACAAGTTATTACCGTGTTATCAGGCCCAATTTACTCGAAAGACAATGAACCCCCAGCAAGTTTAGATGAAAGAGCTGCAACCCTATTAGGAAGAATGGGAAGGACAATAGAGGCCTCTTACCTATTGGCCTTTCTAGCATCAGACTTAAACACCTTTATTACTGGAACTGAGATTGTAATAGATGGAGGCAGGCTAATAAGTAGAAAACCAGATCCAGAGGAAATTTCTAAAGGTGAGGTCTAACTAGTAATCCTTCCACGTTCCTTTAACTACCCACACTGGTTCCTCTGGGTTAAAGTATTCCTCACCCTTAACCTTTAAACTCTCTAACATTTTCTCGTTTACCTCAACTCCCAAACCTGGTCTTTCCGGTATTATTGCATATCCATTATCAACTGGGGTACCATCATATATTAGCTCCCTCTTCCAACCTGGGAACCAATCATAGAAGGACTCTTGTATTAAGAAGTTGGGAATGAACGCATCAAATTGTAGTGTCGCAGCATTTAATATCGGACCTTGAGCATTGTGGAAAGCCATCAGTACGTCAAAGGCTTCAGCAATTCCCACTACTTTCTTAGTCTCGGTAACTCCACCAATTCTGTATAGATCAGCTTGTAAGAAGTCAACCAATCCCTCTTTCATAAAGTGCAAAGCTTGATGTTTATTGATTATCCTCTCACCTAATGCAATCCTTAAGCTCGTATTGGCCCTATATTTTTTAAGCCCTTCCATATCCTCAGGATGAACAGGTTCCTCCATAAACAATGGATTATACTTCTCTAGCCTTTTCGCTATCATTATTGCTGAATTTGCATTAAACCTACCGTGATGCTCTATTAAAATATCCACATTATCACCTACAGCCTCCCTAACAGCCTTTACCCTCTCCTCAGCCATATCTAGACCTCTCTTTGAAATATCGTTAAAATATGGGCCAAATGGATCGAATTTCAAAGCCTTGTAACCCTTTTTTACGACTTCTTTGGCCTTATCCGCAAAGTCCTCCGGCCTAACGCAATTTTGATACCATCCATTTGCGTAGACAAGTATTTTATCTCTCGTTTTTCCTCCGAGCAATTTATATAATGGAGCTCCCAATTCTTTTCCAATTACATCCCAAGACGCAATATCTACTGCACTATAGGCTGTTGTAGACTCTAAGGAGATGGTCATATTGAAATCATGCTTGTACCATTCTAGCTTGTTCTTTTCTACGTTAAAGACATCACTTCCTTTTAATACAGTATTTATCTTCTTTACAAAATTTGCCACTGCTTCGGCTCTCAACGCGCTCACAGTTTCTCCCCAGCCTACTCTGCCATCGCTTGTTGTAACCTTTACCAATACCATTAATGACGCCCATTGGGCGCTTGTTACCTCCTTACCTAAAATATACGCTTCAATTTCCGAAATCTTTGTCATGTATGTAAGTAAAGGTTTAGAAAAAATAAAGTTTTTATCAGCTAGAAAATAGGGTATATATTGTATGAGAAAGAGGACAATTTTAGCAGTTTCAATTGTAATATTAGCTATAGGTCTGATAGACGTAATTTTCACGTATCTCTATTCTTCTCTAGTAGTATACGCTCTAAAGGATACTATTTCCTTGGCCGAAGAAGGAGCACAAGGATTTCCAGTTGTGGTTAAAGAGAATGATAGGATAGTAATAGAAGGAAATTCTACAAAACCTATTAACATTTACATTATAGGGATCGTACCCCAACAGGTTGCAAGTAACGCAAATAGATTTAGTATATCATATATTTCTCCGAATTCTGGTACAGTTTATATTCAGTTTAGATCGCCTCCATATTCTAATTTAACTACTATTTCGTTTACCATAAAAGTTTTCAACTCTTGGTTCTCCGGAATTGGCTATTTATCTTCTGGAGTCATATTATTTATCGGTCTTATACTTCTTGGTTACGCTGTTCAATTAAAGGAGAGGCGAAGGAGATGAAATTATTGCCATTCTATATGACTGATAATATTTTTATAGACGCGTATTTTCTTGAAAACATATCGAAGCCTCATACTAGAATTTTATTAGTAAGGACTAATCTTAAACCTGAAGAGAACGGGGAAAAATTAGAACCAATCCCCCTAAATCAGGTTGTCAAATTACTAGAGGATGGTTATGTAGATCTGAAGAGTCTTAACGAGAAGAAAGAGAGGCTAGATGCTTTAGATTATTTATTATCAAGCCTATATAATCCTGGATTGTACTTCAGAAAAAGGGAGGCGGAGATTACCTTATCTTCTCTTCTTAGAATATACGATTTAGCATACAAACAAGTGTTAAAAAAATTACGTTATTCAAATCATGTTAATCTCATATTTGCTTCAATATCAGTATCTAATAATTCAATACTTATCAACGGTAAAGAAGATAAAATCTATACTGCTCTTTTTAAATCCGATTCAAATTTTAAGGAAGCTATTTTAAGTTCCTTATCTGGATGATCGCATATACTATCATGAACGTTGATAATATCAATACAACTATCTGAGGGAATAAGGTTGCAGGACTCCTATATATTACCAGTGAGAAAACGTCAAGTAGCAACAGTGTATAACCTATAGCCAATAGTGTTTTATACGCTTCCATTATTCTTCACCAACCTTAGCTCTAGGATCTAAGAACGAATATGTTAAGTCTGCGATTAAATTACCTACAATTACTGCTACAATTATTATGATGAATACTCCCATTTCAGTGGGATAGTCATTAGAGGTTATGGAGTTGATTAGTAAGTTTCCTACTCCGGGGTAGGAAAATGTCTGCTCTACGAATACTGACCCACTAAAGGAAAATCCTATTGCTATGATTAAGCTGGTGTATAGGGGCAATATTGCATTCTTTCCAATATACTTCTTTTCTATTATATCTTTTTTAACTCCAGAGAGTTCAGCAAAGTTTACGAAATCTTCGCCAAGTACATATATTGTGTTTGCCCTCATCTGTAAGATCCATCCTACTAAATTTACTATGGTCAATGTGAATATTGGTAAAAATGCATGATACAACACGCTAGCTATGAAGGGAAGATTAAACCCTGGAGTTACATGTACACTGTAAGCACCTCCCGTGGGAAAGATATGGTATGTGAACGCAAGTATGTAAATAAGTAACACGGCATAGATGTAAATTGGTACTGATCTTAAGATCGATAGCGAAACGGTAGATATGGAATCGGTCTTAGTCCCCCTCATATACCCTAGTTTCTGGCCTATTCTTATCCCAAGGAAGAAACTTATTAGAAGAGATGTTACAACGATGAATAAGGTCCAAGGTAACGCAACTGCAATCAGTTGAGCCACTGGTACGTTGCTTATTATCGAGAAGCCCAGATTTCCATGTAACGTATTCCAAATGTAATCCGCAGCGCTAATTAACGGATTCCCATGGGGTCTGAGAGTGTTTAAATAATCTATGAGTGAACTATATAGTTCAGGTTTTTGAGCAAATTCTTGTGGATTTATGAACTGCATGATGTAATTTGCGGGAGAGTAGGGAGAAAACTCCAATAAGGCCCAGCTTATGACTATTGTAGCAAATATCGCAACAATTACCGATGCTAATCTCCTAATCAGCCATTTATAATTCATAATTATTATTACTTTTAATAAGATATAAGTGTTTCTCAACTATACCATAAAGGTTTAGGCAAAGTTTATAAGTGGGAAAATACAAATAATATCTATGCGAAAGGAATTAGTATTAGAACTAGGGATAATATTCTCAATATTTGTAATGCTTTCTTCAATGAGTGGTATATTGATAGCCAGTTCAGCATCTTCTGTATTTCCATCAACACTTTACCTAGGATGGTATAATTCTAACGTAGAAGCATTTTCCTCATTTGCGACATATAACCCTAATATATTCGCAGGAGGATTGGGTGGATCTTTTTATGGTTTACTCTATGCTTACTCTGCTTTAATTAACGTTACTAACGGACAAGCAATTCCAGTAATAGTAACTTCTTGGAACTTCTCCCCATCAAATTGGCAACAAATTTGGCAGACTAAACCAATAAATGTCACATTAGTTATTAGAAACGATACTGGTTGGAGTAATGGGCAACCCCTAACAGCTTATGATCTTATGGCAACATGTTTAATACTAGATATGTTTGGTGCGCCTCCATTCCCAAATTACACTGTAGTTAACAATTATACGCTAATTGAGACCTGGCCCAACAATACTTTATCACCAATATTGTATACTACTACACTAATTAATACGGTAGGCTTAGGGGAAGTTGCTATTATAATACCGTATCAGGTTTGGAAGCCTATAATTAATCAGATACTAGGGAATTGGACGAAAATACAAAACACTAGCAATATGAAACTTGCACAACAGATAATTAAGAATATTAGATCAGAAATTACTCATTTTAGACCCGATCCTACAACATATCCGTATAGTGGCCCATTTTACCTATCACAACTGTCATCAAATGAGATAGTATTGAATAAGAATCCCTATTACTATAACGCCAAATATATACCATTTAACCAAATAATAGTGTATCAATATGGACAAGCAGATTTAGCAGCAGCTGCAATAACTGGGGGTCAAGTTTCTCTGGACTGGTCGGGTTTGACTGGATTATCACCAACCCAACTAGAGAGTTTGCCAACTACGCTTGAGGTTATCAAAATACCTCAACCATTCGGTTGGGGTTTGGCATTTAATTTGAAGAATCCTTGGCTAAGAGACTATCAAGTTAGGGCTGCAATCGCATATATTCTAAATAGGACTGCAATAGCAGAAGTGGGTGGTCCTTTAACAGCACCAGTTACTATCCCTAATGCAATTCCCAACGTGTCATACTATTCATTCATGACATCTCCGCAATACTATTCATCGTTAAATCCATATAATATCAATTTAACGAAGGCTGCGCAACTACTTGAAAGTGTAGGGTTCTATCAGAAATCCGGCGTGTGGTACACTCCTAACGGGACACCATTTACTTTAACTATAGGTGCAGGTGCGCCACCAACACAAGCCTTAGCTATGATGGAAGAGGTTCAGAAAGAATTACAACAATTTGGAATTAACGTACAGTTGCATGTATATACTGTAGTTAGTCAATGGCATCAGGCATGGCAAAATGGCACTGGCTATGATTTATGGTTTGAGAATTGGGGTAGTTCATATTCCCCGGGTACTGCACCATGGAGTTTAGTACTTTCATATTTTGGAGGATACCCATGGAATGTTACCCAATGGAATGAAAATCTTACTCTGCCTAATGGTACTGTAATTGACTTCCATAAACTACTTGAAGAAACCGAGTCTCCTAATAGTACACAACAGCTAATACAATCTAATCAGCAGTTATCATATTATATGAACCAATATTTACTTCCAATTTTACCTCTAGTTGAGATTGAGAATTACGTCATCGTTAATCCTTCGCTTCTTATTGCAGCTCCACCGGCCAATTCATGGATATGGTCGGAGGCACAATACGGTATAGGTGGTACTGCAATGATACAAGCTCTAATAGATTATTGGTATGCTCCATTATATAAGAGTACCATAGTTACGACAACAACGACCTCAGTGAGTACAACTACTGTTCCTACTACTTTAACTACAACAACCACGTCTGTAGCTACGACAACCACAGCTGTGGTCACTACTTCTGTTACTACAACTACAGTTACAACGACATCATCTTCAATTATTCCAATTGTCGCTGCTGTAATTGTTGTCATCATCGTTATTATTGCAGTTGTGATATTCTTGATGAGAAGGAGATAGAGAGAGGATAATATAAAAAAAGTTATTTGATTTTTCACTCTTTATTTGTATGATCTTATTCGAGGATTAGATATTTCGTCAATTCCGTAACTTAGCAATATCAGACCACTCATAAAGCCCACGATTGCAACCGTGGGAAAGGCTAGATAATATATTGCCTTTCCACCTAGGGCTGCTCCATAAGAAAGTGCTTGTTGTATCATTGCTCCCCAATTATTTGGGTTATAGGGTAATACTCCTAAGTAGTATAATCCTACTTCCGCGTAAACTGCAGCTTCTACGTTAAATATATAGTGTATTATAATATATGAACCCAAGGTTGGAGCTACTTCCCTAAATATGATATATCCCCTAGACAATCCCAATACCCTTAATACTTCTATTGTCGGGGAATTTCTAATTACTAGAACTTGAGATCTTACAGCTCTAGCTAATCCAGCCCAACTAGTTATACTCAATATCAGAGAAAGGATAATTGGATTACTAGTCTTGAAAGCGCTTACTACTACAATTAATAATATTATACTAGGTAAAGTTAGCACAATATCAGTTATTCCCATGAGTATATCATCAATTATTCCACCTAGATAGCCTGCCACTATCCCTACGGCTATCCCTATTAGTGTAGCGAATAGGCCAGCTAAGAAACTTACCTCAATTACTGACTCAGCGCCTTGAATGATTTGCACTAATATACTTTCCGCAAATGGACCAGTTCCAAAGATTAGATAAAAGTTTGATAATTGTGGTGGCATGAATATCGTAGTTGAGCTAGGGTGTAGAGAGTACGTCGTAGGAAATATAATTTCACCAAACACTGCGATTAAAATATAAAATACAGTTATAATTAATCCTACCCTAGATTTTTTGTTCTTCCATACAAGCCAGAGATACTCGAATAATTTATTCTGCATCATAATATAAATTTGCTTTACACCCTTTTATTTTCTCGAGAAGAAAAATCTATAAGTAACAAATACAAGCTATATACATGTTATGATATTGGAAGTTTATAATCTGAATGTGATTTATGATGAGGGTAATAATAGGATTGTAAGGGCGGTTAATGATGTCAGTTTTGGAGTTGAAAAGGGTGAAGTTCTTGGAATTATCGGTGAAAGTGGCTCTGGTAAGTCTACACTCATTAACGCTATACTTAGAGCTATAAGACCCCCAGGTAAAGTAGTCTCTGGGAAAGTAATCTTTAGTGGCATTGATTTATTTGCTATTCCTATAGACGAGTTTAGAAAATTATTGTGGAAAGAAATTTCATATGTCCCCCAAGCTAGTCAGAATGCCTTAAATCCGGTTTTACCGGTTAGTGAGACTTTCTATTATATAGCAATGAGTCACGGAGAAGCAGATAAGAAAAGTGTAATTGAGAGAGCAAGGGAATTATTGAAATTAGTAAGTTTAGATCCTAATCGTGTTCTTAGCATGTATCCATTCCAATTATCTGGTGGTATGAGACAGAGGGTTATGATAGCGTTAAGCCTTCTCCTAAATCCTAAGTTAATATTAATGGACGAGCCAGCAAGTGCGTTAGATATGCTTAATCAAGAATTATTATTAAAGTTAATAAAAACTATAAATCAAGAATTAGGAGTTACAATAATTTATGTAACGCATGATATACTTAATATAGCTCAAATAGCTAATAGATTGTTGGTTATGTATAAAGGCTATGTCATGGAAGAGGGCAAAACTGAGGATATCATTAAAAATCCATTAAACCCATATACATCATTATTAGTGTCCTCGATTCCTTCCTTAAAAGGAGAAGTGAAGATCATCAACGTTCCCTTAGAGGAACTATTACTGTCAAAAGAAAAGGGTTGTCCTTTTCTAAATAGATGTCCCAAAGCTTTCGGAAGATGCAAAGAAGAATTACCCGAGATTCGTTTAGTAAAAGATAGAAAGGTAAGGTGTCACTTATATGGGTCTAATGGAGCTTAAGAAAATTTCAGTAGTTTTTGAAGATAAGGTTGGATTATTCAGAAAGCGGCAATTCCATGCTTTAAAGGATATATCTTTGAGCATAAATCAAGGGGATCTACTTATAGTATTAGGTGAAAGTGGAGCTGGTAAAACTACTTTAGGACGAGTAATTGTCGGTTTACAAAAACCAACGTCCGGTGAAGTAATTTATGATGGATATAATATCTGGAAGAATAAGAGAAAAATATTTAAGAAATATAGAAAGGATGTTCAACTAATTCCTCAAGACCCCTACTCAACACTTCCCTTTAATAAGACTGTGGAAGAGATCTTAGCAGCTCCCATATTACGTTGGGAAAAGATCAACAAAGATGAGCTAAGAAAGCGTTTAATTAACTTATTGGAATTAGTAAAATTGACACCTGCAGGGGAATTTTTGAGTAAATATCCCCATCAGCTTTCAGGAGGACAGAAGCAAAGGCTTAATATAGCTAGAAGTCTTTCAGTAAACCCCAAGATAATAGTTGCCGATGAACCCGTAACTATGGTTGACGCTTCTTTGAGGATTGGTATACTAAATACACTAGCTGAAATAAAGAATAGACTCAATCTCACAATGTTGTTCATTACTCATGATATCCCAATAGCCAGATACTTTTATCATCTATTTAACAAGGGTAATGCAATAGTAATGTTTGCTGGTAGAATAGTAGAGAGTGGAGATTTGGAGGAAATACTGAAGGACCCATTACATCCTTATACAAAGGACCTGATAAAACTTACACCATCTATCGATAATCTATATAGGGAAGTTGACGTTAAGATAAATTACGAAAGGGTAGAAAAAGGATGTCCGTATAGGCTAAGATGTCCATTTGCAATGGATATATGTAATAATGAAGAGCCTAGATTATTTAAATACTCCCATGATGTTGCTTGTTTCCTATATGGCAAGGTGAAGGAAAGTGAACAAGTGCATTAGAGGGTTAGAGATAATAACACCATTAGAAAGTTTTAGAGATGATATAATAATATTAGATGGAAAAATAAGAAAAATTGGAAGTGAAATATGCAATGAGGAAATAAAGATAGAGAAAGGCAAGTACGTAGTACCTGGGTTAATTGACATTCACACCCATGGTATAGGAGGAATTCTAGTGAATGACGTTAAGAGTGTTGAAAGTTATGAAAAGATGACAAAATACTACTATTCACATGGCGTAACGACTTTCATTCCATCTACAATTTCTGAGAATGTTGAAAAATTGATTAGCATAGCGGGAATTCTGAATGAAGCTAAAAGTATTGGAATACACCTTGAAGGACCTATAATAAATCCGAATAGAGCTGGGGCGCATAAATTCTTCACTAGATTCGATGAAAGAATTTTAGAAATTTCGAAACTATTTAAAATTAAAAGGATTACTGTAGCACCCGAGATTATGAGTGATAGAGAATTGGAGACCCTCGTAGACAACTTTCAGGTTTCTTTAGGTCATACAGATGCTAACTCAGATGATACCAGAAGAGCCATAGGCTTTGGTGCATCATCAGTTACGCATTTGTTTAATGCGATGAGGCCATTTCATCATAGAGACCCTGGAGTAATTGGTGTATCATTGACTTCTCCAGTATACACTGAAGTAATACCAGATTTAGTGCATGTTAATGAGATTACAATAAATATTATAAGTAAGTTAAAAGGGGATAATACAATACTAGTATCAGATTCCTTACAAGCTGCAGGGTTAGGCGAAGGTGAATTTTTACTTTATGGAGAAAAAATTATCTGTAATAAGGCTTGTTTTGAAGGTAATAACAAGCTTGTAGGTAGTAACATAACTTTAGATGAAGGTGTAAGAAGGGTTAGTAAAGTTGTTGGACTGAAAGAGGCAATTAAATATGCAACGTATTCTCCAGCATCCTTACTTAACTTAGATGATAGAGGACAGATATCTAGGGGTTATGTTGCAGATTTAGTTATATTGGACGAAAACCTTAACGTGCTGATGACGTTAAAAAGTGGCAGTGTAGTCTTCTCAACTTTTAAAAAATCATTGTAAAAGCTAAGGATTATCACTGATATTATACAAATCCATCATAATATTCATGACATTGTTATTGAATATTTTTTAACGTAGCTTATCCAAAGCTAATTTCACTAACCAAACCGAAGTACTTCCTATATATGACATTAACCCTACATACTTTCCTTCTATTGCGTCTATTCTAGAAGATTGATCAAAAGGGTTGAGCTCCTTAATCGTTTCCCATTCCCTTTTCGCTACTTCCATTCCCTCCTTAACCATGCCCCTTAATATCATATGTGCCGCTACTGCAAAGGAGACTCTAGGCCAACATGATCTAAGTTGACCTGTTGAAGTATCTATGTTTCCATCTTCCTTCACTGCATTGGTTAAACAGTATTTAGAAGCTCTAAAGTTTAGCTCATAAATACTTCTCAAAGCTGTGTTTATCTTATCATTATCAGTAATAGGCGGTAATCCCAAAATATCACACCAGAATTGACCTAGTAATTGTGAGTTTAGGCAAGATCTATTTTCCTCATCGTTCTTCTTCCATAAAACGAAATATTTCCCATTCCATAATGAGTTAAATGTCTTCTTGCCACACTCTAAAAATCTATAATATTTAGCGTCAATCTTAACGTCTAGTATTTCAGATATTTTAATAAATGCAGTTAGTGCTGAAAGGAACATTGATGCAACATAGGATGAGGCTCCATACATATGAGTTCCATCATAAGAGTTGTCGTAACCACCCTTTGAGTCAGGTATACAATCGTTATCCATGTCCTTTCTTATGAGCCAATCAATTATCTCCTTTATTTTATTATAATTTTCCTCTAAAATTCCCCTATTAGAAGTAGATATATAGTCTCTGTACAGCATTAAGACTAAGGTTGGTCCCAGGTCAGTCCACCAGTATGGATATGACGCTCCGTAAATTGGATCTTCAATACTTTCCTCCCCGATATCGTGGGGTGTTTCCCCATTATTTATATAGTTCACGAAATAATTGTCGGCTGATATCACTAAATCTCTATAAAGCTCTAAAAGGGTAAATCCGAGGCCGTCAAAGGTCATAGAACCAATAGTGTTCATTAATTTACTAATGTAAGGATCTTCATATACGGCAAATCTGCCATCTTTAGTTAACCAAGTATTTGAGGTTAGGATGTACAAACTATTTACCAAAGCTTCCTTTAGCCACTCTACTTTTTCCTCTATACCTAAATCTGGTTCTAACTTAAGAGTGTATTCTGCAACATCTATCGAATCTTTAAAGAAGTTCTCGTAGTAATGCCCATATGGATAATGATGAGGTCTTCCGTTGAAAAACCATGAAAGGATAAACGTTTCTTCTTCATTTACATCTTTATATACAATACCCCCTATTTCCTCTCTAGCATAAGGTCTTATTATATATTTTTCATCATATTCTTCCAAATTATAAAAATAGGTGATATCTTCAGTCATTCCAACCTTAGCTGGCTTATAGTAGGCGAAATTTGTTATAACCTTACAGCCTACACATCCCAAGAAAATTTCTCCATAAGCAGGATCGGAGTTTAAGGCTTTTTCATTTCTCATTATAACACCATTTAACTTTCCCTTATAGCTCTCATTTGTTCTTCCAGCTCTTTTACTTCCAATTATATTTGGAAAAGAAATTGCAAATCTTCCTTTTCCTTTTATTTTAAACTTTAATGCTGGGAGAGAAGAATTCTTAATATCATTTTTCCTTAAAACTGAATATACTTCTATTTCAGCAAGAGGCGTTGAATACTTAATAACTGGGAACTCTACCGACATCTCCATATCCTTAATGTAAGTATATCGAGGGGGTGTTTCCACGTTTTTTCCAGGATTAGTTTGAAGAAAAATAGGTTCCCCATCTAGAAATGTTAATATGTGAAAACCCCTTATTCTTCTAAGTGGATTTGACCAGTTGTTTAGAATAGTTATATCATCAATCGTAAGATCTGGGTGGAAGTTTATCTTCCCTGTTCCTATTCCACCTAAAGGTACACCAAAATACTTCTCTATCTTCATCACTAATTTTTTATTTACACTTCTATTTATATAGGTATGCAAAACGTGGAGAAGTATGAAATTTTTCTGGATTTTAATGGATATGATTATGAAGGCATAGAGAAAATATACCTTACCTCAAACGAAGAAAAATTAGAGCTTGATAATCTCAATCTCGAAATAGAAAGTGTGAAATCCGATGGTAGAGAGGTTAAATTTGAAGCAAAAGGTGAGAAATTAATAATTTATGATAAGGTTGAAAGAGAACTTGAAGTAAGGTTTAAAGGAAAAGCTTCTCGTGATTCAATTTTGGGAATTTACGTCGCTCCATATAATGGCAAAGGAATGATTACAACACAGTTTGAGGCGATATATGCTAGAAGATTTATCCCATGTTTTGATCACCCTGCAATGAAAGCAAGATTTAGATTAAGTGTTAGAGTAGAGAAGGGATTAAAGGTAATATCGAACATGCCGGTTGAGAAAATAGAAGAGGATGCAAACGGTAAGGTAATTTATCATTTTCAAGAAACTCCTAGGATGTCTACATATCTGCTATACTTAGGAATAGACGATTTTGAGGAAATTGCAGATGACTCAAAGAGACCTACCATAATATTGGCTACAGTCCCTGGAAAGTCGAAGAGAGGACTATTCGCAATTAACGTTGCCAGAAAGGTTATCGAGTTTTACGAAAATTATTTTGAGATACCTTATCAATTACCGAAAGTTCATTTGATACAAGTTCCAGAGTTTGCAGCTGGGGCTATGGAGAATTGGGGGGCAATTACTTTTAGGGAGACTGCTTTATTGGCTGATGATTCTTCTTCTGTTTATCAGAAGTTTAGGGTTGCTGAGGTTGTTGCTCATGAGTTAGCTCACCAATGGTTTGGTAATTTGGTTACTTTGAAGTGGTGGGATGATTTATGGTTAAACGAGAGTTTCGCAACTTTCATGAGTTTTAAGAGTCTAAAGTATTTATTTCCACAATGGGATAGTGAAGGTCATCTTATTTACAGCGAAACTTTAAGCGCGCTGGAAGATGATTCCCTCACTACTACACACCCAATAGAGACACATGTAAGGGATCCACATGAAATCGAGCAAATGTTTGATAATATTAGCTATGGTAAGGGGGCTAGTATTTTGAGGATGATTGAAGCTTATGTTGGTGAGGAGAATTTCAGAAGGGGTGTAGTTAATTACCTAAATTCATTCAAATTTGGCAATGCAGAGGGCAAGGATTTGTGGGATTCTATTTCCAAGGCGGCTGGGCAGAATATAGGGGAGATTATGGCTGATTGGATTACAAAACCCGGTTACCCTGTAATTTTTGTTAACACTTATAGTAATTCCATTAGGTTTTCTCAAAAGAGATTTATGCTCCTTGATAGTGGGTTAAATGAGACGTACAAGGTTCCACTTACATATGAGATTAACGGTAAATTTAACACTCTTCTTTTAGATAAGGAATCTACTGAAATAAAGTTAGAAGAGGGTTTGAAGAGTATTAAGGTTAATGTAAATAGGACTGGATTTTATAGGGTGCTTTATGATTCTCTTGATTTAGCTTTTTCGTCCAAGCATAATGTTTATGAGGAGTTAGGGCTGGTTAATGATTATTGGAATTTCCTATTGGCTGATTTGATAGACGCAAGGACGTACTTTGATTTACTTAGCAGATTTACAAATACTTCTAACTCTTTCGTATCAAGGGAGATTACCTCCCAACTTCTAACATTATACTATCTATTTAAGAAACATTATGGAAAAGATTTTCTAGTTAATCAAGTGAAGATATTTAGGAAATTTAATGATGACTTAGGCAAATTAGCGTACTCAGCAATTATCAATGCTTTAGCTACAATGGATGAAGAGTTTGCATTAGGGTTATCTACCCTATTTGATCAATATGAAAATATAGATAGTAACATGAAGGAGGCTGTTGCAATAGCTTATGCAGTCACTACTAACGATTTCAACACTCTTCTAGAAAAGTATAAGAAGTATACCATAGATGAGGAGAAGAATAGAATGTTGAGTGCAATTTCTTCACTTCGTGACCCATCAATTGTAAACAAGGTTTTCTCATTAATATTTAATAGGACTATAAAGGCTCAAGATACTAGATTCGTTATATCTTCACTAGTACATAATCCACATATAAGGGAGGAAGTATGTGGGTATATGATGAATAATTTTGATGAAGTTAAGAAATTTATAAATACGGTTTATGGAGGTCCTTGGGGTTTAGGTTCTATAGTTAGGAGTATGTCATTCTGTGGTGTAGATAAACCTAAAGAAATTATAGACTTTCTCGAAAAGGTGAAGTTTAAGGAGATCGAAAGGCCTATCAAAGAATCTGAAGAAAGGATAAAAATATATTCTCGATTAAAAAAGAAGATGCCATAAATTATGATCTTTGTACTATTTCATCTATTTTTTTCATAAGCTGTGATTCAACATGTTGGTTCCATAACATTTCCGGTACGTCAACTACTAGGAATAATTCAGATAGTAAAAGTGTTTCTACTGCAGTTATTGCCAAATTCTTTATCCAACTGCCTACTCCTGCAGTTACCTTAAGACCTTGAGGTGTATTCTCAAATGTAAACGTTAAAGCTCTATCTGCAGCGATTATGTCTCTTAATATTCCACCTTTCTGTGCTTGAACTATTGCCTTATTTCCCTCTACTTTTTGTTGTACTTTCCATTTATCGCTATTTAGGTAAGATACAAACTCATTAACTACCTTATTTAAATCAACTTGTTTAGGATATGTTTTTTCTTTTTTAAAAGGATTCATACTATAAATGAAGACACATTATATAAAAGGTTTTCCGTAAGTCGCAATATAATTTTTTATTTTTAATATAAAATAAGTCGCATGTGTCAGATGAACTAATAGTTTTATCGTTCATAGCTTCGATTATGGTTATCATCATAATCTTAATCCTTTACTATATAGAGAAGATAAAAACTTACGTTGGAGTCTTCTTCATCTACTTTTCCCTCGTAATGATGATAACTATGTTCATTGGGGCATCAGTTTATTTAATCTCTCCATCAACCTTATCGTTGGCAATAGCGTTTGGTATAAACACTTTCACAATGATACCCCTAATTGTTTATTTTTTATTAAAAGTAAGCAAATTTTCAAATACGAAGTTTGATGGAGAAAGAATCCATATTGTCATTTTCTCACTGCTATTAGTATTGAATGAAATATTAATGGGATCTACTTTCGGTATTGCTCAATTTGGTCCATCCAGGTTTTTAACGCTATACTATGCCTTCTACTACTCGATAAATAGCTACTGGTTTTTCTATCCCATGATGGCCGAGATGCTGGCTTTATATTTATTGCATTATTTAAGGGGGTTAACGTATAGAGAGGTTTTCCCATTAATTGGAGTAGCTGCTTTTCCACCAACTGCATTTGATTATCAAGATTGGTTTTATTCAGCTCTCATATTCTCACTGGGCTTTTCTGCATTTGGTATCATGATTTCAAAGGATCTTTGGAGATATGTCTACTCCGTCCTAGCGGTATGTATCTTAATTCTCTTTTTTAATACTATAGCTTATGATGTAGCAATAATTGCCTCAATGATCCTATACTATATAAATTTATTAAGGAGGTAAATTTTCTCCGACTATTTTCCCATTAACTATGACAATAAAGAATGGAATGATCATTGATGAAGTATAGCCATTAATATTCAATATACTTTCGTTTGTTGGAATTACAGTAGGTAGATTGTAACTATAGAAGGTATAGTTTGGTAAGTTAGACGTACCATTAAACATTATTGAAAGGGATACATTAGTCAAGGAAAAATTGAGTACAAATGGAGGGGAATATGAGGTAACATTATATGTAACGTTCATAATTATTGGCAAGCTAGTTAATTGTTGTGAATTGTTGTAGGCTATCATAAAAGAGGAGATTGTGTTGTTTAAATTGTGGTTATCCATGACGTTTATTGTTATGTTTATTGGCAAATAGCCTAAGAATGTAGTAGAACCTCCGATAAGGATGGAGTTTAAACTACTATTATTGGCGTAGTTTATCATAAAATCGTAATAGTAGTAGTAAATATTACTAGTGCCAGTATAAGCTATATTAACGTTTGCTTTCGGCTTAATCCATAATTGACTATAGTTTCCTATTCTAATATATCCAGAACTTTGATTGGTAACATTGTAAGTATATAATATCATGCATAGTGGGACATATCCGTTACTGACTTCGTGGATATTAATTTTGTAATTACTAAGGAAGTTTACTGGACCATAAGTGTAATAGAAGTATGTAGTATTGTAGGAGATATTGAAAGAACCAATACGTACAGATTTTTCATCTATGTTTCCATAGACCTCACCAATCCAGTAGCCATAGCCTAAGTAAATGAGATATGTTTCATTATTCTTGGCATCAATAACCTTTACTGGGGTTACATTTTCAAAATAAGTAATATCAACCTTGTAAGAATCATATGGTATTGGAGATTCTACTGGAGGGAACGTTTCATTGTATAACGGAGGTGTTGAGTCAAAGATTAATTCATCACTCGTAATGTTTTTAGGCCCTATCAACTTCTCATTTATTGTCTTTATGGATAATATACTCTCATTTCCTATGGCAACGACGGTATAATTCTGGTTATATTCATTTGGTAAAAGCGTTTTAACTGAGGGTGGAAATAGGGCTAAGGAGAAAGAGTTTCCCGTATTGCTTACAAAACTTATTTGCCCACTAGTGATATTTGATCTAATTACTATTGCATCTCCCGGACTCAAAACTACTCCATATTTAGCTAATGAACCATTGGTAAAGATCATCAAGTTTTTGACTGGGAATGTGTAAGTCTGTCCGTTAAATGTGGTTTCTAAAATGCTTTGAATATTGTATACCCCCTCAGTATCTAGTATATATACATGAGGTATGAAGGAAATTGTTCTGTTTTTTAACTCTTCTACAACCCAATAATAACCTACTTTAGCCTTACTTAGTTTTTCGCTATTTATATTACCTTGAACATTATAGAATTGTGTAATATCATCATGGTTTAATATTATTACACCAGCTAAAATGGAAAATAGTAGTATAACCGCTAGAGTTATTGCAAGTAATCCTAAACTATCTTGCATTAATAAAATTACGGAAAGAGAAAATATAAACGTTTATATCGAAAAGGATCTCAAGATTATTGGTTCTAATACGCTAAAGAAGTGTATTGAGAGTAATGCGAGGACTAACCCAATTAACGGCATTATCATGTATTGTACAGTACCATATAGTGCTTTAGCTACCAGCAATCCTATGGCGAAGGTCGACATTAAAATGAATATGAACATTTCAGCTAGGATAAACGGAGATAAAATAAATTGGGTAATTATGTTTGGGAATTGAGGTACACCCAAGGTGCTTGCCGGTAAAGTTACTACTGTGAATGAGCTAATGATTACAATCGCTATAAGTATAGTGGCAATTAGGAGGATAGGTGTAAGAATTCCTAAAACTTGATAGGCTCTCATCCTTGAGAATGCTTCTCTCTTTGATTGTATAAAGTTAAGTGTAAATTCAGTTAGATATTCTAATAGATCTGGTCTTACCGCACCGCCCTCTATCAATATCTGAACAGTGGTAAGAGAGAACTTGCCTAACCAGCTTCTAGTGTTTATTTTAGCTCTAGTTATTGGAATCCCCATGGAATCTTGTTTTACTATCTCGTCTAGAACCCTATTAAACTCCCTTCTATATTTCTTTTCCCCAGCCAATGTTTTAATAGCCCTATTTAGATCATAACCTATCTTTCTGAACTCTGTAATATCTCTCAGAAATTGTGGTAGCGAGTTCTCTACGTCATTAATTTCTCTTATTTGGTTGTACATGAATATTGTTGAGACTATAGAGAACATCAGTAGTCCTAAACCAATTGCGTAATATATTTCATTAAGAAATATTTCAACTGTTCCCGCTATTAGAAGTGCAGCAAGAAAGGCCATTAGTAGCTGTATCTTGTTAAGACCTATATTATCCATATATCGAGGTCTATTGCTAGTTGTAATTGTGTATAATATTGTACCAAATAATATTGGTATTACAAGCAAGAACGATATAACTGCACCGTTTGTGAAGAACGCTAATGCAATTAAGAACATGGGGAAAATGAGGAATAGGATTACTATTAATTCTCCTAGGAATGAGGTTCTTTCTGAGTAAAACCTCCAACGAAACTGGAGCCAATTAAGAAACTCTCTAGCTTTTTGAAAAAGGTATGCTTCAATATCGCCACCACTCCTTATAATCGAAGTATAACCTGCTAAAAACCAAGAGTAATCTCTATTAAACGTTAATCGAGCTCTATGTTCTAAAGCGTCAAGCGGAGATTTTCCGAAGAAATCTATGTCTCTTATAATGAGCAATGCTTCCTTTTTCATAGCTTTAAATAATGGGAACTGCACAATTTTTCTCATCCCCTCATATATAGTCGTACCGCTGGCGTTAATGATAGTAATTAAGGTGACAAAGAAAGGGATCTCATCTTGGATGTTATCTCTTACTTCCCTAGCCCTACTTTTGTATTTCTGTTCTGGATAAAAGACAAAAATAAACGGAAAAAGTAATAATAGAAATGGTAGTGGAGACAATAATATTATACTTAATGCTAGTGATATCGGTATTACGAGAAGTAATGAGATCAAAAAATATGCGACGTATCTAACACCGACTTCAGTAGGGCTTTCCAGGTCAGCACTTGCGTTAATATACCTCTTACTACGCTCGCTTATCCAATTTGCTATGAAACCTAATCTACTGCTTGTAATTATCCTAGATTTCAGAATAGTTGATAAAGGAACACCCTCTTCATATTCACTCCTTATCCGCGTTAAATTTATTGTAAAACTTATACTTAAAATAACTATACCACCAATAAATAGACCTAAAAGCGACGCTTGAAGGACAAATAGAAAACCTAATGCGTCTCCTAGAGCTACCGAAGGGTTATTTACTATATATTGAAAGAAACTAGAAATTACGTACAGAATTCGTTCTCTAAATAACGTAATGATTAAATCTAGTAAACCCGATAGTAAAACTAGAAACAAGAAGTCATATGAGATTATGCTAGCCAATTTGATTCTTCTTTCAGCCATCTCTATCACCATTTATATAATATTTAACTAACTCTTTTGCCAACGCGTCGTAGTCGTAAACTCCCCTTTCAGCAAGCCCCCTTAGTAATAATAGTCTATTTTCTATCTCCTTATACAACTTATCCCTACTCCAGCCTAATAATTCTCTAGCTTTTTCCAGCTGTATACTACTAATTTCTTTTGAATTATTGGGAAGGAAGCTCTTCCTTTCATAATCATATTTAAATACTTCCCTAAATCCGTTTCCATCATTTTCAACAATGGATATCATTTTCCTATTCATCTTTCTATTCTCAGTTTCAATTCTCTTTATGATTGCAATTACTGAAATTAGCTGTTTAAATTGTAACGATAGATCCTGACCCAATAACCCACTAATTCTAGTTATTAAGTCAACGTGATTAGATCCATGAAAGGTTGTGAGCCCACCATGACCACTGGCAACAGCTTGAACTAGCCATTCTATTTCTTTCCCTCTGACTTCCCCTACTATAATGTAATCTGGTCTATATCTTAAGGAGAGTCTGACTAGTTCATAATAACTGATATCCTTACTTCCTTCATAGCTTGAAGGTCTAGTATAGAATTGTATCCAATATTTGTGAGGTAATTTTAGCTCCGGTGTATCCTCAATCGTTAAATATTTCGCTAATGGATTAAGTAGCATTAATAGTGAGTTTAATGCAGTGGTCTTTCCGCTACCAGTTGGGCCTACGAGAAATGTAAATAGCTTAGCCTCAGCAATTATCCATAAGTAAACTGCCATTAGCTCGCTTAATGTGCCATACTTGTAAACCAAGTCAATAATCGTTAGAGGCTTTTCTGGGAATTTTCTTATATTAAATGTCGTTCCTCTACTTATTTCTTCACCGTAACTCACTGCAACTCTATGACCTTCGGGTAACATGAAATCTTGTAATGGTGTAGCTGTACTTACGCTTCTCCCACCTAAAGATGCTAGCCTCTCTACTATTCTTCTAATCTTCAGCTCACTCCCTAAAATGATATTAGTCTCCAATCTAGGCCATTCACTATGTCTGCTATGGACTACTGAAATTGGTGTCGTTGGGGATACTAGTTCTATCTCTTCAATGAAAGGGTCACTCATTGGTACTTGTAGGACTGAGTATTTTATCTCTCGAGTTATATAGTACATATATTTCTTTAAGTTTCTCTTTACGTCACCTATTACTCCTAATTTAGCCGAAATTTTCAATACATCTTCTTGTAGTTTTTCCAAGTCAATTTGTTTATTTGAAACCACAGTTGTGGGAGAATATATTAAACCGTCAAGAATCGCTAATAAGATCTTCTCTTCTCTCTGATCAAGCTGTGGTTCGTTTACTAAATAGTAACCAATCCCCTCTTTTTCGACAATGTAAACTTCAACGTCAAAGTTTTTTAGAGAATAGTGCTCTACGATATTGTGATTTTCCAGGTTAGCTCTAAGAGATATTATTCCCGATTCATCAATCGATTGAAGATAATAGGATAATTCTTCAAATTTATTATGTGATTTCTTTTTACCAATAAGTACCATATACCTATTTAAAAAAATAAAAATAAAATACTTTATTGTAGTCACTCATCAATAACTTCTACCGATGTAGCATAGGTTTGTCCGTTATTGTACTTAACAATCACAGTAATAACGTAATTATTGCCTTCAATTGCTTTAGGTACAGGTAATGTAAAGGCATATGATTGGCCAGGAGGTATATTTAAACTAGAATTAGTATAGTTTGATATAACCGTACCGTTATTTTGAGGATGTACTTGAATTGTAATACTAGTTATATTACTAGCTCCTTGATTTATTAAATCTCCAGTTATAATTCCCCCCACCATTTGGACATTACTTATACTTAGTCCAGTAGTGATCATACTATGTCTAAGTACGCTAAAGAAGTAATAACTGATAAGGCTAACCGCAGCTATTGCAACTAATATTAACAATACAGTAACTAAGGCGTTTTCTAAGCCTTTTTTATACTTTCGCATAATGATATATCTCTTATTTCTCCTTTTTTACTTTTTCCCAGAAGGTGGCGCAATATAGAAACTATTTCCATAAGATGTTATGATAACATACCCATTAGCAGACTTAACGTGTATTATCACGTTAGTATTGGGTGGTACTGTAATGTTTTCGGGTATAATCGTCACATTGGTTCGATTTATTAATAATATAGCAACAATCTTAGTTACTACCGAGCCAGAATTATATATTGACAAAGAATTGTTCACATATCCTATTAATAAATTCTCTTTAGCCTTATTTGCAAGTATTTGAGAGGCTTGTAAATATTCTTTTTGTAAGCTCATATATGAGGTACTTAAATATAGTACTAAGCCTATTGTTGCAAGTATTAAGAAGAAGATTACTATCATCGCAATTACGGAAGCTTGCCCCTTCATTTTCAAGCCTCCAATTGTATCAGGTTATTGTTAGAAGTTTGTATTATTATGTTAGTAGTGTTATCGTAGACCTCTATTACATAAACAATTTGCGGATATAATATCCTAACGTTTGTATTGGTAGCGTTGTATATTATAAACTTCACCATCGTGTGATTAACGTAAATCTTACTAACGTTAATTGGTATATTTCCTATGTTCTCTACGTAAAAATAGGAACGATTATCAGTCTGATGGTAATAAACAACGCTAACCATTTGCCCAGTTGCAATGTAATAGTTTTTTAGTTCTTGGGATAAGCCATATTGGTTAAGGTTTACTACGTGAAGATAATAAATAGAAACTATTGCGATTGCAATTAACGTAACTAGAATTAGGAAAACAACTGTTATTGCTTCAGAAATACCTTTTACATTCATCACTTAAATACAATGGGTCTACTCACTTATAATTATTTTCCTAATTCAGTGGGAAAAATTAACTTATGTCCCTTACCATGATGTAGGTTAAAATTGCAGTGTAGGGTATGGTGAATATATTTACAATTGGTATTAGGCTAAGTAAAGATCCAACTAAAATTACTGCAGATGCGGCACCGTCTACATTAAATGCTCTTGAGTACCAATTTATTGCCTCGGTTAAACTCATAGGTCTATTAAGTACAGTTGCTGACGAAATTATGAAAAGTGGTATTCCAGCTAGTCCTAATACAATCCAAAGAACTCCCAAAAATCTAGTAAATCCTAATAATAGTCCCAAGATTATTAATACTATGATAATACTAGATAACTTACTTAAGGTATTCATGGCGTTACTAAATGCACTGCTTGTATTTGTCTTAATTCCCCTAACAGAATCCTGAGCCATGAAAGTGGTCGTATGAACCGTAATACTGAAAATTATTGCATATATAATTCCTAATATTACGCTGAATATTAGTGCAGTAACTAAAGCAGCAGTTGGTGAAATGAAGGAAATTCCACCAGTTATTGCAGCTAAAATACCAGCTAATACTAGTTCAATTATTAACATGATTATAGGAGGTAATATGAGTGAAAGGTTTTTGGTGAAAATATTGAATGCTGTAGTTAGCCTATCAGGTTGTGATGGACTTTGAGGTTGAGGCGAAAGAGGATAACCGCATTTTACACAATAATTTGCATCATCCGGATTTACGTATCCACATCTAGGACAAATTTTAGGCATTAGCAATCACTCATTTGATCAAGTATAAAAATTCTTACTAATATTTTATCAGGTTTGCGCCCGGTAATTCACCAATCATTTCGGCTGGACAATACGTTTTCTCCTCATCTATAAATACTTTAAACTATAGGTCATATAAAATCTTATGAGAATAAAGGATGCTGTAAACATGATTAGATGGAAATATAGGGAAAAGATTGATGATTATGTTGTTATAATTATAGATAGAGTAACTGAAAATGGATTAAAAGAAATTTCATTTAGCGAAATAGATGCTGTGGATAATAATTACTTGTATTTAAAAAGTGAAGAGAATACTGTGATTCCACTCCATAGAGTACTTATGATTAAAAGGAAGAGCGATAACGCACTGATTTGGAAGCGTTGAGGTTAACTGTTTTTCTTTCTTGATAAAGTTTTTATTGTTCTTTTCGTATATGATCATTCATGAGTAGTAGAAAAGTTATCCCTACTAGGTTACCAGTAATTGGGGGCAATGAAATTTTACCAGGGTTACCACAAATTTCACCTACAGCTTACGAAGAAATAATGCTAAGATGTAAAACATGTAATCAGATTGTATCAGTTTCCAAAGCTCTTGAGCATCAATTAATGCATAAGAATAAGGGAGAGGAAGCTTGCTTCACAGTTGAGACAAGCCAACCCAAACGTATATGGTATTCTAACGAGATAATTTAACTTGACCTTTTTCTTCTGCTAGAACATCACAAGATAAGATAGACTGGCTGTATTTTTTGACGTGATTTATGGATAGTTTTATTAGCTCAATTATTTCTGGGCTTGACATAGAATAGTACGAAAACTTACCATCCTTTCTGACTTTAACTATTCCACAATTTCTCAGACAAGCCATATGATGAGATATTAATGATTGTGATTTGCCCAGAGATTTACTTATTTCATCTACAGTAGCTTCTCCCTTATCCAATAGAAAGAGCACTATTTTTAATCTCGTCCCATCTGCTAGGGCAGAGAATAGAGATTCCAATTCATTTGTAAGAGGTTCCACATTTTTATAATGTCAATAGGCGGAAATAAGTCTTTCTATGAACATATGTTCATATGAAAAACTTTTATATTAATTAATAATAAGTATAAATAGGTGAGTTAGATGGTTAATCTAAGGCTAAATCTAAAGCAAGACGAATTAAAATGTGAGAATTGTGGTGCTAAACTATCTGAAGATGAGATATATGTAAGAGAAATCAATGGTAAAGAACATTACTTCTGTTGCTCTCATTGTGCTTATAAATATGAGGCAAGATTTAAGTAAGCATTTGGATCATCATGTTGCTAGGAGGGGATAGATAATGGAAGATCTGGTGATCATAGGCTATGGTGCAGCTGGATTTGCAGCGTTAATTAGGGCAAATCAGCTCGGAATAAAGCCACTAGTTGTAGGTTATGGAGAAATAGGTGGAACTTGCGTTAACGTAGGATGTGTCCCCTCTAAGAGAATGTTGAGAATAGGTGAGTTGTACAATAACTCTTCAAAAATAGTAGGAAAAAAGCTATTTCCAGAATTTTTCCAAGCATTTCAAGACAAGGCTGAAATCGTGAATTCGCTACGAAAGGAAAAATACGAGGATGTGATAAATTCATATGATGTTAAATTAAAAATTGGTAAAGCGCATTTCATTTCGCCTAACGCGATTAAAGTAAATGGGGAGACAATAGAGGCTAAAAAGTTTATAATAGCCACGGGTTCTTCTCCAAGTATACCTAATATCAAGGGTTTAAATGAAGTTGGGTTTTGGACTAATGTGGAAGCCTTATCGCCAAACAAGAAAATATCATCCTTGGCTATCATAGGTGGAAGGGCTTTGGCTTTAGAATTTGCACAAATGTATAGGAGACTAGGAGTTGATACTATAGTTCTTCAAAGGAGCGAAAGAATATTACCAGATTGGGAACCGGAAATTTCTCTAGCTGTTAAAAACTATTTAGGAGAGAATGACAGTATTCCGATTTTTACAAACGTTAGGGTTAAGGAGGTAAGAAAGGGAAATGGAGGAAAGATAGTAGTTACTGATAAGGGGGAAGTTGAGGCTGATGAAATTTTGTTGGCTACCGGAAGGAAGCCTAATGTGGAAATGAATTTAGATGCAGCAGGAATTGAGTTAAACGACAAGGGAGGCATAAAAGTTAATGAAGAACTGAGGACCTCAAATCCTAATGTATTTGCTGCAGGCGATGTAATTGGCGGTCCTATGTTGGAAGCTTTGGCTGGCAGACAAGGTTCAATTGCAGCAGAGAACGCAATAATGAATGTAAAAAGAAAAATTGACATGATTAGTGTTCCTCAAGTTGTATTTATAGAACCCAATGTGGCTAAAGTTGGTCTTACTGCATTAGAGGCAATGAAAGAAGGCTATGATATAGACCATAGGGTTGTTAAGATGAATAGTATAGCTAAGGCGAGAATATTAAGGGAAGATTATGGATTAATAAAGATGGTTATAGATAAGAAGTTTAGGAATATTTTAGGTGTCCAGATGTTTGGTAAATACGCTGCAGAGGTGATAAATGAGGCGGCGTTAGCGGTTAAATTTAGGGCTACAATAGATGATTTGATTGATACAATACACGTTTTCCCTACAATGGGAGAGAGTTTGAGGATAGTAGCACTAGCTTTTACTAGTGATGTTAGTAAAATGAGTTGCTGTGTCTAACTCGATTCCTTTTCTTTTTATATAATTAGTTGTTCTATTGGTTAAGTGATAAAGAAAAATTCTCCATATAGTAACACGTTTATTTCTATGTAAGTTATGAAGGTAAAAGTTTAAATACTATAAACAGTATAAATAGCATTATGCCAGAAGTTAAGAAATTGCATGAAGACGAAGAGGTCGAGGAGATAGCCCTACGTATAAGTGATGAAGAGGTAGAAATTATAGATCACAGTGGAGTTATTAAGGGGAAAATTTCATCTAAACAACTAGCTAAGAAAGCCTTAGAGAAGAAAACTTTAAAGTTTAGAATTAAAGAGGCTATAAATACAAAAATTACAACAGAAGATGAGAAATCTTTACCAAGTTTAAGAGAATTATACTTTGATCCCCACCTATTGATATATGGAAAAAGGGCTGGAGAAGTAAAAGGCTCTGGTTACGTATGTCCAATATGTGGAATTGAAATAGACGAGTATGGCTATTGCGGTTGTGGTGCTGGGTCAAGTTAATCTATATATTTTTTTCTTACGAGAGTTAGTCTCTTTCTTTATATATGTCTTTTAAACTTTCCTCTTGTAAAGTATAATTGTTAAACACTGTTAATGGTAAATAAAGTTTAAGTTGTAGAAAGAGAAAAGTAATCTATGAAACTTAAAGACGTTTTCAATAATACTAGACCTATAAAAATCGACCGACATACTAGTCTTTCTGAAGCATTAGAACGCATGGATAAACAGGGAGTTAATTTTGCTCTTATAGTTGATAATAGTAAAGGAGATGATGTCATAGGAATAGTAACTAGGAGTATAATTTTAAGGTCAATTGCCAAAGGTCTCTCACAAAATGAACCGGTATCGAAAGTTATGATCAAGAACGTGATTACTATAAACGGAGAGGAGGATTTGATAGATACTTTTATGTTCATGATGAAGAATAATATCAGTCACCTATTGGCAATTAATGAAACGGGGAAAATAATAGGCGTAGTCACCTTAAGGGACGTTCTTTCTGCCATAAATAAGGAGTGTGAAAGAAATATTGATTAGAGCAAATATTTACTAAACCATTCTAATTTAGTCTTTAGTCTGTCTATCATATTCTTAGGCTTCCCTCTTCTAGCGTGTTCATGACTGTCACCTTGATATCTTACTAGTGCAGTCGGGACTCCCTGCATTCTTAATGCCACATAAAATTGCTCAGCTTGTTCAATTGGACATCTATAATCTTCCTCACCGTGGATTAACATGGTAGGTGTTTTAACGTTTTTCACATAATAAATTGGTGACATTTTCATTAGTTTCTCTATCCCTTCAGTACTCCATGGATCACTAATCCCGGATTCAATAGCATTAAACCAGAAACCTATATCACTAGTACCACACATACTAACTAGATTCGATATGCTCCTTTCACTTATGGCAGCTGAAAACATATTAGTCTTCGTCACTACCCAATTGGTCATAAAACCTCCATAAGAACCGCCAGTAACACCAAGCTTACCTTTTAAACCATACTTTTCCTTGACGGTATTAACGAAGTTTATTAGATCCTCAAAATCCTTTCCACCCCAATCTCCCACACAAGCCTTAGCGAAATCCTCACCATATCCTTGACTACCTCTAGGATTTGCGTATATTACGTTAAATCCATTATCTACGAAGAACTGAAATTCTATGAAATAACCATAGCCATACGCCATGTGCGGCCCTCCATGGACAAATAATATTGTCGGTGCGTTAGGATCTCTAATTATACTCCATCCCTCGACTTCCATTCCGTTAGAGTTTATTATAATTCTCTCTGGAGTGTATCCTTTAACGTTAGGGTTAGGGTCATATTCCATATCTCTATATTTTAATATTACGGGCTTTTCTGGAGTGGAATAGAAATAAGCTAGCTCACCATTACTATACTCAAATCCCCTAACCATTATATTTCCACTAGTTATCTTATCTACCTTATTGTCAGAGATTTGATAGATATGTGACGTACCTCCTTCTTGGCCTAAGGAGAGTATTAGATCCCTTTCGAATACGATCTTATCCTTTATACCATCAAATAAATCAGTTAACACTTTATTACCGCAAGTTTTTCCACAAATGTAACTCTTTCCTTCTTCTGGTAACATTATTTCGAGAGAAGCCCATGGGGTTAGTCCTTTCCTATGTCCTAAAAATGCTATTTTCCCCTCGCTGTTCATAGTGATTGCTTGTACAGTTCCATCCTCCTTCGTTATTCTGTTTAACTCCCCAGTTTCTATGTTTACCTCATATAAATTTCCTAATCCATAATCATCTCCATCCTTAGTTGCTGAAATTACAACCCTATTGCCATTTGTAGCCACATCTGTGACGTCAAAGTTCCCTGTGACAAGCTTCCTCAAATCCTTACCATCAAATAAATAAAGTGATTGTCTAGCTCTCAATAAACCTCTGCTATCAAACCTATACTTTATCTTCTCTGCTCTAAACGGTAATGTTTTATCTGTATTTTCCTCTGCTATCACCAAAATTCCCTTATTATGGAAGTCATATTTTAATATTCTACCAGAAAATGTAAACACTACTTTCGGCTCGCCATAGAGTTGCGCTTCGAGTAGAGATGATTTCGTCTCCTCATTTCTTATAAAGTAAAGCTTGTCGTTATTGAACTTTGGCGAGGATTCGTTTCCTTGAAAAGTTATCCTATTAAGGTTTAAATAAATTGATGATTTGTATTTATCCTCTTCTATCCATGTCTCCACGTGAAATATTTTTCCCTTCCCTATTGCTATTTCGGGTATTAATTTAATCGAATGGTAGTAGTCTTCTGGTTTCATAATGTTAGTATATTGCTCTAAGTAATAACTTTGATTATCTTATCGTTTTATAAACTTTTAGAGCGAGTAATATGTGTGCACTCCATAACCACATATTGGTGGAAATATTATCTAGCATCCTTCTTCTCCATTCTAGTAATTGGCATAGTGGTATCATCCTTAAATATAAATCTACCCTATTTCTTTTTAATTCAAATAGGGCTAGTATTTGGTCTCTGGTACCTCATTTCTCCAATTATAATGATACTTGTATTTAAGATGAGAAGAGCTTCTCAGGATATTACCTTGATGGTAGAAGAGCTTTCAAAGAAATTTAACGTTAAGCTATCTAAAATCTACATTATAAATGATAATTTCCTTAACGCTTTTGCCTTTGGTAATATAATTTTTAGAGGAATAGCAGTTACTTTGCCACTCTATGAAAGTCTAACCCAAGAGGAGTTAGCAGCGGTTCTCTCTCACGAGATTGCCCATATAAAGAATTACGATCCAGAAGTTATGTTACTTACAATATTTTCCATTAATTCTATTTATGCAGCACTTATTTATTATCTGCCTTTAGTGTCCTTATTTTTCCTTATAATATACCTTGTTATCTTATTGCCCTTAGTCTTTTACGTGCATAGAAAAATAGAAATGAGGGCTGATTTAACTGCAGTTAAGTTTAACCCTGAGATAACTTATTGGCTAGAAAGTTCCCTAATAAAAATTGGATATTTAAGTAGAAGTATTCCGACTAATATGCTAAGGTATGTTCTCCCAATACAGATACTATTGGCTAAGGAATTTATTGTAAATAATACTGTTGATAGAAAAGGTGTTCTCTCCTTTAGAACTCATCCGTCTCTAAGGGAGAGATTGTTATATTTATCTCAATATGAAAAACAAAAAATGTATTATATTTGAAAATTACTTCTTTTCATGTGGATGACCAATACGTGGTGTAGTCTTAATAGCCCTTATCGCTTCATCAACAGAAATCGCTAAATAGGTCTTTGTCCTTACGGTACCTCTACTATTCAATTCTATTAAGGCTTTAAGGAACGTCTCAACATTATCCACTTCTACTATATTAATGAAATCTATATCACCAAATACTACATATTGTTCTTTTACCTTAGCCCCTATTTTAGCCAATTCCTCGTTAACTTCTTTTATTCTTTCCGGCTTATCTGCTATTGTCTCAGCTCCCTTATCGGTGAGGGTTGAAAGAACTACGAATATTACCATTATCATTATACTCTTTCTTAAAAAATATAAACATTTCTTATAAACAAGCACTCTTGCTGTTTACGGTTAGGAAACTGATTTATGTTCTCTCTATTGGAAGTTCAATTTTATATTTTAAATGTGGAAACTCACATGAATGGTTGCAATTATTGACGCAAACTTAACCAGATTCGGAAAGAGAAAGGAGAGCCTATTAGAGCTTGCAGGAGAGGTTGTGTTACCATTAATACGAAAATATGAAATTGATTTCGTTGTAGTCTCTAATAGCTATTCTGGAGAGTTTAACTCCCTATCTGGGATAAATAACTTAATTACAACTTATTTGTCAATTGATAGAGTGCCATCAATTAGGGTTGATAATACCAGTGGAAGTGGAGGCTCTGCAATATTAGTTGCTAAATCTTTACTTGACTCTAAAATAGCTAAAACCGTGCTAGTCTTAGGAGTTGAGAAGATGTCCGAAAAGAATACCAAGCAAGTTACATCAGTAATAGCCTCCTTACTTCCGCCAGAAGAAAAAATTGCTGGGTTAACTCTACCTTCACTTGCAGGATTAATGACCAAGGAGTATATGAGGAGATATAATGCATCAAGGGAGGCCTTTGCTTTAGTAGCAGTAAAAAACCATTATAATGGATCTTTAAATCCCTATGCTCACATACAGAAGGTAGTGTCTTTAGAGGAAGTTTTGAATTCCCCTATCATAGCAGATCCCTTAACCCTTTACGAATTTACCCCAATTAGTGATGGGGCTTCAGCGATAGTTATGGTAAGGGATGAAGACGCTTATAGTTTTACCAATAAGCCTGTGTTTATAAAAGGTATTGGCGCTTCTTCAGATACGTCATATTTATCTGAGCGTGAGGACATATTGTCAATAAATGCGGTGAGAATTGCTGGATTAACTGCTAGGAAAATGGCAAAGATTGATCAAGTTGATTTCGCTGAACTACACGATATGGCAACTGTTCTGGAAATAGTTGAGGCTGAAGAGTTGGGTTTATTAAAGAAAGGAGAAGGATGGAAGGCATATTACGATAATTACACCGCAATTAATGGTGAAATTCCAATAAACACCAGTGGAGGGTTGAACTCTAAAGGCCATCCAATAGGGGCAAGCGGTGTAGCTCAAGCAGTTGAGGCGTTTCTACAGATTAGGAACGAAGCGGGGAGTAGGCAAGTTAAAAATGCTAGAGTTGGTCTGTCGTTAAGTATGGCTGGTTTTGGGAATTCTGCAACTGTAGTAGTTTACGGTGATGAGCCTTGATCTATGTATGTAAAAATTGTGGCTATTCGTTTTGGGTTAAGAGGGCTAGATGTCCAAGGTGTTACTCGACGGAATTCAACACAAGAGATGATATAAGAGAGGGTGAACTATTAACATCATGGAAATTGACCGCTACTCCAGATGGATTTGAAGACAATTATTGGCTTTGTTTAGTCAGAATAAATGATGTGAAAATATTCTGTAGATCCTTAAGTGAGCCCAAAAATAAAATGATGATAAAAGAAAATGGCTTATGTGAGCCATTAACTTAGTTCCTTGAAAGTCTCTATTCCAGCATCATCATTAAACTTAACGTAAAATTTATACTCCCTATTTCCATTTTTAGCTGAGCACGTCCTCCCAGTATAATAATTTCCATTTATTATTAATTCATCAATTCTACTCCAATTGGATCTTTTCTTTACTTCATTAACCATGTTTATAAATTCTAACGCACATATATCACAGCAGAAGAACAACTTCTCTCCGTCAATCTCTTCATAGTAATCTCCCCAAGTTCCTCCACAGAGTGCACAACCTTTCTGCTTTGTACCAGCTTCTTTTCCGTTTACGATGATCTTCATTTAGTTATCACCTTTACCAGATTAGGTTCTATCTCAAATCCTCTTTCTAATCTGGCTAATAAATACTTTGAAAAAGCATCAAATGACTTAAGAACAGTAACTTGTACTTCTTCCCTTATATTCATCTCTTCTGCATATTTTTCAACCATCTCTAGGGCTTCTCCCGCATGTGAAATATCGGCCTCATAACCTTCCCTCAGAAAGTCCTTAACAGCTTGGGGAAACTCTTCAGAAGTGAGTATAGCTGGATTAAAATAAGGTAATCTAGCCCCATATTTAACTAAACTTCTATCAGCTACTAATTCGAGACTATGCATTGCTGCCATTGTTTCTAACCAGGTTTTACTCTCAGCTATTTTCCTCCACGTCTTTATCGCTGATTGCGTAGAGGGTAATGGTGGTGTTGATAATATTTTCTCCCTAGGCATCCCCAAGGCTTCTCCCATTCTTATTAACAACTCGTAATGGGCTGGCCTTCCATTATATCCTAAAAATTCAACTGAGATATTCTCTAACTCGTATTGTAAAACATCATCCTTATCAGTTTTGAATACTATTGATGATAACACTTTTACCCAATTCTTTAAGAAGTGTTGATGCTCAATTACATAGCCTAATAGCACACCCCTAGTTGGTTTCTGCATTGCGACGATAAACGGATGTGGATTTTCTCCATAAAACTTCTCTATAAACCTCTGTCTAATCCACATTGCTAAACCATTTGGAGTTGAGAAGAAGTTCTCTAAAGCACTTTCCAGTTCACTAACTTCCATTCTCTTAATTGATATATTTCTATTTAACCACATTACATGAGATGGATCGCTCTTATAATTTGCTATCACCTCCATGTGCTTGGCTAAATCCTCCCATGAATTAAATTTCATTTCACATGAGGGACATACTGGCATAAGTAATACTCAATGTTTTCCTTATTAAGTTTAATTTAGCTAGAGATGAGTATGTCCATAGTTTCGTTAGATAAAGGGACTATTTAGCATATTTAGTGATAAGTTAAGTTATCTCTTCCCATATGTCAATGAACTTAGAATACCAGTTTTTATATTCCTCTGGTGTGATGACGTGAATTTCAAAGGGATCCCACGCATTTATTGCCTTATGTAGTTTCACTGATATTTTACTCCTATCCCATTCATCTTTAATATTAGGGACTATTACAAGAACATCTACGTCACTATCTAGTCTGTAATTACCCCTAGCTACAGAGCCAAAGAGTATTACTTTACATTCTGCTGATATCTCATTTACACATACCCTTTTTATTACTTTTAAGTACTGTCTTGCATTTTTTAACATGTTTATCCTCCTTTCCCACTCCTCCTTAAAGTAGTCCAAGCTCATTTAATATCACCCTCACAAGTCTTAAGGTGGCTATTACGGAATTTTTACTGTAATCATATGGTAAATATCTAGCGCCTATATATGCCTGTCGAATTAAATCTAACGTGCTTGTCTCCTTATCAAGTAATTCTCTTAATCTATCGTTATTCGTAATTCTTATTACATCTTCTAGGAGTTTAATTAAATTATGAGTCCTCTCGTAAGTCCCAGTTCTCTCATATAAAACGAATTTTAAAGCTAACTGTAACGCTTGTTCCAAATGAAACATAGCTAAATTATACTCGCCTTCATTTAAATCCCTTTCAGCTTCCTTTAAAAAGCTTAACGAGTTCTTCCTTAGAAACGACATACGTAATAATTGGGTATTAACCTAAAAACAGTTTCTAAAGCGTTATACCGGAGTAGGATTCTATCATTTATAAGTTATTGGAAATCTGTTCTCAGAATTTAAATGAAGTTTATCTTCTAATAACTAAGAGTTTAGAGTAAATAAACCTAACATATATTAATCCCATCCGTATTCGCTGTATATTTGCCCTCTCTTAAGCCCAAGCTCTATTGCTTGCCTTATATATGGTACTACATTTGGAGGTAGTTCAGATAATTTAAACCATTTTATATCACCTGCTTTTTCAGGTTCCATAATCTTCGGTTCACCTTCCCCCTTATTTGCCTTGAAGAAGAAATCCACTCTCTCCTAATTTTCAAACTTATGCATCACATGAACTAGGATTAGAGCTTTAGGACCTATGATTATTCCTGCTTCGTCCTTAGCCTCTCTTACCATGGCATTTGTAGCGGATTCTTTAGCTTCTACGTGTCCAGCTATAACGCTCCAGCAACCATCTCTATAGCTTGTATTTTTCCCAAGCTGTAGAAATATTTCATTATCTCTAAGAAGAAAAAGGTGAACAGAGAGAATTTGAGGGCATCTAGCCATAAAATTAGCTTAAAAAGATGGGATAAAAAAAGTTAAGATTACGTTTATGCTAAGAGAGTTTTTTATAATTATATATTTTGACTATGTTTTCTCTTCAGTCTGGACATAATGTTGTCATTAGGATACAAATTTGTAAAATGATTATGTCTTTACAGAGAGTATGTACATTAAATAAGGTATCACTATACACCAAAAACCTATAGAAATATAAATCACAAATTAACTACACTATGATTAAAGTAACACACTAATATCCAATCTATTTGGCATAATATTATTCAATCTCAATTCATTATTAATAATACTCATGAATTATCATTTTAATCAACTAGGATAACGTTAGAGGGCGTTCAGTAATGGGCCATTCAGGTTTCCCACTACAAATTCACTATATTTCAAAAACTATGACGAATTTAATTGTGTAATAACGGTTAATAAAGGGAATACGTGCTTAATCATGTTAATACTTTTATATTTATATTATTCATAAATTACAATTCGCAATAGATCCCAGAATCGCCCTTAGTAATAAATCTTTCGATCAAATTCCTATATAGGATTTTTCTCCGTAGGAGTAATGCTAGTTGTACAAAAATAAATAGGTTAATAATGACATTATTAAATGCTTAAACGAAATTTCAAAGCTCATCTTACACTATTAACGTGAGTTGTCTAACTCCATTTTGCAATTTAACCCTAAAGGTATTGTAAACGAGGCTGAGAGTTGCAAGATAGCTAGTCTTCTGGTAGCAATTTCATGCAAACGTCGCATAATATATACTGTCCGTGTTTATGAACCTTTAAGCCGATAAAGTATTTTGAATCTATATAAGAATATTAATAATAAATAGTCCCATATCTTCCTAAAGAGATTCTACTAAAATATTTTAAGTAAAAGGTATTTGAGGTAATTTCTCTAAAGCACTTAGCGGATAAAACGAAAAATAGTTAAACTACTAAATTCTCTTATTATTAGGTGATTTTTTGCAAGATGATTATGGCTATACTTTTCTTCTATTGTCAAGAGTTTTAAGAAGTGTTGGGATAATTTATATAACTCTCTCCTCTTCACTTTATTTATCTGCGATCGGTGTTAAACCAGAAATTATAGGAATAATATTTCTAGGAGCCATAGGATTCTCCTCAGCTCTTAATCTAGCCCTAGGCATGATAGGTGATAGGACTGGCTACAAAAAAGTCCTAATCTTTGTAGAAATATTAGCTTCCATTGCATCAATATTACTCGCGCTTTCGATAAATCAAATACTAATCTTTGCAGCTCTTATAATAGGGGGAGTTGGAGGAGCTGCAGGCGGTATAAGAGGAGTATTTTCGCCGGGGTTAACAGCACTAGTTGCAAGCAATTGGGCTGATGAGAGAGAAAGAGTGAGAAGATTAAGCTTTTTGATGTCCGCTTCATCCTTCTCAGGGATAGGAGGTAGTATTCTTCTTTCACTAAGGTCTTACATAAGTAATTCCGTTGAGGGATATAGAATGCTATATTTCATATCATTTGTATTACTCTTAGGCTCAGCAATATCGTTGCTTTTCGTTAAAGAAGTTAAGAGGCCTAAAAAGACATCTAAGGTTATGAAGAAGTCTAGTCTGAAGTTTATCTCAAAAGTCATAGTTTCTAACTCGATAACCGGATTTGGACTAGGTATAGCTATCCCGCTACTACCATTATGGTATAGCTTGGCTTTTCATGCAAGTTCCTTCGAAATAGGATTAATCTTTACAATATCTTACTTAACAACTGCACTTGGTTCACTACTTTCAAATAAAATAAGATTTGACCCATTGAAAGTGGCTTCGATAACTAGAATACTGAATGGAGTATTTTTAATTGCAATGGCTTTCTCACCATGGTTACCTTTAGCAGCTGGATTATACATTGCAAGGGGATTAAACGCTGGGATTGGGGCACCTAATAGAAGTGCTGTTAATGTTAGAGGAGTTTCTGCTGAAGATTTCGGTACTGCTTCTAGTTTTCAAGGTTTAGCGACTAGGCTATCCCAGATGAGCTCAGGCATTAGTGGTTACTTACTAGATATTTCATACTCATTACCATTGGAAATAGGAGGTTTACTTCAAGCTGTAGGCGGTTATCTTTACATGAGATTATTGAAAACCACTAGTAATAGAAAAGTCGATTCTTAACGACTGGAATTAGGCCTATTATAATTATTGTAAGAATTTGTTCTAGAAGTAAGTAATAGGATGAGAGTTGTAATGAAGTATAGAAGCCATATGCAAGTAATCCTAGACTTATGAAGCCTAATGGCTTTAGCAAGTTTCTAATTGATAAGATCATTGAGATAAAGAAGATCATTAACGATACGTAAAGTGCTGTTAAGGAGGGTACAATTGTGTATACATAGTACATAGAGGGATTTATTAGGCTAGCTAGGGTGAATCCTAGGAATCCTAGAATTAAATAGTTTTTACTCTTGAAACTAAATCTAGATAAGACACTCTTTAGAGAGTAAAATTCCACTATGATTAACGAGAACGTACTAAATGATGAGATAAGATAAATTACTTTAGGAACGTTGAAGAAAGAATCTAAAAGTAGTATTGCTCCAGTTATTAAATATGCAAAAATTATACCATTAATCCCCTCTTTACTACCGTTTCCAACGAAAGGCGTAAGGGTTATACATATGTATAGTAGGGAAGTGGTAAGAGTATTAGCTATGTTTAATTCATAAGGGTTCGCAAATTTAAGATGCCAATTTATCGGGAGTATGAATAAGATCTGAAGAATCATCGAGGCAAATAGGAATTCTAACTCCCTATCTAAGATAGTTATTATTATGATAAATCCTGCTATTCCTATTGTTAATAGAATAGCCGTTAATCCATCTAGATTTAATATGTAATATACTATATAATCTACAGTATAGCTTAAATAAAGAAAATACGAGAAAACCCAAAAGTAGAGGAAATAATTGGAGAGTTTGGGATTGAATTTGACTATGTAATCGTAAAGTCCTCCCTTATCCCAGATTTTATTCATTGAGTAATATGTAAGGAAAGTTATTGGTGCAAATACGAGGAGCGATACTGCTACTTCTAACGTGTTTACATTTTCTAAGAATTGCCCAACTAGCGCTAAAGGTCCACCAATAGAAGAAAAAGAGAAACTAAAAACAAGTAACTTTCTATTTACCCCCATACTGCTCCACTGGAACTCGATGAGGTTGTAGTTGTAGTGGAAGACGATGTACTAGGTGAGGTAGTAGTTGTCGTATATGTTGACATATGGCTTGTTGAAGTTACTGGCTGATGGGATGTAGCAGCCATCCCGAAAAATGCCCCACCAATTAATAGAATTATTATAGAGATCCCTAGTATTACAAGTCCTATTTTACCTATTTTCATTATCTCGCAATATCCTCCTCTTTTTACATTGATTTAAATCTTTTCCCAAATAGTGTTTTCAATCTAATTAAAGATTTGGGCAAAGTCTTATTATTTATTGAATTTGATAGTAGCATATGCCAAGAGTTTCAGTTTCATTATTAGTGGTAGGAGTAATTGCAGGAATAGTTAGTTTCGCGTGGACTGCAGACCATTTACCATTATACAATTTTCGAATTTTACCATTCGGTATAAGGGCATTCTTCCTTTTTGATGCAATTCTTTCAATAATTGCCGGTATACTCTTTATACTCTCATTCAGACTCTTTAGTTTGAAAATTATTTATCTCTTAGAAGTAATATATTGGTGGATAAATTATTTGCTCTTGACTTTAACTAGAGTGCTTCCAGCTCCATTGGTAGGTAGACCATTACCAGTAACTACTGGGCCCGCTTTAACAGCCTTTATTCTAGATATTATACTCATAATACTATCTACAACTTTATACATTTTCATAACTGGCAAGCGATAGTTAAGTCATTATAATTTTATGATTTTTTAAAAACACATGATTGTTATTGAGCAAAAGTTTTAATAAATTAAAGTTAGGTCTTTAACTATATGGTTCAGTACAAGTGGGTTGCCTTATCTAATACAAGTCTTGGGGCATTTATGGGATTCATGAACGCTAATGTAGTATTAATAGCGTTACCAGCAATATTTAGGGGAATTGAAATAAATCCATTTAACTCTTTCCAATACCTATTATGGATCCTATTTGGTTACAGTATAGTATCAGCAATTTTAGTAGTAAATGTAGGCAGGATTTCAGATATCTTCGGAAGGGTGAGAATGTACAATTTAGGATTTCTAATTTTTACAATTGCGTCAATATTATTATATCTAACACCTGGCAAAGGAGACATAGCGGCAATTCAATTAATAATTTATAGGATACTTCAAGGTGTAGGGGGATCCTTTTTGATGGCTAATAGTGCCGCAATATTATCCGAAGCCTTCCCACCAAATGAGAGAGGATTTGCATTAGGATTAAATGGTGTAATAGGAATATTTGGTGGAGTTGCTGGAATAATCATTGGTGGAATACTGGCTTCAATATACTGGCGTGACGTCTTCCTAGTGAGCGTACCAATAGGCATTATAGGAACTGTTTGGTCCTACAAATCGTTAAAGCAACTGAATAAGCCCAATAGAAATCAAAGTATTGACATAGTTGGAAATATCCTATACGCTGTTTCCCTTATATCAATATTGCTAGGGATAACGTATGGCATATTACCATATGGTAATCAAGTGACTGGTTGGACAAATCCATTTGTAATATCGGGTATTGTAGTAGGCGTTGGAATGTTCATTGGTTTCCTCTTTGTTGAGAGTAGAGTTAAAGACCCTATGTTTAGAATAGAGCTATTTAAAATAAGGGCATTTACGTCTTCTGCAATATCAATAATCTTAGCGCAGTTAGCGTTTGGAGGTCTCCAACTAATGCTGGTATTATTACTTCAAGCCATATGGTTACCTTTACACGGTTATAGTTACGAGGTAACACCTTTCTGGGCTGGAGTATATCTTCTTCCATTGTTGGCTGGGTTTGGAATAATGGGATCAATAGCGGGTAGGCTTGCAGATCGTTACGGTGCGCGAAGTCTAGCCACTATTGGACTTCTAATCATGGGAATAGGAGTTTTAACGTTAACCACATTGCCATACAATTTCAACTATGTAGAATTTGCTCTGATAATATTCTTTATAGGGATCGGAAATGGGTTATTTGTATCACCTAACATGACGGCTTTAATGAACGCCGCACCACCCCAACATAGAGGATCGGCCTCAGGGATAAGAGCAATGTTAACTAATACTGGCAGTACATTAAGCATCGGAATATTCTTTACTATAGTAATTGATACCTTATATGTTTCATTACCTCCTGTATTAACTAGTGCGCTGACTGCAGCTGGGGCTCCTCAACTAGCGCCATTATTAAGTAAAATACCTCCAACAGCCGCGATATTTGCTAGTTTTCTAGGCTACAATCCCGTTTCCACAGTACTTTCACAGTTACCGACTTCACTAGTTAACACAATTCCTGCTTCTACAATAGCTACCATAACGAGTACACATTGGTTCCCTAATGTAATAGCCTCACCTTTTATGGAAGCTCTGAGAGTCGCATTTTATGTTGCAGCCTCTTTGGCGTTTTTAGCTACCATAGCTTCAGCTCTAAGAGGAAAAACAGTAATTTATGAAAGAGATTACATGAACTCTACGCTTACAAACGTCTTAGATGATAAAAAGGATAAAAGCTAGTATATATTAAAGTACTAAGCATGGAGTCAAATTTAATTACCTTAAGTAATTACAAGGCAGTTTTAGGAGAAGGTCCAGTTTACGATATGGATTTAAACACGCTTTTTTGGGTTGATATTGAGGGAAAGAGAATATTAGTTAACGATCTTAACACCGGTACTGAGGTATTCTACGAGATGCCGGATTTTGTCTCATCCTTGTGTGTTATCGATGATAAGAGGGTTATCGCTACTATTAGACATGGATTTTATGTAGTAAATTTAGAAAGAGGCGAGATTAAGAAGGTTGCTGAAGTGGAAACTGATGTTGAATCGAATAGATTTAACGATGGTAAATGCGACACGCTTGGACGATACTGGGCTGGGACTATGAATATGAACGAAAGGAAACCAACTGGAAGTTTCTATAAGTTTGATGGAAGTAAAGTAATTAAGATGCTAGAAGGTCTCACAGTGTCAAATGGTTTAGGTTGGGATCCAGATAATAAGCAAATGTTCCTTATTGATAGCCCAGTCAGAAAGGTTTTTGTGTTCGATTTCGATTTAAATAAAGGAGAAATCTACAATAGAAGGGTTGCAGTAGATTTTGGAAATGAACCGGGAAACCCCGACGGAATGGCAGTTGATGAGGAAGGGAATATTTGGGTAGCCCATTGGGGTGGAGGAAAGGTTAGTAGATGGAATCCTAAAACAGGAAAGAAACTACTTGAAATAAAAGTTCCAGCAACCTATGTTACCTCAGTGACTTTCGGTACTCCAGAGTTAAATCAATTATTCATTACCACCGCTGGGAAGAGCCAAGATCCATTAGCTGGTAAAACGTTTACAACAAGAGCCAATGTAAGAGGATTACCCAATTTTAGGTTTAAAATCTCGTAAGTTTTATATCCTTAAGTGTTATTTTTCATTATGAATCCAGTTCACATTTTGGCTAAAAAGGGAGAAATTGCGGAAAGGGTTCTGATAGCTGGAGACCCAGGTAGGGTCAGACTGTTATCGTCACTGTTAGAAAGCCCTAAACTAGTTAATGAAAATAGGGGATTCCTAGTCTATACCGGTAAATATAATGATGATCTTGTAAGTATAGCAACTCATGGAATTGGAGGTCCTTCAATAGCAATAGTTTTAGAAGAGTTAGCAATCTTAGGAGCCAAGGTTTTCATTAGATATGGCACAACTGGTGCATTGGTCCCCTACATTAACTTAGGTGAGTATATAATAGTAACTGGTGCATCCTATAACCAAGGAGGGTTATTTTATCAATATTTGAGGGACAATGCTTGCGTGGCCTCTACTCCAGATTTTGAGTTAACTAACAAGTTATTAACGTCTTTCTCTAAAAAGGGTTTGAAGTATTATGTAGGAAACGTATTTAGTAGTGATGCATTCTATGCTGAAGATGAGGAATTTGTAAAGAGGTGGAGTAGTAGGGGTAATATAGCTGTTGAGATGGAATGCGCGACGCTGTTTATGTTAAGTAAGATTAAGGGATGGAAGAGTGCAACTGTTCTGGTTGTAAGTGATAATTTGGCTAAAGGTGGCGTTTGGATTTCAAAGGAGGATTTGGAGAAAAGTGTAATGGAAGGAGCTAGAGCTGTTTTAGATACCTTGACTAGTTGACGTATGAATTGTTTTTTAAATAAATATAAAAATTAACTCGATAAAGCTATTTGCTCATTATCATTTCAAGTGTTAAAATACGTCGATGACGAGATGTTAGAAGTAGTACTAGAAATTCAGATAATATCTAGATAAATGGAGATGCTGAGTTTATTAATATTTGCCTTTATTAGTAGTTTCTAAATAGAAAGCACAATTTAAATACGGGGTCCATTAATTCTATAATATAGTTTATAGTTAATAAAAATAATTTTAACGTTAGGATATTAGAGGAGATTAATAAAAAATTAAATTTGTGGACCAGCTAATAGGGAGAACTCTCCTGGACCTAATAGCAGTAATACTATTGCCCCTGCTAGGAATAGTATATCTAGATCTATCCCTGGATTCATTCCAGTAGCTAGTGGTTTTTTCATCCTATGGCTTACTACTATAGTACCTATGAAGAACAAAATTAACACTGCTGAAACTATTAGCGATATTGCTCCAACTATTACTAAAAGCCCTCCTAGAATTTCAACTAACATTGAAAGATCTACAAATATTGGCGGTACACCTAACTGCTTCATAAATCCTTTAAACTGGGAATTAGCATTTTTATTAGCCTTAGCTACACCGTGTGGTATTAGCGAAATTCCATACAGTATTCTGAATATTAATAGACCAATTGAGGCTAGGGTCGGATCCATGTTGGTTTCCTCCGGAAAACTACTTTACTTAGTAAAGCTTATATAATCAACTTAACTTCGGTTAACTTAGTTACTAGATGTAAAGTTAGTATGATAGAAGCATTATATACTTTTTTAATGGAATTATATTTATTCACGTTCTCTAGTGTTAATTCGAATAGTACTTGTAGAAATGATTTGATTCACTTAACTTTTTTAAAGTTGTATTCCCTTTCTCATCTAATGCACTTAGGAAAGATAAATGAGGATGTATTTAATAAGGTAATCTACCCTCACCTTGGGGAAAAACGAAAAGAAGTTCTAGTTGGTCCCCAGCACGGAGTCGATACTGCAGCAATAGATCTTCAAGATGCTAGAGTCTTAGTAGTAAAGACTGATCCGGTCTTCATAGTGCCACAATTCGGGTTTAAGAAGGCAGCGTGGTTTGCAGTACACATACTAGCTAGCGATGTAATGACCTCTGGCATTCCACCTCAATATGCTGTGATAGATCTAAATTTACCGCCCAAAATTAAAGATGAGGAATTTGAGGAGATGTGGATTGGTATTCATGAAGCACTAAAGGAGATTGAAGTTATGGTAGTTGGTGGTCATACGGGAGTATATGAAGGTACTGATTATCCGATGGTTGGGGGATTCACTATGTTTGGAATAGGGGAGAAGGAAAAATTGGGAATGCCGTCTAAGGTTAAAGTAGGAGATAGTGTAATAATGACTAAGGGGCCAGCAATAGAGGCTACTGGTCTCCTAACTAACCTTTACCCTGAGTATTTTAAACAAAGATTGGATAAGGAGATCTTTAACGAGGCTTATAATATGTACTGGAAGATGAGCTGTTGGAAAGACGGTTTAATAGCATCTAGAAGTGGTATTCATCTAATGCACGATGCTACTGAGGGAGGTGTCTTTGGAGCTTTGACAGAGGTTGCAAAAGCAAGTGGTAAGGGTATGAAAATATATGACGATAAGCTTTTCATCCATAGGGCTGTTAGAGAGGTAACAAAGTTGGTTAACATAGATCCGTGGATATCTATAAGCGAGGGTACAATGATCATAGTTACTGATAAGGGAGAAGAAGTGAGGGAAGCGTTAATAAAAGAAGGAATTGAGGCTGAAATAATTGGAGAAGTAGTAGACCAAAGTGGAGATGTAACGTTGGTTAAGAAAGACGGAAGTAGAGTAAAGATTGAACATCCATTAGAGGATCCCTTCTGGAGAGCGTTTTTCGATTTAGCTAGCAAAACTTAACTAATACTTTCTCTATAAGTTCTCTGGTTTTTTCCTTAAATTTTCTCTCCTTACTTTCTTCACAAATAATTTCTCTATATTCCTCCGTCTCCTCTAAATATTCTGTTAAAGCTTTTGTAGCTCTTCTCTCATCAATCTCTGCTAGGACTTCTACTTCTGTTAGTTTTATGTAAGGGTTATCTGGATCAATATCTATAGCTTTCTTTATGGTCTCATAAGCCTCATTAATTTTTCCCATAAAGATTAATGTTCTAGCTTTGCCTTCGTAATGATACGGATCTTCTGGATTTACACCTATTGCCCTATCATAGTACTCAAGGGCTTGGTCATATTTTCCTATCGTAAAATACGTATACGCTATTGCGTAGAGGTTTTTATCATCGTTTAAATTAGTCCTATACTCCTCAATTGCTTCGTTGTATTTCTTCAATTGAAATAAAATATCACCTTTTAACTTATGAACTTCCGGAGAGTTGTCAAATTTTAAAGCCTCATTAACCTCTTTTAAAGCTTTTTCATAATCTTCTAGTTCATATAAGATATTAGCCATGTAGTAATGATATTCCTTCTCCTTATTAGGTATATCCTTATCGATCTCTACTGAAAGTTGAAGTTCCTTTAAGGCCCTTCTTATTAATTTTTCATCGCCATTGGCATATCCTTCCCCATACAGTGAATAACCTAACAGGCAATGGTATTTTGCCTCATCCCTCTTTAGCCTAATCGCTTTACTTAAGCTATCTATTGCCCTTTTATACTTACCAGCCTTAAAATATACTAGCCCCATCAAATAATATAGTTCTGGATCATCTTTCTTTTGCTCTATTTTTTCTTTAATTCTCTTTAAGGCCTCACTGTATTTCCCTTTGTTTATTAGCTCTAATATTTCACTCATCTCTTCTTCTTCAGCTCCTCTTATTTAATAACGTTTTCTTTTGTTCACTAGCTTTAAGTCTCCAATTTCTATATTAATATTAGGATAACCATTTATTTTTCAAATTCCATTTCTTCGTATATGAAAATTAACGCTGATCAGATTAATCTAATAACGAAGAGAGGTTTAAGAGGTGATTTGAAAAGCTTCGAGAGATTACTAGACTTTCTAGAGAAATATGAGAGTACATCTGTAGTAAAGTATGGTATGTACTCTTTGATATTTCAGATCGCCATGAATAAATTTATAGATACTTCAAAAGACTGTGAGGAGTGTGGAGGGAAATGTTGTCAAATTGGATATCCCATACCAGTTTATGGATTTGATTACGAGGAGTTAAGGAATAGGTTGAACACAGATGATTTGAAGAAATTGGAAAAAGTAGAGAACAACTTATTTTTATTACGAAGACCTTGCCAGTTTCAAAAAGGATGGCTCTGCAGTATTCACAAAATTAAGCCATACGCATGTCTCTCGTATCCATTCGCAACTGAAGATGAGCAAAAGGAAGTAATTAATTCATATGATGGGAAAGGAATTCCAGATTTCAAAGTACCGGAATATTGTCCAGCAGGGAAGCGAGTAAAGGATATTATGAACCAAATTATTAATGATTTAATTAACAAGCTGGGAAGGGTTCCTACTCCGAGAGAGTTATATAATGAGTTAAAATCAAGATATTATAGTAATGAGGAAACCACCAGTAAATGAGTTGATGATTAGACCTTCAGTGGACTGATTTTGACCTGGGTTATTTTTTTAAAGTAGAAGTTGTATCTGATAAACATGAAAGCTATTTCAACTCTTGCAATAGCCATTATAATAATAATTGTGATAGCTATAGTAGCTGCTGCAGCGTATTTCATCACCTCAAGTAGTCATCATCCTTCTGTTGCGACGACTACTACACCGACCATTGCTACCAATACAACTGCACCAGTTACACTAACAGTAGTTACATTTAGTGGAGAATCCGCGAACTTTATCCAATACGCTGGTGAGTTATTCCATCAAGTGCATCCAAACGTTCAAGTTGAAGTTATTCAATACCCATTTAGTGAGTACATTCAGAAAGAACTTACAGCTCTTGAAGCTCATTCTTCCCAATATGATATTGTAGGCTTCACTTCCACTTCCGCCCTAGATGTAGCATCATATTTGTTGCCTTTAAATCAATCAGTTTTCAATTTCTCTGATATAATATATCCTCAAGAAGATTTCGGAGGATTGTACTATAATGCGTCTACAAATAAAACTGAAATAATAGGTATTGCGTACGAGACTGCTGTTTATTTAATGGCATACAATGCCACAATATTTGATAATCAGACCTTAGCACAAGAATTTGAGCAAGAATATCACATGAACTTTTCACCTATTACGTATGAGAATTGGACTGTAGTTTTAGATGTTGATCAATTTCTAATGTCACACCATATTACAAAATACGGTTTCCTAATTGATGACCATGTCGCACATGGGATTATTGACGCATTCCCTGCAGTATATGGCTGGTACTACTTTAGGAATAGCTCATTAAATATGGGTAATCTAGCGGGTTTACCTAACTATAACATAATGTTTGAAGGGAAAATATTGCCAGGTTTCAACTATCCTCTACCATCGTTTAATTCTACCTCTGGCGTTCAAGCTCTAATCACCTATAGGGAATTGGTTAGTTATGAGCCCAGCCCATCACAAATTCAAATATCATATGATAATCTTCCAGAATTCTTCTCTCAAGGAGCAGGTGCATTTCTATTTACTTCCCAGTTGAGTTATATTAACAATTCTAAAGATGTATTACTAGCACCATTACCTGGAGGATACGCGGAAACTGGTACTGACTTTTTAGGCATTAGTAAGTACTCATCACATCCTCAATTAGCTTTAGAGTTTTTGCAATTTTTAGTATCTCCCAAAGTACAAGAGATTGCATTCTTAAAGTACGGTAAGTTCCCAATTTCTAAACAAGCTTTTCTCTCACTAATAAGCAACTCCTCATTGCCATCCTATCAAAGGGAGTGGTTACAAGAGACTTATTTAGCAGCGTTAAATGCGACAGCGAACCCTCCAAATGTTCCACAAACGTATCCGTCGTTAATTCCAAGCTTCAACAATGAGGCGTTCCAGTTCTTAACAGCATCTCAGTATAATGAGACATATGCCATGTACGTATTACAACAAGCGGCAAACGCATGGATCAAGGCTCTTTCTTCATAACAAAAGTTAATACTTTTTATTTTTATATCTTATTGATAGTTCGTGATTACGCTAAAGGAGGTTACAAAGTTTTTTGGGAGTTTTAAGGTCATAGACAACATTAGCCTTAATGTTGAGAAAGGGGAGTTTTTCGTAATTTTAGGGAAGTCCGGTTCAGGTAAAACCACCTTGTTAAGGCTAATTGCTGGTTTAGAGAGAGTTAGTAGTGGGAAAATATTTATTAACAGTATGGACGTTACTGATTTACCACCCTCAAAAAGAGATATTGGAATGGTTTTTCAAAATTATGCGTTATATCCGAATAAAAAGGTTTTTGAGAACTTGATGATTGCATTGGAAAATTCAAGAATTGACAAGAAAAATAAAGAGGAAAGAATTATAGAAATTGCCAAGGAACTCGAGATATATCATTTAATGGACAAATATCCGGTTCAACTATCTGGAGGACAACAGCAGAGAGTCGCTATTGCTAAAGCGTTAGTGAGAAGACCCAAGGTATTATTGATGGACGAACCCTTATCTAACCTCGATGTGCAATTGAGGTATTCGGCTAGGAAATTGATCAAGAAAGTTCAAAAGGAGTTCAACATTACCACAGTATACGTTACACATGACTCAAATGAGGCCTTAGCAATTGCCGATAGAATTGGTGTAGTTGACAAGGGTAAACTATTACAAGTGGGGATTCCCGAAGAGATTTACAATAATCCATCAAGTGGAGAAGTGGCATCTTTGATTGGTAATCCTCCAATGAGTTTTGTTAAAATTGATGGTAAGATAATTGGCGTTAGACCAGATGATGTTACTATAAGGAATGATGGTAAGTATGAAGGGGTTGTGAGTAATTGTGAATTTTGGGGTTCATATTATTTAATTTACATAGATTTTATTGATAATGAAGTTAAGGCGATAAGTAGGGAAAGGATCAAGGAAGGCTCCAGGGTTAAATTTGATTTTATTAATTATAAGGTGTTTGGTAATGGTTAAGTACTCTATCCCTTATTTAACATATATTGCAATTTTCGGCATAATACCATTAATTCTAACCTTTGTTATTGTTGGAGTCAATTTCTCCGGCGCGATAAAGTCTTCCTTTAGCACTGCTCCTCCACTAGCAATAATATATAATACGTTTTTCTTTTCATTATTTACAGCAGTAGTATCAACTCTATTAGGGTATATTTTGGCCATCACTGTTGACATGTATCCCAAAAAGCTACTAATTCTTCTAATATTACTACCATTTACAATACCATTTACGGCGTCAGCCTTGATATGGGTTATAAGCTTTTACGGAGGTTACGGATGGTTTACATATTTATTGGGTATAAATTATGATCCATTATACTTTTCTAAAAGTGCATTATTTGCAGTAAGTTTAGTAAGTGCGTGGAGTTCTGTTCCTTTAGCTTTCCTTTTAATTTTGGCATCCTTGAGGAGTATTCCTAAGGAGATAAAAGAGTCTTCCCAAATAGATGGCTTAACGTTATCTCAATATTACTTTAAAATAGCCTTTCCGTATTCATTAAAGGGAATTTTACTAGCGTTTTTGATAACCTTTGTCCTTTCCATGGGTAACTTTGACTTACCTTATGTTATGACTCAAGGAGGTCCAGGTTTTTCTACAACAACGTTACCATTAATTGTATACTTCATGATGTTTCAATACGATAACTTCTCTGGTGGGGCGCTTTTCGCGTCGATTTTAGCGTTAATAGCCTCAATACCGGCAATCGGCGTTGCATTACTGGTGAAAAGCAAGGGTTTCAGATTTTCTCTTCCAGCAGTAAAAATTCCTGACAAAGTATTCAGAGTGTTAATGTTAGTCGTGTCTTCAATTATCATAATATTCTTAGACTTTCCAGTATATTGGATGATATTAGTAGCTACTAGACCAAATACCTTAGACTTTTTAAAACCCCCCGTTTTAATCCCAAAGGAGTTTACGCTCTCATACGTAATTTCATCATTAGAGTCATCTGTTCCATATATTATATCTTCAGTTGTAGTATCATTGATTGTAGGTATCCTTACAATAGTGTTATCTAGTCTGGGAGCATATGAGGGTGCCAGAAAGTTCTGGTTCTGGTTACTATTATTATCAATTTACCTCTATGCGTTACCATCTACCTCATACATTATTCCAGTATATTTAATGACTTCTGACTTACATTTAATAAACACCTGGATAGGATTAGCATTACCCTCGGCAATATTTACAGCATCGTTTGCCTTTTGGACCATGTTTAACTTCTACATAGACTTTCCAAAAGTGTATGAGGAAGCTGCTGAAATTGATGGTATGAAGAACAAAATATTAAGACTAATATTGCCACTCTCAAGGCCATTTCTAATTGCAACATTTGTAATCTCATTTACGTTTGCTTGGCACCTTCTATTCTATCCTTTAGTTCTAAGTGAGACTCCTTATCAGATGAACTTTCCACCAACTGGGAGTGAGACTGCAACAATTTTCGCTTTAAATGCCATAAGTCAAGGGTCAGTTAATTGGGCCTTATTAGCTTCATCAGCTTTAGTGGCATCATTACCGGTAATAATAGTTTCATATGTGGCGCAAGACTACATGTTAAGAGGTTTATATTCTGGTGGTGTTAAGGGGGCATGATAATTGATCAGTTCGTTAAAAATTATCGGGTTTACCGTTTATTAAGCAAACTTTTTAAGGTCTAATGTATCAATTTAAGCGCAATGAATACTAACTCTATCTTATTTGTATTAACTCTAGGATCCCTAATGGCTGCAGTAGACACTACGATAGTATTATTAGCACTTCCTACTATAACATCAAGTTTACATACCGATTTATTATCGTCAATATGGGTACTTTTAGCTTACATGATAGTTATTTCAGTTTTATCAACACAGGCTGGTAGGATAGGTGATTTATTCGGAAAAGGAAAGATCTACAATTTGGGGTTTGTAATATTTACAGTAGCCTCAGCCTTATGTGGTATTTCAACCAATATAGATATGTTGATTATATTTAGAATTGTACAAGCCATCGGAGGGTCAATGCTAGTGGCTAATAGTTCATCCATTGTGGCTGACGTTTTTCCACCTAATAGAAGAGGTAAGGCTTATGGAATAACTAGCTTAGGGTGGAACATAGGGGCGTTAGTTGGTATTGTTCTAGGTGGAATTTTGACTACTTTCTTAGGCTGGCAGTACATATTTTACATCAATGTACCAATTGGGATAGTCGCAGTCCTTTTAGGAGTAATGAATATTAAAGACATCAATAAGGTTAATACGAAACTGGATATACCTGGAGCAATCCTTTTGGGCGCTTCGTTAGCATTAATATCGCTATCATTAATGTTTATCGCTGCATCTGGAACTTCCACTGATAGTATTATTGAGTTAGCTTTAGGTATAGCGTTAATACCGTTTTTCTTGTTAAATGAAACTAGGAGTAAATATCCCATATTGAATTTGAAAATATTTAAAATAAGGCTTTTAACGTACTCAATCTTAGCTAATTTCCTCCAAGGTATTGGAGGACTTTCCTTGAGTTTCTTACTTATAATGTATCTTCAAGGTGTTAGAGGACTTAACCCTTTAGATAGTTCCTTATTGTTAACTCCAGGATACGTTATTGCTAGCATTTTAGCCCCATTTATGGGAAAGGTTGCGGATAGAGGAAAGCCAGGTATAGTAGCTGGTATAGGATTGATGTTCATTTTCATAACCTTGATTCTCTACTTCTTCTTACTAACACCCACTACTGAATATTATTTAATTATAGGAATTAGTGCGATTACTGGTATAGGCTCTGCGATGTTCTGGCCTTCTAATTCGACTGCCATAATGTTTCATGCACCTAAAGAATATTATGGTTCAGTTTCGGGGCTATCTAGAACGTTAGGTAACATAGGTACTATTCTAAGCTATGTCTTAAGCATAGTAGTTGCAACTTTAAGTATACCAAGGAATGTTGCCTTTGAGATATTTATAGGAACTACCAAGTTAAATGGAGATGTTAGTGCAACATTTGTGAATGGTTTACATTTTGCTTTTCTTATATCTTCGATAATAATAATAGTTGCTATGATATTCTCTTTTATGAGTGGGAAAACTAAAGAGAGTGTAACTAAGTAGAATCCATTTTTACGAGGACTTTTATGTTAGGTTGTTCTATTACGCATTTTCTGAACCATTCACTAATACTATCTATTGAGCATACCTTGTCTACTATCTTATTGAATTTTTCTCTATTTTCAGTAACTAGTTTTATAGAATTTAAAAAGTCATCTCTACTATATATAATCGAACCTTTAATTATTACCTCATTCCTAACTATAATATCTCTATTTAAGCTAATCTGTTCCTCGTCTAACCCAGTAATTATTAGCTCAGATCTAGCTACTGAGTTTTTAAGAATTGTCTGAGCTACTGTTATACTCTCTTGGTTATTTATGGTATCTATCAACGCAATTCTATCATTGAACTCAAATTCACTAGTTACTTTAAACCCTTTTTCTTTAAGGATTTCCTCTTTTCTTTTATCCTTCTCTATAATAAATGCTTCTAATCCGTTTATTTGAGCTACTATCGATATTAGAGTTCCAGTACTACCGCCCCCTAGTATTACAACTTTCCCTATCTCTTTGTCTATCTTATTTAATGCGGCAAGAGCAACTGCGGTAGGTTCTACTAAAGCTCCCAATTTTAAATCTAAGGCATCAGGTATTCTAAATACGAAATCTTTAGGCACGTTAATATATTCTGCCATTCCACCATCAGCGTTAACGCCAATAGATATTTTATTTTTACAACTGCTATAAAATCCCCTTATACAATTATTACAGTAACCGCACCAATAATTTGGAAAAATAACTACCTTTTCCCCTTTTTCAGTTATCCCAGATATTTCATGTCCTAAGACAATTGGTTCCTTAACTGGCTTTTTACCTAAATAGATGTTCTTATCAGTCCCACATATTCCTATGTATTTAGGGAAAACCTTTACTTCATTAGGTTTAGGAGACTCGTCTCTAACATTTTCCTTGACGAAATCTCTATTAAGAAAAAATACCTTCCACAATTCTAGCTCACCTTTATTTGCCTATAACTAGTTACTAATACAGTTCCTATGAAGTATATAAGCCCTATTCCAATCAAAATCTCCATTCCTAAAAGATATGCTTTGGTAACTTGCACAGTAGCTCCAAACACTATTGGTATTACTATTCCCCATAAAGTTTCCCAAAAACCAATATGGCCTCCAAATTGACCAGCTAATTCTGGCGTAACCAAGAAGGATGGTGCTGCCCATTGTATACCAGACCACCTTAGGAAAAAGAAAGTTACCATTAGAATTTCAACGGCCTCTATGGGGGAAGAAACTAGAGTGGCAGCTGCAAGACCTATGGTTACAGATAACGAGCTAACAGCAAACCCTACTTTGAACCCTAAATTGGGATTTCTCTTAATCAATTTATCAACCACATAACCCCCTACTAGCTCTCCTACGAAGCCGAAACTCCAGATCAATGCGGTGTATTCTAATGTAAAGGCTAAGGAAAGATGTCGAGCATAAAAAAGATACAAAGGTAACCAGGTAAATAGACCGAAAAATATTCCGGCCTGTGCTCCTAAGCCTTGCATATATCCCCAATAATTTTTGCTTCTTAACCAATATGATAACGGTAACTTAGCTTTTGTATTAACGTTTTCCCTCCCGGATAAGATGTAATCTAATTCCTCTTTGGAAATCTTTGGATGTTGTTCTGGTAAATCGTACAAGAGACGACCTAATATGATAGCGAGAATTATCGCCAAAAGTCCGCTAATTAAAAATCCTAACCTCCAAGCTAACTCTTTAGTAGGAATTATTGCAAACAATCCTAACATAAATAATGAACCAAAAACTATTCCTAGATTCACGCCAGAGTCCGAGATTGTACCACCTCTAGCCTTTTCATCTTTTCTAAGCCAATTTGCGACTATCTTTGTAACTCCAGGGAAGCCTACGGCTTCACCAATTCCCAATAATACTCTAGTTGCTATGAAGTAAAAAGCCGAGAAGGCAAATACGTTAATGGCTTGTACGGCTCCCCAAAAAATTGCAAATCTGCTAAAAACCCTCTTAGGCCCATATTTGTCCAAAAAATAACCAACCAAAGGGTTCATTATAAGGTATCCAAAGGTGAAACCATTTCCTATGATTCCAGCTTCAAAAGAACTTATGTGGAATTCACTTTTTAGTACTGGTAATGCAGTATTTATTAGCCCCCTATCTATGTAGTCTATTATAATTAACGCAAATACAATCAGAACGATCTTCCATCTTAGATTTCCTTTCATAAGGAGAGAATATAATTAGATATATATAAACTATTACGTTTACAAGTTTGTTAAAAAGGACCGTATACTAGTAAATAGTTTAAATTTACAATGTATACTTAACTTTAAAAGTTATTTTCACATTCTTGTGGATTAATAACTCATCAAATCGAATCAACCCCTTATCCAAACACTTTAACCAGTTGATAGATTTATTTATATTTTCTCAGAAAGCGGGATATGTCCATTTAACTAAGCTAATAACCTCTTTATTAGTACTTTCACTAAAAATACTCTTTTTATTATACGCTATTATTTTCTTATAATGGTTTAAAAATTTTTATTAATTTTATAATAGAAACTGTCTTTAACAGTATATTTCTCAAGGTCGTGTGAATTACATATGCTAGATTAATTTATAACTTCCACAATCAGTATCTATATAAATGCCAGATATAGCTAGAAAATTTCACGTTAAGGACGGTAAGAAAATTTATCTAAGAATTGGGGAAAGCCCGCCTATCATTAGAGAGGGAAAGGTAAATGAAGGAGCATTCTTTATAGTAGTTGGGGATGATCTAGGAGAAAAGAGGATAAGGCTAAGTGATCAAGAAGCTTTGGATATAGCGTATAGGATTATAACTATGTATCAAATGCATATAAGAATTTATAGAAAATTAGATAGACAATCATATCAAGAATATAAGCAGAGAATGGGAATAAGAAATGAGGGAAAAGAGGTAGAAACAGAAATCATTAGGTTTGTTATTAAGGCAGGAGGCGAAACCACAATAGATGAAATAAAGAGAACGCTGGGTTCTAAGTATGCCGATTATTTGGAGACCTTACAGAAGAAGGGATTAATTATCTTAAAGGAAAACAAAGTTTTGTTAAACCTCTCTAAATAACATCGTTAAGAATTTTTAACCTATAGTTAATATATTATTTAATGGATCCAGAAAGATTCTTAACAACTTTTCATTCATTAACCGATATAGGTTGGACTATCGACGGGGTAATGAGGCTTGCTTTAAACGAATATGATATAAAAGTAAGAGAGGAACTAATAAAAATTCTATCGAGTATAGGTGTTGACATAAAGGTCGATGATGCAGGAAATATAATTGGAGAATTAAGGGGTAAATTGGATGATACTATTGCGATTGGATCACACATGGATTCTGTGCCTTATGGAGGAAAATATGATGGTTTTTATGGTGTTATAGCCGGGCTTGAAGTATTACGAAGTACTAAAGAAAGAGGCATATCCAATCATTCCATTACACTTATAGATTTTACGAATGAAGAGGGTGCTAGATTCCAACCCTCACTTCTGGGATCTGGATTAACCACTGGAGTTTTCGATAAAAATTATGTTTACTCAAGGAGAGATAAGGATAATATGAGTTTTGAGGAAGCATTAAGGACTTCGGGTTTTATGGGAGATGAGAGTAATAGATTAATGTACAGGAAGCCTAAGTACTATTTAGAGCTTCACGTAGAACAAGGTCCAGTTTTGGAGGAGGAAGGATATCAAATTGGAATACCTTTAGGGATTGCTGGTTTAAGTGTCTATGAGATAACATTTAAGGGGCAATCCAGTCAGGCTGGGCCTACACCAATGGATAGGAGAAGGGATGCCTTAGTTGGAGCTTCCAAATTTGTAACCAGCGTTAGGGATTACGCAAAGAGACAGGAAAATCTAAGGGCAACAGTTGGTATACTCAACGTTAAACCAAATATATACAACGCCATACCTAGGGAAGTCAGACTTACTGTTGACGTTAGGAGTATTGAGAGGAATAGGATAGATCAAGCTATAAATGAGTTAGTTGATATTGCAAAGAGGATTGCCGATGACGAGAGATTAGAAGTTGAATATAGACATTTGTGGACAGCTAATCCTGTAAATTTCTCTGAAGAAGTTATTAGCACTATAGAAAGAGCGTGCAAAGAATTGGGTATGAGATATAAGTTCATGTACAGTTGGGCTGGACATGATGCCCAGTATATGACTAAGATCTCTAAAGTTGGGATGATATTTATTCCATCTCATTTAGGTATTAGTCATGCAAAGGAGGAGTTTTCTTCAGATGAGGATATGTTAAATGGGCTAAGAGTTTTTGAAAAAGTTGTGAAACTTCTAGATCGGTAATGATGTTAGAGATATATAGTTCCGTACTAATTTTAACTATATGTGTAAAAAGTTTATAATGCATTTTATAATATAATAAAATATGGGAGATGAAGAAGATAAGAAGATTATTAAGGAGCATACCTTCAAAACGTGGAGTAAACAAAAGGGCTGGGATCCCATAATTGTGTCAAGTGCAAGAGGAGTTTACTTTTATGATGTAGAGGGAAAGAAATACTTAGACTTTTCCTCACAATTCGTTAACGTAAATTTGGGTTATGGAAATGAAAGGGTTATAAGCAGTATAAAAGAACAACTGGATAAGTTACAATATATTAATCCCTCTTTCGGTGCTGATGTTAGGGCTAAGGCGACGAGAGCTTTACTCAAGGTTATGCCTAGAAACATTAGTAAGTTTTTCTATTCTACTTCCGGTACTGAGGCTAACGAAGCAGCAATAAAAATAGCTAGGCTTTACAGGAAGCCTAAATATAAGGTCATAGCTAGGTATAGATCATATCATGGATCCACTGAGGGGTCAATATCTCTTACCGGAGACTATAGGAGGTGGTTTGTAGAACCTAATACTATGCCCGGAGTTGTGAGAATACCAGAACCATACTGCTTTAGATGTCCACTTAAGCTGAAATACCCTGACTGTGGAATGGCGTGTGCGAATTACGTGGATTACGTTATTAGACAAGAAAAGAACGTTGTAGCAATGATCGTTGAGCCAATAACTGGTACAAATGGTGTTATAGTGCCTCCTAAAGAGTACATGCCTTTAATGAGGAAAATAGCTAAGGAGAATGACGTTTTATTTATTGCTGATGAAGTTATGACTGGTTGGGGAAGAGTAGGGGAATGGTTTGCCGTAAACTTATGGAATATCGAGCCAGATATATTGACTACTGCTAAAGGCGCTTCCGCATCTTATGTTCCAATAGGAATTACCGGTGTAAGTAAAGAGATAGGAGAGTTCTTTGAAGATGAAGTTTTCGCTCATGGACATACTTTTGAGGCTCATCCAGTTTCATTGTCTGCCATCCCTGCAGTAATAGAGGAGTATGAAAGGCTTAACATTCTCTCCCATGTGAAAATAATGGGGGACTATTTGGGTAAAAGACTTCAAGAATTGAAGGAGAGACATAGAAGTATTGGTGACGTGAGAGGTGTCGGGTTATTCTGGGCAATTGAGTTAGTAAAGGATAAGAATAATACTCCATTCGGAGGGTATGAGGATAAGTTTGAAGGTAAATTCACGCTCGTCGATATCTTAGCTAGAAAACTATTAACGGAGAGAAATATTTATGTTTACAATGGTCCCTCATGGTTCATAATCTCTCCTCCATTAATAATAAATAAAGAGGAAGTAGATGAGGGCGTGAACGCTATAGATGACATATTAAAAGAGGCCGATAAGGAATTTCACGGTTAAAAGGCTATTTCTATAAAAAAATAATATTCTTGCTGTTTGTTATATAATTACCCTATAACAAATTGATGCGTTTTCACTTTATTTTCTTCCAAAATTATATAAGTAGCATGCAACATTCCCAAATGATACTCACTACCTGGATTAATAATAATAGTCTTATTTATCTTGTCAAATGCCCTTGATTCGTGAATATGTCCATGAATACCCAATAAGGGTTGAAATTCCTCCTCCAATTTCCTTATTGAAATAGAGCCTACATGTGTCATCACTATTTCACCGTTTTTTACCACAGGCTTTAACGTTTTATCTAATAAGGGGGCATTATCTAAATTTGTACCATATGGCGGGGCATGTAAGTTGAAAATTGCCTTTGCAGGATTCTCAACTTTCTCTATCATCTGCTTTAGGTTAGAGTAGATCTCATCTTCGATCATTTCCCTTGGGGTGTTCCATGGCGTAGGATTGACATAGCCGAAAGTGATCATCTCGTATCCATTTATATTGACAATTTCTCCTTCACATTTCACCATTCTTTCGCTCTTGCCTATAACATCAAACATGTATAGGGGATCGTCATTGCCTAAGTTAGTATAGATTTTTAGATTAGTTCCTTTCAATTTCTCTTGGGCTATCCTATCCCATTCTTCTAATCTCTCTAGTATTACTCTCCTAAATTCCTCATCTAATGCTTTTCGATTCTCATTTAGTTCTGTAAGGCCTTTTTGATCAACTATTGTGTAATAAACTCCAGAAGATTTATATTTCTTAATAATTTCATCCAAACCCTCTTTTCCCACAGTCTTATCTTCTACCTTAAACTTACCATCTCCAATATCTATTATTGGAACTAGTGATTTACCGGCTAGGTCTCCTCCTATAATTAACGTATCAGCTTTCGTCATTAAAGCAGCGTTAAGGAATTTTCTAAAAGCGGTTTCGGAACCGTGAAGGTCACTGGTAAACAGTATCTTAAGGCCCCCTATCTTATTTGAATCTGGATTATTCCTTTTGAATAGTCCCACAAGTGTTAGACTGGCATTAACTCATATTTAAAATTAAATATCTAAAAAGAAGATGAAAGAATAAACAAAAGAGTTAACTTATTCTGGTGGTATTTCCTCAAAAATCAAGTTCATCTGAATTCCTCTCTGCTTATTAATGATGTATGATGCTACGTAAATCATAATTCCGCTTGCATATATTATTACTAATGAAAGTATTGTGGGAAAGTTTATTGGTAGCAACACTGGATTTCCCCAAGTTTGATATAACGCATAGAGAAGGAATCCAAATACTGGAAACCCTATTAGAGATACTATGGGGATTCCACCTATATTTTTAATATGGACACCTCTGTTGAAGAAGTTCCTCTTTATGAAAGGTGATAACGCAGTAGTTAAGGCGAAAATTCCATAGCTTATTTCGAATATCACTGTTACATCTACGATCGATATTGATGAGACATATGCGTAAAGTAATACTCCTATTATACCAACAATTACAGTAATTATTGTAGAGATTAATGGTATGTGAAATCTTTCATTTACATCAGCCAATTTCTCTGGCATTATCCTATCAAACGCCCATGCAAAGAGATATCTAGTTAGGGAAACAACTAAGGGAGGATTGCTATAGAAATTGGGTAGCCAAAATGCTATCCACATTATAATGTATAAGAATACGTTGTGGTTTACTAATAAGGCGAAAAAGGGAGTGAAAGTACCCATGGTACTTAGATCATTATAAACTGTACTATTTAACGAATTTGCGGAAATGTAGGACCAAGATGTTAAAAATCTCTCACCAAAGGCGTGGAGATTAAGGGAGGTAAATAAAATATAGTAGACTCCTATGAATAGTACTGCAACCACTATACCTAGTAGTGAATTATACTTTACTTTCTTCATCTCTCCACTCCAAGATGCTGGTAAATTATACCATACATAATAATACCATACTACTGGAATTGCTAGTAAGGCTCCATAAAGTGGTGATACGAAACTTAAGCCATTTGAAGTAGCGGTTGATATTACTTCGTCATATGCATTATTTACTCCAGTGAAAGATGATAGTGCGCTAGAGAACTGTGAAGGACTTATTAGGACTAAAGCCACGAATGTTATAATTGTTGAGAGTATCGATATAATACCAGTTACAAATACAAAACTCCAACCGTATTTTCCTATAGAAGCTACGATTGCTCCCATAATCAATATTATAATACCTACTATTACACTTCCTAGAGTTGTGGTAAAAAATGAGCCTAAGTTTAGTAATGCTTGATCATTGTAAAAAAGCCCTAAGCCACTAAATAAATAAGCAAACCATTGCGCACCTAAATAGCTATATAATCCCAAGGATAGTGCAAAGGCTATCCATAACGCCCAATAATTGACAAATGCAACTAGGGAATGTGATGATCTAGCTTGAAATACGTAATCTCCACCTGATCTAGGGGTTGAGATTGACGCAATGTAAAAAAGAAATGCCATTCCTAAAGTGGGTAACAATGATATTAAGTAAGATAAGGTCCAATTTGCCCCTGGAGCGAGATAAAGCCATGATACTATTAATATAGGTATTCCACCCGTTACCAGTCCAAATGTAGCAAAGAATGATGCCCAAGGACTAACTTCTCTTACTAAACCAGAGGATTGTCTTATGAAAACAGATTGGTTTTTATCTGGCATTTTAAATAGTGTGGTATATAAAGTGCTTAAAAACCTTACTACTATCACATTTTTAAAGTATTTAAAGTCATATGTGGATTCGAATTTTCTTTTTTAACAAAAATACCTACCTCGATGGCGAGAAAAGTTATATTGATCTCTTCAATTTCTATTTGATAATTTCCCCAATTACACTTATAAGTATTGTACTAGTATAAACTGTAACTATTTTAGAAATTATTACAACTTTCTTTTCCTTGGCAAGGATGGTCAATTTCATACAGGCGAGTAGATGATCAGCTTTTAAGCAGTGCTAGGAAAGTTAGTTATATGGAAGAAAATTTTGACGCAAGTGTATTGGAAGCTCCAATAATTAATGTGACCCCTCCTGGTCCTAAATCACTTAAGTTATTAAAAGATCAAGAAGAGTATGAGACTTCAGCTGTAAATTACCCTAAATACTTTAAGATAGCAATTGATAAAGCTCAAGGTTCTACCATAACTGATGTTGATGGCAATGTATACATTGACATGGTTACCGGGATATCCGTGGTTAATCTAGGTCACAACAATCCCTTTATAAGAAGGAGAGTTCAAGAGCAATTGGAAAAAGTATGGCACACCTTAGAAATACCAACGGAAATAAGAGTTAATTTCAGTAAAAAGTTATTATCTACCTTAGGATTTAAGGCTAAACTGTTGTTTACGACAACAGGTGCTGATGCTGTCGAGGCAGCAGTGAAAATAGCCAGATACGTGACTGGAAAGAAAACTATAATTGCCTTTGAAGGTTCGTATCACGGGATAACTGCTGGCACTTTAGGTTTAACTGGTGCTAATAGATTTAAGGAGTTTAATCCGTTCTTTGACGACAGAGTGGTGAAGTTCCCTTATCCTTATCCTTATAGATGCCCATTTAAGGACTGTTTAAATGAAATATTACACTTACTAGATTACGCAATGTCAAATCCTGGATATTTAGGTGGTGATGTGGCTGGGATATTAGTTGAACCAATTCAAGGTGAAGGAGGCTATGTAGTTCCACCTAAGGGTTTTCTCAAGGGTCTCAAGGAATTAGCGGAAAAATATTCAGTCCCATTAATAGTCGACGAAGTTCAAACTGGTGTAGGAAGGACTGGAAAAATGTGGGCGTATCAATGGGAAAATATTGAGCCGGATATAGTTGCAATTTCCAAGGCAATAGGTGAAGGAATACCAGTTTCAATGGTAGGCTATAGGGAAGATTTGAATAAACTACCCACTGGCTTTCACCTTGGTACTTATAGGGGAAATCCCTTAGGATTGGCGGCTGGATTAGCTTCTTTAGAATTTATAGAGAAATATAACATTCTCCCAAGGGTAGAGAGGTTAGGTAAAAAGATTCTAGAGGAGTTGAGTGAAGTTGAAAATCCACACGTAGGCGATATAAGGGGATTAGGCTTCATGATAGGAATAGAGTTAGTTAGAAACGGAAAGGAACCTTGGAGTGAAGGGACAAAGATTGTCATAGAGGAAGCGTTAAAAAGAGGGTTATTGGTGTATAAGGCTGGAAGATGGGATAATGTGATAAGACTTATGCCACCATTAACAATCCCAGAGCCATTGCTTAATAAGGCAGTAGAAATTTTAAAGAGAATCCTTAATTCAATTTAGCATATTTTTAAAAACTGTACAACTGTTTGAATATTAAAGCTTATTATTCTTATTTTATTTTATTCCTATTGATTTCCTATGGAAAAGTCTAAAAAGGGAGTATTCTTAAGGGAGTCGTCTGGTTTAGTAAGAGAGTTTGGCATATTAGACGCCTTGTGGTTTAATATTGCCTTACTTGGGCTACTATTTTCCACATATTATGTAGCTTCCACTGGTCCTCTAGTTGGCGGAAATCCTTTATTAGGATTAATATTACCTATACTTGGATTTTTCCTAGTAGGAATGATATTCTCGTATGTTGGCTCTAAGGTTCCAAGAGTTGCTGCTGATTATGTTTATGTCAGTAGGAATTTACATCCTGCATTAGGTTTCGTAGGAAATGCTGGATACTTTTTAGCAACTGTGCCTTTATTCATGGGAATTACTGGAATAACATTACAAACATTTGGTCTAATACCCCTATTAACAATCCTAGGCTACTACACCCATAATCTCTCCCTAATAGCAATAGGTTCGCAAATAGATAGTAATCCGTATTTGATAATGGCCATAGGTGCTACTGAGATAGTTATTATGTCCTTGATTCCAATCTTTGGAAATAAGGTATATAGAGTTTTTCAATGGTTGGCAATTCCTCTGGCGTTGATAGCTGCTATAGGAATGATCATAGTAGAGGCAGTAGTTCCACACTCCTTAGCCATAAGTAGGCTGAACGAATTCGCGTTAACCTACGCAAACGTTACAAACTTATATGCCAATGTAACATCATCAAATGCTCCAGTGCCAGCATATTATAACATTTACAATATCATTTCATTAAACCCGGTCTACGTAGTGGGATTCTCTTATATAATTAATACTGTGTATATAGCGGGTGAAGTAAGGAACCCAAAGAGAAGTATGCCAATAAGTATTCTAGGTACTCTAGTTATAACTGGATTCATATTTACAGCAGCATTAGCTCTTGAGTATAACCAATTTGGATATGACTTCACCACTAAAATGATGTATTTAAGTATAGTTCAAGGAACTTTACCAATACCTACCCCATATTTAGATTTGTTGGAGGGTGTGGCTAGTGGAAATGTTGTATTAGGTGTCCTGTTCGCCTTAGCTAGTATTTTACAACTGCTCATGTACTTGTCAGCAGCGTCTTTCGTGGGAAGTAGATTACTATTCTCTTACGCGATGGATAGAATTATGCCGGATTTCGTAGGTGATGTTAGTGAAAAAAGGCATGTTCCCATTAAGGCAATAGTCATATCAATGATAGCTGGACTCATAGGATTAACAGTGTTTACGTTACCTGTCACTTCGGCAGGGGCGTTCTTGCTTTCAAGCGTTGCAGTTGCGATATTAATGCTATTTCCAATGACCATACTGTCAATAGCTGTTTTGAAGACTGAGAAGGGTGAAAACAAGATAAGAACTGTTGCAATACTATCCATAATTTATCTAATTTATACGTTCTATCAATA